>JANQFX010000074.1 GCA_028277725.1 Thiohalocapsa sp.
TGACCACAACTCCACAATACAAATATTTTCAGTGGATTGTGGAATATTCCTCAGGCAGAGTCCAAAAGCATATCGTAACAATCTGATGCGATTGCCCTGGCCCATTCCCTAGTGACTCTGGCGTACTTTCCCTGACATGGCCCAAAATTCCCATGGCAGGATTGTGTGTATCGAAATATGCGCTACACTAGCTGCAAGCTTAGTAGACAACCTAGGACCCCGCCCAAGTACCAAGACCTAAGCGCCGCTCCAAGTAGCTGTTGAGCAAAGAGCCTCGATATCCTATAGGTCCACATCTCATGGCATTGGATAGAAAAACGGTACTTTTTGTCGCGAGAAGGTCAAGGGCGGCGGCGTTGGCCGCGGGGCTATTCTTGTTGTTTGGATCAATAGCGGCGGAGGCTCAGACTCGTCTGTGGGTGCATGTGAATTATCTCGGGGAATATGTCAACTCCCTTTGCTTCATTGGCGGAGCGTTGCCAAAAACCGCCCGCATGGAATTGATCGATGCAAACGGTAGTAGGCTTACTATTTCACCGTATGGTTGCATTGATTCGGGTACCTATCCCGTCAGTTGCCCCCGTGGCGGTACATGGAGAACTTTCTCGGCATGGGGAATCGACCAGATATCAAGTACGGAAGAGACGGCAACGGGATGGTATCCGATTGAGCTTCCAGCTGGATATCATCCAATTTACTATTTAGCCGGCTGCTTAACTGAAGAACCATTCCGCTACAACGGCACTAATTTTTGCTGGGGATGTTTGCCGAACCGAACTGGCTGGCGCACGATCTTGGCCCGCTAGGGAGGAGAACCAGCAGGAAAACCGGGGCCGGAGGAAGCCTGTTAGGGTATATCTCAGCACCAGAAGCAATTTACATTAGTTGCTTAGATGTTTGGTCCCGGAGGATTTCTGGCCAAAAAAGAGCTATGCTCTCTTTCTGGCCAGGGGCGCTCTAGAGCGCCTCGCTGCTGGGGCTGACGGAGGGCGACCGGGTGTGACCGGCATGTCGGTCACACCCGCCACAAGCGGCGGCGAAAGGCTGCGCTTGGGCTGCGCACCAACCCTGCGCGAATAGCTTGACGGCGTGTCGGATGCGCTTTGCATATCGCCTCCGGGGCTTCTGGACTATCGTCCCTATGCCACTGCGGCGATACGCACGCGCCTGCGCCTACCGGGGACTACCGGCCTTCGCTTCGCTCTCCATGGCCGGCAGCGGTTGGAGTTCGCATTGACGCATTCGTTGCGTCTGATACGCTATTATAGGTACTTGTCATCCCAATTTGCATAATTTATTCATCCGCTCCGCTACAGCTCAAGGCGGCGACCAAGGAGTCGACGGCCTTGCCCGTCGTATAATCTCGGACTCCAAACCGACTGAAACTAGAACAGGAGAGACTCCGATGCGCAAGCTCATGCTTACCCTCACGCTGAATATGTTCGCCTTCACCGGAGCCTCGCTAGCGCTCGTCGGATCGACGACGGCGGAGACCAGCTACGTCTTCGCGCATATTAAGCGGACGTTGGTCGATGCTTACAGTTTCGGCGGCTGTATGGCTCAACTTACGGAGAATCCCAAGTCCAAGTTGTCGTCATGTAAGGGCGGCTGGCTTACTTTCGACTGCGACGAGTCGCTGGGCGATATCGATGCCGTCAAGGCTTACAGGATGTTCGACCAGGCGCAGCTAGCGCTCGCCACCGGCAAGAAAGTTCGCGTCGACTTCCGAGACGACATTAAAGCGGACGGGTACTGCTTCGCATATCGCATCGATGTCTTGCGGTAGCGAAGCCGGGGTCACGAACGAAGCCGGGGTCATGGGGGGCACGTCGGGCCTGCTAGCCTTTGGGCATGGCAAGGCCGTTGCGCATTGAGCTTCCCGGAGCGCTCTACCACGTCACCTCGCGCGGCGATGGGCGGGAAGACATCTACCGGGGCGACACCGACCGACTAGCGTTCTTGGCGGTGTTCGGGGATGTGTGCGAGCGCTTTAACTGGTGGGCGCACGCTTACTGCCGGATGACCAACCACTACCACCTCCTGGTCGAGACGCCCGACGGGAATCTCTCCAAGGGGATGCGGCAACTGAACAGTGTTTACACGCAGCGATTCAACGCGCAGCGCGGACGCTGCGGGCACGTCTTTCAAGGGCGCTACAAGGCGATCATCGTGCAGAAGGAGTCCTATCTGACGGAGCTCTCTCGTTACGTGGTGCTGAATCCGGTGCGAGCGCGGATGGTGGCGCGGCCCGAGGTTTGGCATTGGGGCAGCTATCGGGCCACGCTGGGAGAAGCACCCTGTCCGCCGTGGCTGCTTCGGGACTGGTTGCTCTCGATGTTCGGGGGAACCAAGCGCGCGGCGGTCTCGGCCTATCGCAAGTTCGTCTGAGGATGGCATCGGCGAGCCGGGGCCTTGGGAGCAGCTACGACACCAGATCTTTCTCGGCTCGGAGACCTTCGTCGAAGGCGTTCGGCGGAAGATGCCGCCCGAGCGCGATCTCGCGGAAGTCCCCCGCGCCCAGCGCCGCCCGAAGCCCAAGCCTCTAGTCGAGTACGCCCGCATCTGTCGCGATCGAGATGGGGCGATCGCCGCGGCCTGCGCGAGCGGGGGCTACACGCTGAAGGAGATCGGCGCGTTCTTCGGGCTACACTACGCGCAGGTCAGTCGCATCGCTCGAAAGGGGTACGGAGCAAAAAGCAAGACTTGACCCCAGCGGCGTGACCCCAGCGGCGCGGGACTGTGGCGGGGGCTCCGGGTAACCGGAGTCGCTACGCCGGATGCCAAGAAACTTGAAGAGGTGAACCATGTCCGCTGCGAAAGAAAGAATGGCTGATGTGATTCAAAGTCAGCCTGAAGATGCAACGTATGAAGAAATCCTCAGAGAGCTTGCCTTTGAGCAAATGATCGCGTCTGGATTAAAAGACTCGAGGGAGGGAAGCAAAATTTCAAATGATGAAATGAAGCGCAGGATTGGCGAGTGGCAGAAATAAGATGGACAGAGCAAGCTGTAAATTGGCTTCGAGATATCTACGACTACATATCGGAAGACGATCCCATGGCTGCTCAGAACGTAATAGAAGGAATATATGAGAAAACACAAATTCTAGAGTGCTTTCCGGAGATCGGCTACAAATACCGTGATGAACGAGATGGGCAAATAAGAATTCTTCTATACGGTCATTACAGGATTGCCTATCTCATCAAGCAAGATGCTGTCGAAATTCTAGGTATTTTTCACGGTTCAATGGAAATCGGAAAATACATTAAGTAAGGCATAGCATAACAAGGCAGATCCAGCCGACGCGCGTACCTCGCGCGGCTGATTTGCAGCGTTAGCTGTCCATCCAGACCAACCGAAACATCATGCATGTTAAGGTTTACGTTGGGTCTTTGATGATCAGCTACCTGGCGTCGCGACCTAGCCGCGATTTGGTTATCGCCGCCCGGCAAGCGCTGACCGCTGAATGGTGGAGTGAGAACCACAGTCGTTACGAGCTCTTCATTTCTGCACTCGTCGAAGATGAGATCGCGAGGGGAGACCCTACTGCCGCTGCTAAGCGCCTGGAGATCGCGGAGGGTGTGCCCTCGCTCGACGTCTCTGACCGTGCGAAAGATCTAGGCAGTTACTTGAATGCCGGGCCGTTCCCGCAGGCAGTGAAGAGGATGCACCCCATATCTGCATCGCTGCGGCAGCGGGCATGCACTATTTGCTCCCCTGGAATTTCAAGCAAATCAACAACGCCGAAACCAAGGCGCAGATAACGGACGTGGTTGAAAGCCAAGGTTTCGCGTGTCCGACACTCTGCTCTCCAGAGGAGTTAGGTTTGTAGCTATGCACGACGATCCGATTGTTTCCGAAATCCGCAGGTCCCGGGCCGAACATTCCGCAAAGTACGGTCATGACCTCAACCGCATTTGCGAAGCGCTTCGTCAGCGGCAAAATACCTCCAATCGCAAGATTGTATCTTTGCCTCCGCGTTTGTTGCGAGACAAAGAAGCAGCTAACTAGCGCCTCGGCCCGCCGCCCATTGCCGCGCAGTCGCTGCGCTCCGGCGCGGCAACGGGCGGCGGGCACAGGTTGAGCGAGCCGGATTCGAGAATCGCGGTGGTAGCGGAGGTCATCGGAGGTTGTCCACCCGGAGTGCAGAAGCCCATCACAGTTCCAGGCAAATCCGGCGATGACGGCAAGCAGCGTAGGCAGGGGGAGCACCCTCGTCGCCGTCGCTCATGGCCAGGATCACGGCCGATGTCCTTAACATTCGATCGATATGTCCAAGTCGAAGTCCAAGACCCGTAGAGCGGGCAAGCGCGAGTTGACGGCTGCGGAGAAGCGGCAGAAGAAGTTGAATCGGGAGCTCTATCAAACGGTCTTCATCAGGGGCAAACAGGTGCGTGTGCTGCGCCCGCCGACCATTGATGGGATGCCTGTCGATGAGTACATCGCCCGTAACGCGGACCCGGTCTGGTTGTTGCAGAACGGCTACTACGAGCTGTTGCACGAGTGGGAGTGTGCGCGTGATGCGGATGGGAATGTCGTGGCAGAGGACGCGTCCAGCGCGTTCGACGAGGACAGGAACATACCCTTCTGACGATGCAGGGGGGCGGTGGGTTGGCGGGGCTTGATCATCGCGCCGGACTGTAGGGTGGACGAGCGATAGCGAAGTCCACCGATTCCCGCGCCGCCGCTACAAGCCCTGGGCGCGCTTGTTGGCCGGAACTATGATCAAGGCAGGTTGGCGTCGGGCAGGACTCCAACGAAAGTGCCCGGCGAGGAGCGGTGGCCCGCGGACCGGCCCCTACCGTATCGGGGAGGGCAGTGTCCGCTGCCTGCACCCAAGGCACTTACGAAAAAACCGGCGCTAGGCCGGTTTCTCGCAACGTCCTGATTGTATGGAGCCGGTGAGCGGATTCGAACCGCTGACCTACGCATTACGAATGCGTTGCTCTACCAACTGAGCTACACCGGCATCGTCGGGGTGCGTTCGGGACGCTGCGCCTTGGACCTGGCACCGAGCGAGAAGCCCCACGTAGCCAGGCCATGGGATGCCTCAAGGGCAGGGCGCTGTCCCTGAGCAAGCCGAGAAGGATAGAACATCAGCGCCGTTGCGGCAAGCACTCCGGGCGGTTCCAGAAGGGGCCTCGTTTTCGGGGATGGAGGCCTTCCCGGTCATGGTCGCGGTGCCTCGAGGCCATAGGCCGAGGGCGGCAAGATGGGCTCAAGGCCGAGGAGCAGGTCCGCCAGCAGGCGCGCCGAGGCCGGCCCGGTGACCAGGCCGTTGCGGTAGTGGCCGGCGTTGACGTAGAGCCCATCGACCTCGGGAAAGGGGCCGATGTAGGGAATGCCGCTCGGCGAGCCCGGGCGAAGTCCGGCCCAGTGGTCCTCGATGGGGGTGCGCTTGAGCAGCGGGAACATCTCGATGGCGGTCCGGTACAGCTCTTCCTTGGCCTCCGCCGTGGTGCGCTTCTCGAAGCCGACGTCCTCCAGGGTGCTGCCGATCAGTACGCGGCCGTCGCGCCGGGGGATGACGTAGCGCTCCCGGAGCAGGCTCATATGTCGGATCTGACCCGGTTTGGCGTGGAACAGGATCATCTGCCCGCGTACCGGCTGGATGTCCGGCTTACGGCCGAGCTTGCCAAGCAGGTCGGCCGTCCAGGCGCCGGTACAGACGACGACGCGCTCAGCCTGGATCTCGCCAGCGGTGGTGCGCACACCCGTCGTACGGCCGTTCTCGACACTGAGCTGGAGCACTTCTTCGTGTTCGCGGATGTGCACATCGGGCGCGATGGACGCGTGCAGGGCTTTGGTGAGGCGGGGGTTGCGCACCTGGCCGACGTCTGGAAACCAGAGCGCGGAACGCGTCTTGGTCGCCAGTCCCGGCTCCTCGCGCTCGATGCGCTCGATGTCCATCTCCTCGACCGTGGCGTCCTCGGCGGTCGCCCAGGCCAGCGCCTCGGCGCGTTCCTCCGGGTCCAGGATCAGGAGCCCGGAGGCCGCGTACTCGGGGTCGATCCCGGAGCGCTCGAACAGCGCTTGGCACAGCTCCGGGTAGGCGCGCTGGCTCCAGGCGGCCAGGGCGTTGACCGCGCCGGCGAAGCGCCAGGGGTAGAGCGGCGACAGGATGCCGCCGCCGGCCCAGCTGGCCTGGCGGCCGGTGCCGCCCATTTCGACCAAGGCCACGTCGGCGCCGGCGAGGGCGAGTTCGCGGGCGGTCATCAGGCCGATGACCCCACCGCCGATGATCAGGACGTCGGTGCTGGCGTTCTGGCTCATACGTGTCTTTTCGATTCCTGCTGGTCGATGCCAGCGGTCAGCTGGTCCTGCCGGCCGGCCGTTGCAATTCCTTGGGCACGGCGAAGGTGACGTTCTCGCGGAGGCCGCTCTGCTCCTCGATCTCGCCCGCGCCCCAGTCGCGCAGCCGCTGTATGACCTGCTCCACCAGCAGCTCGGGTGCCGAGGCGCCGGCGGTGAGACCGACGCGGGGGCGGTCGCTGAGCCACTCGCGGCGGATGTCGTCGGCGCCGTCGATCAGATAGGCTGTCTTACCCTGCTTCTCGGCCAACTCGCGTAGCCGGTTGGAGTTGGAGCTGGTGGTGGAGCCCACCACCAGAATCAGGTCGGCGCGTGCGGCGAGGTCGCGTACCGCGTCCTGGCGGTTCTGGGTGGCGTAGCAGATGTCGCTCTTCTTGGGGCCGGTGAGGTTCGGGAAGCGCGTCCGCAGGGCCTCGATGATGCCGGCCGTGTCGTCCACCGAGAGTGTGGTCTGGGTGACGTAGGCGACCCTGTCCGGGTCCGCGATGCTCAGCGTGGCGACGTCGTCGATCGTCTCCACCAGGTGCATGCGCCCGCCATCGGCGGCGCACTGCCCCATGGTGCCCTCAACCTCCGGGTGGCCGCGGTGACCAATGAGCACCACGTCGAAGCCGGCCCTGCAGTGCCGTGCCACCTGCAGGTGCACCTTGGTCACCAGCGGGCAGGTGGCGTCGAATATGCGCAGTCCGCGCGCATCGGCCTCGGCGCGCACCTCCTGCGAGACGCCGTGGGCGCTGAAGATGCAGACCGCGCCGCGCGGAATCAGGTCCAGGTCGTCGACGAAGACGGCGCCGCGGGAGCGGAGGTCCTCGACCACGTAGCGGTTGTGCACGACCTCGTGGCGGACGTAGACGGGCGCGCCGAAGAGTTCGAGCACGCGCTCGACGATGTCGATGGCGCGATCGACTCCGGCACAGAAGCCGCGGGGGTTGGCGAGGAGGATATCCATGGGCGATCTGCGGTCTGTGATGCTTGGGCGTCGGTGAGTGAATGACTCGGGATTCTAGCAGTCACCGGGCCGCGGGATGGGCGCATGGATGGAACCTGCAGGGGTGCGGCGCCGGCTCTGGCCCCATCAGCGCGTGGTGACGCCGATCCAGAGCTTGCGTAGCGGCGTCAGGCCGATGCGCTGATCGGCCACGTCCAGGTCACTGCGGCGCAGCTCAACGAGCAGGGCTCGATGGATCGACCGCTGAATACGCAGCGTCCGCGGCAGGGTTCGGGTCGCCTTGGGCGCGGTATTGGTCAGCTCGATCGCGACCGGCGCCAGTAGCGTCGGCAGGCGGTGCCGTTGCGTCGGGTCTGCCAGGGCCTCCACGCCGAGCCCCAGGGCGTCGAGCCGGTCCGTCGGTAACAGGGTGCGGCCCCGGCGCAGAAGCAGGCCCGCGTCGCGCAGGCGGCGCACCGCCGCGCACCAGGCGCCTGTCTCGCGTGCTGCGGTGAGCGTCGCCGCATCGGATCGGCCATGGCAGCGGGCCATGAGTTCGAACAGGGCGCCCTGGTCGGCGAGGTCGTGCACCCGCAGCGCCCGGGCGTCCGCCGGTCGCTGCCGTCGGAGTTCGGCCTCGACTCGATCCACGATGCCGATGAACGCCGCCTCCGGTAATCCATGCGTCTTGGTGCTTGCCGAGAGCAGGTGACTTAGCGGGTGCCGAGGCGCGCCGGCGATGGTGCGACGGGCCTCGTCGCGCCACCAGTCGAGCTTGAGTCGCGCGACGCCGGGGTCCGAGACCTCGTCGAGCACCGCGTGCACCTGGCGATGCCAGCCGGCGAGGGCCGCCAGGGTGTCGCGCAGGGGCTCCGGGGCGAAACGGATGCTGTAATAGAGGCTGGAACCGGGTGCCGTGGCCGGGTTCGGATAGCGCCACTCGGCGAGGCCGGCGGGTGCGGACGCGCTCATGCACCTGAGCTGGATGCCGCACCGTCAAGCCACGCCAGCAGGGTCAGCGGGTGCTCCACAAGGGCGTCCGCGCCCCAATCGCGCGGGTGCGTCTCGGTACCCAGGTAGCCCCAGCCGGCGGCGATGGTGGCCATGCCGGCGGCCTGCCCGGCGCGGATGTCGCGCAGGTCGTCGCCGACGTAGAGGCAACGCTCGGGCTCGACCTCGAGCCCGCGGCAGGCGTGCAATAGGGGCTCCGGGTGCGGCTTGGCCCGTGGCGTGCTGTCGCCGCTGACGACGACGGCCGGCGCCGGCTTGGGGTCCATGGCCTCAAGGAGTGGTTCGGTGAGCCAGCCCGGCTTGTTGGTGACGATGCCCCAGTGCAGGCCGCGCGCCACCAGGGCGTCGATGAGCGCCTGCATGCCATCGAAGAGGCGGGTGTGGCGACAGATGTCGGCGGCGTAGAGTTCCAGGTACTCGGTGCGCAGCTCCGCATAGCCGTCGTCGTCCGGCCAGAGATCAAAGCCCGCGCCGATGAGCCCGCGCGCGCCGCTGGAGACGTGCGGCCGGAAGTCCGCCGGGGGCAGGGGATCACGGCCGTGGCGCTCGAGCAGCAGGTTCAGGGCCGCGCCCATGTCGGCGGCGGTGTCGGCGTAGGTGCCGTCCAGGTCGAACAGCACCGCCGCCGGGTTGGCGATGTCGAGCCGCTTGGAGCCCATGCCTTCGCTCAGCCGTGGACGTCCCGGACGCAGGCGGCCATGTAGTTGACCGAGATGTCCTTCGGGTCCAGGCGATAGGCACCGCTGATGGGGTTGTAGGTCAGCCCGGTGAGGTCGGTGGCGCGCAGCTCCGTTGCCCTGATCCAGCGATCCAGTTCCGCCGGGCGGATGAAGCGGGCGTAGTCGTGCGTGCCGCGGGGCAGCAGTTTGAGCATGTACTCGGCGCCGACGATGGCGAAGAGGTAGCTCTTGGGGTTGCGGTTGAGGGTCGAGAAGAAGACGTGCCCGCCGGGGCGCACCAGTCGGGCGCAGGCGGCGACCACGGAGCCCGGGTCCGGCACGTGCTCGAGCATTTCCATGCAGGTGACCACGTCGAAGGCGCCGGGCATCTCCTCGGCCATGGCCTCGGCGGTGATCTGTCGGTAGTCCACCTCGACAGCGGTCTCGAGCGTGTGCAACTCGGCGACCCGCAGCGGCTCCTCGCCCATGTCGATGCCCGTGACCTTGGCGCCGGCCATGGCCATGGACTCCGCCAGGATGCCGCCGCCGCAGCCGACGTCCAGCACCTGTTTGCCGTCGAGCTTCACCCGCTCCTGAACATAGCCGAGGCGCAGGGGATTGATCTGGTGTAGAGGCTTGAACTCGCTCTCCGGGTCCCACCAGCGGGAGGCGATCTCCTCGAACTTGTGGATCTCGGAGGCGTCGAAGTTGGATGCGGTGTTGGTCATGGGCCGAAAATATGGATAGGTCCGTTGTGCGGGGAGTTGGTAGCGGGCGGGCGGGATTTCATCCGCCCATGAGGCGCATTCAGCTCGGCGGAACGCGATAGCCCAGCAGCCAGATGGGCGGCAGCAGCAGGAGCAGCAGCACGGCGGCCAGGTGTTGGCCGTCGCCGGCGAGCAGCAGCGCATCCAGCGGGATCATGCAGAGCAGCATGAAGCCGACGCTGGCGCGCACGCGGGCGCGGGTCGGGTCGTCCATGAGCCGCAGCAGCCGGCGCAGCAACAGGGCGCCGCCGACGGCCGTCAGCGCCAGGGCGTAGGGGTCGGTCAGGATACCCAGCGGGTAGAGCCCGAGGATCGTGCCCAGGGCCAGCGCCAGCGGGATCACGGCGCGGCGTACCAAGCGCCGGCCCGGCGCCATCCCGGCGCGGTGCAGCAGGGCCAGCGACAGGGTGTAGAGCAACACCGGCAGCGCCAGCAGCAACTCCGGGATCAGCACCAGGCCGGCGCTCAGGCCCAGCAGCCAGTTGAGCCAGCGCGCCAGGGCCAGGAACGCGGGCCCCGGCGCGCGGTGCTTGAGGCCGGAGACGTAGGCCAGGATGACGCCGGCGAGCAGCAGCGTCAGCATCAGCGGTTCCGGGCCCGCGGCCACGCCGAGCAGCACGCCCAGGCCCAGCAGCCCGAAACCCGCCATCCAGGCCGGGCGGGCTGAAATGCGCCCGGACGGCAGCGGCCGGTGTGGATGCGCCTCGCGGTCGCGCGCCAGGTCGAAGCAGTCGTTGAGGATCATGCTCGCCCAGTACAGGCAGCTGGCGATGGCGATCTGCAGCCCCAGCAGCCGCCATTGCGGGGTGCCGAGGGTCGCGATCAGGTGCGCCGCAATGACATTCGACCAGGCCGTGAACAGCAGCGGCATGCGCACCAGCGCCAGCCAGGCGTCGAGCCGCGCCAGCGGGCCGAGTCGGCTGCCGTCAGTCATGGCTCGCCTGCCAGGCTGAGCGCGGGGAGTGGTCCGTCATCCTAGAAAGAGCAGTTGACCGCTGCGTCGTGCATCTAAGCGCCTGAGTTGCTTGAAGGACAGCAGCAAATCGGGACGCACCCTCAGGGTGAACGGCG
>JANQFX010000036.1 GCA_028277725.1 Thiohalocapsa sp.
GCTTGCCCGCCCGCGGCGTTGCGCTCCGCTTACGGTACAACGCACCGCTGCGCGAAGCGCGCCTGGCGGGCGGGCAAGCAAACCCGGTCAAATGAGTCATTATCAATGCTCCTTGGTATCAGTTATCGGCCTGAAGTCCGCTGAGGGTCATTGGACGCCGGTACCCGAACCGCCGGCGCTCGATCGCCAGTTCCTTGAGGCGCTTCGCGCGCCGCTTCGCAGCCTGCAAGATCCCGACAATCTGCTCCTCGGTGAACCTCGAACGCTTCATAAGTCCGTCTCTTTCTCGCTGGACGGCCTCTACATCTTCCTGAAAGAGGTTCGAGGGCTCAGGTCAAAGGCTTTAGCGTCGCGAGCACTACAATGCCGCTCACCAAGGCCAGCCCGATGGGGAGAAACCACTGGCCAGCTGCCACGGGCTCGCTGCGCGCATTCGTGGCTCGGCGTAGCTTTCCCGTTAAGGCGCCATGGATGCCCGACAGAATCAATACCAAGAGAATCTTCAGTCCGAGCCACGGCTGCGGAAACCAGCCGCCGCGTAGGGCGAGGAAGAGCCCGAAACTCCATGCCAGGATCATCGCAGGTGTGGTGACAGCTCGATCGTAGGCTCTCAGCGGTTTCATGAAGGCAAGAACAGGATGTTTCAGAGATAGCGCTACCACTGCCATTCCTGCAATCCACACAAACAGAGACACGATGTGCGCCGCTTTGGCGAGCGAATAGGTCATTGGTAGCCGCTTTCAGTCTGTTGCCGACGAAGCCATCTTTCATTGATAAACCCGCCCATTGGGATGAACGCCCCGACGATCAGCCGAAACGCGCCTTTTGCGTTGATCAACTCCTCTGCCCAGGAGCGAATCACGAACCACACAAAGACCATGAACGCCAAGCCGTGAATGGGTCCGACGATCGAAACGGCCATCGGCATCCCCATGACGTGCTTGAGCGGCATCGCAAGACCGAACAGCGCCAACAACGTCAGCGCTTCGGCAATCGCGGCCCGACGCAGACCGGTCATGGCTCAGGATCACTTCACGAGCGGTGTGTATTTGCCCATGTTCTTCGCGGCTGCGGCACACATCGGCATCAACATCTCTCCCGCCGGTCCGAGCCACTCTTTCATCCTACCCATGATTTCGGGGCCCGCCTTTGCTGGCGTTCCGGCGTCGAACGGCGGTGCAGGGTCATACTCCAGCGCAAGTTGAGAGAGCTTCGCCACGTCCTCACCGAGTAGCTCTGCCAACAGCACGAGCCCGAAGTCGATTCCGGCTGTGACGCCGCCGCCTGATATCCGGTTGCGATCGCGCACGACGCGGGCCTCAACCGGCGTTGCGCCGAACAGTGACAAGGCGTCGCGGGCAGACCAATGCGAGGTGGCCTCGTATCCTTGCAGCAGGCCGGCAGCGCCCAACACGATCGAGCCGCCGCAAACACTCGTCACGTACCTCGCCCGTGACCCGCGGTCGGCCAGGAATTCGAGCACCTCCGGGTCCATCATGACGCTGAATTCGCCACCGGGAACAAACAGCACATCGAGGTCTTTCGGGCATTCGCCGAGGGTCGAGGTTGCCTTCATGATCAGACCACTGTCTGTTTCCATCAGATCGGTGTTCTTCCAAACCACATGGACGTTGCAAGACGGGGACAAGACGGCCTGGGGGCCGACCAGGTCCAGGAGCGTCACGCCCGGGTACAGCAGCATTGCCACTTCTGGTTTCCTGCCCTTGTGCATTGGCGGCAGTTTGAGTTTTGACTTCTGGAGCTCTCCCTCGCTTGCGCCGGCGCGTGCCGATTGGCCGGACATCGCGATGCCTGCTGCCAGTGCGGTCGCTGTGCCGACAAATCGTCTACGGTTCAGGTCCGTGTGAGTCTCGTTGTTCATCCCGTCCCTCGCTGGCTCTGACGTGAGTGAGCGTCATTCGCGCCCGATGTGAGCGCAAGGTTGCTGGACTCCGTAGCTGGCGTAAACGACAATGTTCAGACATATTCGGCCAATCGCTTGATGAAAGGGGGACCCGATGAGCAAAGCCGCAACAAGGCGCGGATCCGCCTATCAGCGACGGGTCGTGTTCCTGGCCTTTCCGCGCGTCATGCTCCTTGACCTAACGGGTCCCTGGGAGGTGTTTGCGCTCGCAAACCGCTTAGCAGGACACGAGATACCGCCCTACACTCTGGAGCTCCTGGGCGAAGATGGCGCCACGACGATTCCGTCGGGCGGGGGCATCGCCATGGTCGCTCAACGGTCTGCCAAGAATTATCGCGGTGCGATTGACACGCTGATCGTTCCTGCCACTGACCTGGTGTGGTGCGAAGAGCCGCCGTCGGAATACTCAGGGACGGTACGTGGGCTGGCAGAGCGTTCCCGGCGAGTCGTATCGATATGCGGCGGCGCGTTCTTTCTGGCCGCAGCAGGCCTTCTGGACGGCAAGAAGGCGACCACCCATTGGAGCGGCACCCAAGACCTCGCCGTCCGGTTTCCGAAAATCGACGTGCAGGCCGACGCGATCTTCGTAAAGGATGGAGATCTCTATACTTCTGCCGGCGTCACAGCCGGCATCGATCTTGCCCTAGCCCT
The DNA here is from genome assembly GCA_028277725.1 of Thiohalocapsa sp. Taxonomy (GTDB): domain Bacteria; phylum Pseudomonadota; class Gammaproteobacteria; order Chromatiales; family Chromatiaceae; genus Thiohalocapsa. The sequence continues at coordinate 2,576 of JANQFX010000036.1, forward strand.
TGTCGAAGAAGACCTTGGCCAGGCGGTCGCGCTGGAGTGCGCTCGGCAATTGGTCGTATTCATGCGCCGACCTGGCGGGCAGTCGCAGTTCAGCACAACGTTGGAGTCGCAGCATACTGGACGTGACACGATCAACGAGCTCATCGCATGGGCTGCAGACAACCTATCTGGCGATCTCTCCGTTCAAGCGATGGCTGAACGCGCCAACATGAGCCTGCGGAACTTCTCTCGCGTCTTTCACGACGAAGTGGGACAAACTCCAGCCGCATTCGTTGAGCAGCTCCGAGTTGACGCGGTTCGCAGACATCTCGAGGAGACAGACGACTCTCTCCAGGCGGTGTCGGAGATCTGCGGTTTTCGCAGTACGGACTCGATGAGGCGCTCGTTCAAGCGTCTTGTTCGAGTTGCCCCCGGCGCTTACCGGGAGCGCTTCTGCAGATACTGACCTCAAACGCCGATAGGGCGCGCAGCAGAAAGTTCGATATGCTCTCTATAGGGGGCGCTAACCTCCGCCCATCACAAGTTTTCCTATATTATTCAATGGCTTAGCTCACATTGATCGCTATGGCCTTTGTTCTCGGCCTAGCTGGTTTTCGTAAGGCTCTGAGACAAATAGCTTTTCAGTTCGAATGCTGCATGCCCTCTCCCTGATACGGTCCCTGAAGGGAGAGGGAACGGTGATCTTCGGGATGCAGCCAGATTCTGGCACAGGCTTGTCATACGCCGGGGCATGGTTGTATTCCGCTGTGCTGTTGGAGGTCGATACCATGCATGTCGCTAGACCGTTCGTGAATGGCCGTCGCGGGGAGGTGACGTGAATTCGCTGAGAGAGCTGATCGCGGCCGAGGAGGATTGGCTCGTCCAGCGCGTCCTGGCCTACGCCAAGCGGCTTGGCTATACGCGGTTCAGCTCCACCCTTGCGGAGCCGTGGCGGGAATCGATCTGCGGCTTCTCGAAGCCCCTGTTGCGCGTTCTCGAGGCCTCCAGCCTGCCGCTGGAACTGCCGGCCGGCCTGGACTACCTGAACGAAACGATCGTCGAGTTCGCCGTCGAGGAGGCGAGGCTGCATCGCCGGCGGGGCATCCCGCTGAGCCTGTTTCTCGGGCTCACCAAGTACTACCGCCAGGCTTACCTGGATCTGGTTTCCGAGAAGGGATATCCCGGCCAGGCGGTGGAACGGGATCGCCTGCTGGTCGAGCGCTTTTTCGATCATGTCGAGATCGCCCTCTGCTCCGAGTGGTCCGCCGCCAGCGCGAGCGAGCTGCTCGACGAGGCGCATGCGAGCAACCGGTCGCTCGCCAACGAGAAGAACAAGTACCTGACGATCTTCGAGAGCCTGAAGGATCCGGTCGTTCTGGTGGACGATCACGGGCAGATCGAAAACCTGAACAATGCCGCCGCCGCCCTGTTCGGCGAGATCGCGGTACCGGGCCAGGGATACTACGCGCGGCAGCGCTACGACCTGCTCGAGCGGCAAATCGACAGCCTGCTCGACTGGCGCAGCCCCCTCGAGCGTTTCGAATGCAGCCTCGACACCAAGCGGGGGCGGCGGGCCTTCGAGGTCAAGGCCCAGCGCATGCTGGACGTCAGCGAGAAGTTCATCGGAACGGTTCTGATCCTCTCCGACGTCACGGAGTACAAGCAGGCGAAGCAGCAAGCCGACCAGGCAAGCCGGGCCAAGTCGACCTTCCTGGCCACCATGAGCCATGAGATCCGAACGCCGATCACGGGCATCCTCGGACTGGCGCGCCTCCTGCAGGACGGCCCCTTGACCGCGCAGCAGAACGGCTACCTCGCGGCGCTCGTCTCATCGGGCGAGGTCTTGTCGGCCCTGGTGAACGACGTGCTCGACTACTCGAAGATCGAAGCCGGCGTGGTGGAGGTCGAGGACGCCGCCTTCGACCTGCGGGCTTTGCTGCAGCAGGTCGTCACCCCGGTGGCCGCCCTGGCCGAGGCCAAAGGCCTGCGGCTCTCGACGGAGATCGAGGAGACCCTTCCCGCGCGGATCGTCGGCGACGAGGCCAAGATCCGTCGGATCCTGCTCAACCTTGCGACCAACGCGGTGAAGTTCACGCCGGCCGGCTCGGTGACGATCTCGGCACGCCGCTCCGGGACCGCTATCCGCTTTGCCGTGGAGGACACGGGGGTCGGCATCCCCGAGGACGCACGGCGAAACCTCTTCACGCCCTTCGTCCAGCGGCCCGCCGAAGGGCGCGCGCCGGCCGCTGGAACCGGCCTCGGCCTGGCCATCTGCAGGAAGCTCGCCAGGGCGATGGGAGGCGATGTCGGCTTCGAGAGCCGTCCCGGCTCGGGGAGCACGTTCTGGTTCGACGGGGTGCTCGTCGCGGCGGCCGAGGCGGCGCCATCCGCGCCGGCGGACAGCGACGCGGGACTTCAGCGCGATCTGCGTGTGTTGCTGGTCGAGGACAACGAGGTCAACAAACTGGTCGCGGAAGGCTTCCTCGAGCGCGACGGCCATAGCGTCCAAGCGGTGGCGAGCGGGGAAGCGGCGATCGCAGCCCTGGCGCCGGGGGGCACCGATCTCGTCCTCATGGACATTCGGATGGACGGCATGGGCGGCCTCGAGGCGATCCGGCGGATCAGGGCTTTGCCCGCGCCCGACGCCTCCTCCGTCGCGATCCTCGCGCTCACCGCCGATCTGGCGACCACGCAGGAGAAGACCTGCCTCGAAGCCGGCGCCGACGGCGTTCTGGGCAAGCCCTTCGATCCCGCCGACCTCAGAACGGCGATCGCCCAATGCCTGGCGAAAGCACGCGAGAGACCAAGCGGCAGCCATGCCCCGATGCCGCGACCGGGCGTGATCCTCGATGAGGCCGTGATCCGTCAGCATCGCGGGGCGCTCGGTCTCGAGCGGACCCGCCGCATCATCGAGACCTTCCATGCCACCGCCCCGGTGACGATGGATGCGATTCGGCGGGCGGCGGCAGGGGGCGATGCGGCGCGGGTGTCCGATCTCGCGCATACGCTCAAGAGCGCGGCCGGGAACATCGGCCTGCTGCGCTTGAGAGAGGCTGCCGAGAGCCTGGAGAAAGCCGCGGCGGCCGACGCGCCGGGGGCATGGATGGAGAGCCTCGAGAGGGTCTCGGCCGATTTCGACCGCTCGAT
>JANQFX010000021.1 GCA_028277725.1 Thiohalocapsa sp.
CCAACAACGATGCCGGATATATGGCCGCAACGTTTCCTTCTGCTGATCGGCGATTTTCCTCTTGCATCGCGGGGCGGACCATATATGGCCCCTTTTCTCCCGTGTGAATCATTTATTCGCCGGCGTTTACTTCATCAAAAAAATCCCTGCACATACGCAACACCTCCCTTATTTTCTGGTCGCTTACTCCCTCTTTAATCCCGCCTATCCCGTTAAAAATCGCGTTGAGAAACATTTTGTCAATGTCCTCCTTCGGATAACGAGCCTTTAGTGTTTCCACGAGCATTTCATGGGCGGAAGCTCTTGACTCCTTATCTGTCCGATAGATAAAACGTTCGTACTCATTACTATCAATAAGCACGCCGCAAGATATCATTAACTGAACTCTCTGAGCATCTCTCTCAACATCACATAAAGCTGACTCAGCGAGCGAACATATAATGAGTATAAACGCATATTTAATGGGGTGGCGTATTGTCATGTTTCTCATTCTCGATTGTGTGTTATGTAGTTATATTATTAACCATCCCCAGCCAAAGGCGGAGGCTTTTTGATTCCTGAGCCGCTCAAAGCGGCCCCCCTTCATGAGCCGCCGAAAGGCGGCGCATCAGCTCTACAGTCTAAGCTAATCGGGTCTTTGGTCGTCACGGGACGATCCAAGTGAGCGTGACCCCTTTCCCCCCCCCTCCAAATCTATAACCTTTGTCACTTTTTGTTTCTATTTCAAGAGTCATCGTTGCGCGGGTGTTGTGGCAGCTAACGTCACCCATAAGCCGGGCCATACTGCGCCTTTGCAAAGCTACGGGATTGCTTTGGGCTCGATGCGCAGTATGGGCTCGGCTTGATGGGCGTGTTATGTCGCCCGTTCGCAAACTTGAAAGGCTTCATCAACTAACTCGGTCACGGGCAGATATGCAGAGACGATATTCAGCATGTCTTGAATTGGAATCTCGCCATCAAGGCGGAACTGCTTTTCATAGTCGTTACCTTTGATCTTATCGCAGAACCTAAATAAATGCACGACGTCGACGGGATCGAAGTGGATGATAGCGCCATCCAGATGCGAGACGTTTGTAACAAAGTCGGTAGATTCAGCATGGACGTAAAAGACTTCCGAGAGGCCAGGGCAGTATTGCCACACCTGCAACTCGATTATTGAATCATTTGATTCCTTTCGCTTGTTTACATGAAAGAGCAGCGTTGCGGAGTAGACGTCATCTTCTTGGTCAGGCAGGTAGAATTCACATTTGATGAACCCTTCGCGAAGGGCAATTCCAACTGCTCTCTGCAACGGGACACCAAACATCAGTGCGCGACCAGAAATGCCGCGACCCGAAACAACGCGAATTGCAGCTGAGTCCCATAGGTTTGGATCGCGAGATATGTAATCCGCCACTGGCGCCGAATAGGAGTTGGCGGCAACGGAAATACGATCGTCCTGACGCAGCCACAGCGTGTATGAGTGGTTAGTTTGTACGCGGATCAGATCTTTGCAACGAAGGAGGCCATCCTTAGTGTAGGTGTCGGAGGGTAGAGCATCGAAAGCGGCTGAGTTTTGCCGCACGAACTGGCACCATTCGCGAGAACCCCATTTTGGTATTTCGTGTGCCATGGGACTTTCCGACATAACAAACAATTATCCAGTTTCCGGATATCACGAAGAAACTGGAGGTTATTCGGCACGGAGCGCAACGATCGCCAGCGAAGGACCGCCATACCTCGCGTACTTCCCTGAACCGAGATGGAACAGTCGACCGCACCGACTTCTATGCAAGGCGCTGACCTGCTTCTGGCTCGACGGCGGAGCTCAGATCACCCACTGGCTGACGGGCGCTTCGGTCGCCATGGCACGCCCCGCGGCGCGCCCGGCTTTGTTGCAATTCCTTGGAGTAGGCCGACTGTTCCGCGTCGTTGTGCCTCGCTGGCCGATTTGGGATCAGGCGCGCGGGACGGACCCTGACGATCGTCCAGCCACATCATCCAGGTCGAGTGCTCGGGCACCGAGGATCTCTGTCGCGGGGACCCGACGCCAGCCCAATCCTGACCTATCGAGTGCCTCCGGTCAAAGCCAGCCTCTTGCCCAGACCTGCCTGATGCGGCTCAACGTCGGAGCAGTCGATCCGGCTCAGGTGTGCTCTTCGGATAGTCAGAGGTGCTGGCCTGGCGCGTCACGGCGGTTCGGGAAACTCCACCTCGCCCCCGTCTGCGGTCAGCAGCCGGATATCCACGGGCGTGCCGCCCGCATCCAGCCTGACCCGCCCGAGCGCGCTGCCGTTGTAGAGACGCCGGTGGTGGTGGCCATTCGGGCGTCGAGCGCGCAGGCGGATGCGCCGGCGGCGCGTCAGCCAGTTGAGCGGCGACCTGCTTCCGTACAGCCAGAGGTTCAACCGGTCGAATCGGCGCAGCAGCGCCGGCGGAAACTCGTTCTTCAGGCCGCTCGTCGTGATCTGCCAGATCAGGGGGCTATTGGTGCGAAAGCGCAGCTCGGCATCGTAGACGAAGCTGTAGTGCACATCACCGGACAGGATCACGAAGTGCCGCGGCGTCCGCCGGTGGCGGAAGATGTTGAGCATGACGTTGGCAGCGCCGGGGTGGGCCATCCAGTTCTCGGCGTCGACCAGCAGCGCGTGGCCGAACCAGGTGAACACCCGCTGCACGTTCTCGATCAGCTTGACACCCAGCACCGGCGCGGGCGAGACCATCACGACGGCGGGCTCGTGCATCAACGTCTGCTGCAGCTCGGAGAGCTCCTCCCAGTCCATTAGCCCGGACGGCTTGGCGAGGCTCGACTCGGACCACCAGCGGTGGGTGCGGGTATCCAGCACGACCAGCTTCGGAGAGGTCGGCACGCTGTAGTGCCAGTGCTCGAAGTCCAGTAGCCGGTCGATCAGTGCGTCCTGCGCCTGCTGGCCGGCATCTTGGTCCGGCGCCTCGCCCGGCTCGATCTCGACCGGATCGATCTCGCCCGCCAGCGGCGGCACCGAGACCGCGTCCAGGGTCCCTCCGGGGGCCGCGACCGACGCCCGCTGTTCGATGCCTCCCGGTGGAAAGCAGCGCAGCGCGGCCTGAAGCAGGTCGGCGTGCTGCTCCGGGTCGTTCCCCCAGCCTTGGAACAGCCAGTAGCCGATCAGCGCATTGCCGATGATGCGGCGTGAGAACGGGTGTCCATAGGCGGACTCCTCCCAGCCGCGGGTCAGGTTCCAGTCGTCGGTGACGTCGTGGTCGTCGAAGATCATGTAGACGGGCAGGTGGGCAAGCGCGCGTTGCACCCGCGCCAGCCCGGCACGGAATCGCTCGATCACGGGGCGCTCCGCCGCATAGCGGGCCGCCAGCTCCGGGGAGAGCGGCCGCGGCGGAGGCGTCTCGTCCGTCTGGATCAACGACCAGGGCACCGGCGACCAGACCAACAGATACATGGCCACCACCTCGGCCAATGTGATCAGGTGGTTGTGGGCGGAGGACGTCGTGAAGATGGGTTTGCTCGCACCGCCGAAGAACAGGTCGCGCAGCGCACGGTTGGCGCGCGTGTACGGCAGCAGCTGCTCGCGGCGGTAGTAGCAGGCCGGGCTCGCCGCCAGTTCCTCGCTGTCGGCGACGGTCGAGCCGGTGAGCCTCTCCGGATACAGGCCGAGCCGGTCGATGAGGTGCAGGATCGCCGCCAGCATCGGGCCGGCGACGTCGTCGCAGTAGATCTGGTCGCCGGTCATCATCAGCAGCGCCGGTCGCGACTGCGGATCGCAGCCGGCGGCGCCGATCAGGTCATCGAGCCGCAGCAGCGCATCCGGCCCATCGAAGTGGGGCTTGCGGCAGGAGCCATGCACCAGGTCCCGCAGCTGCGAGCGAATCACCAGGCTCGGACGCGACTGGCCCGGGTAGCACAGGTGCGGCAGCAATTCGCACAGGCCCTGCTCGCCGTCGGCTGTGACCGCGCGCAGGTCGTATTCCAGCTGTTCGTCAGTGGGCAGCGGCCGTGCCGGTTGCAGGTCGATGAGCCGCACGAAGGCGTGCACGCCGACGCGCACCTGATGGGCCGTCGCTGCGGGCAGGTCCGCGCTCAGCAAGGGGGCCTGGTGGCCGGCCCGATACAGCGCGATGCGCAGGTCCAGGGGCTCCGTCAGCACCAACCAGAGCACGAGCCGGCTCGGTGTGACGCGACGCGGAATCGGGCCCGCGATGATCGGCGGGAGTGGGGTGTTGGTGGCGGCTTGCAACGCAGTGAGACGTACAGCGGCAATGCGGGCGTGCCCGGTGAGGTCGCCCATCTTAGCGGATCAAACGGGACCCTAGCGGCGTTGTCCGCGACTCCCGTGCGAACCGGCCAGCTGGTCGAGGCAGCGGCCCGCAGGCGACTAGCCACCCGTCGTCGTCTGCATCTCCCGGTCCATCGTGGTCTTGTCGAGCTTGTATGTCCCTGGCAGACCCGCGTTCCTTAAACCTAGATGGAGTAGTTGGACGGCCGTCAGGGTGCGTCCCGCGGGGTGCTGAGCAAGGCACAATGAGGAGGAATAGTCATTCTATTCCAACGAGTTGTAACGCAGCTCAGCGCCCCGCGGGGCGTGCTCTGGCGGTCGTAGCGGCCCTCACCCTGATGGTGACTTGCAAGCGCTGGGCTGTTCCCAAGCAGCATAAGCGCTTGCCTGCCACCTCGAGCGGTCAACTGCCCCATCTAGGTTCAACCAGTCACGACCCGCTCGCCCCGTCGCGGCCCGGCCGTCGACTGAAGGAGGTGCTCCGCGCACGTGCACCGGCGGTGGTCCGACCTGCACCGGGCTCCGGTCGTGCGCGTTGACCCGGTGTCCGTCCCCTTCTAACCTTCTGTCCCAGCTCCACCTTTCGGCTTGCGAGGCGATGGGCAGGCCCTGGCGGGTTGGGTGTTGTCCATTCACTACGGATCGATCCAACGCGCGGGTCGGCGTGCCGCCAGCGCGAATGGCCGGAACCGGCCGGCACGGGGTCGAGCGCCACCGATAGCCGGCCGCGTCAAATCAGTTCAATCTACCGAGCGTCGGCCGACATCCGGCCCCCTTGGAGTCGATAAATGAACACTACCCCAAGCGCACCCGCCGACCTGAGCCTGGATGATCCCCAGAACCTGGCGGGGTTGTTCTCCCGCGTTGCCACGCACAACCCGCATGCGATCGCCGTGCGCCATGGCCGCGCCTGCATCACCTACGCCGAGCTGGAATTGCTCTCGAACCGGGTCGCCGACTGGCTGCACCGCGCGCACCGGGTCGAACACGGCGACCTGGTCTGCATCGCCTATCCCCGCGGCATCGACTTCATGGTCGCGATGCTGGCGGCGTTGAAGTGCGGTGCCGCCTATGTGCCCATCGACCTGCGCGAGCCCCTGGAGCGGCGCCGGGCGATCGTCGAGGACGCCGCGCCGAAGTGTCTGCTCGTGGCACCCGACAAACGCGCGGACTTCGACTTCACCGCACCCATCAGCCTCGATGACCTGAAAGACCCCTACGCCTGGTCCCCGGAGCCACGCCGGGTGCACATCGATAGCAACGATACCGCCTGCGTCTTCTTCACCTCCGGCTCCACGGGCCAGCCGAAAGGCGTGCTGCTGCCGCATCTGGCCATCAGCGGGCTGATCCTGAGCCCGCGCTATCTGAGCATCGACGCCGACGACCGAGTGCTGTCATCGAGCAGCATCGCCTTCGACGCCGCCTCGTTCGAGATCTGGACGGCCTTTCTGAACGGCGCGACCCTGGTCTGCGTCGACTACCAGACCCTCATCAACCCGGAAGCCTTCGCGGACTTCATCGAGCACCAGGCGATCAGCGTCATGTGGGTGACCTCAGCGCTGTTCGATCAGCTGGTCGCCTTCCGGCCCGGCATGTTCCGCCGCGTCAGATACCTGCTCTCCGGCGGCGACGTGGTGAACCCAAAGACCGTGCACAAGGTCCTCAACAACCCGAGCGGCCGGCCACGCGCCTTCGTCAACGGCTATGGCCCCACCGAGACCGGTATCCTCGCGACCTTCCAGCTCATCACCGAACTGGCCGATCCGTCCGAACCCCTGCCCATTGGCAAGGCCCTGGCGGACACCGTGCTCTACGTGCTGGACGAGGACCGGAAGCCCATGCCGCCGGGCGAGACCGGCGAGCTCTACATCGGCGGCCACCGATTGGCCAAGGGCTACCTGAACCTGCCCGAGCGAACCGCCGAGCACTTCCTGCCCAACCCCTTCAGCGGCGATCCCACCGACCGCGTCTATCGGACCGGCGACCTGGTCCACTTTTGTGATGACGGCAGCCTGGCCTTCGTCGGCCGGGCCGATCGCCAGATCAAGTTCCGCGGCTTCCGGCTGGAGCTCGACGGCATCGAGCAGAGCCTGGTGAACCATCCGGACATCGCCAACGCTGCGGTGGCGATGGTCAAGGTGAAGGGCGAGAAGGTGCTGGTGGGTTACCTGCAACCGGAGGCGGCGCGGCGTGACGCCTTCGACCTGGACGCCTACAAGGCCTGGCTCGGCGAACAGCTGCCTGGATACTCGGTGCCGAGCGTGCTGATGACGCTGGACGCGTTGCCGGTCACCGCCCGCGGCAAGATCGACCGCAAGCGCCTCCCGCCGCCGGTGCTCGAGGAGGCCGCCCGGCCCGATGCGGTGAAGCCGCGCACCGAGACCGAGCGCATCATCTGGCAGGTCTGGTCCGAGAGCCTGGACCGCACCGAGTTCGGCATCACCGACGACTTCTTCGCCCTCGGCGGCTCGTCCATCCTGCTCGCGACGGTGTATGCCGGCATCCGCGAGCGCATCGACAAGCCGTTCGAACTGGACGCCTTCCTGCAGCATCCGACCATCGAGGGCCTGGCCAAGACCATCGACGAGTTGGGTGGACGGGCGGACCACACCGCCGATCGCTCGGCCGCGGAGGCCGACGCCGTCCTCGATCCGAGCATCCAGCCGGCCTGGAGCGGCGCGACGGTCGATCCTGGCGACGGCGCCGTGCTGCTCACCGGCTCCACCGGCTTCCTCGGCGGTCACCTGCTCACCGAGCTGCTGGAGAAGACCGACCGGCCGGTCTACTGCCTGATCAAGCCAGGCAGCCAGGCCACCGACCTGCAGGCCAAGCAGCGCGACGCCCTGCATCGCCTCGGCCTCGACCCCGGCGAGGCCGCCGAGCGCATCCGTCCGCTAGCGGGCGATCTGACCGCGCCCGGGCTCGGACTGGGCCCCGTCGACGCCCGACGCCTGCACGGGCACTGCTCGCACATCATCCACTGCGGCGCCTTCGTTCACCACATCTACGGCTACGATCGGCTCAAGGCGGCCAACACCCACAGCACCCTGGAGCTGATCCGCCTGGCCCTGCGCGGGCGCCCGAAGAAGCTCGCCTTCGTCTCCACGGCCAGCGCCATCACCGAGGCCGATGCCCAGGGGGTCGGCTACGAGGACCGCGTCGGACCGACCCCGGCCGGTTTCTTCGGCGGCTATGCGCTGTCCAAATGGGTCTCGGAGCGGCTGCTGGAGCAGGCCTTCGCGCGCGGCTTGAGCGGTCTCATCCTGCGGCCCGGCAACATCTTCGCCAACAGCCGCACCGGCGTCGCGAGCCCCGCCGGAAGCAACTTCGCGCTGCTGATGATGCGCGCCTACCTGTCCCGCGGCCTGGCGCCGGACCTCGACCTGGTGTTCGAGGCCGTGCCCGTGGACCGGCTCGCCGCCGCGATGGTCGCGCTGACGCTCGACACCGACAGCGATCGCACGATGCTGAACCTCTCCAACCCGCACGAGATCGGCCTGCGCGAGTACGTTGCGCTGCTCTCGGAGCTGACCGGCAAGCCCATCGAGGTCGTGCCCTTCGATGACTGGAAGCGCCGCGTGATCGCCCCGCTCACGGAAGGCGACCCGCTCTACCCGCTGACGCTCTACTTCCAGGGCGGTCCCACCGAGGAGATCCAGCACTTCGAGACCAAGGGCGCACAGGCCAGGCTCGGCCCGCTCGGCATTCGATTCCCGGAAGACTACCGCGTGCTGCTTCGCGACGCCTTCGACCGGACCTTGCGCGGCGCGATGGGGCTCTGAGTCAACCTCCGCCGAGCCCCTTGCCAATGAAATAGGCGCCGATGACGACAACGCCGCTGGCAACGGAGAACCAGGCGGCGAAGCCCCGCTCCGCGCGGAGATCGGCCGCGGTGAGCACGATCCCCGCCGGCACCAGCAGCAGGAAGATGGCACCGAGCGGTGCGACCAGATCCCCCAGAATGTCCATCACCGGCACATTGGCGATCACCGGCGGCAGGAGCAGGCAGAGGGTGGCGATGAGCAGCAGGGCCTCGGGCCAGCGGGGAGCGGGCCGAGCCCGAGTGTCACCCCGCCCGAAGAGCGCCAGCAGCGCCAGCCGATAGCCGACATAGATGCCGATGAAGGAGCTACTCAGCGCGATCAGGCTGACGGCGGGCCCCAAGGCCCCGAGCCAGCTATGGCTGAACCGCTCCCCCACCAAATCCAGCGCAGAGATGTTCTGACGGTCGGCGGCGGCGAACTCCGCCGCCGGCACCGCGAGCATGAAGGACGCGACCAAGCCGAGCACGAACCCGAACAGCGCAAGCGTGGCCGCGTTGATGACGCGCCCGGTCACCCGCTCCCGACCGGCGCGATCCGGCAGCTGCGACTGGAGGTCCAGCACCAGCCCCGACAGGCTGGGGAAGAACATGAACGACAACGTCAGCAGTGGATACAGGATCAACAGTTGCCGCAGCGCGGCCTCGGGCTCCGGCGGCGCCAACGCGGCAAGGGCGATGTCGAGACTCCAATGGGGCACGAGCGCGACGGTGACCGTCATCAGCAACCCGATCAGCACCAGGCTGAGGCCGCCGAGCAGACGGACCAGGATGGGCCGTGCCATGCCCAGCAGCAGCAACAGACCTCCGAGCACGGCCGACGCGAACCAGGACCGCGCCGGTGTCTCCGCCCCGAGCCAGTGATGCTCCGCCAGCAACGCTACGAGCCCATTGGTCAGCCCGATCGAATAGGCCGTGAGCAGCACGAACAGCCAGGCAACGAACAGCAGTCGCAGGAGGAGCGCCAGCCGCGGCAACCGATGGGCAACGGCGGACGAGTAATCCAAGCCGCCGCCGACTCGGCTCGGGATCAGGGCGTAGAACCGATGCCCCAGGACAATCGTCGGCCACACCATCAGCGCTGCCGCGCCGAGCACCCAGAATCCCCCCTGGCCGGCCTGGATCGGCAGGAACAAGACCCCAGCGCCCACCGCGGTGCCGAACAGGGCGAGCACCCACGGCATGAATGAGACGCCCCCCCTGTCGGAGACGGCTCGCTCTGTGGCTGCGCCAGCGGCCCGTGGCTTTGCGTCATCAATGCCGCCGCGCTTGATGCCGGTCGTGGTGGGCATCGATGCAATCTCCTTGCTGAGTGCGATGCCGACAGCAGTAGCACAACGACTGCGGGTGCGCAGCCGTGCGCGCGGTCAAACCAACCGATGTCCCCTTGACCTGACCTGCCGGTGGCGTCGCCTAGGGTCCATGTCCGCGTGACCGAGCGCCGTCTGTCGGCGGCGGACAAGCGACATCGGCGACTGATCCAAGGTCACAGCTACTTGGATGGGCGCGAAGAGCACTTTCTTCACCGCCTCCTGTAACCATCCGCCCCGCACCGACGACTGGGCCAGTGAGGCCGGCCAGCCCAGCGCTTGGACCAGGCACCCGGGCCGAGGCGCCGCACAGCCGACGCCGAGACCG
>JANQFX010000086.1 GCA_028277725.1 Thiohalocapsa sp.
CGGCAGAGGCGGAAGCCGATTACTATCGGCAAACCGAGCCGGCCGCCATGGCGGCCTGACTCAAACGAAGCAGCCTCCGACATACTCGGGGCGGTTCAGTGCCGTTCGGAACATGTTCAGAACGCTCTGCGCCTCCTTCTGAAGCGGCCATGTGCCCTTCGCGATACTCGGTGTACTGCGTCTTCTTACGCTCCTCTTGAATCACCTTGCTGATGCTGTTGGGTGCGATGTAGTACTTGCGCTCCTCGTTGTTGTAGCAACACTCAAGACGGGTCACTCCCCTCGCATTCTGGTTACACCAGTTGGTTATCGCCCGCCCGGTTCTAGGTACGCCCGCTTCCTCGAAGATGCGTGCAGCCTCGCGCACGGTGATTGTGAGGTCGGTATGCTCGGTTGAGCAGGACGGTGCCGTTCTAAACTGTTCGGAAGCATTCGTCGGTGTTCGTTCGGAACTGTTCGGAACAGGTTCGGAACCGCCACCAGATTCGTTCGGAACAACTTCGGAATGGTTCGGAACGGTGCCTGTTTCGTTCGGAACTGTTCGGAACGGTTCTGCACTCTGTTCCGAAAGATTGCCATCGCGTTCGGAACTGTTCGGAACGCTTCTGAAGGTGACAGGTTCGACTGGCTCAACTTCGCGTTTATCTTGATCTGCTGCTTCCGAATCAGACGCACGTTCGTTCGGAACGTTTCGGAACGAAGTGTGGAATGGTTCGGAACGATTGTCGTTTTGTTCGGAACGGTTCGGAATGTTTGTTGAGTCGTTCCGAACAGTTCCGAATGTGTTGTTCACATTGTTGTCTTTCATGTCTCCATTGTAGCGGTTGGTACACGCAAAGCGCCCGAGTGTTTTCCACAGGTCGCCACTCTGTATCGAGCAAATATTGCTGTATCATGCAGGTATGACCGTCACGCTGCCATCGAGCATGGTAGATTCGCTACCGCATATCTCCGGGGGTGCAATTAAAACGTACCTCGCACTTTCCATGCTGAAGGCAGCGTCGAAACACTACCCGACACAGGGTGATATCGCTTCGTACATGAACGCGTCGGCACGGAGTGTGCTGACGTACTTGAACGAACTCGAACAAGCAGGGTATATCCGCCGCCGTCGGATCGGTGCCGGCCGACGTACGGACTACATGCTCCTAATCACACCAGCGTATGCCGCGTGATAACGGGCAGTGGCGCTTCGCAGGCTTCAGCAGCCCGAACTTCACGTCGGTGCCAGACGAGTTTTTCGATGAACTGATTCCGCGGCTCGGTAGCGCGGAGATGCGTGTCTTGCTGTACATCATCCGACGGACGTTCGGCTTCAAGAAGCAGGTCGATACGATCTCGCTGAGTCAGATGGTCTATGGGATTGTGCGCAAGGACGGAACGCGCCTTGATGCGGGCACGGGGCTCAAAAAAGCGGCTGTGTGCCGGGCGCTCGCCTCCCTTGAGACGATGGGGGTCATCATCCGCACCAAGCAGTACGCGAAGACCGGCGGTGCGATAGCAACGAGCTATCAACTCAACATGCGCCCGGTAGGGGTTGCGCAAACGCCTGCCTCAGACCACCCTGTCTACACAGAGAGACAGGGTACCCCCTGTCTACGTAGAGAGACAGGGGGTGTCTACGCAGAGAGACAGCCCCTGTCTACGCAGAGAGACACACAATATACAGTTATCAATAAACAGTTAGACAAGAACGTTAACGTTTCAAAAATGGCGAAGTCAGACGGGAATCTGCTGCATGCGCTACCCGATATGCAGACAGAGGCGGCGCATGTCCGACTGATCGCCGAAGATATTCTCGAAGCGCTCGGCGACACGAAGTCGGCAGCCTTCTACCGCCTCGTCGCGCGAAAGGTGCCCGAAGAGGTGATCCGGACGACACTCTCGACCCTGAAGGACAGCACGGTGCGCTCACGCGCCAAGGTCTTCACCCGCGAGATGATGCGCTATGCAGAGGACACGGTCGCCGACGCGCGTGACACACGGCAGACCGCCCTCGAGGAAGACCGGGCGACGCTGCTCAAACGGCTGACGTACGAGTAGGGGGCAGACACGGGCCGGCAAATGTTGCACAATGCGCGCTTCCTTCGCTGTGAGCCTAAGACCAAGTCTTTGCCTCGCGGCGGTGATCAGGAGCCAGGGTAGGGCACGCGTTTTCTGAGCCTATATTGAGCCTAACAGAACGCAGAGAGCCGCTAACACCCTGATTGAAAAAACAAAGCGCCCTTAGCTCAGCTGGTAGAGCATCTGACTTTTAATCAGGTGGTCGTTGGTTCGAACCCAACAGGGCGCACCATGACATCAGGGGTTAGGCGGAAGCCAGCCCCTTTTTCTTTGCCCCTCGCACACTTCCGGCCACGGCCCGCAGCACTCGGCGGCGGTCGCAAGGGCTCGCGCCGAGGTGATCTCGATGGGGGCCGACAGGTCGAGCGGTTGCGCTTGGCACACCTTGGCATACTGCGACGGGCGCCGATGGGGTGCAGCTCCGCGGTCACCTTTTGGGTGACGGGCGCTACGCTCGCCATGGCACGCCCCGCGGGCCGCCCAGCTTTGTTACAACTCCTTGTAATAGAATGACTATTCCGCGTCGTTGTGCCTCGCTGATCGCCCCGCGGGACGCACCCTGACAACCGTCCAGCTACTCCAGCTAGGATTATGCAACTCAGCGAGGTGTTCGTTCCTGGTGGACCGCCACAGTGCTGATCCCCGCCGGGCTCGGGCTGCTGCTGCTCGCGGTGGCGCTGGCGGTGAACAACCTTGCGTGCACGAGGCGCTATCCTGAGACTCGGTGGGCAGCCGCGTGCTGCTTCGACCAAACCACGACCGCACCGAGGAATCCCATGTCCGATCCTGCAACGATTACCGAGACCTTGACCAAAGATCATCGCGACTGTGACCGGCTGCTCAGCGCGGTGTCGCTGCAAGGACGCAAGACGGACTGGCCGCGGGTTGTCCGCGAGACGGAAGCCTTTCGGGCCGCGATGGAGCGCCATTTCCGCTTCGAGGAGGAGGTGTTGTTTCCGCCTCTGGAGCAGGTTGCGCCGCTGGCGGCAGGGCCGACGGAGATGATGCGTCAGCATCACGGGCAGATCCGCGTCCTGCTGGATGACCTCGCGGCGGCCGCGGCGGCGGCCGAAGCCGCCGACTATGTCGGCATCAGCGAGACGCTGCACTTTCTGATCCAGCAGCACAATGCGAAGGAAGAGGGCATCCTGTATCCGCTGGCCGACCGCGCACTGGCGGGCCAGGGCGCTGACTTGGCGGCACGGCTCGCCGAGATGGACTGAACCGTCGCCATGGATCACCTGCTGGACGTCTCTGAACTGCCTGCGCCGGAACCGCTGGAGCGTACCCTTGATGCGCTGGCCATGCTGCCGGAAGGCGACCGGCTGCTGCTGCGCCACCGGCGCCAGCCCTTCCCGTTGTACGACATGCTGCGGCGCATGGGCTATCGCTGGCGGGTGGATGGTTGCGATGGCGATTGGCACATCCTCATCGAGCCCGCGGCAGCATCCGTGTCCGACGCGGTCGATTCGGTCTCACGAGGCCCAGAACCTTGATTGCAACCGACGGGCTGAGCCTGGAGCAGGCGCCGCCGCTCGACCTGCCGCTGCGGCTCTTCTTGACCGCGCCGCTGTTCGCCGCAGCTGCCGGCGTGCTGTTGCTGTGGCAGGCGGACGTGGTACTCGCGACGCGCTGGAGCCCAGCCGCGCTGGCGGCGACGCATCTGCTCACCGTCGGGTTTCTCGGCATGGTCATGGTGGGTGCGTCGCTGCAGATGCTTCCGGTTCTCGTGGGTGCGCCGGTGCCGGCCGTACGACCGGTGGCCGGCGCGGTGCACATGCTGCTCGGGATTGGCGCGACGGGGCTGGCTGCAGGCCTTCTCGGTGGCGGCCCCTGGCCGCTGGCCATCGGTGCGGCGACGGCGGCGCTCGGGTTCGGCATCGCCGCGCTTGGCTTGCTGCTGGCCCTTTGGCGGGCACGTCGGCGCGGGACTGGGCTGCGCGGTTTTCCGCTGCCGATGCTGGCGCTGATGGTTGCCGTCGCGCTCGGCGCCATGCTGACGCTGGCCCTGCTCGGGTGGCTCGTGCTGCCGCGACTGCTGGATTGGGTGAATCTGCATGCCGCGTGGGGATTGTTCGGTTGGGTCGGCCTGCTTGTGCTGACCGTTGGCGTCCAGGTGGTACCCCTATTCCACGTCACGCCGGCCTATCCAGTTTGGGTGGTCCGCCGACTCGGGCCGCTGTTGTTCCTGGCCTTGCTCGGCCTCACGCTCGCTGCGCTGTTGCCTGATTCCGCCGGTATCCCGATCGCCCAACTGCTCGGTGCGCTGCTCGCCGCAGGCTTCGGTGCCTTCGCGGTGCTGACGCTGTGGCTGCAGGCGCATGGCGCGCGGGCGCGGATCGACGCTACGTTGCTCCATTGGTGGCTCGCGATGGCCGCACTGCTCGGCGCCGTCGGCTGCTGGGCCTTGGGCGGATCGACCGAGCTTATGGGCCTGTTGCTGCTGGTGGGCGTCGGCGTGGGCCTACCGAGCGGGATGCTGCTCAAGATCGTGCCCTTCTTATGCTGGTTTCACCTGCAATCGCGGCAGGTCGCCCTCGGCCGTTTCGACCTGCGCATCCCGCACATGCACCGGCTGTTGCCTGAGCGAGGTGCGCGGGCGCAGCTCGCGCTGCATGCCGCCGCGCTGGTGTTTCTACTGGCGGGACTCTTACAGCCCGTGTTCGGCCGGGTCGGCGGCGCGCTGCTTGCGCTCGCGGCCTTGTGGCTGCTGGCGTTGCTGGTCGGGTCGGCGTCTCGCTATCGAGCGGCGAAACGGACCTTGGAAACCACCTCCGCCGGCACCGGCTGACCCCGGTCATGTCCGAATGTCTGCCGTGACGAGCCCTCCTTGCTGCCAAGAGGCCGCATGATCGAAGCCCGGCGCGACACCCGCTGCTGACCCGCCTCATCGCCGCTCAGCTTGAGCGCGTGCATCGGCGTGCGGTGCAGCGCAGGCTCAGGTGAACATGTCGGAGGTGATGTTCCGGAACCAGCCGATGGCGTACTCCGCCTCCATGGCGCGGGTGCGAGCGTCCGCATCGGCCGGGGAGAGACCGCCTGCGCCGGGCACCGAGACGATATTGCCGTCCTTGAGTTCATAGACACCGGCGACGGAGATGCCGTGGTTGTGGGCCAGGATGCTGTAGCAGGTATTGACATAGCTCGTTGCCGGCGGTGCCTCGCCGTTGATGGCGGCGGCGACGGCGGCGGCGCAGACCTTGCCTTGGGAGTTGGCGGCGTAGCCGGACTTGGGCATCGCACCGGCGATGGCCGCGTCACCGATGATGTGGATGTCGGCGGCCAATAGCGACTCGAAGGTCTGCTGATTCACCGGGCACCAGCCCGAGTCATCGGTGAGTCCGGCGTCGACGGCGAGCTGCGCGGCCCGTTGATGCGGGATCAGGTTGATGACGTCGGCCTCGAAGTCCTCGACCGCGCCGGAGAGGGTTCGGCTCTTGGCGTCGATGGCCTCGATGGCTCCGCCGCCGGCCGCCGACACCCATTCGATCATGTCTCCGTAGTGCTCCCGCCAGCCGGCCTGGAACAGCCCCTGCTTGGAGAAGGCGTCCTTTGCGTCGAGGATGAGGATCTTCGACTTCGGCTTGTGGTGCTTGAAGTACATCGCCATCTGCGCGGCCCGCTCGTAAGGCCCGGGCGGACAGCGGAAGGGATTGGGCGGGGCGACGATTGCAACGACGCCGCCGTCCGGCATCGCTTGCATCTGCTTACGCAACAGAGCGGTTTGCGGACCGGCCTTCCAGGCATGCGGAATCTGGGTGTCGGCGAGTTCGGCGCTCATGCCTTCGATGGCGGCGAAGTCGAGCGACACGCCCGGGGACAGGATCAGCTTGTCGTAGTTGTAGCGTGCGCCGCCGGCACCGCGGATCTGATGCGCATCCGGGTCGATGGCCACGATCTCGTCGCCCATGATCGCGACGCCGCGACGGCTGAGCCCGCGGTAATCGAAGGTCAGACTGTCCAAGTCCCGCTCCCCCGAAAGCACTTCGTTGCTGAGCGGGCAAGAGACATAGCGCGGGTTGCGCTCGATGAGGGTGACGCGGATGTCCGGTTCGGCCAGCTTTAGATACTTGGCGGCGATAGCGCCGCCGTAGCCGCCGCCTACGACGACGACACGGGCCTTGGGGCCGGCACCGCTCGATTGGGCACGCACCCTGCTGGGTGTGATGAGACCGCCGCCGATGCCCAGCGTTGCCGCCGTCAGCAGGGCGCCGCTCGCGGTGAGAAGCCGTCGACGGCTGATGCTTCCGCTCGGCTCCGATCCCTCCGAGCGCTCGATGGGGGGCTGGGCAATGGCAGGGATTGCCGCAGTCTTCGTTGCAATAGTCCGCGATGTCATGTCGTTGCGCCTCACTTCTGACTCTCGTAGTAATGGGCCAACGCGTCGATGTCGGCGTCGTCGAGGTCCAAGACACGTTCCGCGCCCTGCCTCGTCTTGCAGCTGAGGCCTTTGGCGCGGCAACTCTCCAAGGTGTAGCGGATGTATGGTGCCCATTGCCCGGCGAGTCGCGGTGACTTGCTGTCCTGTCCGCGCCCACCGTCGCCGTGGCAGGTCTCGCAGAACTCCTGGTGGATCAGCTCGCCACGGTGCGCCAGGCTGCCGTCCACGGGCCTATCGGTGGAGACCCAAGGCCGGTCGGCCAACCAACTCGCGATGGCCGCGATCTCCTGCTCTGAGTAACCGCGCATGATGCGGCCCATGATGGTGGATGAGCGCAGCCCCTTCTTGTAGTCCATGAGGACATTCACCAGGTAGATTTTCTCCATGCCGCCGATGGTGGGCATCGCAGCGCCCGCGCTGGCGCCGCCGGTGCCGTGACAGCCTGCGCAGGTGTGCGCAAGCATGTCAGCAGAACGTACCCCGCCGCCCCATGCCGCGGGCACGGCGAGCAAGCATGCGAGGAATAGCGCGGGCGACAACAGTCGAATGGACGACCTGCAACGGGCGGCAAACATGGCTTCTCCTTCGATGTGCGGCGAGGGTCGGTCGACCATCGCTCGTTGTGCATCAGATGCTCCCAAGCTGCCGCACCGCCCGATTCGCGGCCTTGATCGACCTCAAATTCGCTCAGGAGGAGCTTCCGTTTGTTGTTCCCCTGACGCCCGTCAACACTCCAGGCTGCCGAGATGAAGCTCTTGCGTGGTGTCGGCCCGGAGTCGGGCGCCCATTTGCACCTGATCGCCGAAACCCCGGAGCAGCCCGCACATCGAGTCGGGGTGATCGGTCTTCGACGGGGACTCGGAGCAGCGCCCTGACATGTTCGTGAGGGCGCGGTCGATTCGCCAGCATCACCGACTCAAGCCGAGCAGCGCCTTGCGCGTGGCGGCACACCAGACGCCAGTGCATCGATGTGCGATGCCTCAGCCACCGGTCGCGTTCATGTGCCTGACGATCATCGGCTGCTTGGTCAGGTCGAAGTCGTGCCCGCGTGGCTTGATGGAGATCGCCTGGCGGATGGTTTGCTTGACCCGCTCGTCGTCGGCGGGGTTGGCGCGCAGCGTGCGGCGCAAATCGGTTGAGAATTCCTGGCCGACGCACAGTGGTGAGCGTCAGGTCCCGGATGCCCGGCAGGGCGCCCAGCTGTTCGAACAGCCAGATCACGTTGTGCCGCACCAGCGGCTCGCCGCCGGTGACCCGCAGCTTGGTGACGCCGAGCCCGCTGAAGCAGCGCCCCAGGCGGGCGATTTCCTCCAGCGTCAGCACCTGCGCTCGCGGCAGGAAGGTCATATCCTCGGCCATGCAGTAGACGCAGCGCAGGTCGCAGCGATCGGTGACCGACAGACGCACATAGGTGATATGCCGGCCGAAACGGTCGATGAGCTGTGGTTTTTCCGACATGGCGTACAGCGGTTTCTCAGATGGAGAGGATACGAGGGCAGCGCCGGTTCGGGGCCATGCGGCGGCAATGGTCTGCGCGGAAACGGGAACCGTGGCGCGCGTCCCGCCAGTCAGATATGCCCGGACTGCCGCGCATCCTGTCCCGCACGGGCACCTCGACTATTTCGAGGTGCCCTTATGTCGCCTGCGAATCGGCGGTGTCCGACCTCAGCGTCGGATCATTCCTGAGCACTGGTCGTCGAGGTGTCGGCATGCGGGTCTTGCAGTCGGGTGTAGAACTCACTCCGGCCAGGAGCATCCTTCTCCGGGTCGTATTGCATCGGTAGGCTGTGGGCGATGCCCTTGTGGCAGTCGATGCAGGTCAGGCCCGCGTCCTCGGCGTCCTGATGACCCTGGCTGGAGCGGTTCTCCTGCTTGGTGTAGTCCATGGAGTCGAACTCGTGACAGTTGCGGCACTCGCGTGAGTCGGTCTTCTTCATCTGACTCCAAACATTCTGCGCCAGGCGGAAGCGTTCAGTCTCGAACTTCTCGGGCGTGTCCACGTCGCCCTTGAAGTGGTGGTAGAGCTCGTTGGTGGCCTGGACCTTGCGGACGACCTTGTGCACCCAGTCCTTCGGCACATGACAGTCCGGGCAGGTAGCGCGCACGCCGGTGCGGTTGGTGTAGTGGATGGTGTCCGTGTATTCCTGGTAGACATTGACCTCCATCTCATGGCACGAGATACAGAATTCCTCGGTGTTGGTCGCCTCCATGGCCGTATTGAAGCCACCCCAGAAGACAATGCCGATGGCAACGCCCACCAGCAGGATCAGGAGCGTCGTCTTGCGTGATTTGGACTGCTTGGCACTGGTGTGCTTGGGCTCGTTGGTATCGGACATGGCTTGCCCCGTCGCGGTCTGTTGGTCTGTTCTGGATGGGCGTGGTCAGCGCGTCTGGAACACGTTCTCCACCAGCGGCATGGCGCCTGCCTGGGGCGCGTGGCACTGGGTGCAGAAATAGCGGCGCGCCGCGACCTTCTGGGTGCGGTTGCCATCGCGGTCGAAGAAGTGGCTGTCCGCGATGACGGGCGCCTTGTTGGCCTCGTAGGTGGCCGGGCTGTGGCACTTGAGGCAGCCGTTCTGGCGCAGGTCGACGCTGTACTTGTCGATGGGGTGGGGGATCATCGGCGGCTGCTCCTCCCAGGCGACGGCGAAGCCGCCGGGCAGCGCGAGCGTCTGTTTGTTGAGCGCCGTGTCCGAGTCGTCGGTGACGGCGTGGCCGCGCAGCGATGACACCTCCTCGGCGCAGACGTTGGCGGCGAGTAGTGCGACGCCGGCGAGCAGTGAGGCAATAGGTCGTTGCATGATGTCCACCCTCGGTGATTGAACTCAGGTCGTCTCCGCCTTGCTGGGCGTCTTGCTGGTCGACCCGATCTCGCCGGCTAGGTCGCGTTTGAGAAGGTCATTCGGATGGACCTGGCCAAGCGCCGGCGAGAAGACGTCGCGACCTCAGATCTCGATGCAGCGCCCGCACTTGGTGCAGTCGATGCGGTCGATGACGCGGCCATGGCCGGTGTGTGCTCCGAGCAAGGCCATCTCGATTTGTTGGATGCCTGACTGGAGATGACCCTCGCCGCCTATGCCGGGACCGTGAACGCGCCGCTTCGGACGTCGCACGCCTACCGTCTCTCCTCTAGGCTCGCTCCACCCTGCAGGCGCACTTCTTGTAATCGGTCTCCTTCGACAGCGGATCGGTGGCGTCGAGGGTGAGCTTGTTGACCAACCGGTTGGCGTCGAACCAGGGCACGAAC
>JANQFX010000022.1 GCA_028277725.1 Thiohalocapsa sp.
CGCCCCGAGCAGGTCGATGCGCTGCTGCCGACCCGCCTGGCACCGGAGGATGTGCCCGCACCCTGACCGGAGGGGGGTGGGGTTGGTGGGGCGCTTACGTTGAGGCGGCCGCGAAAGGATACAGGTGGTCGAATGATCTCGATTTTTGGTTGAAGAACAGCACTCCGGGAGTGCTGCAGCGCATATCCCCATGGAGAAATCAACAAGTCGAGATACTGAACAAAGATCAGAACCCATTGCGAGACTACTACTTCCTACATGAGTTCTCGCTGGCGGCGATGATAGAACATCCCCCTGGGATCGTAACTGACTACGGTTCACTTACCGATGCGATGCACGAACGCCTGAACAGACTCGCAGAGTCTAAGATTGCCCTTGATTACGGAGAGCGATTTTCCATTTGGAGCGAAGGTCAAACCCAGGATATTGTCCAGGCGCGCTTGGTTTCGGAGAAAAAACGAATCTTCGAGGAAAGTCAGAATCAAAACACCAAGGACCTCGCAAATCACTTAGCGAAGTCTCCTGTTGACATAATGGTTTTGGATTCGAGAGCGGCTCCCGTGCTTGCTATTGAGTTTGATGGGCAAACGCACAACAAGCTCGAGCAAAAGAAAAAAGATTACTTGAAGGACCAAGCATTATCTCAACTTGGAATTCCTTTGATTCGTATCTCTTCGATCTATCCTATTCGTTTAACGCAGAACGATAGAAGACGAAAGGACTTCAGATACATCAAACGGCGGGTGAAGGAAACCGAGCAGTTTGTTAGTTATATTTTTGACTTCCTTGTCATAAAGAAGCTTCGGAAAGAAACGAGTTCACAGTATCCTGCGTGGCTCGAGCAAAATATACACCAGTTGACCGCGGAAGAGCTTCGCTGGCGCTCTGATGAAAATCGCTACGAGAAATTGGGGGGAGAGTTGAAAGACCGCATGGAAAGGTTTTCACAGATACAGAGTGGACTAACATTAAAAGAAAAGGACGAAGCGTTTTTAGCATTAGAGACATGGGAGCAGGAAGAGAATGTTACTGCTATGTTTCTGGCATTAGATGAGGGTGAAGACCGCCCCGAGGACGATGCTGGCCTGATGACGGAGGTGGCCGAGCGGAATCGTAAGAAGCTTCGATTACTTCAAGAAATGTTCGGCGACGACGCGGTCGAGTTGAAAATCGAGGCGACTAGCGGCGCATCCAAGAACTACGCTAGTGGCACCATAAAGATACATGCCAGTAACATTGGTAATCGCCTTGCCTACACATATAACGTTCCTGTCGTGGGCGGTACATGGTTGGAGTTCATACCGGCCGTCCAAAGTCGGTTCATTGGGAATTTCCTAGCTGCGCAGCTCTTGGAACAGGGATTAATCTGGGCCGACAAGTTTGCTAAACGACCGGGACCACAGGAGGCGGCAGATTAGTAACACAAATGAGCGTGGGTCTGCACTCTTGGGGACAGCATCACCCGCTTGTGGCTGGTCCCTGCCCCCACGAGACACCTCGCGAACCGCTGGGCCTCGATCACCGTTCCAGTCGTAGGGTTGGCCGAGGTACGAGACCCAACGCGGAAGCCCGCGTAACCCGCTGAATGTTGGGCCTCCTTCGTCGGCCAAACCTACGGCGATGTGGACGTCGGCCGAAGGTGGTCGGAGTGATGATCAAGGCCACGTCGCTGCACCCCTCGCAATTCGAATAGAGGGTCGATGCGATACGGAGCTTGGGACTGACCGTGAATGGAAATGGGCGAAAAGGGGCCACGTTCGACCAGGAAACGAACGATTCGGCACGCCTACTGATGCCCGGCGGTGTCGTCGTCATTCAATCCGCAGTCGCCGATCGGGGCTAATCCCCGAGCAATCTCCGCTCGGCCTCCGCGTACTTCTCCGCGGTGCGGGTGATGATGTCGTCCGGTAGGGTCGGGCCGGGCGGGGTCTTGTCCCAGTCCAGGGTTTCCAGGTAGTCGCGGACGAACTGCTTGTCGAAGCTGGGTGGACTCTGGCCGGGCTGGTACTGGTCGGCCGGCCAGAAGCGGGAGGAGTCCGGGGTCAGCGCCTCGTCGATGAGATGCAGGGTGCCGTCGTCGTCCAGGCCGAACTCGAACTTGGTGTCGGCGATGATGATGCCGCGGGTGAGGGCGTAGTCGGCGGCCTCGGCATAGATGCGCAGGGTGAGGTCGCGGATGCGCCCGGCGAGTTCGGCGCCGATGAGGTCGGCGATGTGCGCGAAGCTGACGTTCTCGTCGTGGTCACCAACGGCGGCCTTGGTGGACGGCGTGAAGATGGGTTCCGGGAGGCGATCCGCCTGTCGCAGACCGGCCGGCAGCGGGATGCCGCAGACCCCGCCGCTGCGCTGGTAGTCCTTCCAGCCGGAGCCGATGAGATAGCCGCGCGCGATGGCCTCCACGGGCAGCGGGTGCAGGCGCCGGACGACGATAGCACGGTCGCCGAGGATGGCGCGTGCCTCGGGGTCGGGCACGGCCTGCTCCAACGGGCGCGCGACCAGGTGGTTGGGCACCAGCTGGCCGGTGCGCTGGAACCAGAAGTTGGACACCCGTGTCAGCACCTCTCCCTTGCCCGGGATCGGTTGCGGCAGTACGACGTCGAAGGCGGAGAGCCGGTCGCTGGTGACGATGAGCAGGTGCGCATCGTCCAGCGCGTAGATGTCGCGCACCTTGCCGCGGTTGACGAGCTCGAGGCCGTCGAGCTGCGATTCGAACAGGGCGTCGGTCATGGGGTCCGCTCCCGCCGGTTGGGGGTGTTGGTGGGGGCCTTGTTCAGCACAAGGGGGGTAAGGGCCGGAGCTTGCCGCGTCGGCCTGGCGGCTGAGACTATAGCAGCCCGCCGCAGGGACCCGGAAAGGGGACCCGACCTATCGAGCCCGTTTGCAGGGTCGCTGGAGACAGAGATGCCCATCGCCGATTCCCCGTCATCCACCGATTCGACGGATGCCGAAGCCTTTCTGAGCGCGTTCAAGGGCAGCTTCACGTCGGCGCTCCGCTGGCCGCAGCTCGATGCGCTCTGGCAACGGCTGCGCGCGGACGCGGGCGGCGGTTGGTACCTGTACGCGCTCGGGGAGCCGCCGCCGGCCGAGCCGGCGAAGGCCGAGTCGGTGACTCGCTTCATCGACGAGATGGACGCCCTGCTGCGCGCCGAGCACGACGAGGACTATTGCGGCATCGTCTACTCTGATGACCCCGCGTCGCCTCGCTTCGTGAAGATCTACGACCCGAACAACCTCGGTGTGGCCTGCGGCTTCAGCGACAATCCGCCCCTGCCGGGTTGGGTCATGAGCAAACTGCGGCCCGTGGACCTGCCGGCGGCACAGCCGGCGCCCAAGGGCCGCCGGCGCTGGTGGCAGCGACTGTTCGGTTGAGTCCACGGGGGCTCGGCTCGGTCGGAGGGGTCGGCGATGGTCCTCCCCGAGCCTGCGCATTGACCCGCCGCGGCCGACTGCCTATGGTCCCGCGTCGAGCATTCAACCTAGTCGGAGGCGAGCATGGCGAAACAGATCATCCACACCGACCAGGCCCCCGAGGCCATCGGCACCTATTCCCAGGCGGTGCGCGTGGGCGACACCGTCTATCTGTCCGGGCAGATTCCGCTGGACCCGGCGAGCATGACCCTGGTGGAGGGTATGGATGCGCAGATCCGCCGCGTGTTCGAGAACCTGCGGGCGGTGGCGCGTGCCGCGGGCGGCGACCTGAGCGACATCGTCAAGCTGAACATCTACCTCACCGACCTCGGTCATTTCCCGCTGGTCAATCAGATCATGGCCGAGTACTTCAGCGAGCCCTATCCGGCCCGCGCCGCGGTCGGCGTCGCGCAGCTGCCGAAGGACGCGGCGGTGGAAATGGATGCGGTGCTCGAGCTCGGTGCCTGAGTCTCGGGTTGCCCGGCGCAGGCGCGCTGCCGTATTCCGGTTCCATGGGATGAGCCCGGTCCTATCCTCGGCACCGTCTCCGATGCGCGTGCCGGCGCCTTGAGTCGTAGCATCATGGTCGAGCAGCTCCAGCTCATCGTTCCCGGGTTGCTCGGGCCGTTGCCCGAGCGGCCCGCCGGGCTGCACACCCCGACGCTCGACCTGCTGCTGTCCCGCGCGGAGGCCGAGGCCGGCCCGGGTGCCGATCTGTCAGAGCTGCTGTGCTCGGCCTTCGATGTCGACTCCAGCGCCCCCTTCGCACTCGCCGCCGATGATCCCGGCTGGGACCACACCGGCTGGTGGATGCACGCGGATCCGGTGCACCTGCGCCCGGATCGCGACCTGCTGCGGCTCTACGACGCCTGTCACCTCGGCATCAGCCGGGCGGAGGCCGACGCCCTAGTCGCCGAGCTCAACCGGACCTTCTCGGACGACGGCCTCCGGGTGTATGCGCCCGTCGCCGATCGCTGGTATCTGCGCTGCGAGCGGCCACCGGACATGCGCACGACCCCGCTCGCTGCAGTCGTCGGTCGGCATATCGACGGTGCCCTGCCGAGCGGCCCCGATGCCAGGCGCTGGGCGGCGCTGATGAGCGAAATGGAGATGCTGCTGTTCCAGACCGAGCCCAACCGGCTGCGCGAGGCAGCGGGACGCCCGGCCGTCAACGGCTTGTGGTGCTGGGGCGGGGGCACCTGGCGAGTGCCGGACCGGGGGCCGGATACCGTGGCGGGCGCGGCCCCCCTGCTGGCTGGGCTGGCACAGGCCGCCGGGTGCGAGGTGGCGCCCGGTGTCGGCTCGGATGCAGAGGCGTTGTTGCGGCACGCCGCCGGAGGGCGGCTGATGGTGATCTGGCGGGAGCTGGAGGGTGCGCTCCTGGATCAGGATCTGGACACCTGGGCAGGGGCGGCCGCCGCTCTGGAACGCTGGGCGGCTCCGTTGCCGGCCGCCCTGCGTTCCGGTGCGCTCGCAGAACTCAGGATCTGCCCGAGCGGTGCGGAGCCCTGCGTCCTGGTGCACGGCGGCGCGTTGCGCTGGTATCGGGGGCGCTTCCTGCGCAGGGCCAAGCCACTCGCGGAGAGAGCAACGGCCGCACCGCCGAGCACGCCCGAGCCTCCCCAGGCTCCGGCGGCCACGGCGGATGCCGATCGGTCGGGGTCGGATTGGTAAGGGCCGACTCCCTCGGCGGGCTACTCCGGCAGGCGCAGCACCTTCCAGGCCCCCTCCACCTTGCATAGGTCCGCGACGCTGGTGTCGTCGACACCGCCGGCGTGGTATGAGATCCGCGCGCGCCGGCAGGACATGCCCTGATGCTCGAATGCCTTCTCCACGACGGCCCTTCCGTAGCTTCCGGTCTCGGGGTTACGCCAGTCGCCGGACGCGTCGTCGTCCGGCTCGTCGAGCACGGCGGTGAGGTTGTCGGACATCAGCCGAGTGTCGTCGCCGCGGAAGTAGCGCACCGCGTCCTGGTCCAGAAAACCGAACACCTGTGCGCCAACGCCCATGGGCATCAGTGCGGCGGTGAGCGTGAGTGTCAGCACGAGCGGGCGTGCGTGCCGTCGGGGTCTGCTGTCGGTCGAGCGGCGCATCATGGTCGGCTCCAACGCGGTTGAGGTTGGCGCGAAAGTATAGCGCTTGGGTTGCTCGGGCCGCGGTGGCCAGGCTGCTATTTGGCCGGTCGCGGCTGCGTCGCGTCCACCAGGATGGGCTTCAGTACCCGCAGTAGATGCTCGCCCGCGACGGCGACGATAAAGCCCCGCTTGCCGCCGTTGATATAGAGCCTCGGTAGGGCGGCGATGGAACGCTCGCAGTACACCGGCATGGCCTTGCGTGTGCCGAAGGGTGACGTGCCGCCGACCCGGTAGCCGCTATGCCGGTCTGCCGTCGACGGCTCGCAGGGTTGCACCCGCTTGGCACCGATGGCCTTGGCGAGGCGGCCCGTGGCCACCTCGAGGTCGCCGTGCATCAACATGATCAGCGGTTGGCCACGGTCGTCCTCCAGGATCAGGGTCTTGATGACCAGGTGTTCGTCCACGCCGAGGGCGACGGCGACCCCTTGGGTGCCGCCGCCGTCGTAGTCGTAGGGGTGGCCCTCGAACGGCACCCCGGCGGCGCGCAGCACCCGCACCGCTTGGGTCACCGGATCGCGCTTGGGCATCTGCTGGCCGCCTTTACCAGTGGCCCGTGCCGGGCTCGCCCTTGAACGGGCCGACCAGCTCGTTGGTGATCCACCCCCCGTAGTACCCGCCGGCCTGGGCATGGACCGACTCACCATCGACGACACAGTGCAGCAGCGACGGGTAGCAGGCGAACCAGCCGGCGATGCACGCGGCCTCATCGAGGGCATCCGGGTAGCACCAGACGGCGTTGTCGACGCGCCGATCGCCCGCCAGCACATGGAAATACCGTGCCTGGCCCTTCCACTCGCAGACGCTCTGCCGCGGCGACAGCGTCAGCAGGGACGCGTCGACGTCCTCGGGCGAAAGATAGAAGGTCGGCGGACTGCCGGTCTCGAGCGCGCGCACGGCGCGCCGGGTGCGGGCCAGGCACGTGTCGTCGATGAAGACCTCCACCAGACGGCTATCGGGGACGTATGCGGGCGGGCGGGGGTAGTCCCAGACGGACTCCTGTCCGGCAACGGGCTCGGCGGCGAAGTCCGGGCGCGCCTGGCCGCGCCAGCGCCAGGCGGCGCGTGCACGGTCTAGGCTGGATTGGTCGATCGGCATGGTTCGGTTCTCCTGCGCGTCCGGTCGTTGAGGTTCCATGGCCTCCGCTCAGCGCTTATGCCAGACCAGGGTGCGGTTGTTGACGGGCATCGCGTGATTCACCTCCAGTTCGAGCCCGGCGGCGTCGGCCACGCGCTGGAGGTCCCGCAGATCGCGTACGCCGCTGAGCGGGTCCCGGGCGCGCAGCATGGCATCGAAGTCGGCGTTGCTCTGACTCGTGTGGCGACCGTCGACGCTGAAGGGCCCATAGAGCGCGAAGGGCGCACCCGCATCCAAGAGCGCACCGACCTGCAAGAACACCCGTTCTACCTGCGCGAACGACATGATGTGTGCCGTATTGGCGCTGAAGACCGCATCGAAGGGGTGGTCGGGGTCCGGTTGCGGCCAAGGGCCGTCCACGTCCAGCGCCAAGGGGGGCGGCAGGTTGCCCTGGTCCGCCTCGGCCAGCCAGAGTCGGATGCCGTGCAAGTGGGCGTCGACGTCACTGGTCTGCCAGGTCAGCTGGGGCATGGCCGCCGCGAAGTGCACCGCGTGCTGTCCAGTGCCGCTGCCGACTTCTAGGACCTGTGTGCGATCCGCGAAAAGGGGCGCCAGGATGTGCAGGATGGGTGACTGGTTTTCCTCGCAGGCGGGCGCAAAGGGCTTGTTCATGTGCGGTGCATTTCCGGGGATGCGGATGCCGAGGGAAAGTGCCCTCGGAGTCCGGGCGATCTGTGCTGGTGGATGTGGGGGCTGGGCGTCGGTCGGGCGGTCGTTCCCACTGCCGGAGGGAGGTTGCGCATCGGCTGCGCTTTTCAACCCGCTTGCCGGTGGCTCCTCGGGCGGCGCTGATGGTGCGCCGCGGATTCCGCTATCATCCGCGGAGCTGACCGGCGCGCCCTCTGAAGTGCCGGGATGGCACGCGCCCATCTCTCCCGAACCCTGCCCTGCGGCCGACCAATGCCGAGACCCGCCATCCCGCCGCTGATCGCCGCCGCGCTGCTGGTCGCCGGCTGCGCGCCGTTGCGTCCATCGGATGGCGCGCAGCGTCCGCCCGCGGATGTCGGCGCCACGGAGCGCCCGGTGGGCCTTCCAGAGCAACCTGGTGCGATGCCGATGGCCGGCCCGACGAGGGATGTCGGCAGCGACCAAACCTCGGCAGGGCAGGGCGTAGACGCGTGGATTGCGCCGCCCGTTGGCGCCGATGCCGTGACTGCATTCCCGGGTGCCGATCCTGTACTCCGCAGCAGGGTGGCCGAGCGCTGCACGCATCGGACATCCGATCTGACGGAGCTTTCCCTGCTCCGCGATCTAGTCGCGGACCTGGCTGCGGAGGGCGTGGAACCAGCCGCGGCGGCGGACGCGCTGATCCTGGGCCGATGCGGCGACCTCGCCGACATCGTCACCGAGGTGGTGGCCCAGGGTGGCGAGCCGGCCGCGATGCCGGTGATCGATCGTGCCGTGGCCATCGCCGGGCCTGCGTCCATACTCGTGGTCGAGCGTGCCGCGACCGAGGGCCTGATGCTCGCCGGGCGCGAGCGCGTCGCGGAGTTCGGCACCTCGAGGACGCTGTCGTCGGCGGACGGTCAGCTGCTGGCGCAGTTTCCGCCCGGCGTTGCCCGGACCGGCGTGGAGCCAGGCTACGCGTTGTACACCTTCGTGCTGTCGGGATCTCCGGCGGCGGGCGCTACCGCCGGTGACCGGCGCGCCGCGACCCAGGAGCTGCTTCGCGTCATCGAGACCTATGTCCTCGCCGACCCCGGAGAGGGTCGGGGCCAGGGCCCGGGTCAGGCGCAGGGCGGCGGCGTCCGCGGCCACAGTTTCGTGGTGCCCGTGTCCGGCGAGCGGGCTGATGGCTCGCTGGTGGCCCGCGCCGGAGCGGACGTGGCGGCGTCCGCACGCAACCAACTCGCTGGGTATTTGCGCCGCGCCGACGGGGTTGAGCTCGCCGCACGCCTGGCGACCTCCCCAGGGCCATTCCTCGTCTCGACGTTGGAACCGCGGCTGGTGCCTCTGGACCCGCGGGCCGCACGCCTGTTGGTGGATCTGAGCGTCCTGGGGCCCGAGTACATGTACAACGTCGTCGACGCCTACGACCGGCCCGTCCCGCCGGAGTTCGCCGGGCGAGTCGGTAGTCTGCAGTCGGTGCGCGCCCGCCTCGTGGACGTCTTGTCGGATGCTGGCGTCGCGCCGGCGGAGTGGATCGTCATGCTGGGCGAGCGCTCGCTGACGCGTACCGGCCGCAGTCTGGACCTCGCGCCACGCCTGGCGGTGGTCGCGCGGGGCGATTGAGAAGCGGAGTCAGTCATGCTGGGACCGAGAATCGGCGGTGTATTCAAGTTCCTGATCGGCATTCTGCTGTTGCAGGTGGCCACGGCGCTGCTCACCTACACCGCCATGCAGACGGACCTGAAACAGACCATGTGGCTGTTCGGCATGCTCGCGGCCACCCTCGGCGTCCTGGTGGCGCTCTGGTTCGATTCGGTCATCGGCAGCGTCAAGGAGCAGGCCATGGCGCGGCAACACAAACGCCATGCGCGCGAGCGCGAGAAGTTGCGGGTGCAGGCGGAGAAGGAGAAGTCCAAGCTCGCCAAGCAGCGCAAGCGCAGCAGCGGTGGTGCTACGCTGAAGACCGGCCTGGCCGTCGGCGGCATGGTGGGTGTCGGCGTCGCTATGATGTTCGCGCAGCTCATGACACTGGGGCTGCTGACGGTCTCGGCCGCCGGTGGGGCAGCGCTCGGCTATGGCGTGCGCTCCAGGCAAGAGAAAATGATCCGTGCCCGCGAGCAGAAGCAGGCGGAGAAGCTGATCTACGCGCAGGACCTACCGGCGCTGACCGAACAGCCGACGCCCAGGCCGCGACTTGGTCGCAGCCGCAAGCGACAGGCTGACTGAGCGCACCCTTTCTGGTTCCCTATTGATTCCCTATTGCCGCGGGGCGGTCGGCAGGCGACGGGCGGCAGCTACCAGCCGCGGTAGTACCACCCGTTGTCCCACTCTGGAGGCTCTTCCGACGGGCTGCTGGCCGCGTCCGGTGGGGGCAGCCCCGGGCCGACCTTGGGCATGAAATGGGGCCCGAATTGGGGCGCCTCGGGCCAGGGCTTCTGCCAGGGCCCCGAGTTCATGAAGAGTTTTCGATCTTCGGCGATGCGCTCGCGCAATTCGCGGCGACGGCGCTCGAATTCCTGATCGTGGGCCTCTTGACGTGCGCTGCCGAGTGGGTCGATGGCGCGCCGGCGCGCCTCGTGTTTCGCTCGACGGCGCTGCTGAATGGCCTGCCGTTGGGCGCGAACTGCGTCCAGCCAATGCGGGCTGCCATCGCTGGAGGCTGGGGCGGGATTGTGTTTCCCGGCGGGCGGGGTGCCGACCGGCTGTTGGTCGGCACCGGCCGACGGTGCCGGTTGTGCGGTGGCGCCCTCCCGTCCGGGTTCATCGGCTAAGGCGAGGGTGGAGACTGCGATCATCAGGCAGCAGGTCGCAACATGCGATACGCGGAACCAGGGCCGCCGCCGCGACCTGTTCGACTGTGACTCGACCGACTCTGAGCAAGTCATTGCCATCATTGGGCTTCATCAGGATTTCCTGATGGCCGGTTTTATGACAGACGGCGCGGAGCGTCAATGGTGCCCGCGCCGCGGGGCTCGTCCTGCTGGCCGCCCCTTGTGTTGGCCCCGATGCGGATTCGCCGATCGCAACCGGTGGGTCAGGTCGCGCCTTGTCCGGCCTGCTCGAGCCGGTCATGGATCTGCTGGCGCAGACAGGTGAGTGCCGTCTCGCAGGTAATGGGCTCCGCGTCCTGGGTGGAGATGAAGAAGACGTCATCGACCTCCGCGCCGACGGTGGCGATCTTGGCGCTCTGCAGGCGGATATCGCAGGCCTCGAAGACATCGCCGATCTCTGCCAGCAGGCCGGGGCGGTCCAGTGTGGTCAACCGCATCATGGTGCGGCGGTTGCGCTGATCTTCGGCGAAGCTGATCCGAGTCTCGGTGGGGAAGTGGTGGTGTTGCCGGGGTAGCCGGCGGTTCACCGTCGGGGGGTCGGTCTTTGGCTGGCGCAGGGTTTCGAGTAGGAGCGCGCGCAGCTCGTCGGTCTGTGCCCCCTGTTCGATGGGGCGGTGGTCGTGGCCCAGCACCTGGAAGGCGTTGGCCGCGTAACCGTTGTCCGTCGTCGTGATCCGCGCGTCCATGATGTTGAGGGCACGCTGGTCGAGTAGCGCCGTGATACGCACGAACAGGTTCTTCTCGTCGCGGGCGTAAAGGAAGACCTCGGTGCAGCCGCGTGCCACGACCGGGCGTATCACCACCAACGGCAGGGCCTCGTCCGGAACCTGGAGCATCTGCCCGGTTTGCCAGGCGAGTTCTTCCGGGGTCAGCGGTAGGAAGAAGTCCATGCCGAAGCGACTCCAGATGTCGCGGCAGGCATCGGCGTCGATGCCCTCCAGGGCCAGCAGGCGCATCGCCTCCCGCTGCTTGCGCTCGATCAGGTCGTCCTGGGCCTGCGGATTGTGCAATCCTCGTTCAAGGGCGCGTTGGGTCGCGAGGTACAGGTCCCGGAGCAGGGCGTTCTTCCAGGAGTTCCAGCGCTTGGGGTTGGTCGCCCGGGCGTCGGCGACCGTGAGCAGGTAGAGGTAGTCGAGCCGGGCGCCGTCGCCGACGGTCTCAGCAAATGCCTGGACCACGGTCGGGTCGGAGATGTCCTTGCGCTGCGCGGTCATGGACATCAGCAGGTGGTGCTCCACCAGCCAGGAGACGAGGCGGCTGTCGTACTCGCTGAGGTAGTGCAGCTGACAGAAATCCCAGGCCTCGCGGGCGCCGAGTAGGGAGTGATCTCCGCCGCGGCCCTTGGCGATGTCGTGGAACAGCCCGGCGAGGTAGAGCAGTTCCAGCTTGGGTATGCGCTGCGCCGTCGCCGAGCAGAGCGGGAACTCGCCGTTGTACTCGGGTACGGTGAAGCGACGCAGGTTTCGCAGCAACTGGAGCGTGTGTTCGTCCACGGTATAGACGTGGAAGAGGTCGTACTGCATGCGTCCGACGATGTTGGCGAAGGCGGGCAAGTAGGCCGCGAGCACGCCGTAGCTGTTCATGCGTCGCAGCACCGAGGTCACCCCCGTCGGCTGCCGCAGGATCTCCATGAACAGGCTGCGGGCACGCATGTCCTCGCGAAAGTCGTCGTCGATGCGGTGCCGGTGTTCGCGAATCAGGCGGATGGTACTGGCGCGTACACCCTTGAGTTCGGGGCGCTGCTGCAGCACGAGGAAGATCTCCAGCAGGGAGAAGGGTGAGCGTTCGAAGACCTGGGGATGGGTGACTTCCAGATAACCGCTGCGCACCTGGAAACGTTTGTTGATCGGCTCCGGCGGGCCGATCTGATCGTGCAGCAGGATGGCCTCCTGAAACAGCTGCATCAGCATCTCGTTCAGCCGGTTCAGCTCCATCACGGCCCGGTAGTACTGCTGCATGAATTGTTCGACGGCCAGGTTGTCGCCCTGGTCCGCAAAGCCGAACTCGTCGGCGATGACGCGCTGGTGGTCGAACAGCAGCCGATCCTCGCGCCGGTCGGTGAGCCGGTGCAGGGCGAAGCGGATACGCCACAGCAGTGCTTGCTGCTCGCGCAGCCCCAGGTACTCCGCCTCGGTCAGGAAGCCCTTGTCCACCAGCTGATGCAGGGAATCGGTGCGGAAGTGCCGCTTGGTCACCCAGCCGATCATCTGGATGTCCCGGAGGCCGCCGGGATTCTCCTTGATGTTGGGCTCGAGGTTGTAGGCGGTATCGCCGTATTTGCGCCGCCGCGCGGCCTGCTCCTCGCGCTTGGCAGCGAAGAAGACATGGCTGGGCCAGATGCTGTCGGGGCCCACGACCTCACGCATGCGCTCGAACAGGCCCTCATCGCCGTCGAGTAGTCGCGCCTCGAGCAGGTTGGTGACCACGGTGATATCGGCCGCCGCCTCCCGTCGGCAGTCCTCGACGGTCCGCACCGAATGGCCGATCTCAAGCCGAATGTCCCAGAGGAAGATTACCAGCGCGCCGATGGCCTCGGCGAGGTCCTTGGCGCCGTCGTCGCCGACCAGTATGAGGAGGTCGATATCGGAATGGGGATGGAGCTCGCCACGCCCATAGCCGCCGACGGCCACCAGCGCGGCGTCGCTTGCAGGCGGCACGAAATGGCGCCAGGCCGCGGCGACCATGCGGTCGATCCGTCGGCTGTAGTCCTCGACGAGCTCGGTGACGACAGCGCCCTGCTCGTAGCGTTCGAAGAGCTGCGCGCGTGTCGCCGCCACGGACGCCTTCGAAGTGACGATGTCGGTGGGGTCCACAATCAGCGGAGAGGCTTGCTCGGGGCTTGCGGGCGCTTGAGTCTGGAGCATGGTGAGGCCTGGGGCGAGGTCGCCAGCGGACTGCGGATGTGCGGTTGCCGACACGCGGCGGGGCCGCCCCGGGCGCTCAGGCTGCGGCCTGGCTGCGTTCCTCGTCGCGCAGGGTGAGGATCTCGCTGCCGTCCGCGGTCACGAGGATGGTGTGCTCCCACTGCGCGGACAGGCTGCGGTCCTTGGTGACGACGGTCCAGCCGTCCTTCTGCAGTTTGACCTGTCGCTTGCCGGCGTTGACCATGGGCTCGATGGTGAAGCACATGCCGGGCTCGAGCACCAGGCCCTCGGCCGGCCGGCCGTAGTGCAGCACCTGCGGTTCTTCGTGGAACTCGCGACCGATGCCGTGACCGCAGTACTCGCGCACCACGGAGTAGTTGTGGCTCTCGACGAAGGTCTGGATGGCATGGCCGATGTCGCCGAGCGTGGCGCCGGGGCGCACCACCTGTATGCCCATGTATAGCGCCTGTTGCGTCACGGACACCAGCCGGCGGGCCAGCACGGACGACTCGCCGACTAGGAACATCTTGCTGGTGTCGCCGTGGTAACCGTCCTTGATGATGGTGACGTCGATGTTGACGATGTCGCCCTTCTTGAGCCGCTTGGTGCCCGGGATGCCGTGGCAGACTTGGTTGTTGACGGAAGTGCAGATGGAGCGCGGGAATCCGCGGTAATTGAGTGGCGCAGGGATGGCTCCCTGCTCGTTGACGATGTGATCGTGACAAATCCGGTCTAGCTCGTCGGTCGTGACCCCAGGTTGCACGTGGGTGCCGATCATTTCCAGCACCTGCGCGGCGAGTCGGCCGGCGACGCGCATCTTTTCGATCTCGTCGGCGGTCTTGATGCTTGCACTCATGTGTCGGTTTGCGGCGTCCAACGAAATTCGATCCAGGTTTGAGGAGGGGCGAGGCTTGCGCCGTTTGGGCGAGCACTCGAAGCTGCGGGTCGGCGAGATTGCCCACGAAAGACCCGTCATGGTATAAAACCCGGCGCATCGGAGCAATCACACCGGATGCTTGGTGGCGTCGGCCGCTGCCCATCGGCAGAACCGGACTCGACCACTATGCACACCCGGGGACGATCGATTGCGCCGAGGCCCGCGCTGACGCGGCGCTGCGATGCAGCGCCACAGCGCTACTGCCAGATGTGGCCACCACCACCGGGATTCGCCGGGTCGGCGGCGCGCCACCTCAATCGTAACGCCACACGCCTGCCGTCACATGCTGTCGGGTGCCCGCCCGTTCGGGTTTCAGCATGGGGCAGGCGGAGGTTCAACCCAAGGCTTTTAGGAACTGATTATGTCTGATGTCTCCATGCGGCAAATGCTGCAGGCCGGTGTCCACTTCGGACACCAAACTCGCTACTGGAACCCGAAGATGGGCGCATACATCTTCGGCCAGCGCAACAAGATCCACATCGTCAACCTGGAAAAGACCCTGCCGCTCTATCAGGAGGCGATGAACTACTTGGGCAAGCTCGCCGCCAACGGCGGTCGCATCCTGTTCGTCGGCACCAAGCGCGCGGCACAGGAGGCGGTGCGTGAGCACGCGACGCGTTGCGGCATGCCCTACGTGAACCACCGCTGGCTCGGCGGCATGCTGACCAATTTCAAGACGGTGCGCCAGTCCATTCAGCGCTTAAAGGAATTGGAGGCGATGTTCGAGGACGGTTCCATCGAGCGCTTCGGTAAGAAAGAGGCGCTGACGCTGAGCCGCGAGCGTGACAAGCTCGAGCGCAGCCTGGGTGGCATCAAGAACATGGACGGCCTGCCGGATGCCATGTTCGTCATCGACGTCGGCCACGAGAAGATCGCGATTTCCGAGGCCAACAAGCTCGGCGTTCCGGTCGTCGGTGTCGTCGACACCAACAACGATCCGAGCAAGATC
This sequence comes from Thiohalocapsa sp., assembly GCA_028277725.1. GTDB lineage: Bacteria > Pseudomonadota > Gammaproteobacteria > Chromatiales > Chromatiaceae > Thiohalocapsa. The sequence continues at coordinate 14,868 of JANQFX010000022.1, forward strand.
GACTACGTGATTCCCGGCAACGATGACGCCATTCGCGCCGTGCGGCTCTACATCGAGGGGGCCGCGGATGCGATCCTCGATGGTCGCCAGACCGCCGCCACCATGGCGGGTCGTTCCGAGGATGCGCCGCCGGCGTCCGGTGAGGCCGTCGGCGCCGAGGTCGCGGCCTCCTAGATCTGTCGATTCGACGGGGCGACGTCGGTCTGGGCCACGCATGGCCGAGACCGGCGCGAAGTAGCCCAGCGCGAAATAGCCTGGCGCGATACAGGAAGCCGCCGCCTGCCGGGTCTCAGGTCGTCGCTGCCCACCCGCGCGGAGCGTCGGCAATGGTCGGGCATGCCAGGGCGTGCTGGCCAGCGGGGCGCGTCGAGGTGTCGCGGCGCTCTGCGAGGCTCACGTCCGGTCCGCGCGGCCCGCTGGGTTGGGCCGTTCGGGAAGTGCCGCTGGATACGTCCCTACAGGCGATCTGTCTGCAGCCCGAATCTTCTCCATCCGTTTTTGTAACTTCTGTAACTGAGGAATTGGTCATGGCAATTTCCGCCAGCTTGGTCAAGGAGCTGCGCGAGCGCACGGGCGCCGGAATGATGGAGTGCAAGCGCGCACTCCAGGACACCGACGGCGACATCGAAGCGGCCATCGAGGCCATGCGTAAGTCCGGTCAGGCGAAGGCCGCCAAGAAGGCCGGCCGCATCGCCGCCGACGGCGTCATCGTTCTGGGGATGTCCGCTGACGGCGGGCGCGGCGTCATGGTCGAGATCAACAGCGAGACCGACTTCGTCGCCAAGGACGAGAACTTCGTCGGCTTTGCCGACGCGGTCGCGGCGACCGCCGTCGCCAACGGCGCCGCCGACATCGATGCCCTCGCCGGGCAGCCGATGGCCGGCGCCGCCGACACCACCGTGAACTCGGCCCGCGAGGCCCTGATCGCCAAGGTCGGCGAGAATGTACAGCTGCGCCGCATGGTGCGCTTCGATGCGCCGCAGGGGCGTCTGTGCAGCTATCGACACGGCGTGCGCATCGGCGTCATCGTCGATCTGGTGGGCGGCACCGAGCAACTCGGTCGGGACATCGCCATGCATATTGCGGCCACGAACCCGATGTGCATCAGCGCGGACGAGGTGCCCGCCGAGGCCATCGAAAAAGAGCGCGAGATCTTCCGTGCCCAGGCCCTCGAGAGCGGCAAGCCGCCGGAGATCGTGGACAAGATCATCGGCGGGCGTATGCGCAAGTTCACCGAAGAGGTGACCCTGCTCGGTCAACCTTTCGTCAAGGATTCTGACGTTTCGGTCGAGAAGCTGCTGAAGCAGGCGGATGCCAAAGTGGCAGGCTTTGCACGGCTCGAGGTTGGCGAGGGTATCGAGAAGAAGTCCGAGAACTTCGCCGAAGAGGTCCAGGCGCAGGCCAAGCAGGCCGAGTAGGCACTGGAGCGCGCCGCCTCACGGGCGGCTCGCGGTGACCGCGGCTCGGGTATCATTCGATTTCCTTGCCGCGGTCGTCCCCGTCATCGCCCGACCATGCCAGCAGCCTAAGCTCAGCGATCATGAACCATCCAGCCCACCGACCGCAGCGCATCCTGCTCAAGTTGAGCGGCGAGGCCCTACTCGGCGGGGGTACCTGCGGCATCGATCCGGATACCCTTGCGCGGGTCGCGGAGGATGTTGCGGGCTGTGCCGCCGAGGGCCTGCAGGTGGCCTTGGTGCTGGGCGGCGGGAACATATTCCGCGGATCGGGACTGGCCGAGCGCGGCATGGATCGCACGACCGGCGACCACATGGGCATGCTGGCCACGGTCATGAACGCGCTGGCGATGCAGGACGCGCTCGAGCGCCTCGGCACGCCCGCACGGGTGCTGTCGGCGTTACGCATCGATCGGGTCTGCGAGCCCTTCGACCGCCGGCGCGCGATCGAGCACCTCCTGGCCCGGCGTGTCGTCATCTTTGCCGCCGGCACCGGGAACCCGTTCTTCACGACGGATTCCGCCGCGGCCCTGCGGGCCGTGGAGATCGGCGCCGACCTCATGGTCAAGGCGACGATGGTCGACGGCATCTACTCCGCCGACCCGAAAACCAACCCCGATGCGCAGTTCTACCGTCGCATCAGTTACGACCGCGCGATCGATGAACGCCTCGGCGTCATGGACATGACCGCGGTTATCCTATGTCGGGACAACGACGTGCCATTGCGCGTCATGAACATTTTCGAGGCCGGCGCGCTGCGGCGTGTCGCCGCCGGCGAGGACGTTGGCTCCCTGGTCGAGCCTGGAACCGAAATATGATCGACGACATCAAGCAAGACGCGGCCGAACGGATGAACAAGAGCGCGGAGGCGCTGGGGCACGAACTGGCAAAGATTCGAACCGGGCGCGCCCACCCGTCGCTGCTGGATCACATCAAGGTCTCCTACTACGGCAGTGACGTGCCCATCGGCCAGGCGGCGAGTGTGGCCGTCGAGGATGCGCGCACCCTGACCGTGACCCCTTGGGATCGCAACATGGTTGCGGTGATCGAGAAGGCCATTATCCAGTCAGACCTCGGCATCAATCCGAACACCGCCGGCACGGTGATCCGCGTTCCCATGCCGCCCTTGACCGAAGAACGTCGGCGCGACCTGCAGAAGGTCGCCCGCGCCGAGGCGGAGCATTCCCGAGTGGCCGTGCGCAATATCCGTCGCGACGCGAATCAGCAGCTCAAGGAACTGGTCAAGGAAAAGCTCATTTCCGAGGACGATGAGCACCGGGGCCAAGAGATCGTGCAGAAGCTCACCGACCAGTTCGTCAAAGAAGTGGACCGAATACTGGAGGAAAAGGAAGCTGACCTGATGTCTATCTGAGCCTCGTCACCGCGGAAAGTAACCTGTGACCAGCGCGATTGCGAACATCGGCCGGGACGGTGCCCATGGGCGCGTGCCCGAGCACGTCGCCATCATCATGGACGGTAACGGCCGCTGGGCGAGCCAGCGCGGTCTGCCGCGCACGGCCGGACATCGTGCCGGGGCCAAGAGCGTCCGCTCCGTGGTCGAGGAGAGTGTGCGACATGGCGTGCGGGTGCTGACGCTATTTGCCTTCAGTAGCGAGAATTGGCGTCGCCCGCGCGGCGAGGTGAGCGTGCTCATGGAGTTGTTCATGAGCACGCTGCGAGTCGAGGTCCAGCGGCTCGTCGAGCACGGCGTGCGACTGCGCATCATCGGCGAACTCTCTGCGTTCTCCGATGGCCTGCAGCATCAATTCAGGGAGGCGGAGGCGGCCACTCGGCACAATCGGCGCATGACACTGCAGATCGCCGCCAATTACGGTGGACGCTGGGATATCACACAGGCGGTCCGCTCCATCGCCAGGGATGTATCGGCGGGGCGCCTGAATCCGGATGACATCGACGAGTCCAGCGTCGGCGGCAGGCTCTCCTTCGTGGATGGTCCGGACCCGGACCTGTTTATTCGTACGGGTGGCGAGAAGCGCATCAGCAATTTCCTGCTCTGGCAGTCGGCCTACACCGAGCTCTATTTCTCCGACCTCATGTGGCCGGAATTCGACGCGGCCGCCTATGCGGCGGCGCTGAACGATTACGCCCGGCGCCAGCGCCGCTTCGGCCTCACCGGTGAGCAGGTCGCCGCGAACGCCAATGTCGTCGTCGGCTGAGGTGCGCATGCTTGGCGACGGGCTGCGCCTGCGCTTGGTGACCTCGGCACTGCTGGTGCCGTTGATCGTCGGCGGCATCCTCCTGCTGCCGACCTCGCTGTTCGCGCTGCTCATTGCGATCGTCGTGCTCTTGGCGACCTGGGAGTGGACGAAGCTCGCGGGTCTCGCGGGTCTCGGTTCTCGGGGCGCGATGGTCGTGGTCGCTGGTGCCGGGCTGTTGCTGCTCTGGCTCTATCCCCCGCCGCCCGCCTTGGTGCTGGTCCCCACCTGCCTATGGTGGCTCGGCTTCGGCCTGACCATGCCCCGCCTGCGGCCGATCCCCATGGCCGATCGCGGTGCGGCAGTGGCGGAACTCGTGCTCGGCTCGATCGTCTTGCTCGCCCCCTGGTTCGCGTTGGTGACGGTGCACGGCTCAGGGCCTAAAGGTCCACTATTGGTTCTGTCCCTCATGTTTCTGATCTGGGGCGCGGACTCCGCGGCCTATTTCGCGGGTCGCCGCTTCGGTCGGCGCAAGCTTGCGCCGCGGCTCAGCCCGGGCAAGACCTGGGAGGGCTTCTATGCCGCGTTGGGGATGGCCGCGGTCATCGCCCTGGTGAGTGGGCTCCTGGTCGGATTGGATCTTGCCGCGGCGGCCGGGTTGATCGTCCTCGGCGTGGTGACGGGTGCGGTCTCGGTGGTCGGGGATCTGTTCGAGAGCTGGCTCAAGCGCAGACGCGGGCTGAAGGATTCGGGCGCCCTGTTGCCTGGGCATGGCGGCATGCTCGATCGCATCGACAGCATGACCGCGGCGGCGCCGGTCTTTGCATTGGGTTTGATCTGGTTGGGGTTGGCCGTATGAAGGGGATCACGATTCTTGGTTCGACGGGGTCCATCGGGGTCAGCACCCTCGATGTCGTCGCCCGGCATCCCGAGCGCTTCCGCGTCGTCGCGCTGACGGCGCATCGCAATGCCGAGCGGCTCGCCGAGCAGTGTCGGCGCTTTCGGCCCGACTGGGCGGTCATGGTAGACGAAGCCGCCGCGGCGGAACTGCGCGACCGGCTTGCCGTCATGGGCGACGCCATGCCACGCATCCTGAGTGGCGCCGACGCCCTGGCGACGGTGGCCGCGCTAGACGACGTCGAGTACGTGATGGCGGCCATCGTCGGCGCCGCCGGGCTGATGTCCAGCCTGGCCGCCGCGCGTGCCGGCAAGCACCTGCTGCTTGCAAACAAGGAGGCCCTGGTGGTCGCCGGCGCGCTGCTGATGGACGCGGCGAAGGACAACGGCGCGACCTTGCTCCCCATCGACAGCGAGCACAACGCCATCTTCCAGTGCCTGCCGCCCATGCGCGACCGTGGGCTGCCTGAGGCCGGCGTCGATCGAATCCTGCTGACCGCCTCGGGTGGCCCCTTCCGCGACGCGGACCCCGAGGCGCTGGCGGCGGTCACGCCCGATCAGGCTTGCGCACATCCCAACTGGAGCATGGGGCGGAAGATCTCGGTCGATTCCGCCACGATGATGAATAAGGGCCTGGAGATCATCGAGGCCTGCTGGCTATTCGACACCAGACCGCAGCGTATCCAGGTGGTCGTGCATCGCCAGAGCGTCATCCATTCCATGGTGCAGTACAACGACGGGTCCGTGCTCGCACAGCTCGGCAACCCCGACATGCGAACGCCCATCGCCCATGCGCTCGGCTGGCCGGAACGTATCGAGTCGGGCGTCGCGCCGCTGGATCTGTTCGAGGTGGCGCGGTTGGACTTCGAGCCACCGGCGCCGGACCGATTCCCCTGCCTCCGGCTGGCCTACCGCGCCGCGGCCGAGGGTGGCACGGCGCCCGTGGTCCTGAACGCGTCCAATGAGATCGCCGTGGCCGCATTCTTGGATGGGCGCATCGGTTTCACCGACATTGCGCGGGTCGTCGAGGACAGCATGGACCTGCTGCCTGCCGAGCCGGTGGACCTGAGCGGACTCGACCATGTCCTGAGTGTCGATGCCGCTGCAAGGCAGACGGCGGAACAACGCATCGCGGCCATGGTCGCATAGCGCACCATGATCGATTTGCTCCTCAGCGTCGCCGCCTTCCTGGTGGCGATCCTCGTCCTGGTGACCATCCACGAGTTCGGCCACTTCTGGGTCGCGCGTCGTCTGGGTGTGCGTGTGCTGCGGTTCTCCGTCGGCTTCGGTCGTGCCCTCTTCACCTGGAGGCGGCCCGGCGACCCCACGGAGTACGTGATTGCCGCGCTGCCCCTCGGTGGCTACGTCAAGATGCTCGACGAGCAGGAAGAGGAGGTCGCCCCCGAGGACCGGCCCTACGCCTTCAATAATCAGCCCCTCTGGAAGCGCAGCGCCGTCGTTGCGGCCGGCCCGCTGGCGAATTTTCTGCTGGCCATCTTGCTCTACTGGGGGCTGTTGATGGTGGGCGAGGACGGTCTGCGTCCGGAGGTCGGTAGCGTCGAGCCGGATTCGATTGCGGCGGAGGCTGGCTTTGCGCCCGGCGACGTCGTTTCCTCGGTGGACGGGCGCTCGGTGGCGACCTGGGGCAACTTCTGGTTCGCCTTGCTCTCCGCGTCGCTAGGCGGCGGCGATGTTTCAATTGAGGTCATTACCGCCGACGGCCTGGAAACGGTTCGGGATCTGCCGGCCGACGAGCTCGGCCGGCTCGACCCCGGTCGCGGGTTCCTCGCCGGCGTTGGCCTGCGCAGCCCGGTGCCGAGTCTGCCCCCGGTGCTGGCCGAGGTGGTGTCTGGAGAGCCCGCCGATGTGGCGGGACTGCGCCCGGGCGATCGCGTCCTGTCGGTGGACGGGGAGCCCGTCGAGGCATGGGCCGACTTCGTGGAAGTGGTGCGCTCCGGCGCGGGCGAGTCCATGACCCTACTTGTCGCTCGAGACGGCTTCGAGACGGACCTCACCGTGACCCCGGCCGTCGTCGAGCTCGAGGATGGTCGGAGCGCCGGCCGGATCGGCGCGGGGCCCGTGGTGCCCGATGACCTGTTCGCCGATCTCGAAGTGCGCGTGTACTACGGACCGCTGGCGGCGCTGGTCGAGTCGCTACGGCGTGTCGGAGACCTCTCGGTCATGACGCTGCGGATCCTAGGGCGCATGCTGATGGGGACGGCATCGATCGAGAATCTCAGCAGTCCCATCGGCATCGCCGACGCGGCGGGCAAGACGGCCAGCTTCGGCATCGAGCCCTACCTTGAGTTCATCGCCCTTCTGAGCGTCAGCCTGGGGTTGCTGAACCTGCTGCCCATTCCGGTGTTGGACGGAGGGCACTTGTTGTTTTTTGCCGTCGAGGGGGTGCTCGGGCGCCCACTGTCCGAGGAGGCTCAGGCCTACGGACAGCGCCTGGGGCTCCTCCTGATCGTCGCCTTGATGACTCTGGCTTTCTACGTCGACATCGCCCGGCTCTTGGGCTGAGGGCGGTGCTTGCCCTATACTCTTCCCTCTGGTCGGGGGTGGTGCGTCGAGTGTATCGATGTGTGCGTTTTTGCAACGGTCGTCGCCGGCCGTGATGGACTCCAGCACGCCCCGTCGCGGCCTCGCGCATTCCAGCCTTATCGGACCGCGGGGTCCTGTTCCACAGCATGCTGCGGGCGACTCGTCCGCGTCTTTTCAGCGTTTGGTCGGTTGCACGATGCGATGGCCGACCCGTCGGGGGTAGAGTGACACAAGCCAACGCCCAAGTCGTCCGCGGGGCGCGCGGTATCCTGGGGCTGCTACTGGCGGCCTGCCTCTTTGCCGGTGCGGCATCGGCGCAGACGTTCCAGATCGCCGACATCAGGGTCGAAGGTCTCCAGCGCATTGCTGCTGGTACCGTCTTCAACTACCTGCCCGTCCAGGTCGGCGATACCGTAGAGGATGGCATCACGGCACAGATCATCCGCACGCTCTACGGCACCGGCTTCTTCGATGACGTGGCCGTGGAGCGCGACGGTGATGTGCTGGTGATCGCGGTGCGAGAACGCCCGGCCGTCGCCGAGATCTCCATCGAGGGCAACAAGTCCCTCGACACCAAGGTGCTCAAGGAGGGGCTTGCCGAGGTGGGTCTGCAGGAAGGCCGGGTCTTCGATCCATCGGTGCTCGACCGTATCGAACAAGAGCTGCAGCGACAGTACTTTGCGTCCGGCAAGTATGGCGTTGGCATCGAGTCGACCGTCTCGCCGTTGGAGCGCAATCGAGTTGCGGTCCGCATCGAGATCGACGAGGGACTAACTGCCCGGTTGAAGCAGATCAACATCGTCGGCAACGAGGCCTTCTCGGACAAAGAACTGCTCAAGCAGTTCAAGCTCGGCAAGACCAACTGGCTCTCGTTCTACACCAAGAACGATCGCTATTCCAAACAGGAGCTTGCCGGCGACCTGGAGTCGCTGCGCTCGTTCTACCTCGATCGCGGTTTCATCGAGTTCGAGATCACCTCGACGCAGGTCTCCATCAGCCCCGACAAGAACGACATCTACCTCACCATCGCAGTGAAGGAAGGGCCGGTCTATCGGGTCGGCGACATCCAGCTGGCGGGCGAACCCTCGGTGCCAGCAGCGCAGCTGTTCCCGCTGATCCACATGCGCCGTGGCGAGATCTACTCCCGGAAGACGGCGACCGAAAGCGCGGAGCGCATCTCCACTGCCCTCGGCGAAGAAGGCTATGCCTTCGCCAACGTGAACGCCGCGCCGGAAGTGGATGCGGATACCAACACCGTTGTCGTGACCTTCTTCATCGATCCAGGCAACCGCGTCTACGTGCGCCGCATCAACATGCAGGGCAACACGCGCACACGAGACGAGGTCCTGCGCCGCGAAATGCGCCAGCTCGAGACGGCCTGGTTCTCGACCGAACTCGTAAAGCGTTCTCGTGAGCGCCTGCAGCGTCTCGGATACTTCGATTCTGTCAACATCGAAACGCCGGCCGTCCCCGGCACCGCGGACCAGGTCGACATCGACGTGTCGGTCAAGGAGAAGGCGTCTGGCAACCTGATGGCGGGTATCGGCTTCTCGCAGTCGCAGGGGCTCATTTTCAATACCAGCATTAGCCAGAACAACTTCCTTGGAACCGGTAAGCGGGTCGCGTTCGCGCTGAATACGAGCCGCACGACCCAGCAATATCGGCTGGCCTACACGAATCCGTACTACACCATCGACGGTATCAGTCGCGGGTTCGACGTGAGCTACCAGTCGACGGACTTCGATCAGTTGATCGGCGCCGACTACTCCACAGATGTCGGCCGAGCGGCGATCAACTTCGGCCTCCCCATCTCCGACACCGCGCGCGCGGGACTCGGCGCTTACTACCAGTACACCAAGTTCTTCGCCGGCTTCTCCCTGCTCGCACAGGATTTCGTGGCGGAGAACGGTGACGTCTTCAATGATTTCTTCCTCACTGCCAGTTACGTCAACGACAAGCGCGACTCCGCGGTCTTCCCCACCAGAGGCTCGCTGAACACGCTTTTCGGAGAGATCTCGATCCCCGGCAGCGATCTCCAGTACTACCGGCTGACCTACAGCGGTCGCAAGTACGTTCCCCTGGCCCGGCGCCTCACCTTGGCCCTGTCGGGCGAACTTGGCTACGGCGACGGGTATGGCGACACCAAGGATATGCCCTTCTTCGAGAACTTCTATGCGGGCGGCCCGAGGAGCGTACGTGGCTTCAGGGCCAATACCCTGGGACCACGCGAGACCACGCTGGACGAAGACCCGGTCGGCGGCAACATGAAGCTGGTGGGGAGTGTCGAGATCTATGCGCCACCCCCTCTGGGCGGCAAGTTCCAGGACACGGTTCGCGTGGGAGCCTTCCTCGATTTCGGCAACGTCTGGTGGACGCCCGATAGCGATCTCGTCGTGCCTACCGGGTTCGATCTGGGTGACTTGCGCTATTCCACCGGCCTGTCCTTCGCCTGGCTCTCGCCCGTCGGGGCGCTGTCCCTGAGTGTGGCCTACCCCTTGAAGTCAGAGGAGCAGGACGAAGAGCAGGTCTTCCAGTTCACCTTCGGTCAGACCTTCTGATGACTCGACTGCGTATCGAATTCGCACTCGCCACGGTCCTCGGCTGCGCTGGTCCGGTTTGGAGTCAGGGCGGGAGCGAGACCGGCCCCGGGGCGGACAGGGAGCCTATCGGTGCATCGACCCAAGCCTCCCCGTCGTCCCAAGCGTCGCAATCCGTGCCCGGCCCGGCATCCCCATTCAGCATCGCTGTCATCGACCCGAACCGCGTCGTCGAGGAGTCGCCGCAGTATGAGCAGGCGCGGCGGACCCTGAGCGCCGAGGTCGCGGAGCGCGAGGCCGAACTCGTCGATCAGCAGGACAGCATCGACCGTCTGCAGGACAAGCTCGAACGGGATGGAACCTTGATGAGCGAGGAGGAGCTCAAGCGCCTGCAGAACGATATCCGTGCCCGAAACCGACGGCTGCGCTACGCCAAGGCGGAGTTGCAGGAGGATTTCGCACTGCGTCAGAGCGAGCTGCGCACCAAGCTCGTGAAGCAGGTGGAGGAAGTCGTCCGCCAGATTGCGCGTGAGAAGAAGATCGACCTCATCGTCAGCGAGGGCGTGGTCTACTTCAGCGACCGCATCGACATCTCCGCCGACGTCGTCGAGCGTCTGACCCAGGAATTCAACAAGTGATGACGACCAGCACCTCGGTCGCCACTGCCGGACGCTGACCCGTGTCCACCGTTCCCGCCAGTCATATCGCAGCCCGGATCGGTGCCGAGCTTCGGGGTGCCGATGTTCCCCTCACCCGGGTCTCCCCGCTTTCCAAGGCCGGTCCCGACAGTCTGAGCTTCCTCGCGAGCGCACGCTATCGCGCCGCGCTGTCTGAGACGCGAGCGGGGGCCGTCATCGTCAAGGCGAAGGACGCAGACCGGGCGCCTTGCGCGGTACTGGTGGTCGAGAATCCGGAACTCGCCTTCGCCGAGGCCGTCTCGGTGCTCCATCCCCGGCCGGTGCCGCAGCCCGGCGTCCATCCGAGCGCGGTGGTCCATGCGAGTGCCCGGCTGGATGCGTCCGCGTCGGTGGGCCCGCTGTGCGTTATCGAGGCGGATGTGGAGCTCGGCGCCGGCGTCGAGCTCGGGCCCCACTGCGTTGTCGGCGCCGGCTCCAGCATCGGCCCGGATTCGCGCCTGGTCGGCAACGTCATGGTCTGCAGCGGGTCGATCATCGGCGCGCGTGCCCTGTTACACCCCGGTGCGGTCATCGGCAGGGAGGGCTTCGGTTTCGCCCGCGACGGCGATCGCTGGGTGCGGGTGCCACAAGTCGGCAGGGTCCGCCTCGGCAACGACGTCGAGGTGGGCGCCAATTCCGCTGTCGATCGCGGAGCCATCGAGGACACGGTGATCGGCGATGGAGTCAAGATCGATAGCCTCATCCAAATCGGCCACAACGTCTCAATCGGCGAGCATACGGCCATGGCCGCCTGCTCCGGCATCTCCGGCTCCACCCGCATCGGTCGACGCTGCACCATCGCCGGCGCGGTCGGTATGGCTGGGCACCTGGAGATCGGCGACGACGTGCACTTCACCGGCATGGCCATGGTGACCCGCTCGCAGACCGTGCCTGGCGTGTACAGCAGCGGAATACCCGCCATGCCCAACGCCGATTGGCGTCATACCATCGCCAGGTTGAAGCGGCTCGATGCCCTGAGCGACCGTGTCAAGCAACTCGAGGCGACCGTGCGTGCGCTCGACGCAGCCCGCGACGGTGCGGACAACGAAGAAGGTGCGGACAACGAAGAACAAGTATTGGATCGGGAGCAGGACCAGCCCTAAGCGGTTGGAGAGAGACAAGTGTCCTAAAGGGACGGATGCTCGGTCGTCCGCGCGACGACGGCGTATGTAGCGGAGCTCCCCAACCAGGGGGCCTATTCACCGGCAGACATCGCGTCGATGCGGATTCCTGCATCGGCGTCCCTATGACCCACCGGGCAGACATCGACCGAATCGAGGGGAGCACCCAGGTGTTCGGCGCTGCTCGCCAGGCGCAGGGCCATGGGCTGTCCGGTGTCCAGGCAACACTCGTCCTAAGCCGCATGATCGCCGACCCCGCCGGGCGATAGCGAGTGTGCGATTATCTCGGCCGGGGCCATGGTGCTGGAGGCTCGAGCTCCCTTAACGGGCCGCGATCGGCGGCCAAGACGACCCATCCCGGCCCCAAGCAGCCCGGGACCCCTGGAGGCAGCATTGATCTCGATGGACATTCACAGGGTGCTGAGCCTACTGCCGCACCGCTACCCCTTCCTGTTGGTCGACAAAGTTCTGGAATTCGAACTGAATCAGCGCCTGCTGGGGCTCAAGAACGTCAGCATCAACGAACCCTTTTTCACCGGCCACTTCCCGGTACGCCCGGTCATGCCCGGCGTGTTGATCATCGAGGCCCTGGCCCAGGCGACGGGGTTGCTGGCGATGGCGTCGCGCCCCGAGGAAATCAACGAGAAGACGCTCTATTACTTCGTCGGCATCGACAAGGCGCGCTTCAAGCAGCCGGTCGAGCCGGGCGATCAGCTCCTGCTCGAGGTCGACGTCCTCAATGTCAAGCGGGGCATCTGGAAGTTCTCCGGCGAGGCCCGGGTCGATGACAAGGCCGTTGCCACCGCCGAGATCATGTGTACGGCACGGGATTTCTGATCCTTGATCCATTCAAGCGCCATCGTCGACCCGTCGGCGCGGCTCGCCGCGGATGTCGAGATCGGCCCCTTCGCGGTTATCGGCGCCGACGTCGAGCTGGGTGCCGGTTGCAACATCGGTCCGCATGCGGTGCTGCGCGGACCGGCCAGCATCGGTGCCGGGACGCGGGTGTTCCAGTTCGCCTCCGTCGGCGAAGATCCCCAGGACAAGAAGTACGCGGGTGAGCGCACCTGGCTGCGTGTCGGTGAGCGCAACGTCATCCGGGAATTCGCGACTGTGCATCGTGGCACCGCCCAGGACAAGGGCGAGACCCGGATCGGTGACGACAATCTGCTCATGGCCTACACCCATGTCGCCCACGACTGCATCATCGGCAACAACGTCATCCTGGCCAACGCGGCCTCCCTCGGTGGTCATGTGGAGGTCCAGGATTGGGTCATCCTCGGCGGCTTCAGCATCGTGCATCAGTTCTGCCAGATCGGTGCCCACAGTTTCAGCGGCATGGGGAGTGTCATCGGCAAGGATGTTCCGCCGTTCCTGACCGTCAGCGGGCACCCGGCGGTGCCGCGCGGGATCAACGCCGAGGGCCTGCGTCGGCGCGCCTTCCCGGCCGAGACCATCGCCGCGCTACGCCGGGCCTACCGCTATCTGTATCTCAGCAATCTGAAGCTGGCCGACGCGCTCGACCAGATCCGTGAGTTGGCCAAAACGGCTCCGGAGCTGGGTCGGCTCGTGGACTTCGTGGCCGACAGCAACCGCAGTATCGTGCGGTGACCACCCCGATCGGCATTGTTGCCAACGAGCCGTCCGGTGATCTACTCGGTGCCGCACTGGTCCGGGCGCTGTCGGATCTTGTCCCCGACCTTCGCTGTGTTGGCGTCGCCGGCCCGCACATGCTGGCCGCCGGCTGCGAGACGCTGTTGTCTCAGGAGCGTTTGTCCGTCATGGGGCTGGTGGAGGTCCTGAAGGTCTTGCCGAGCCTGCTGCGGGCCCGAGCGGACCTGGTAGGTCACTTCTCGGAGCATCCGCCCGGGGTTTTCATCGGCGTCGATGCGCCGGACTTCAATCTCGGTCTGGAACGGCGCCTGCGCGCCCGCGGTATTCCGACGGTGCATCTGGTCAGCCCAACCATTTGGGCCTGGCGTCCCGGGCGGGTCAAGTCCATCCGCCGGGCGGTGGATCTGATGCTCTGCATCTTTCCGTTCGAGGAGGAGTTCCTACGCCGGCATGGCGTCGATGCGCACTACATCGGCCATCCCCTCGCGGATGAGATTCCGCTCGAGGATCAGGGTGCGTCTGCCCGCGCAGCGTTGGGCTACGCGGCAGGGGAGACCGTGATCGCGCTGCTGCCCGGCAGCCGCACGAGCGAGGTCGGCAAGCTCGCCGAGCCACTGCTGGAGACCGCGCGCTGGTGCCTGCAACGACGCCCGGAACTCGAGTTCGTGGTGCCCATGGTGTCCGAGCGTCTTCGGGATGTCTTCGAGGCCGAGCGCCGGCGCATCGCCCCGAGCCTGGAGCTGCAACTGCTCGTGGGCCAGAGCCGCACCGCCATCGCTGCGGCCGACGTCGTGCTCACCGCCTCCGGAACGGCGACCCTGGAGACGCTGTTGCTGCGCCGGCCCATGCTCGTCGCCTATCGGCTGAACGGCTTGACCTACCGGATGGTGATGGGTCTGAACCTCATCAAGGTGCCCTATGCCGCCATGGCCAATCTGCTCGCCGGCGAGGAACTGGCCCCGGAGTTCATCCAGGACCGCTGCCGCGCCGATCTGATGGGGCCGGCGCTGCTGCAGCTGCTCGACGACGCACCGCGCAGGGAGCGCATCGGCCATCGCTATGCCGAGATCCACCGGCAGCTCAGGCGGGATGCCGCCCGCCGCGGGGCCGAGCGCATCGTCGAGCTGATCCGCGCGCGCGGAATCGGCGAGCCAGGATGAGTCTATCCGACCTGGAGTCGCTCACCGCCGGCGTCGACGAGGCGGGCCGCGGTCCATTGGCTGGTCCGGTCTGTGCTGCGGCGGTGATCCTGGATCCGGCGTGCATTCCGCCGGGGCTGGACGACTCCAAGCGCCTCAGCGAGGCCGCGCGCGAGGCCCTGGTGCCCATGATCGAGCAGCAGGCCCGCGCCTGGGCCATCGCCTGGGCCAGTGTCGAGGAGATCGACCGGCTCAATATCCTGCAGGCCACGATGCTCGCCATGCGCCGAGCCCTGACAGCCCTGGAACCTCCACCCGCGCTGGCCCTGGTGGACGGTAACCGCTGCCCGGATGGGCTGACCTGTGCGGCCCGCCCCGTCGTCGGCGGCGACGCCCTGGAGCCCGCGATCAGTGCGGCATCCATCCTCGCCAAGGTCGCGCGGGATCGGGAGATGCATCGCCTGGATACCTTCTACCCGCAATACGGCTTTGCGCGTCACAAGGGGTACGGCACCAAGGCGCATCTCACGGCACTTCGTCACCATGGCCCCTGCGATGAACACCGGCGCTCGTTCGCGCCGGTGCGCCGCCTGTTGCCGGCGGAGTCCGCGCCGCAGAATCCAGTGACGCCGGTTGGTCGCGACCGCTGACCGTCCGGCGATGGGCGCTCATCTCAGGCCGGAGCGCGAGCGCTCCTCGTTATCCCGGGCTCATCGTCCTGCATCGCCAGATCTTTCAGGGTCATGTCGCCCAAGGCCTCGTCCATCCCCTGTTGCAATCGCTGCTCGATACGGGCGATCGGGCTGTCCTCGGGGATGTCCGGTAGGCCCGAGGAGCGCTCCTCGAATCGGCGCACGTAGCGCAAGAAGTCCGTTACCCGGACCTGTTCCGGCGCCTGCGCCGGCACCAGGCGAGACGGTTCGGACGCGGTCCGCTCCAGGAAGCGCCCGTCGCGTAGGGTGTCGATGAGGATGCGCACGTTGGCCGGGGGCATGCGGATCGATCGCGCAAGTTCCTCCTCGGTGACGCCCTCGCTGCCCGAAAAATGGCGTTCCACGATCCGGCGCATGAGCTGCAGCGCCACGCGCTCGCGCAGACGGTTGCTGAGCCTGAGCTCGCGATTCGGGGCGGCGAGGTATTCCGGATACTGCCAATAGAAGGCGATGTTGGCGCCGATGAGGACGATGAGCCAGGCGATGTAGACCCAGATCATGAACAGGATCAGGATCGCCAGTCCCGAATAGATGGCCGCATAGCGGGTGGAGCCCGCCATGAATTGCGCGAACAGGTCGCCGGCGGTGAGCCACAGCAGTGCGCCCGTCGCCGCCCCCACCAGGGCCGGGATCAGGCGCACGCGCGTGTTCGGCACGAAGCTGTAGACGAAGGCGAAGGCGAGGGTGATCAGCGAGAAGGGCAGCACTTGCTCGCCGATGTGCAGTAGAAAGCCGAAGGGTTCGATGTGTGCTACGCGCTGCACCAGCGTATTGCTGCGCAGCGAGGCGGACGCCGCGACGCCGGAGAACAGTAGTACGGGCCCCACGAGGAGTACGCTCAAGTAACGGCTGAATCGCTCGCTGAGCGGGCGCGGGTGTGAGATGCGCCAGATCATGTTGAACACCTGCTCGATCTTCGAAATCAGCGACAACACCGAATACAACAGGACCGCCAGGCCCACGGCGCCGAGCACGCCGACATTGGTTCTGTCCACGTAGCCGATGAGTTGCTGTGCCACCTCCTGGGCACCGGCGCCGAGCGGGCTCAACGCCTGCAGCAGCATCGGCTCGATCTGATTGTGCACGCCGAAGCCCTTGAGGACCGAGAAGCTCACCGCCAATAACGGCACCAGGCTGAGCAGGGTCGTATAGACCAGGCCCATGGCCTGGAGCGACAGGAGTCCGGACGAGAAGTCGAGGCCGATGGCGCGCGCCAGCCGCGCGGGCCGGCGCAGCCGTCGCTGCCAATGGGGCAGGGTGTCGACATCACCCCAGAGCAGGCGTTCCCAGCGGTTGGTTATGCCCATGGCGGAGATCGATCGCGCGGACGCCATGCTTACCTCTGCTTGGCTCGCCCGGGCCACGGCCCGAGCCTGAATTCGAACGAGGAGACCCTCGCGTGAAGCACTCTAACATCCTTGCCCTAGGCATCTTTCTGTCGGCGGCGGTCTGGCTGCCGTCGGCACTTGCGGAAGTCGACGCGGACACGCTGCTGTCGCCCATGGCCGAACGCCCCGAGGTGCCCGATTTCGAGCTCCAGGGCCCGGATGGCGAGACCTATCGGCTGTCGCAGTGGCGAGGCAAACCCGTGATCGTCAACTTCTGGGCCACCTGGTGTCCGCCGTGTCGCGCGGAAATGCCCTCGATGCAGCGCGCCTGGGAGCAACTCCAGGACGAAGGTATCCAGCTCATCGCCATCAACGTCGGCGAAGGCGCAGGGGAGATCAACGCCTTCCTCGAGCAGGTGCCCGTGGATTTCCCGCTGCCGATGGACGCCGATATGCACGTTGTGCAGAGCTGGCCCATGCGCGGGCTGCCGACGACCTTCGTCGTCGACGTGGACGGGCGCCTGGCCTACAAGGCGCAGGGTGAACGGGAGTGGGATGATCCGGCCCTGCTGGACATCGTCCGCGACCTGCGACAGTAGCAGCACCGGCGGCCCAGCTCGAAGACACGCCCGGACCAGCCCGAATCAGCCCGATGGGTCGCGCTGGTCCACCGCGCAGAACATGTCGAGCAGGCCGTCGTTCTCGACGATCTTGTGGCCCAGGATGTAGCCCGCCGCCGACCAGACCTGGTTGAGGTGCGCGCGACGCCCGATGAGGTTACCCGCGCGCCCATCGTAGTACTCCGGCCAGTGGGCGTTGGGCAGTCGATGATCGGCGACATCCAGTGCCAGCTGTGCCAGGTCGCCTCGGCCCGACTTCATCGCTGCCGCGACGAACGCCCAGATCAGCACCGGCCAGTTGCCGCCGTTGTGATAGGACCAGGGCACGTTCTTTGGATCGCTGCCGGTCATGAAGATCCACTCCTTGCCGGCCACCGCCGGGTATACCAGCTTGGCCGGCATGGTGCCGACCAGGTCCTCCCAGCGATCCTGATACAGCCGCATGATGCCCTGCGCCTCGCGTTGGCCTGTGATGCCGAAGATGGTGGCGAGCAGGTTGCCGAAGGCAAAGAAGCGGAAGTCCATCCGGCCGGGGCCCAGATTGCCCACCAGATAGCCCGCGCGGGCCGGCAGCCAGTCCACCACCCATTCGGGGATGGATTCCGGGTAAATGTTCAGCATGTTCACGCTGCCGGTGCCGAACTCCTCGGTACGGTAGCGGTGTATCTCGTTCAGGCGTTCCATGTCGAGCCAGTAGAACAGCTGCACATAGTTGCGCAGCATATTGGCGCGCTTCTCGGCCAGGACGATCAGGTCGTGGACCTCGGGCGTGTCGCGCAGCAGTTCGATGGCACTTACCAGCATCCCGTAGAAGAGCGACTGGATCTCGAGCGGATGCCCGTAGACGCCCATGCGCCGGTCGATCATGAAGGCCCCGTCCGGCACCAGCAGCGTCGGGAAGACCTCGAATCCCTCGCGCAGCGTCAGCTCCAGCACCCCGCGCAGGGCGCGCTGCACCTCGGGCTCCGAGGCGAGGGCGCGGTCGCCGGTGGCGCGGCAGTAGATGTTGAGCAGGATCACCCACCACATCATCGCGTCGACCGGCGCCACGCGACCGATGGCGTGGTCGCCGAAGTCCGCACGGATACGCTCCGCGCCGGACTCGTCCAGCGCGACGCGGAAGCTCGCCGGTAGCACGGCCGGCTCGATCCCGTGGCCGTGGATGCGCTGATGTTGGCTGCGCAGCCGCAGCACGGTACGCAGGAAGTTGCGCACGATCTCGCCCTCGCCGTCCGCCAGGAACACGAGCGCCGAGGGTACGAAGTCCCGAACGAAGCAATCGTGGTAGTTCTCGGCCTCGGCGCCGCCGTCGGCAACGGCGGCGACCGTGCCGACCGGCTCTCCGCCGTAGGTCATCACCGAGTTGCGCAAGAGCGTATAGGCGGATGCGATGGCTTCGTCGTTCAATCGGGGGCTCCGGTGGGATGGATCGATGCGGGTTGTGGGCGTCGGTGCACTGTCGCGTGGCCGCCGCTGCCCTTGGTCGGTGACGCGGCGGTGTGGGTCGAAAGGGGACTGGTCTTCAACCCAGGGCTTCGCGGAGAAGCCGCAGGCTGAGCAGCAGTGCGGCGCCGGTGAGCCCGACGAGCGCCAGCGCGAGCAGCCGGTACCAGAACCGGGCGGCGCCGCGCTTGATTCGCCGCCATAGCGGTGCGGAGCGCTGTGCCGGCGGCGGCAGGTCCTCGAAGGTCGCGATGAACAGGTTTGCGACCAGGCACCACACCAGCCCGAGCACCAGCGCCGGCAGCCAGTCCTCGCCCGCGCCCGGGTCGGCGAAGAGCACCAGGTAGGCCGTTGCTGCGAAGAACAGCACACCGAGGCCGGTGATGACCCGCCGCGCCGGGCGCAGCCGATGCGCTAGTCGTTGCAGGTGGATGAGCATGGGCGCCTGTGGCAAAGCGTCTGGCTCCATGCGCGTCGGACGCTGGGTCTCCTGGCGCGCTAGGCCGAGCTTGACTCTTGCGTCACATGAACAGTGGCACGTAGGCCGTCAGCGCCCGGTCTTTATACCTGCTTCCATTGATCTGGTTGGCGATCTTGTCCGCGGCCACGCGGTCGAGGTTCGGCAACTCCAGCACGGCGCCGACCTTGTCCTGGTCGCCCTCGTGGCTCAGAGTGACTCGCGGGGCCTCGGCACCGGCTTCGCGCGCGACCTGCTCGAGTTCCTCCACGGTCACATCAGGCGGCAGGTTGCCGATGAGGATTCGCTGGCTCATGTCTGGGGCTCCTGTTGGTTCTTCTTGAGTGGTGGGCCGACAGGGGAAAGGCCCAAGGGGCTGGTCGGCTGGGTTGGCGGGAAGGACCGGTTGCGTCAGGGGCGCGGTGGCTGGGCCGGGGGTAGGAAGCCCAGGTCGCGTGCGGCGTCGAGCGCATCGGCGTCGATCTCGAAGACATTGATACGCCCCGTCGGTGCATCACAGACCGCAGGTACCATCATGCCGCTGGACATGTTCCGCGCCGAGTAGACCTCGATGCCCGCGTCCGTGAGCTGCGCGCGCATCTGCTCCGGGGGCGTGCCGGAGTTCGGCTGGCATTGCAGGCTACCGTCCGGCTGTTGAATCTGGACCCTGGATACATCGGCGGCAAGGGCCGAGCCACCCAGGCACGCGGTCGCCGAAAACAGCACGGCGACGAGTCGCTTGGCCAGGTGCTCGATGGGCCCGGTGGGACGCTGCGCGGTCATTGCGATCTCCGATAGACATCCGTTGGAGCCTCGATTCTAGCGGAGGCGCGGGCTTCTGGCTGAGGCGAGAGGCCCTTCGGTTGGAAAGCGCCAGCGCGAGCCGGATATTCGCCGGAACCACTGTACAGGGGAAGACCGCAGCCATGACCGCCGCCCACCTCACCGCACCGGACATCGACCCGAACGAAGTCGAGTACTTCGAGAAGCTCGCCCACCGCTGGTGGGACGACCAAGGCCCTTTCTGGCCACTGCACAAGCTCAACACGTTCCGGTTGAACTACGTGCGCGATAGGCTCTGCGCAGTCTTCGGCCGCGACCCCGCCGCGGAGCGTCCGCTGGAGGGTCTGCAGGTGCTCGACATCGGCTGCGGCGGCGGCATCCTAAGCGAATCCGTGCATCGGCTCGGCGCCACCGTCACCGGCACCGAGATCACGGAGAAGAACATCCGAGTCGCCGAGATCCACGCCGGATGGAGCGGTGCAGACATCGACTACCGACTGGTGACCGCCGACGACCTGGCTGCCAGCGGCGCTAGCTTCGATGCAGTGCTCAACATGGAGGTGGTCGAACACGTGGAGCATCTGCCGGATTTCTTGGCCAGCTGCGCGCGGTTGGTGCGCCCCGGCGGCGTCATGGTTGTGGCGACCATCAACCGGACCTGGCTGGCCTGGATCAGTGCCATCATCGGCGCCGAGTACATCCTCAACTGGTTGCCAAAGGGCACCCATCACTATCGCAAGCTGGTGAAGCCCAAGGAGCTGAAGAGTGGGCTCGGCGGGGAGTTCAGGGTCATCCACGAGACCGGTGTACGCGTGAACCCCTTCAATCGCGCCTTCTCCTTCAGCGGCTACAAGGGCATCAATTACATGATGGTCTTCCAGCGGGCGCCGTCGGAGCACGGGGGCTGATCCATGCACATCGCACTCTTCGGCGCCACCGGCGGCACCGGGCATCAGGTGCTGGTGCAGGCCCTGGAAGCCGGGCACAGCGTCACAGCATTGGTGCGGGATCCATCCAAGCTGGCCGGCCATGACCGCCTGACGGTCGCTCAAGGGGATGTGCTGGATCAGGCCGCCGTGAACGCCTGTGTCGAGGGTACAGACGCCGTGGCTTGCGTGCTCGGTACGCGCCCCGGCACCAAGGGCGAGCCGGTCGAGGCCCGCGGTACCGAGCGTGTATTGGCGGCCATGGCCGAGCAAGGCGTACGCCGGATCGTGGTCGTTTCCTCCATGGGCGTCGGCGATAGCCGCGAGCAGATTCCCTGGTTCTTCCGCATGGTCATGAATCTGACGCTCAAGCGTATCTTCCAGGCCAAGGAAGAACAGGAGCGCCTGGTTATGGCCAGCGACAGCGACTGGACTATCGTCCGCCCGAGCGGTTTGACCGACGGCTCGCGCACCGGCAGCTACCGACATGGGCTCGACAGGAGTGTCACCGGCAGCCGTGTCTCCCGTGCCGATGTCGCCCACTTCGTCCTCGAGCAACTCGGGGAAGACACCTACCTCAAACAGGCGCCCTGGATCACCTGAGGCGTCTGCCGCGATCGTCATCGGGCTTCACTGACGATCGACCTCGTTGCTGTCTGGAGGAATGCGGCGCCGTTGGGCACTCCGCCGGCGCGGCAGACACCGGAGCTTGCGCCGCCGGTGATTGGACGCGCCGCATCATGAAGACGCCCCGTCGTTCACGCTGCCCATGGAGCGCATCGACCGAAGCGCTGCAACTCGGGTCGATCGACCGGATACTCCCGGCGGTTGGAACGTCGCTCGATCACGTCGAAGCAGCCGACTCGAGCATTGGCCAAGAAGACCAGGAAACCCCGGAAATGCCGTACCGCCTACTTCTGCCCAATCCGCTCTCCCCAGCCCCGCGCCGCTTTGATGATCGCGTCGGGGTCGAGTGTCAGCACCGCGCCGTCGCGCACCACCTGGCGACCTCCGATCCAGACCTGGCGCACCTGGTGGCTGCTGGCGGCATAGACCAGTTGCGAGCAAGGGTGGTACATCGGCTGCGTGTGCGGGTTGTCCAGGTCCAGGGCGACCACGTCGGCGGCCTTGCCGACCTCCAGTGAGCCGATCTCATCCTCTAGCCCCAGCGCCTTGGCGCCGTTCCACGTGGCCATGCGCAGGGCTTGTTCCGCCGGCACGGCATTGGCCATGCCGGAGACACCCTTGGCGAGCAGGGCGGCGGTCCGCAGCTCGCCGAGCACGTTGAGGTCGTTGTTGCTGGCGGCGCCATCGGTGCCGAGGGCGACGTTGACGCCGGCGGCGATGAGATCGTGGACCGGGCAGAAGCCGCTCGCGAGCTTGAGGTTCGATTCCGGGCAATGCACCACGTGTGCGCCGGTGTCGGCCAAGCGCAGGATCTCCTCGTCTTCCAGCTGCGTCATGTGCACGGCGATGAGCTGCGGGCCGAGCAGCCCGAACCGGTCGAGCCGGGCGATGGGCCGCTCGCCGTGCATGCCCAGCACCTGCTGGACCTCGTCTCGGGTCTCGTGCAGGTGGATATGCACCTGCGCGTCGAGCTCGTCGGCGAGGGTGCGGATACGCTGTAGCGGCTCCTCGGAGACCGTGTAGGTGGAGTGCGGCGCGAACGCCGGTCTTACCAGCGGGTGGCCCCGGTACCGGTCGTGCAGCTCCAGCCCGCGGTGCAGATAGTCGTGCGCGTTGTCGGCGTAGCGGGTCGGGAAGTCGACCACGATCATGCCCGCGACCACGCGCATGCCGGCCTCGGCACAGACCTTTGCCGTGACCTCGGCGTGGAAGTACATGTCGTTGAAGCAGGTCACGCCGCCGCGCAGCATCTCCAGCAGCGCCAACCTCGTGCCGTCGGCGACGAACTCTTGATCCACCCAACGGCCTTCTGCGGGCCAGATGTGCTCATGCAGCCAGGTCATCAGCGGCAGGTCGTCCGCGAGCCCGCGTAGCAGGCTCATGGGCGAGTGGGTGTGGGCGTTGATCAGGCCGGGGATCAAGACATGCCCCGGCAGGTCCAGGGTCCTGGTCGCGTCGATCTGGGCCTCCGCCTCGGTGCGTGGCAGCAGGGCGGCGATGCGCCCGTCGGCGATGGCGAGGCTGTGTTTGGCCAGCGTCTCGTCGCTGGCGTCGACCGGCAGGATCCAGTCGGCGTGGATCAGGAGCTCTGCTTGCATGGCTGTTTCGGTTCCGGCTGAGGGGGTGCGTCCCGACGAGGCCACGGCGGGTTGGCTGGCGAACGGGTGCTTGAGCCATGTCGCAGGACGGACAAGAATGCGCAACCGCACTCTGCCACAAGGCCCGAATCCATGGAAATGACCGATCCCCTCGCCATCCACCCCGACAATGCGGTCGTCTGGCACGACGACCGGCTGTACCTGCTGGATCAGCGCGCGTTGCCCGGCGCGACCGGCTTCATCGCCTGCGACTCCACCGCCGACACGGCGCGGGCGATCGCCGACATGGTGGTGCGCGGCGCCCCGGCCATCGGTATCACGGCCGCCTACGGCATGGTGCTTGCTGCGCGAGATCGGCATGCGGCGGACGCGGCCGTTTGGCGGGAGTCGATCGGCGCCGATATCGAGCTGCTCGCCGCGAGTCGGCCGACGGCCGTGAATCTGTTCTGGGCACTGGAGCGCATGCGGCGCCTGATTGACGAGCTGGATGCGGACGACCCGACGCCGGTGCTCCTCGCCGAGGCCCGCGCCATCCACGCGGAGGATGTCGCCGCCTGCCGCACCATGGGCGACTTCGGTGCCGAGCTGATCGCCGCCGGTACGCCCGGCCAGACCGACATCATCACCCACTGTAACGCCGGTGCCCTGGCCACCGGCGGCTACGGCACCGCGCTCGGCGTGGTCCGCAGTGCCTATGCCGCGGGCAAGCTGCGCATGGTCTATGCCGACGAGACCCGGCCCTGGCTCCAGGGCTCCCGGCTCACGGCCTGGGAGCTGGCCCAGTCCGGCATCCCGGTCACGGTGCAGTCGGACAATGTCGCCGCCAGCCTCATGGCCCGTGGTGGGGTCGGCTGGGTCGTGGTCGGCTCCGACCGCATCGCCGCCAACGGCGACGTCTGCAACAAGATCGGCACCTATGCACTGGCGGTCCTGGCGCGCCACCACGGCGTGCGCTTCATGGTGGCGGCGCCCACCTCCACCATCGACATGCAGGTCGCGAGCGGCGCCGACATCCCCATCGAGGAGCGCGACCCCGCCGAGGTGCTCGCCTGCGGTGGTCAGCGCGTCGGCCCGGCCGGCGTCGAGGCGCATAACCCGGTATTCGACGTCACGCCTGCGGCCCTGGTGGACTACATCGTCACCGAACGGGGCGTCGTGCAGCAGCCGGACGCCGAGAAGATGCGGGCGCTCATGGCGGGCGGTTGAACCTAGATGAAGCAGTTGACCGCTCAGTACCGTGCGCCAATGCCTGTGCCGCCTGGAATTCATGCGTCCTTCGCACGTCACCCGCCGGGTGAAGGCCGCTACGGCCGCCAGGGCACGCCCCGCGCGCCGCTGAGCTGCGTTGCAACTCGTTGGAATAGGAAGACTATTCCGCCTCGTTGCGCCTTGCTCAGCACCCCGCGGGACGCACCCTGACGACCGTTCAACTACTCCATCTAGGTTGAACGCCGTCGGTCGCGATGCCTGTGGGTGACGGCCACGCGCGAGCCCGCGAAGAAACCCTGATGATGCCGGGCCGACCCGGTACGTCCCTGGGTTAACCTGCTCCTGGGGATGCTTCACCCATCTCGCACGTCCACCCATTAGGAGCCCGCCCATGAAAGCCAGAGCTGCCGTCGCCTGGGAACCCGCCAAGCCGCTGGTCATCGAAGAGATCGAGGTCGGAGGTCCGAAGGCGGGCGAGGTGCTGCTGCGCACCGTCGCCTCCGGGGTCTGCCACACCGACGCCTTCACCCTGTCCGGCGACGACCCGGAGGGCGCCTTTCCCTGCGTGCTCGGACACGAGGGCGGCTGCGAGGTGGTGGAGTGCGGCCCCGGCGTGAAGGACCTGAAGCCGGGCGATCACGTCATCCCGCTCTACATCCCCGAGTGCGGGGAGTGCGAGTACTGCCACTCCAGCAAGACCAACCTCTGCCAGTCCATCGCCAGCACCGTCTGGACCGGCTACATGCCCGACGGCACACGGCGCTTCTCGCACCAGGGCAAGTCCATCTTCCACTACATGGGCTGCTCCACCTTCAGCGAGTACACCGTGGTACCCGAGATCGCGCTGGCCAAGATCAGCAAGGCGGCGCCCTTGGACAAGGTCTGCCTGCTCGGCTGCGGCATCACCACGGGCATCGGTGCCGTGCTGAACACCGCCAAGGTGGAGCCGGGCTCGACGGTGGCCGTATTCGGCCTGGGCGGCATCGGGCTGTCGGTGATCCAGGGCGCCGTGATGGCCAAGGCGGAGCGCATCATCGCCATCGACATCAACCCGGACAAGTTCGACATAGCCCGTTCGCTGGGCGCCACCGACACGGTCAATCCGAAAGACCTCGGTACCGGCCTCACGGAGGCCATCGTCGAGATGACCGGCGGCGGCGTCGACTACAGCTTCGAGTGCATCGGCAGCGTGGACGTCATGCGCGAGGCCCTGGAGAGCTGCCACATGGGCTGGGGCGTCGCCACCATCATCGGTGTCGCCGGCTCGGGGCAGGAGATCCGCACCCGCCCCTTCCAGCTGGTGACGGGCCGCACCTGGAAGGGCACCGCCTTCGGGGGCGTCAAGGGCCGCACCCAACTGCCAGGCTATGTGGAGCGGTACCTCGCCGGCGAGATCGAAGTGGATCGGATGGTGACCCACACCATGCCGCTCACTGACATCAACCGCGCCTTCGACCTGATGCATGAGGGCGAGAGCATTCGCTCCGTGATCCTGTTCGACGCCTGACCCGCAGCAAGCCCCGGAGCCCGCCATGGAGCAAATCGAGCGCATCAAGGAGTTCGGCGGCTGGCTGAACCGCTACCGCCATGCCTCCGACGCCTGCAACTGCCTAATGACCTTCTCGGTCTATCTGCCGCCCGCGGCCGACCAGTGTCCGGTGCCGGCCGTCTACTACCTCTCCGGCCTCACCTGCACCGACGACAATGTCCGCGTGAAGGCGGGCGCCCAGCGCTACGCCGCCGAGCTCGGCCTCGCGCTGGTCATGCCGGACACCAGCCCGCGCGGCGAGGCTGTGCCCGACGCGCCGGAGCGCTACGACCTGGGCCAGGGTGCCGGTTTCTACGTCAATGCCACCCGCGGCCCCTGGGCCGCGCACTACCGGATGTTCGACTACGTCACCGAGGAGCTGCCCGAGCTGGTGGAAGCCAATCTGCCGATCGTGCCGGGGCTGCGTTCTGTCACCGGCCATTCCATGGGCGGACACGGTACGCTGGTGGCGGCGCTGCGCCGGCCGGAGCTGTATCGTTCGGTGTCCGCCTTCGCGCCCATCTGCAACCCGGTCGCCGTCGCCTGGGGCGAGGGCTGCTTCGGGGCCTACCTCGGCCATGACCGTGCCGCCTGGGCCGAGTACGACGCCACCGAACTGGTGCGTGCCGGCAGGCGCTTTTCCGGTCCCCCGCTCATCGACCAGGGCACCGCCGACGAGTTCCTCGCCGAGCAGTTGCATCCCGAGGCCCTGGAGGCCGCCTGCCTCGATCAGGGGCAGCCGCTCATCCTGCGCCGCCAGCCGGGCTACGACCACAGCTACCACTTCATCGCCAGCTTCATCGGCGAGCATTTGGCACATCACGCCGAGGCGCTGACGCGGCGCCCCTGATCCAGTCGGGTTCGTCGGCGCCTTGCGGCCCCGGCAACACTCGGCTAGCCTTAACCAGAGCAACCACTTAGCGCCCAGCGACCATGCAAGCCATCGCCCAGCAGGTTCCCACGCGGCACCGGATCACCGTGCAGGAGTTCTTCCGCATGGGCGAGATCGGCGTATTCGAGCCGGAGGCCCGGATCGAGCTGATCGACGGAGAGTTGTTCGATATGCCACCCATCGGACCGCCGCACGCGAGCGAAACCGCGCGCATCAATCAGATCCTCGTCGAAGCAACACGCGGGCGCGCCATCGTCTGGCCACAGAACCCTATCCGTCTGGGTGACCTCAGCGCCCCGCAGCCGGACCTCGCCCTATTGCGTTGGCGGCAAGACTTCTACCGGCAGGCGCACCCGCGCCCGGACGACGTCCTCCTGCTTGTGGAAGTCGCCGGCACCAGCCTCGCCCACGACCGCGATCGCAAGCTCCCCCTCTATGCCCGCTTCGCCATCCCCGAGGTCTGGCTCCTCGACATCACAGGCGGCGCGGTGACCGTCTACCGCGACCCACGGCCGGAGCGTGGCAGCTACGCCAGCACGTTGCTGCTTGAGGCGCCCGGTTTGATCCGGCCCGCGATGCTGCCGGATGTCGAGCTGGACCTGTTGCCGCTGCTCTGATCTTGTCAAGTTCAGCTTTCTTCAGAGACATCTGCGCGGTCCCGGTTTTCGGCCAGCCCGCGACCTGCTGCTCAGGCAGGACTCGGCGCACGGAGCGGCGACCTGAAGCCGGGAGAGGGTTCGGGAGGGTCATCAGACTCAACAGATGAGAGTCATTCTCATCTTTTGCGGTCGGCAGGCGTGAACCAGTCTCGGGGACGCAGCCCCGATCAACAACGGCGAGAATCGGAGGCGCAGCGGCGCTAGCCGGTGGCCGGGATCGGCTGCACCGGCGAGCGCATCTGTTCGGGGCGCCCTTGTGTGATGTGGCCGAGGGCCATGGCCATCATGACTGCGATGGCCAGACCGACGCGGGTGGTCATCTTGGCGATGCCGCGGATGAAGTGCTGCTCGAAACCAACCGCCTTGAGCGCGCCGTCGCGGTCTATCGCGAGGCGCAGCAGCAGTTCCAGCGCAATCCGGCGATTGTCAGCGGACTCGCCGACACCCTCATCGACCTCGAACGCCTGAGCGAGGCGCAGGATGTCCTCGACTGGGCGGACCAACTCGACATGGACGAGAAGAGCGCCGGCAAGCGGGAGCAGATTCGCCAGCGCCTGATGCGGACGATGAACGGCGAACCGGTTCGACTCAAGCGGACACAATCGCCGTATGAGGGCGCGGCTGGCGACCTGGACGCGTTGGCCGACATCACCAGCGAGGACTTGTCCTACGAGCCCATGCTCGGCCGCGCCGTGCTGCTGCGCCGTGCCGTCGACGAGGCTGATCTGGATCAGGCTCGGCAGGACATCGACAGCCTGCCCCCCCCCGGCACCATCCAACTCGTCGAAACCGGCCTCTGGCACGCACGAGCCGAGGGTTGGCGCGCCGCGGCCGACTGGTTCGACGGGACCTGGGAGCGCTATGCCGGCGACGGCGTGCTGCGTGTGCATCGCAGTCGTGCCCACGCCCGTGCCGGCGACGACCTGGACTGGTCCTTGGAGTGGGAGCGCTATCCGTATCTCGGCACCGTCATCGAGACTGAGATCAGCGGCGAGCCGCCGGCCCGCATCCGTCACATCGATCCGACGTCGGAGGATCTCACCCTAGAACAGCGTCAGGACGCCTGGTTTCTGTCCGTCGTCGATGGCGGCGACAAGGCCCTGCGGGATATCGCTGAAGAGGACGTCCTGTTCGCGCGTCGACTGATCGGCTGACCTCCTGCCACATCGGTCTTTTGGTCGGCGCTTGGCTCACTCCCGGCTCTTCCTGCCGTGCCCCCCGCACTCTGTTTGTTGACCCTGTCGTGATCGAGGCCCAGCCAACACGCTTCGCTGGCGACGATTGCGATTGCGACAACGACAACGACAGCGCGTCAAGCCTGGTTGTCGACTTTAGCACCGCTGTACCCGCGCATACCCACCCGTCCGGCACGTCGCGCCAAGCCGCCTGAGGGGTGGTTCGTCGTGCTATAATTACGGACTTTTTCCAGGTCCGTCATGACGCGCGAGGGCGCTAGCGACGGGCGTTTCGCGGCACCGCCGCCTCGCTGTTGCCGCTCGTCCGTCAACGGACCTGTAGACGATCCCGCCCATGCCAGATTTCGCCCGAGAAGTTCTTCCGGTCAGCCTCGAAGCCGAGATGCGCCAGTCGTATCTCGACTACGCCATGAGCGTCATCGTCGGCCGTGCGCTGCCGGACGTGCGCGATGGGCTGAAGCCGGTGCACCGTCGTGTGCTCTTCGCGATGAACGAGCTGGGCAACGACTGGAACAAACCGTACAAGAAGTCGGCCCGCGTGGTCGGTGACGTCATCGGTAAGTACCACCCGCACGGCGACACCGCGGTGTACGACACCATCGTGCGCATGGCGCAGCCGTTCTCGATGCGCTACATGCTGGTGGACGGGCAGGGCAACTTCGGCTCCGTGGACGGCGACTCGCCGGCGGCCATGCGCTACACCGAGGTGCGCATGGCGCGCATCGCGCACACGCTGCTCGACGACCTGGACAAGGAGACGGTCGACTTCGTCCCGAACTACGACGAATCCGAGCACGAGCCGACGGTCCTGCCGGCGCGCTTCCCGAATCTGTTGGTCAACGGTAGCGCCGGCATCGCCGTCGGCATGGCCACCAACATCCCACCGCACAACCTGCGTGAGGTCATTGCCGGCTGCCTCGCCATCATCGACGACCCGCTGCTCGCCGACGAGAAGCTGCTGGAGATCATCCCCGGACCGGACTTCCCGACGGCGGCCATCATCAACGGCATCCGCGGCATCCGCGAGGCCTATCGCACCGGCCGCGGTCGGGTGCAGCTTCGGGCCCGCACCCACACCGAGACCGAAAAGCGCTCCGGTCGCGAGGCCATCATCGTTACCGAGCTTCCCTATCAGGTGAACAAGGCCCGGCTGCTGGAAAAGATGGCCGAGCTGGTGAAGGAGAAGAAGCTCGAGGGCATCGCCGAGCTGCGCGACGAGTCGGACAAGGACGGCATGCGCATGGTCATCGAGATCAAGCGCGACCACTACCCGGACGTGGTGCTGAACAACCTCTATCAGCATACGCAGATGCAGACCGTGTTCGGCGTTAACATGGTCGCGCTGGTGGACGGCCAGCCGCGGACCCTAACGCTGAAGCAGTGCCTAGAGCACTTCCTGCGCCACCGCCGCGACGTGGTCACGCGTCGCACCATTTACGAGCTGCGCAAGGCGCGTGGGCGCGCCCACATCCTGGAGGGCTACACGGTCGCGCTGGCCAACATCGACGAGGTCATCGCGCTCATCAAGGCCTCCGAGAGCCCGGCCGCCGCTCGTGAGGGCCTGATGGCCAAGACCTGGGCGCCGGGCGCGGTGTCCGGCATGCTGGAGCGCGCCGGCGCCGACGAGACGCGCCCGGAGGATCTGGAGAAGGGCTTCGGCCTGCTCGCCGAGGGCGGCGACGCCGGCCGCTATCGGCTCAGCGAGCGCCAGGCACGCGCAATTCTCGATCTGCAGCTGCAGCGCCTCACCGGCCTGGAGCAGGACAAGATCATCAAGGAGTTCGGCGAGATCCTCGAGAAGATCGCCGACCTGCTGGACATTCTGCGCAACCCCGACCGGCTCATGCAGGTCATCCGCGACGAACTCCTGGCGATCCGTGACCAATACGGAGACGAGCGCCGCACCGAGATCGTCCAGGATCAGAATGACCTGACGCTGCTGGACCTGATCGCCCCCGAGGACGTGGTGGTGACCATGTCCCACGCCGGCTACGTCAAGGCGCAGCCGCTGTCCGAATACCAGGCCCAGCGACGCGGTGGCAAGGGCCGCAGCGCCGCCAGCACCAAGGACGAGGACTTCATCGACCGCATCTTCGTCGCCAACAGCCACGACACGGTGTTGTGCTTCTCCAGCCACGGCAAGGTCTACTGGCTCAAGGTCTACGAACTGCCCCAGGCGGGCCACAACGCACGCGGTCGGCCCATCGTGAATCTGCTTCCGCTGGAGCAGGGTGAGCGCATCAACGCCACGCTGCCGGTGCCGGAGTACGAGGAAGGCAGCTTCGTCTTCATGGCCACCAGCAAGGGGACGGTCAAGAAGACGCCCCTCGCCGACTTCTCGCGACCCCTGTCGCGCGGCATCATCGCCATCGACCTGCACGAGGACGAACACCTCATCGGGGTCGCCGTCACCGACGGGCGTCAGGACATGATGTTGTTCAGCTCGGCCGGCAAGGCGGTGCGCTTCAACGAATCCGAGGTCCGCTCCATGGGCCGCACGGCGCACGGCGTGCGCGGCATTTCTCTCGAGGACGGCCAGCGCGTCATTTCCCTGCTGGTCGCCGAGCCCGGCACCGTGCTCACGGTCGGCGCCAACGGCAACGGCAAGCGCACGCCGGTGGAGGAGTTTCCCACCAAGGGCCGCGGCACCAAGGGCGTCATTTCCATGCGCATCGGCGAGCGCAACGCCGAGCAGGTCGGCGCCGTGCTGGTGCGCCCCGGGGATGAGATCATGCTCATCACCGAGGCCGGCACTCTGGTGCGAACCGGCGTCGACGGCATCAATGTCATGAGCCGCAATACCTGGGGCGTGAAGCTGATCAACCTGGGCGAGGAGCAGAAGCTCGCTGGGATCGAGCGCATCGTCGCCCTCAATGGTGAGAATGGGGATGGCGAGGGCGAGGACGATCAGGACGGGGGTGCGGGCGAGGAGCCATCCGGCGACTGATGTGGTTCGTGTCAGAGGCACGCAACGGCGCAACGGACGACCAATTAGGCACGCAACGGCGCAACGAGCCACGGGCGCAACGGAAGACTGGGCGGGTCCTTTCCTTGAAGATGGTGGTCGCGATTCATCGTCAGGATGCGGAGTTTTGCGCTGACGCTTGGGCCTGTAACGTTTTCGCGCTGCGTCCTCTGCCCGTCGCGCCGTTGCGTGGAATCGCTATGCGTTGCGCCGTTGCGTGAGATCCTTTTGCGCTGCGCCGTCGCGTGAAATCCTAAGCGCCGAGTCCACCGAGCCCGGCCACCGAACACAAGCAATCCGCCAGGAGCAACCACATGTCCCGACCCTACAACTTCAGTGCCGGCCCGGCGATGCTGCCGCAGGCGGTCCTTGAGCGTGCTCGCGAGGAAATGCTCGACTGGCACGGCAGCGGCATGTGCGTGGCGGAGATGAGCCACCGCGGCAAGGAGTTCCTGTCCATCGCCCGGCAGGCGGAGGCGGACCTGCGCGAGCTGCTGGCCGTGCCGGACAACTACAGGGTGCTGTTCCTGCAGGGCGGGGCATCCTTGCAGTTCGCCATGGCGCCGATGAACCTGCTGCGCGGCGCGACCCGGGCGGAGCGCAAGGCCGACTATCTCAACACCGGCAGCTGGTCGAAGAAGGCCATCGCCGAGGCCAAGCGCTTCGGGACCATCAACATCGCCGCCAGCACCGAGCAGGACGGCAGCTTCACCCGCGCGCCCGCGCAGGCGGAGCTGAACCTGTCCGACGACGCCGCCTATCTGCACTACACCCCGAACGAGACCATCCAGGGCGTCGAGTTCGACTATGTCCCCGAGACCGACAAGCCGCTGGTCGCGGACATGTCCTCTACCATCCTGTCGCGCCCCATCGACGTGTCCAGGTTCGGCATCATCTACGCCGGTGCGCAGAAGAACGTCGGTCCCGCAGGGCTCACCATCGTCATCGTGCGCGAGGACCTCATCGGTCGGCCCATTGAGGGCACGCCGGCCATGCTCGACTACAAGACCCAGGCGGATGGCGAGTCCATGTACAACACGCCGCCGACCTACGCTTGGTATCTGGCCGGGTTGGTGTTCCAGTGGCTGAAGGAGCTCGGCGGGCTCGCCGCGATGGCCGAGATCAACCAGCGCAAGGCCGGGAAGCTCTACGCCGCCATCGACGCGTCGGGCTTCTACGCCAACCCGGTGGACCCCGGCAGCCGCTCCTGGATGAACGTGCCCTTTACGCTGGCCAACGCGGACCTGGATGCGGATTTCCTGGCCGGTGCCAAGTCCGCCGGCCTCTTGACGCTGAAGGGCCACCGCTCCGTCGGCGGGATGCGCGCGAGCATCTACAATGCGATGCCGGAGGCCGGCGTGGACGCCCTGATCGAGTTCATGGCCGAGTTTGAGCGCACTCGCGGGTGAGGCTTGGTTGTTCGAAGAGGTTTCACGCAACGACGCAACGACGCAACCAAGCATCCGCGGGCGCGCCGATGAAGCCTTGCCGCTGGAGACGTTTTTCATGTTCAAGATCCAGACTCTCAACAACATCTCCGTCGTCGGCCTGAATCGGCTGCCGCGGGAGGCCTACGAGGTGGCTTCGGAGATCGCCCATCCGGACGCCATCCTGGTGCGCTCGGCGAAGATGCACGACATGGTGATCCCGGATACGGTCAAGGCCATCGGGCGTGCCGGCGCCGGCGTCAACAACATCCCGGTGGCGTCCATGAGCGAGCGCGGCATCGCCGTGTTCAATGCCCCCGGCGCCAACGCCAATGCGGTCAAGGAGCTGGTGCTGGCGGGTATGCTCATGGCCTCGCGCAACATCGGCCAGGCGGCCAAGTTCGCACGCGGGCTGGAGGGCGATGATGCGTCCATCAACAAGGCGGTGGAGGCGGGCAAGAAACGGTTCGTCGGCTTCGAGTTGCCCGGCCGCACCCTCGGTGTCATCGGCCTCGGGGCCATCGGCGTCAAGGTCGCCAACGCCGCTCGCGCGCTCGGCATGAAGGTCATCGGTTTCGACCCGAGCATTACGGTGCGCGCGGCCTGGAACCTGCAGAGCGACGTCGAGTCCGCGCTGTCGGTGGACGATCTGGTGGCGCGCTCCGACTTCATCACCTTCCACGTGCCGCTGACGGACCAGACTCGGCACATGATCAACACCGACCGCATCGCCAACATGCGCGACGGCGCGGTACTGCTCAACTTCTCGCGCAGCGGAATCATCGACGACGATGCCGCGGTGACGGCCCTCGATGCGGGCAAGCTCTACGCCTATGTCTGCGACTTCCCGTCCAACCTGCTCAAGGATCATCCGCGCGTCGTGACCCTGCCGCACCTCGGCGCCTCGACCCGCGAGGCGGAGGACAACTGCGCGGTCATGGTGGCCGAGCAGATGCGCGCCTTCCTCGAGGACGGCAACGTCACCAACTCCGTCAATTTCCCGGACATCGTGCTGCCGCGCAATGGCGGTCACCGTATGGCCGTGGTCAACCGCAACGTGCCGAACATGGTGGGCCAGATCTCCACCGACCTTGCCGACGCCGGGCTCAATATCGTCGACATGCTGAACCGCTCCCGCGGCGAACTGGCGGTGACGCTGATCGACGTGGATCGCCCCTGTCCGGACGACACCGGTGCACGCATCGCAGCGATCGACGGCGTGCTGTCGGTGCGCTGCCTCGGCACGGCGGCGGGCTGAAGAGCCCAAGACTGCGGGTAACTACCGATGAATCCGGAAGACCGTCTTCACCCCGTCCGTGAGCGCATCGACGCCATCGACGCGGACCTGCTAAGGCTGATCGCCGAGCGCGCCGAGTGCGCCCGCGAGGTGGCCAAGATCAAGGACCAGGCGGGCCAGACCACGCACTACTATCGCCCGGAGCGAGAGGCCGAGATCCTGCGCCGCATCAAGGAGCAGAACCCGGGGCCGCTGGGCGACGAGGAGGTCGCGCGGCTGTTTCGCGAGATCATGTCCGCCTGCCTCGCCCTGGAAAGGCCGCTGTCGGTGGGTTTTCTGGGTCCGGAGGGCACCTTCACCCAGGCCGCTGCACTCAAGCACTTCGGCCACTCGGTGCGTACCCAGCCCTTCGGCACCATCGCGGACATCTTCCGCGAGGTCGAATCCGGTTCCTGCGACTTCGGCGTGGTGCCGGTGGAGAACAGCACCGAGGGCGTGGTCAATCACACCCTCGACCTGTTCGCCCGCTCGCCCTTGTCCATCGCCGGTGAGGTGATGCTGCGTATCCATCATCATCTCATGAGCCGCGCCACCGAGATCGGCGCGATCCGCAAGGTCTACTCACACCAGCAGTCGCTCGCCCAGTGTCGCAGTTGGCTCGATCGCCACCTGCCGGCCGCCGAGCGCGTCTCGGTGGGCAGCAACGCCGAGGCCGCAAAGCTCGCGATCAGATCCGGAGACTGCGCGGCGATCGCCGGTGAGGCCGCGGCCGAGCTCTACGAGCTGCGCGTGCTGGCGGAGCGCATCGAGGACGAACCGGGCAACACCACCCGATTCCTGGTCATCGGTCGCAACGACGCGTCACCCAGCGGTCGTGACAAGACCAGCCTGCTCTTGTCCTGCCGCAATCAGGCCGGCGGTCTACACCGGTTGCTCACCCCCTTTGCGGAGCAGGCCATCAGCATGACCCGCATCGAGTCCAGACCCTCTCGCCAGGGTGTTTGGGACTATGTCTTCTTCGTGGACATCTGCGGCCATCGGCAGGACGCGAAGGTCGCCGAGGCCCTCGGTAGGATCAAGGATGCGGCGAACCTCTGTAAGGTGCTCGGCTCCTATCCGGAGGCGGTGCTTTGAGAAAGTGTGAAGTTTGAAGTCTGAAAGGGCTGGTTCGCGGCGAGGGTTTGCGCTTTCATTCCATCCATCCCTCACCACAGAATCCCCGCTGACGCGACATGCCTTCGAGTGGAAACAGCTTCCTTCACCTCGCCGCGCCCCAAATCGCCGGCCTGACTCCCTATGTGCCCGGCAAGCCGGTCTCCGAGCTGGAGCGCGAGCTGGGCATCCAATACTCGGTCAAGCTGGCCTCCAACGAGAACCCCCTCGGCTGCGGCGAGAAGGCCCGGATCGCCTATCGGGATGCGGCGGCCGAGCTCGCCCGTTACCCGGACGGTGGCGCCTTCGCGCTGCGCGAGGCCATTGCGCAGCACCACGGCGTTGACCCGGCCCAGGTCACCGTCGGTAACGGGTCCAACGACGTGCTGGACCTGGTGGCACGGACCTTCCTGCATCCTGGTGCCGAATCGGTGTTCTCCGAGCACGCCTTCGCGGTCTATCCCATCGCAATCCAGGCGGTCGGCGCGACCGCCCGCGTTGCGCCGGCGCGGGACTTCGGTCACGACCTCGACGCCATGGCCGGGCTGGTGACCGAGCGCACCCGCGTGGTCTGGATCGCGAACCCGAACAATCCCACCGGCACCTGGCTTGCGGCGGGGCCCCTGCGCCGTTTCATCGAATCCCTGCCGGCCACGACCCTAGTCGTCGTCGACGAGGCCTATTTCGAATACGTCGATGCACTCGACTACCCGGACACCAGCACCTGGCTCGCGGAGCTGCCGAACCTCATGGTCACCCGCACCTTCGCCAAGGTTCATGGCCTTGCGGCGCTGCGCGTCGGCTATGGGCTGAGCCACCCGGAGGTGGCGGAGCTGATGAACCGGGTTCGGCAGCCCTTCAATGTGGACGCGCCAGCGCAGGCCTGCGCCATCGCGGCGCTCACCGACCATGACCACGTCGCCCAATCGGTGGCGCACAATCGGGCCGAGATGCGACGCGTCACCGAGGGTCTCGCCGGTCTCGGTCTGAGCTGGATACCCTCAGTCTGCAACTTCGTCACCGTTGATCTGGGTCGCCCCGTGGGGCCGGTGAACGAGGCATTGCTGCGCGAGGGTGTCATCTGTCGGCCGGTGGCCAACTATGGGCTACCGAACCATCTCAGGATCAGTATCGGGCTCGCAGACGAGAATCGGCACATGCTCGCGGCGCTGGGGCGGGTCTTGGCGCAGGCGGGGGAGGTTAGGTAGATGATTCAGCGCCTGGCCATCATCGGCGTCGGTCTGATCGGCGGCTCCCTGGCGCGCGCGTTGCGCAGCGCAGGCGCGGTCGGAGAGATCGTCGGCTGCGGGCGCTCCGCCGAGAACCTGAAACTGGCCTTCGATCTCGACGTCATCGACCACTGCACCCGCGACCCCGCCATCGCCGTGGAGGACGCGGACATGGTCTTCATCTCCGTGCCGCTCGGTGCCATGCGCGGCGTCTTCGAGCGCATCTGCGGCAAGCTCGCGGAGGGCGCGGTGGTCACCGACGGCGGCAGCGTCAAAGGGAGTGTCGTCGCGGACGCGGCGGTGGCCTTCGGGGCGGTGCCGGAGTGGCTGGTGCCCGGCCACCCCATCGCCGGCACCGAGCATAGCGGCGTCGGCGCCTCCTTCCCGGCGCTCTATCACAACCGGCGCGTCATTCTCACACCGCTACCGCAGACCGATCCGAAGGCGCTGGGCCGGGTGCGGGAGATGTGGCAGGCGACGGGTGCGCAAGTGACGGAGATGGATCCGGCCCACCACGACGAGGTGCTGGCCGCCACCAGTCACCTGCCGCACATGCTGGCGTTCGGGCTCGTGGACCTGCTGTCCCGGCAACGGGACAACGACGCGATCTTTCGCTACGCGGCCGGCGGATTCCGGGACTTCACCCGTATCGCATCCAGCAACCCGGAGATGTGGCGCGACATCTGCGTCGCCAATGCCGACGCCCTGAGCGACATGCTCGCGCGTTTCGGCGATGAAATGACCGGCCTTGCGGACAGCATCCGCCGCCGCGATTCGGACGATCTGCTCGATATCTTCTCCCGAGCCAAGGCCGCCCGGGATGCCTATGTGGATGGTGTGCAGCCGGAGACGACGCCCCGCCCGGGGCGGTGATGACTGACGGCGGCCGCCTCGACAGGGCCGTGGCGTCTCCAGCAGACCGGCGTTCAGGCTCCGAGGTTCAGTGCTGGCAGCCGTCCAAGCGCCGGGCCGCGCCCGGGAGCAGGGCGTCCAGGAAGGCCATGAGGAGCACGGCCGCGCCGGAGAGCACGAGCATCAGCGAGAGTTGGGTGTAGGACATTGCAAGCGGTGCCGCGACGGCGACGAGCCCGAGCAGGAGGCCAGCCGACAACAGGACGGCCGAGGAAATGACCGCGATGCGCATGGTCAGACAGTTGAACATGGTGATGCCTTCATTGGACATTATTTAATCAAATACTAATATACAGTTCAGGCTTTTTCCAGCCGGATGCTCTGGAAGTTGATCAAGGTCCGGATGGGGTTTCGGTTCGAAGGCAGCCCTGCGATGGTCGACCGGCGCTTGAGCTGATCCTTCGACCCAACCGGGGTCGACCTGCCGATCCCTCGATGGATGCGCCCGAGCCAGTAGGGCGACCCGCGCGAATCACTCGCGTCCCGGCCCCTCAGCCAACCGGGTCTCTCCGTCCGGCAGTGGCAGATCGCGGGCGGCGAAGACGAAATCCGGCGCGGTGCCCGTGGGCAATGCGCCGCTCTCGGTGACCAGCAGGGCCTGACGTGCCGGGTTCTCCCGCCGTAGGCGCTGCGGAATGGCGCTGTCGTGCAGCAGGTGGCCCGAACCCGCGAGCAGCACTAGGGTGCGGTCCGGGTTGGCGGTGAGGTAGTCGCCGGCGGTGCGCGCCATGGTTTGATCCCACACGTACTGGACTTGAAGAAAGCGCTCCAGCCGCGTCTTCGGGAGGTGGCCGTGCATTGCGAACGCCTGCTCGAGCTGCCGGCGGTAGGTGCCGTCGGCGAGCTCGATATGCGGCGGGAACAGCGCTCGTGCCTCCAGTGCGAGGGCCTCGATGCCGTGTTTCGACACCGCCGCGACGGTCTCGGTACTCGCATTCAGCGCGACCAGCGGCAGCCGGTGGCGCTGGGCGTAGGCGAGGATGTCACGGTACAGCCGTACATCGAAGCGCCAGCGCTGGTCCCATTCCGTGCGCTCGAGCAGCTCGTCCTCGTCGATAAGCCCTGTCGAGAAGTCGTCCAGGTGGCGCTGAAACGGCCGTTGGAAGGCCTCCATACCGATGGCCACCGGTACGCCACGTTCATGCAGTCCCTGGATCACGGCGAGCTGATTCAGATGATGGTCGTAGCGGTCGTGGTGTTCGCCGATCATGACCACGCGGCTGTCGCGGAGCCGGGTCAGCAGCGCCGCCATGTCCGCCGGGTCGGATGGGTCGACCAGCCGGCTGACCGCCGTCTCAAAGGCGGTGTCAGGGTGGGTATGGGCGGTGGCCATGGAGGCGATCCCGATGTAGGCGAGGGTCGCCGCGAGCCCGGTTGCTCCGAGAGCGACCTTCAGTGCGCGTGATGTCGTCGCACGGTTGGTGGAGCGAGGCGACGGATGGTCTGTGTCGGGTAGCATGGTTTTGACCTCGATGGATGTCGATGGGCGTCCTGCACTACTCATCTCTCGGATTTGATCCGAGGCATTGACATCTAGAAAGATTTGAGATCCAGACCGCCGATTCAAGGTGGCCGCTGCCGGGCGGATCGATTGTCAACGCTGCCCGCGCAAGGCATCCTCTAGGAATCAGGTCCTAGAATTGCTGAAAACCATGATCCCGCACCTGGAATGCCCGAACCTTGCCATTCAGATTACGGCCCCCGACGGCGACTTGCTCTCCCCGGCCGATGCCCTCGACCGCGCCGAGGCCCTGCGGCACGAGTTGCATGGGCTCGGTCTGACGCTGACGGTGGCCCCGGCCATGCCCCCCGCGCTCGCGGACAAGCCCTTGACCGCCGCCCTCGGTGGCGTCGAGGTGGCCGTATTGCCGCCGATGTTGCCGGGCTTGGTGGATTTCTTGCGTGGATGGGGCCAGCGCAACGCCGCGGTGCGCGTGCGGCTCGCGGTGCTCGGTGGCGGCCAGGATTCATCGTCGGTGGACCCCGCCGAACTAACCGACCAGGCGCTGGCCGACTTGGTGCGGCGCCTCTGGGCGCGCCTTCAGTTCGAGGAGTCGCCGTCGGCACCGGCGGCTTCAAGGGCTGGGTCTGTCAACCGCATGAGAGCGGCATGATCGCGGACGACCAGGAACTGGCGCGGCTTGCGGTTCGCCTCGGCGAGCGGCTCGGGACCCTCGGCTGGCAGCTGGCGACCGCGGAGTCCTGCACTGGGGGTTGGATCAGCAAGTGCGTCACGGACATCGCCGGAAGCAGTGCCTGGCTGGATCGCGGCTTCGTCACCTATAGCAACGCGGCCAAGCACGACATGCTGGGCGTCTCGGAGCGGACGCTGGCCGCGCATGGCGCGGTGAGCGAGCCGGTGGTTCGAGAGATGGTCGCAGGGGCCCTGGGCCGCAGTGTCGCGCAGATGGCGGTGGCCGTCAGCGGCGTCGCCGGTCCCGGTGGCGGCACCGAGCAGAAGCCCGTCGGCATGGTCTGTTTCGGGTTTGCTTCGTCGGGTGAGGTCTGCGCGGAGACCTGCCGTTTCGCCGGCGATCGCGAGGCGGTGCGTCGCCAGACCGTGGCCCATGCGCTGACGCGCCTGCTGGAACTGGCCAGGGACTCCGTGCCCGCGCGCGTCGACTAGGCCGCTTATCGTGCCAACAGGGGTGGCGGCCAACATCATGAAGGATCAGCGCAAATCGCGTATCCGCCTGTTCTTCGCCCTGTGGCCGGACGAGCCCGCTCGCAGGGCGTTGCTCGACGCCCGCGATACGGTATTCGGCGTCGCGAACCAGCTTGGCCCGCGGCCCGCCCGCGCGACCCACCACGACGACCTCCATGTCACCCTCGTGTTCATCGGTGACGTCGATCCTGCGTTGGTGTCCTGCGTCGAATCCGCCGCCGGCGACGTCAACGCGGCACCCTTCGATCTGCGTTTCACCCGCATCGCGACCTGGCGCCGACAGCGGCTGCTGGCGGCGGAGCCGGATGAGCCACCGGATGCGCTGTTCGACCTGGTCGGTCAGCTGCAACAAAACCTGCTCGCCTGTGGCATCACGCCGGAATCTCGCCGCTATTGTCCCCATGTCACCCTCGTACGGCGGGCGGAATTGGCCGACGCGAGCGCGCTCGACGTCCGTTGGTCGGTACAGGACTTCGTACTCGCACGCAGCGGCGGGCGGTGGCGCGGTGCCGATGGAGGTGGGTATCGAGTATTGCGCCGCTGGCTGTTGTGAGGTGCCGGTGTCGCGGCGACAATGTCGGGCTGGTGCACATTCGCGTGTTCGGCGTGAAGCACGATGCCCCCTATGCGATAATTTTCCGCTTATTCGCGGCGCTTGCGGGCGCTGCATGATCATTTCCGGTCCGGGGTAACAATGGACGAGAACCGCAAGAAGGCACTGGCCGCGGCGCTGAGCCAGATCGAGAAGCAGTTCGGCAAGGGCTCGGTCATGCGCATGGGCGATGCCGGTGCCATGCAGAACATCGAGGCCATCTCCACCGGCTCCCTGGGGCTGGACGTCGCCCTTGGCATCGGCGGGCTGCCGCGTGGCCGGGTCATCGAGATTTACGGCCCGGAGTCCTCTGGCAAGACGACGCTGACGCTGCATGCCGTCGCCGAGGCGCAGAAGGTCGGCGGCACCGCGGCCTTCGTCGACGCGGAGCACGCGCTGGACCCCAGCTATGCCGAGAAGCTCGGCGTGGACATGGACGAACTGCTGGTCTCCCAGCCCGATACCGGGGAGCAGGCGCTCGAGATCACCGACATGCTGGTGCGCTCCGGCGCCGTGGATCTGGTGGTGGTCGACTCGGTCGCGGCGCTGACGCCGAAGGCCGAGATCGAGGGTGAGATGGGCGACAGCCACGTCGGCCTGCAGGCGCGGCTCATGTCCCAGGCGCTGCGCAAGCTCACCGCCAACATCAAGCGCTCCAACGCCATCGTCATTTTCATCAACCAGATCCGCATGAAGATCGGCGTCATGTTCGGTTCGCCGGAGACCACCACCGGCGGCAATGCGCTCAAGTTCTACTCCTCGGTCCGGCTCGACATCCGCCGAACCGGCGCCATCAAGAAGGGCGACGAAGTGATCGGCAACGAGACCAAGGTCAAGGTGGTCAAGAACAAGATCGCGCCGCCCTTCAAGCAGGTCCACTTCGATATCCTCTATGGCGAGGGTGTCTCCCGGCACGGTGAGATCATCGACCTCGGTGTGCAGCAGGGCATCGTCGAGAAGTCCGGCGCCTGGTACAGCTACGACGGCAACCGCATCGGTCAGGGCAAGGACAACGTGCGCAACTTTCTGAAAGAGAATCCGGACCTGTCCGACAGCATCGAGGCCCGCATTCGCGCCGCGCTGCTGCCGGAGCGCCACGCCGCGAAGGACGGTGAGTCGGCGGCGGGTGCCCCGGACGCCGTCGATGCCGTATCGGAGGCCTGAGCTGACCATTCCCGCCGATGCTGCGCTCGGCGCTGTCGCGGCGCCCGACCTGCTCGCCGAGATTCACAGCCGTGCGCTGAAGCTGCTCACGACGCGTGAACACTCGCGCCTTGAGCTCGGCCGCAAGCTGCTCGCCCGCGGCTACCCGCCGGATGACGTCGACAGCGTGCTCGACCAGCTCATCGACGAAGGCCTGCTGAGCGAACAGCGTCTGGTGGCCGCCTATGTCGAGGAACGCCTCGGCAAGGGTTTTGGTCCCCTGCGCATCCTGGCCGAGCTGCGCGCCAAGGGCGTCTCCGACGCAGCCATCGATCCCCATCTTCTGCTGGACGACGACCGCTGTCTGGCGTTAGTGGCCGAGGCGGATGCCGCGAAGTTCGGCCGTACGCCCGCGGATGACGCCAAAACACTGGCAAAGCGAGCGCGGTTCCTGGAATATCGCGGGTTTCCGTCGCACCTCATCGCCCGCCTGCTGCGGGCCGATTGAACGCAGGACGCCCTCAACCCATCGCAACGCGGCGACGACCCGCCGTTACCACCCCTCCGAGCCCCCCATGAAACGCAGTGCCGAGCTCAGAACCGCCTTCCTCGACTACTTCGCCGAGCGGGGCCACACCGTCGTCGACAGCAGCCCGCTGGTGCCGGGCAACGACCCGACGCTGCTGTTCACGAACGCCGGTATGGTGCAGTTCAAGGACACCTTCCTTGGGCGCGAGAAGCGGCCCTACAGCCGTGCCGTGACCTCACAGCGCTGCGTGCGTGCCGGTGGCAAGCACAACGACCTCGAGAATGTCGGCTACACCGCACGCCACCACACCTTCTTCGAGATGCTGGGCAACTTCAGCTTTGGCGACTACTTCAAGCGCGAGGCCATCCGGCTTGCCTGGGACTTCCTGACCGAAGAGCTGGGCCTGCCGGCGGAGCGGCTCTGGGTCACGGTCTACACCGGAGACGACGAGGCCGCTCGCATTTGGCTCGACGAGATGAAGGTCGATCCGGCTCGCTTTTCGCGCTGCGGCGAGAAGGACAACTTCTGGTCCATGGGCGAGACCGGCCCCTGCGGACCCTGTTCCGAGATCTTCTACGACCACGGCCCCGAGGTCGCCGGTGGGCCGCCGGGTTCGCCCGACGAGGATGGCGATCGCTACGTCGAGATCTGGAACCTCGTCTTCATGCAATACGACCGCGACGCGACCGACAATCTCTCGCCGCTGCCGCGTCCGTCGGTCGATACGGGCATGGGCCTGGAGCGCCTCGCTGCCGTGCTGCAGGGCGTGCATAGCAACTACGACATCGACCTCTTCCAGACGCTGATCCGGGCCGCCGCAGAGGTGACCGGCTGCACCGACCTGGACTCGAAGTCGCTGCGGGTCATCGCCGACCATATCCGCTCCGCTGCCTTCCTGGTGGTGGACGGTGTGACGCCTGGCAACGAGGGCCGTGGCTACGTGCAGCGGCGCATCATCCGCCGTGCCATCCGCCATGGCTATCAGCTCGGGTGCCAGGAGCCGTTCTTCCATCGGCTCGTCGCGCCGCTGGTGGCAGAGATGGGAGCCGCCTACCCGGAACTCGCCGCCAAGCAGGCGCAGGTGGAACAGGTGCTCCGCGTCGAGGAGGAGCGCTTCGCGGACACGCTGGACCAGGGGCTGAAGATGTTCGAGGATGTGGTGGCCGGACTCGCCGGCGATGTCATTCCAGGAGAGGCCGTGTTCCGCCTCTACGACACCTATGGCTTCCCTGCCGATCTCACCGCGGACATTGCCCGCGAGCGGGGTCTGAGGCTCGATCTCGAGGGCTTCGAGCGGGAAATGGCACAACAGAAGAAGCGCGCGCGCGCGGCGAGCCAGTTCAGCGCGGCTTCCGCCTTCAGCCTAGACATTGAGGGCGAGACCGACTTCACCGGCTACGAGGATGTCGAGGACCAGGGCACCATCATCGCCATCTACCACGATGGCGTGGAGCGTGACCGCCTCGGGGTCGGCGACAAGGGCATCGTGGTGCTCGACGTGACGCCCTTCTATGCGGAGTCCGGTGGCCAGGTCGGCGACCGCGGCGTGCTCGCAGGCGAGACGTCCGGCTTCGACGTCGAAGACACGCAGAAGCACGGCGACGGCATCATTTGTCACATCGGTCGGGTCGGCCAGGGCGAGCTCCAGGTCGGCGACCGCGTCACCGCTCGAGTGGATGGGACCCTGCGCGGGGCCACCGCGTTACACCACTCGGCCACGCACCTTCTGCATGCGGCGCTGCGCCGTGTATTGGGCGATCACGTGCAGCAGCGCGGCTCCCTGGTCGGCCCGGATCGGCTGCGCTTCGATTTCACCCACTTCGAGCCCCTGAGCCGCGAACAGTTGCGCGAGATCGAGCGGTTGGTGAACCGCGAGATTCGGGAGAACCATACGGTCGAGACCCGCATCATGGATCTGGAGGACGCCAAGGCCTCCGGCGCCACGGCCCTGTTCGGCGAGAAGTATGGCGAGCAGGTCCGGGTGTTGCGCATGGGCGGCTTCTCCACCGAGCTCTGCGGTGGCACCCACGTGCGGGCCGTCGGCGACATCGGCCTGTTCAAGATCTCCTCAGAGGGCGGTATCAGCTCCGGCACGCGGCGCATCGAGGCGGTCGCCGGGGAGCGCGCGCTGGACTTCGTCGATGACGAAGAGGATCGTCTCGCGCGCATCGCGGAGC
Organism: Thiohalocapsa sp.; assembly: GCA_028277725.1. Classification (GTDB taxonomy): domain Bacteria; phylum Pseudomonadota; class Gammaproteobacteria; order Chromatiales; family Chromatiaceae; genus Thiohalocapsa. Next base: position 59,017 of record JANQFX010000022.1, read on the forward strand.
TGCTCAAGGGCGGCATCACCGACGCCGATGGCAAGGTCGCGCAACTGGTGGAGCGCTCGCGTAAGCTCGAAAAGGAGCTGGAGCAGCTGAAGTCCAGGCTTGCGAGTGCGGCGGGGAGCAACCTCGCCGACCAGACAGTCGATGTCGATGGGGTCAAAGTGCTGGCTGCACGGCTCGAGGGCGCCGACCCCAAATCGCTGCGCGACACCGTGGATCAGCTCAAGAACAAGGTCGGTTCCGGCGTGGTGCTGCTGGCCACCGAGAGCGACGGCAAGGTCAACCTCATCGCCGGCGTCACCAAGGATCTCACGGACCGCTTTCGCGCGGGCGACCTGGTCAAGGTCGCGGCTGAAAAGGTCGGCGGGCGCGGTGGCGGCAGGCCCGATATGGCCCAGGCCGGCGGCAGCGACCCGGCCGGCATCCCGGCGGCCCTCGATTTGGTCGGCGACTGGGTGCGGGAGCGTGTAGCCAGCGCATAGTACTCCCGCCACCAAGTTGCATTGACAACGTCCAACACTGGGTGCTGTTGGATCCTGTTCTCTTCTTGTTCGTTGTCGTAGTCGAGCATCCGACGACGATCACGAATACGACAACGAACGCGGGTCACCTTGCCGATGGGACGATCATCACTCGTCGGCCTCAGGCGACGCCTCGCCAAGAATTGCCGGGGGACCAAACGCCCCGCGGATTTCCAACCCATCTACGCTATCGGCAATCGCCCTGGATACGCAGGGCGGGCCGCAGCGACACCGGGAGCGCAGCAGAAGGCAGCTCATCCATGTCACTCATTGTTCAGAAATACGGCGGCACCTCGGTCGGCAGTGTCGAGCGTATCCAGGCCGTCGCCGCCAAGGTGAAGCAGAGTCGCGACGCGGGACATCAGGTGGTGGTCGTGGTCTCGGCCATGTCCGGCGAGACCGACCGGCTACTGGGCCTGGCCCACGCGCTCCAGGAGCGGCCGTCGCCACGGGAGCTCGACGTGCTGCTCTCCACCGGCGAGCAGGTCACCATCGCCTTGCTGTCCATGGCGCTGGAGGCCGGCGGTTGTCCCGCCCGCTCCTACACGGGCTCGCAGGTCCAAGTCCGCACCGATAGTGCCCACAATAAGGCCCGTATCCGGGATATCGATGGCGCCCGTGTGCGTGCGGACCTCGATGCGGGTCGGGTCGTGGTGGTCGCGGGCTTCCAGGGCATCGACGAGCAGGGCAATATCACTACGCTCGGTCGTGGTGGCTCGGACACTTCCGCGGTTGCCATGGCCGCGGCACTCAAGGCCGATGAGTGCCAGATCTATACCGACGTGGACGGCGTCTACACCACCGATCCACGCATCGAACCCAAGGCCCGCCGACTGGCGCGCATCACCTTCGAGGAGATGCTCGAGATGGCCAGCCTCGGCTCAAAGGTCCTACAGATTCGCGCCGTCGAGTTCGCCGGCAAATACCAAGTTCCGTTGCGGGTCCTGTCCAGCTTCCAAGACGGGGAGGGCACGCTCATCACCTTTGAGGAGGGCAACGTGGAAGAGGCCAAGATCGCCGGCATCGCCTTCGCCAAGGACGAGGCCAAGCTCACCGTGCTGGGGGTACCGGATCAACCCGGCGTTGCGCACAAGATTCTCGGACCCATCTCCGACGCGAATGTCGAGGTGGACATGATTATCCAGAACATCGCCGCCGATGCCAGGACGACGGATTTCACCTTCACCATTCACCGTAACGACTATGGGCGTGCGCTGGAAATCCTCCAATCGACCGCCCAGGACCTGGGCGCACGCGAGGTACAGGGCGATGAGCGAATCGTCAAGATCAGCCTGGTCGGCGTCGGCATGCGCTCCCACGCTGGCATTGCCAGCGGCATGTTCGAGGCCTTGGCTCGTGAGGGCATCAATATCCGCATGATCAGTACCTCAGAGATCAAGATCAGTGTCGTGATCGACGAGAAGTACCTAGAGCTCGGTGTGCGGGCGCTGCACGACGCCTTCGGCTTGTCGGATGCCTCCTGAGACTTGGATGCGGTGTCGGATCGAACTCTCGGTGGTTTTCCGAGCGGATCCCGGGGAGTCCCGCCCGAACAGCGCCGCCGCTGGTGCATGAATCGAATGCCTAGGATCGAACCCCTGTACGGCATACCGGTGTGCTGACGCGTATCCCAGCATCTGTACACTTTTCGTTTGTGTAGCAAAGAGATGTCAGCTGCTACACTCAAGCACTTGGCCCGGCGCCGTGTCGGGCCTATTCGAGCGCGGGGCTTCCCGTTTGCGTCGGGTTGGCTACGGACGTACAAGCCGCTCCGCCGCCTGGGTCGCACCCATGGAGCAAAGAGGGAGAAAACTATGTTGATTCTGACCCGTCGGGTTGGGGAAACCCTGATGATTGGGGACGACGTCACCGTCACCGTCCTCGGAGTGAAAGGTAACCAGGTGCGCATCGGGGTCAATGCACCGCGCGACGTCGCTGTGCACCGGGAAGAGATCTACGAGCGCATCAAGCGCGAACAGGCAGAAGCCGCCGGCGAAGGTGGCGAGGCCGCAAGCGTCCCACCAGGCCACAGCAGCTGATCACTGCGGCCCGAGTCCTCGGGCCGCGCGCGACGCTTATATCGTCGGCGAATCGACTAAGATCCGCCGACACCTAGGCCGCTCGACCCGCGGATCGCACAACAAGCGCGGAGCGACTGGGTTGTTGACAGCAGATGTTGACAGCAGATGCTTGGTAGGTCGCCCTTCGCGACTCCCCGACGCACCTCGCACCGGCAGGGTAGATCCCCGTATCGTCGTAAGGCTGCGCTGCTCTTGGGGCTTGCGCCAGGCACGTCCGCACGGGCGCGGCCTCATCCAGTCGAACGCACCACGGCTGCTACGCTGGGGGCGGCAGTACTGAACCCGTCGCGTCGGCCGTTCACAGAACTGGACTCGGTCCGGCAATTGCTGGTACAGTGCCGGGTCTACCGGAGAGATGGCCGAGCGGCTGAAGGCGCTCCCCTGCTAAGGGAGTATGGGGTTGATAGCTCCATCGAGGGTTCGAATCCCTCTCTCTCCGCCACATTAATTGAATAACAGACTGATAAATAAAAACAAATATTGAATTCTAGTTCGATTTATCACCAGAAATCCCACCATATCGATTTTGTTTGAATGACGACACGACAGTCGGGTC
>JANQFX010000100.1 GCA_028277725.1 Thiohalocapsa sp.
AACGCTCAGCCTCGCGCTGCGCCTTGCTGCCGGGGCCGACTCCGGTCGTCCTGCGGGCTCCCTACGTCAGCCCCGGCAGCAAGGCGCTCCAGAGCGCCCTTGGCCAGAAAGAGAGCATAGCTTCTCTTTGGCCAGGAATCTTCCGGGACCAAACAGGTAGACCCAGACCACCCGCACCGGACAGCGCAGCGTTTTCAGCATCACCACCTGCTCGGCGGCGAGCACCTCGCGCAGTCCACCGTAGACATGCAGCGTGTAGCGCTTGGCCCGCGCGCGCATGCGCTCGGCCAAGTCGGCCGCGTTGCCCAGGCGCGCGCCGTACTTGCGCGGCCGCCCCGCCTTGCCGGGTACCGGCGTCGCCGAGGCGTAGAGCACCGCGTTCACGCGTAGACGCGAGAGCACATGCACCCGCTCGCGCAGTGCCTCGCGCAACGGCTTGAACAAACCGTTGTTGCCGAACCAGCTGTCGCAGACCACCAGCACCGGCGCCTGAGCGAACCAGCGCGCGTGCTCCTGGCCGTGTTCGTTGAGTGGGAAAAGGAATTGAAAGTCCCGTGCCAGCGTGCGTAAGATGCGGATCGAGTAGGGGCTCTTTTTCTGCGATTGATCATCGGATTCGACAACCTTGCTTATACCGCAGAAGGGGCCTCTACTCCTTCATAACCGACTGATTTCACTCTTAATCACGGACATCGCCGCACGGCTGTGACAGCACCTATTAAAGTATATTAGCGTCTACCGATGCACCGCCGCTGTATTCATATTAGCTAATATTCTATAGCCTTCAGAATCCGGAAACTTCAGGTGCCGTAGATTCACATCGCTACCGGTACGACACCATGAATGGCATCGTACACTGGTGTCCAGGGACTCTGAAGTTGTACGGTATCTACAGGGCAGACTCTGAGGCGATGCAGGCGCCTTGGTCGGCCAAACGCGAGACGACCTGGCTCGCTGGGGAGCGGCGTGCTCAGCGCGGCGTCAGATCGAGCGCAGTCCTTCGCAGAGACGCGACGTTGGCATGGCTGCAGAATCGCAGTACGACGTGTCGGTCCAAAACACGGGTTTTTCGCCTGGCGGACAGACTGCTTGGGCGGAGATCGGACTGATGGGCCGTCAGCCTCCAGACGTTCCGGCTCTGCACAAGCCTGCATGTCATCGGTCGGACGCGCTGACACCCTGTCGCAGACCTCGGGAATCACCGAGGTTGGCTTCCTTGACCGATCGCTGCGCCCGCAATAGCCTGAAGAGGCGGTTGTCGATGGTCGTTCGAATGGGGTCGCTTTGCCGGTCAGCCGCGCATGCCCGCATAGAGGCTCGACGGTCGTCGACCCTCCTCGCCACACCTGCCGTATTGATCCAGAACACATAGTCGTCGCCGCAACGCGGCAACCAGGATCGGAGGCACCCGAAGCACATGGCTGCTCGCTCTTTTCCCGACGACCGCACCCGCGCAGGGGCGCATTCGAAACGGGAGCGACCCCGTCCTCACATCTGGATGCTCGCCTTGTCGATTTTGGGAGCATGGGCGATGACTGCAACGGGCGAGCCGGCGGACAATGGCTCCTTGACCGTTCTCGATCCCGCAGGCGTCACTGCATCGCCCGCAACGGACTGGCGCACTTTGATGCGCAACGCGGAAGCCGAGGGCAAAGTATCGGTACTCGTTCGGCTGCGCGCCGACGACGGCGTATCCTCCAATGGGGAGCGAGCCCAATGGTCCGTATCACATAATCTGGTCGAGCGTTCATCCGCTGAGCTGCGGCAACGTCTGAGGCACGCACAACCTCAGTGGCGCGCGGCGCGCGACGGCATCCGGAAGGCGTTGCGCCGTGGACGTGATACCGGCGCAGGCTTCAGGCATTTTCCAGTCATAGCGCTTGAGGTCGAACACGCTGACCTCGCCAAGTTGCAGTCAAACCCGAACGTTCTCTCCATTGCGCCCGACCGGACCCTGTATCCCGCTCTCCGGGAGAGCGTTGCACGCATCGGCGGTCCAGCACCGATTTCCGGATACGACGGCCGCGGGCAAGTGGTTGCCATCCTGGACACGGGCCTCGATCTGGCTCACCCGGGCTTCAACGGTCGTGTCTTGGGACCGGAGCAGGCGTGTTTCTCCGGCGTCAACGACAGCGATGCCACCTCTCTCTGCCCCACCGGGCTGCCCGACTGCGTGATTTGCCCGACCGGGGCTCGGGAATGCACCGGCTTTTCCGCCGATCCATCCCGAACCGCCTGCGGCAGCGGTGCCGGCGCGAACTGCAGCACCGGTAACGACCACACGCTCTGCTGGCACGGCACTCATGTCGCAGGCATCGCCGTCGGCGCGGCTACCGGATCAGAGCCGAACGGCGTTGCTCCCGGGGCCGACGTGTTGCCCATCCAGGTCTTTTCACTCCGCGACGACGGCAGCTCGGTTGCCAACAGTGCGTCGGAGGAGCCCATAACCGCGTCGGGCCAGGCGCTCATCGCCTCCACCGCAGACGTGCTCGCCGCCTTCGACCACCTGCTCGATCTGAAGCTCAACCAAGGCGTAAACATCGCCGCCGTGAATATGAGCGTTGGAACGCGAGAGACTTGGTCCTCGACTCTCGCCTGCGACACAGAGGCCGAGGCCAGCGGGTTCAAGCAGGCGGTACAAGCCCTGGTCGATGCCGGCATCGCGGTGGTCATCGCCGCGGGCAATTCCTCCGACTGGCACAGACTGTCCTTCCCCGGGTGCTTGTCGAACGTCATCAGCGTCGGCGCCACCAACGACACCTCCGAGTCCATCGCCTCGTTCAGCAACCGCTCCACTGCGCTCAGTCTGTTCGCGCCCGGCGCGGGCATCCGAGCGGCAAACGTCGGCGGCGGCTACCGCAACGCCAGCGGCACCTCCATGGCCACGCCGCATGTCGCGGGAGCCATCGCCCTGTTGCGGCAGCGTGCGGACGAAGAGGCGGTTGCCGGAGATGTTGCTCGCTTGCGTGCGGCCTTGCAGACCACCGGCATCGAGGTCCCGCAAGGGCCCGATTTGGTCCGACGCATCCAAGTCGACGCAGCCCTGGATGCCATGGACACGACAGCGCCCGAACTCATCATCGTCGACAGCCAATTGTCGCCGGACGCCATTGAACGACTCTCCGGTGAATTCTCATCCAGCGACGACACATCCGCATACGGAGGGACGAGTTTGCGCGGCAGCGAGGTCAGCGGTCCCAACCGTTTGCGCTTCAATGCTGCCATTCCTCAGGACGGCTGGTACCGGCTCAGCGCCATGTGGCCAGTCCTCCACAGCAACGGAACGGCCATCAGCGCAGATCTGGGCCAGGGCGACGCGACAGTGTTCTTGGACCAAACCATGGACGCCGGCCTTTGGGTCAGCCTCGGCATTCAGTATTACTCGGCGGGCGAGACAGCCACCGTAACCTTCGACGACGACGGCGGCGGTCGATTGGCCGCCGACGCGATCAGACTTGAACGGCTGGAACCGACGCCGCTCGATATCATCACCGAGCAGTTGCCCACGGCGGTCGCGGGCAGGAGCTATTCGGCGCGATTGAGCGCGGAAGGGGGCTATGCGCCCTACAGCTGGAGCATCGACGGCACATTGCCTGCGGGGCTGTCGCTGGACTCCGCCGCAGGAACCATTTCCGGCACCCCAAGCGCCGTGAACGTCATCGATGTCGACATCGAGGTCGTGGATGCTGTCGGTACCTTTGCCGCCGCAACCTTGCCCCTCTCTGTCTCGTCGACGGCGGGGCCCCGGGGTTTTGCCGCCGACTTCGACGACGGCAGCCTTGCGGGGTGGGAACAGCTCTTCGACGGCACGGTGCGCTTGGTGGCCGACGGCGACGGCTATGTGCTGCGCAAGGA
>JANQFX010000027.1 GCA_028277725.1 Thiohalocapsa sp.
GGCCGCTTTCACCCTGGCGCGCATAGTCGTAGAAGACCTGATCCTCCAGCACCAGGCGCAGATTCTCGGACATGGTGCCGCCGAGCAGGAGCAGGTCCACACAAGAAAAGGGGTCAGGTCTTGTACTCCAGCACCCAGCAGCTAGACTCGGCCTATGGCCAGACCTCTCCGCATCGAGCTTGCCGGCGGGTTGTATCACGTCACCTCGCGGGGTGATCGGCGTGAGGCGATTGTTCGGGACGATGCCGATCGTGTCGCTTGGCTGGACCTGTTGGGCGGGGTGTGTGGGCGCTTCAACTGGCGCTGCCATGCCTACTGCCTGATGACGAACCATTACCACGTCGTCATCGAGACGCCCGAGGCGAATCTGTCGAAGGGGATGCGCCAGCTGAACGGCGTCTACACCCAGAGCACGAACCGACGCCATGGGCTGGTCGGGCATCTATTCCAGGGGCGCTTCAAGGCCATCCTGGTGGAGCGCGATGCCTATCTGTTGGAACTGGCCCGCTACGTGGTGCTCAATCCCGTGCGCGCCGGCATGGTGCGGACGGCGGAGGACTGGGAGTGGAGCAGCTACCGGGCGATGATCGGACAGGCGTCGGTGCCCGGGTGGCTGGAGACGGATTGGCTGCTCGGGCAGTTCGGCGAGGATCGCGCCGACGCGCAGGCGGGCTATGCGGCGTTCGTCCGCCAAGGGGTGGGTGGCACGAGGATCTGGGAGCATCTACGCCATCAGGTGTTTCTGGGCGGCGAGGGGTTCGTCGAGCAGCATCGGGCCACGGCCAAGCCCATGGACCAGTTGCGAGAGGTGCCGCGCGCGCAACGCAGGGCGCTGGCGGAGCCGCTCGCCGGCTTCGCGCGCCGTTACCCGGACCGCGGCGAGGCCATGGCGCGGGCCTTCGCGACCGGGGTCTACAGCATGCAGGAGATCGCCGCCTTCTTCGGCGTGCATTACTCGACGGTGAGCCGGGCCGTGCGACGCTTCGAGGCGGAACGCGGCAACAACACGCCAGGGAAGGCAGCCGGCCGCAACCGCAGCCGCTCCGGCTCCACCAAGGGACCGTCATGACCAGCGATTGCCGTCCTAGCCCCATGGACTCCGCGGCCTTGCGCCCAACTGCTGTCCGGCCGGGCGCTGCATAGCCTGATGGTGCCGCCTCCTGGCGTCGGCCCGCGCGACAGCTCGGTGTCTCTGGGCGGTCTTTCCTCTGATTGAAACCCCCATTGACCATCGGCCCGTCCGTCGGGCCGAGCCGTCGGGTCAGGTCCGCGGCTTGGCGACCGTGAGGATGGTCACCGGCAGGGCCGGGCGCCAGGTCTCGAAACGGCCGAGGGGCGCCGCGTCAGAGACCTGGAGCCGGGTCAGGTCGCCGCCGATGCGAGCGCGCAGAGCCATCAGCGCCTGCTCCGTTTCCAGGGTCACGGCGTTGGCCACCAGGCGACCGCCCGGCCGCAAGGCCGCCCAGCAGCGCTCGGCGGCACCGGGCGCCGTCAGTCCGCCGCCGATGAAGATCGCGTCAGGCGCCAGCAGGCCCTCCAGCGCGTCCGGCGCGGCGCCGTCGATGACCCCAATGTCCGGCACGCCCAGGGCGGCGGCGTTATGGGCGATGAGCCCGCGTCTATGCGCGTTCGGCTCGACGGCGATGGCCCGGCAGCCGTCGGCGGCTCGACACCACTCGATACAGATGCTGCCGCAGCCGGCGCCCACGTCCCAGAGCAGTTCGCCGGGCAGCGGCGCCAAGCGGCTCAGGGTCACGGCACGCACGTCGCGCTTGGTGAGCTGTCCGTCGTGGCGGAAGGCGTCGTCCGGCAGCGCGACACGGCGCGACAGCCGAGGCACCTCGGGCCCGGCGACACACTGCACTGCGACGAGGTTGAGCTGATCCACCGACGGATCGGACCAGGCTTGCGCGGTGCCGTCGATGCGCCGCTCCGCCGGGCCGCCGAGGCGCTCGAACACCGTCATCCGGCTCGCGCCATAACCGTCGCCGCGCAGCATGGCGGCGAGCAGCGCGGGCGTCTCGCGGTCGGCGCTGAGCAGGATCAGCCGGGCGCCGTCGGCCAGGTGCAGCCGCACCCGCGCGAGCCCGAGCATGCGCTCAGGGGCCACGGGCCGCAGCACGGCGACGTCCTGCAGCGCCCAGCCGAGTCGGGCCGCCGCCAGGGCCACGGAAGAGACCGCCGGCAGGACGCTGTATTCGCCGACGTGCAGACGCTCGGCGAGCCGATTGCCGGCGCCGAACCACATCGGGTCGCCGCTGGCGAGCACGCAGACGCGCTCGCCGCGCAGGGCCAGCACCCGCTCGAAGGCGGCGTCGAAGGGTCGCGGCCAGGGCTCGCGACGCTGATGCGCCGGCGGCCCCGGCAGCAGCGCCAGGTGTCGTTCCGCCGCAAAGACGATGGTCGCCTCATGCAACGCCCGACGAGCGGGCTCCGCCAGGCCGGCGAGCCCATCCTCGCCGATGCCGACGATGGTGACCCAGGTTGGGGTGGGAGATTGCCGATTCATTGACTCAACTTCGGTGTTGGGCCGCGTCGCGTTCTGGCCGCGGCCGGGCGCAGGGGTTAAAGTTACGGATTGCCCAACGTTCCCGCGACCTTCGAGCTCGCCGCGCGCCGCCCGTCGCGCCGCCGGTCATATCCAAGGCGCCCGGCCCCAAATGCTGCCATACAACCGCGACGCCCACGCCATCTACCGCGAGTCCTTCGCCATCATCCGCTCGGAGGCGGACCTCGCGCGCATTCCCATGGACCTCGAACCGCTCGCCGTGCGTGTCGCGCACGCCTGCGGCATGCCCGACGTCATCGACGACCTGCTGTTCTCGGCCGGTGCCGGTGACGCCGGCCGCGCCGCGCTCCAGGCCGGCGCGCCTATCCTGTGCGACGGGCGCATGTCCGCCGAGGGCATCACCCGTGCCCGCCTGCCGGCCGATAGCCCGGTGATCTGCACCCTGTCCGATGCCCGGGTACCGGCGCTGGCCAAACAGCTCGGCAACACCCGCACGGCGGCGGCGATGGAGCTGTGGCGTCCGCACCTGGCCGGCTCCATCGTGGTCATCGGCAATGCGCCGACGGCCCTGTTCCGGCTGTTGGAGATGCTCGACGAGGGCGCACCGCGCCCGGCGCTGGTGCTGGGGTTCCCGGTCGGCTTCGTCGGCGCGGCGGAATCCAAGGACGCGCTCGCCGCCGACAGCCGCGGCGTGCCCTTCGTGACCGTGCGCGGACGGCGCGGCGGCAGCGCCATGGCCGCCGCGGCGGTGAACGCCCTCGGCATCGAGACACACGCGGAGCCGACCCGATCATGAGTCCCTTCGACGCCAGCGCAACGCACCAGATCCACCCCCACGCCGGTACCGCCGTCGCGCTCGGGCGCCTGTTCGGCATCGGCGTCGGCCCCGGCGACCCGGAGCTGCTGACCCTGAAGGCCCTGCGCCTGCTGCGCTCGGCGCCGGTGGTGGCCTACTACGCCGGCCCCGGCAAACGCGGCAACGCCCTGACCACGGTGCAGGAGTTCCTGCGCGATGACCAGATCCTGCTGCCGCTGATCTACCCGGTGACCGGCCGCATCCCCGGGCCGCCGTTCGACTACGAGCAGGCCATGCGCGGCTTCTACGACGCCTCCGCGGAGCGCATCGCCGGGCACCTGTCCGCGGGCCAGGACGTCGTGACCCTATGCGAGGGCGACCCCTTCTTCTACGGCTCCTTCATGTACCTGCACGACCGCCTCGCCGGGCGCTTCACCAGCGAGGTCGTGCCGGGCGTCTGCTCCGTGGTGGCCAGCGCCGCCGCGCTGGGCACGCCGCTGGTGTACCGGGATCAAAGCCTTATGGTGCTCGCCGGTACCCTGCCGGAGGCGGACTTGGAGCAGCGCCTGGGCGCCGTGGACGCGGCCGCGATCATGAAGCTCGGCAGCAACTTCGAGAAGGTGCGGCGGGTGCTGGAGCGGCTCGGGCTCGCCGAACGCGCCCTCTACGTCGAGCGGGCCACGATGGCCGAGCAGCGCATCCGCCCCCTGGCGGAGGTGGAGCCCGAGTCGGTGCCCTACTTCGCGATGATCGTGCTGCCGGGCACCCGGTGGCGGGGCGTGTGAAGCCGGAGTCCGCCGGCAGCCTCGCCGTCGTCGGCCTCGGCCCGGGCACATCGGCGCTGCGCACCCCCGAGGCCACGGCCGCACTCGAGGCGGCCACCGACATCATCGGCTACGGCACCTACGTCGACCTGGCCGGCCCCTTCCGCCCCGATCAGGCCCTGCACGCCAGCGACAACCGAGTCGAGCTGGACCGGGCACGGCACGCCTTCACCCTCGCCGCCGAGGGCGCGCACGTGGCGGTGGTCTCCTCCGGCGATGCCGGCATCTTCGCCATGGCCGCCGCCGTGCTGGAGGCCCTCGACGGCGCGGATGAGCCCGCCTGGCGCCGGGTGGCGCTGCGCATCCTGCCCGGCGTCAGCGCCGCCAACGCCGCCGCCGCGCTGGCCGGCGCGCCGCTGGGCCACGACTTCTGCGTTCTTTCCCTGTCCGACAACCTCAAGCCCTGGACCGAGATCGAGCGGCGCCTCGCGCTGGTCTGCGAGGCAGACCTGGTGCTCGCGCTCTACAACCCCCGCTCCAAGGCACGACCGCACCAGTTCGGCGCGGCGCTGGCGTTGATTCGCGGTCACCGAGCGGCCGACACCGTTGTCGTGCTCGGCCGCGACGTGGGCCGCCCCGCCGAGCAGGTCGGCGTCACGACCCTCGCGGCGCTGCGCCCGGAACAGGTGGACATGCGCACCGTCGTCATCATCGGCTCGTCGCGCACCAGACGCATCGAGCGCCCGGACGGCGGTGCCTGGGTCTACACGCCGCGCTGGTACTGATCGACTCCCCTGCGCCCTCTTCTCGCCGCGTCCAGGTCCCGCAAACGACGCCCGAGGCCGGCTGCTTCCGGATCGTTGTCGTTGTCGTAATCGAGCATCCGACGACGACAGCGACAACGAGTCGAGCCTACTCGGCTTCTTCCGCGTCGCCGTGCTGGCCATTCATCACCTCATCCAACCAGGCCAATGCACCAGCCAGGTCCGGAGCGGTCGCCGTCGGCGGCCGCGTCGGGCGCTCGCGCATGATCACCTCGATGCCGAGTTCGCGGGCGGCCGCGAGCTTGGCGGCGCCCGCCGTGCCGCCGCTGTTCTTGCACACGATGCAGTCGATGCGACGCTCACCGAGGAGTGCCCGCTCGGCGGCCAGGTCGAAGGGGCCGCGTTCCAACAGCAACTCCCAGTGCGCGAAGTGCGGCGACGGGTCCGGCGGGGTCACGCAGCGCACCAGGAACCAGGGGTCGGGCAACGCCGTGAACGGCGCGAGGTCCTGCCGACCCAGGGCCAGCAACACCCGACGGGCACCGAGGTCGGCCAGCGCCGAGACGGCCTGATCCCAGTCGCCGACACCACGCCACCGATCCCCCGGCCCCGGCACCCAGACCGGCCGCTGCAACCGCAACAGCGGGATGTCGCAGGCCGAGCAGGCCAGCGCCGCGTGTGTGCCCATGGTCGCCGCAAAGGGGTGCGTGGCGTCGATGACCGCCAGCGGCCGCTCGCCGCGCAGATAGTCGCGGAGCCCCTCGACCCCGCCGAAGCCGCCGATGCGGGTCTCGCCCGTCGGCAGGCGCGGATTGCTCGTGCGCCCGGCCAGGGAGTTGACCACGCGCAGACCCGCACGCTGGGCCAGCGCCGCGGCCAAGGCATACCCCTCGGTGGTGCCACCGAGGATCAGCACCATCGGCCCCCTGCCCTCGTTCATCTCACCTCCGCCTCCGCATCCACCTCTGCATCCATCTCCGACGCATCGCGCAGCAGCGCCGCCGCCCGATAGGCCCCGTGGACCAGCTTGCCGTAGGGCAGCAGCAGGAACAGCGCCAACACCGTGCCCAGGTGCACGACCAGCGCGAGCCCCATGAGCGGTGTCGCACGCAGCACCAGCAGCCCCAGCCCCGTCCCCGACACCGCCAGCAGCAGCCACAGCAGGGCGATGTCCATGCCGCGCCCGAGCGGGTCGGTGGGTGTGCGATCCTCGCGCCGGTGCAGCCACAAGAGCCCGATGCAGCCGACCACCATCGACAGCCCGCCCGCCGTGCCGAGCAGCACCGGCGCGCTGGTGAGCGGATACGGGGCCTGCTCGCCGAGCAGATGGTGCTGACCGGCGGCGGCGATGGTCGCGGCGAGGGTGCCGAGAAACCCATAGAACAGTGCGTGGTGCAACCGCCGTCGCAGCCGCGACGGGCGATGGTCAACATCCGCACACCCCGGCCCGCCACCGCGCAGGTTATCGAGGCGCAGCAGGTGCAACAGGGCGCGACCGACGGCGGACCAGCGCACCGGCGCCGCCCCACTCGCTCGCGCACCCGCCGACCAGAATCGCCACACCCCCACGCCCACCGCGAACAGCGCAAAGCCGAGGCTGAGCGCCGCCCCGCCGGCCATGACCGGCAGGGGCAGGATGCGGTAGAAGGCGCCCGGCCCGAGCTGCGGCGAGAACAGCACCGACAAGGGCACCGCGATCAGCATGGCCAGGACGCAGGCCAACACGACGCCTGCGCCGAGCGCCAGGGTCACCGGGCCGCCGGCCCCGAACAGCGCCGCCAAGGGCCTGGGCCAGGCATAACGGGCGTAGCTCTCCCGGCGTTGGCGGGCCAGCGCACGGGGCAGGTTGACGGCAAAGGCGTGCGGCGGGGCGTACTGACAGTCGTAGAGGCAACTGCGGCAGTGATGGCAGAGGTTGGCGAGCTGATCCAGGTCCCACTCCGTGAAGGACGGGCGGCGCTCGGCGGCGCTGAACACCGCGCAGAGGCCATTGCAGTATTGGCAGATGTTGCAGATGCGAAGCTGTCGGGCGAGTTCTGCCGCATCGCCGCCGGCCGACACCCCGGGCGCCTGCTCTGCGCCGCCCCCCATGTCAGGTGCCGCCGAGCGCATATGCCGCCGCCTCCCGTCCGGCGATGCGTCCGAAAACGAGCCCGATGGTCACCGCGAGCCCCGAGACATAACCGCGCGGGATCAGGTTGGCGGCCATGATCATGCCCGCCGCGAAACCGTTGTCCAAGTATCCGCCATCGCGCCATCGTACCCGCGTACGATCGTCCACGGCGACGCCATGATGGGCGAAGGTGATGCCGGGTCGCATCGGGTAGGCGCTGAAGGGCGGCTCGACCATGGGCAGCGCGTAGTTGGACTTCGGCGGTTCCAGACCAGCCGTGCGCCAGCGCGACGGGTCGGTCGGGTCATCCGGTTGGACAATGCGGGCGTTGTACTCGGTCAGGGTCGCGGCGAGCTTCGGGCCGTCGATGCCGGCCTGTTGCGCGAGCCGCAGCGGGTCCCCCGCCTGGATGGGTGGATACAGCGCGGGCGGCGCGGCGCGCAACCCGGCGGCGTCCAGGACCAGCCAGCCGATCTGCCCGGGAAAGGCCGCCAGCCGCTGCCCCCAGCGGGCGTAGCGGGTGGAGGCGGTGTCGGCGCCCTCGTCGTGGCGCCTGCGTCCCATCGCGTCGACGACAATGCCGAGCGGCATGCCGCGGATGCGGGTAACGATGCCGCCGTCCTCGCGCGGCGAGCGCGCGTCCACGGCCACCAGATAGAGCAGCCCCGGGTCGCCGACGGCCTGCGCCCCCTGGGCCAGCAGCCCGCGCAGCAGTTCGCCGCGCCCCCAGGGCGTCCCTCGATTCAGAAAGCCCTCCGCCGCGTCGCCCCAGTGCTCGCGCAGCAGGTCCGGCGCCGCATGGGCACCGCCGTTGGCGAGCACGAAGGCGCCGGCGGACATCAAGCGCTGACCGCCCAGGGCCGCGCGGACCCGGGTTCCGTCCAGCCGCAGCGCGGAGACGGGCGCATCGTGTCGAACCTGCACGCCGAGGGCATGGGCCCGGTCATACAGGGCGCGCACCGCCGCCATGCCGCCACCGAGGAAGAAGGCCGTGCGCCGGGAATAGGGCAGATTGCCGTCATCGGCGCGCTGCAGGGCGACGCCCTGGTCCGCCAGCCAGCGCGGCAGGTCCCGGCTCTCCGACACCAACAGGTCACTGAGCACCGGGTGAGCCAGACCTTCCGTGGCGCGCAGCAGGTCTGCGCGGAAGTCGTCCTCCAGGTAGCTGTCCGGGGTGGCCGGCGTCGGTGCGGAATGGGCGTAGCGGAAGTTGCGCGAGTGTCGCGTGTTGCCGCCCATCAGCTCCCGGGGTGCGGCGTCCAGCAGGCGAACCGACGCGCCGAGCCGTGCGGCCTCGATGGCGGCGGCGAGCGCGGCGACGCCGCCGCCGACCACGAGCACATCGGGCTTGGACTCAAGGACGGGCATCGAGGACGGGGTGAGGTTTGCAGTTGGACGGCATGTTTGACAGCCCATGGGCGGACTCACAGAATCCCGATTCCCCCGCGGCGTCGAAGTCTGGCTCTGAACGAGTGTGCTGGAACACCCGCGCCGCGGCCATGACAGACAGCAGAGATCGACAACAGGTGAGGCACTTGAAAGCGGAGTCCACGCATTGCCCGCAGGCGACATACCATGGGTAAGGTCTGGTTCGTGGGCGCCGGCCCCGGGGCGCCGGACCTGATCACGGTGCGCGGCATACGGCTGCTGGCCGAGGCCGGCGCCATCCTCTATACGGGCTCCCTGGTCGCGGAGACCGCGCTGCAATGGGCGCCGGAGGGCTGCGAGATCGCGGACTCCAAGTCCATGGAGCTAGCCCAGGTCAGCGACTGGCTGCTGACCCGGGCCGCACGGCACGAGACCGTGATCCGGCTGCAGACCGGCGATCCGACCCTCTACGGCGTCTTCGCGGAACTGGCTCGCCCGCTGGACGCGGCGGGCGTGGAGGTCGGCCTGGTGCCCGGCGTGTCCTCGGCCATGGCATCGGCGGCGTCGGCTGGTGAATGCCTGACCTTGCCCGAGGTGACCCAAACCGTCATCTTCACCCGCCACGCCGAGCGCACGCCCATGCCAGAGCGCGAGTCCCTGGCCGCGCTGGCCGTGCACGGCTGCACGCTGTGCATCTTCCTGTCCATCGAGCGCATCGACCAGGTCGCCGAGACGCTGGTCGATGCCGGCTGGGCCGACACAGCGCCGGTGGTTGTGGTGCACAAGGCCACCTGGCCCGGTGAGGAGCTGGTGCTGCGCGGTACGCTCGCGGACATCGCAACACGCTGTCGCGAGGCCGGCATCGTGCGCCAGGCCATGATCCTGGTGAGTCCCGCCCTCGGTGCACGCGAGCGCGAATCCGAGGCCACCTCCAAGCTCTATGACCCGGGCTTCGAACGACGCTTCAGGGGCAAGGGGGGCGCGCCGGCGTCCTGACCACAGACACACCCGCCCCCGCTCGCCCGATCAGGACGCCTGCCGGGCCTTTCCCCGACAACGTCAGCAGTCGCTTCCCAAGCCCCCCAACCAGGGCCCGACCCATGCCCGAGATCATCCAAATCGACATCGGCGGCCGCGACCGCCCCGGCATCAGCATGGCCCTGACCGAGGTGCTGGCACGTTACGGCGTGACGGTGCTCGACATGGGTCAGTCCGTGATCCATGACACCCTGGCCCTCGGCCTGCTGGTGGAGGTCCCGGACGATGGCGCGGGGTGCGCCGTGTTCCGCGAGCTCCTGTTCAAGGCCCATGAGCTGGGGTTGAATGCGCGCTTCACGCCCGTCGCCGCGGACTCCTACGAGCACTGGGTCGGCGAACAGGGCCAGCCGCGGCACATCGTGACCCTGCTCGGCTCGGTGATCACCGCGGAGCATATTGCCCGGGTCGCGGCGGTGGTCGCTCGCAACGAGCTCAACATCGAGCAGATTACCCGTCTCTCGGGGCGCATTTCGCGCCGGTCCGAGCGCGCCGGCGCCGGTCATGCGAGCATTCAGCTCTGGCTCAAGGGGCCGGTGCGGGACGTCGACGCCCTGCACGCGCAATTCCTCGGTCTCGGCGCCGAGATGGACGTGGACATCGCCATTCAGGAGGACGACGTATTCCGTCGCAACCGCCGGCTGGTCTGCTTCGACATGGACTCGACCCTGATCCAGACCGAGGTCATCGACGAGCTGGCCGCGGCGGCAGGCGTCGGCGAACGGGTGGCGGCCATCACCGAGCAGGCCATGCGCGGCGAGTTGGACTTCAGCGAGTCCTTCCGTCGCCGCATGGCGCTGCTGGAGGGTATGCCGGAGGACGTGCTCGCGGACATCGCCGCGCGTCTGCCCATCACCGACGGTGCCGAGCGCCTGATCGGCACCCTCAAGGCCCTGGGCTATCGGGTCGCGATCCTCTCGGGCGGCTTCACCTACTTCGCGGAACACCTGCAACGCCGGCTCGGTGTCGACGACGTGCACGCCAACCGGCTGGAGTTCGAGGACGGGCGACTGACCGGCAAGGTCACGGGCCCCATCGTCGACGGTACGCGCAAGGCGGAGCTGCTGCGCGAGATCGCCGCCAGCGAGGGCATTCGCCTGGAGCAGGTCATCGCGGTCGGCGACGGCGCCAACGACCTGCCGATGCTCTCCATCGCCGGGCTCGGCATCGCCTTCCGCGCCAAGCCGCTGGTCAAGGAACGCGCCCGCCACGCCATCGGCGCGGTCGGACTCGACGGCATCCTGTACTTGCTGGGCATGCGGGATCGCGACCTGGAGGCCCTGGCGCCGAAATCCGCGGACTGACCCCTGCCTGCCCCTGCCTTGCGCCCGACGGGCCACCAACGAAGAAGGCCGCAAACGCGGCCTTTTTCCTGTTCCGGCTCTGACCGCTACGCCTTAGCGCATCGCTGGAGGATGGTGGCTGG
The DNA here is from genome assembly GCA_028277725.1 of Thiohalocapsa sp. Lineage (GTDB taxonomy): Bacteria > Pseudomonadota > Gammaproteobacteria > Chromatiales > Chromatiaceae > Thiohalocapsa. The sequence goes on from JANQFX010000027.1 coordinate 10,776, forward strand.
ATTAGCGAAGCTCTGCGGGCAACCAGGCAGCGATGCGGCTGCGCTCCTGGCTGACATCGATGTCGCAGTAGCGACGCAGCACGCCCAGGGCTTCGTCGAGATCATCGCAACCGTAATCGTCGACCACGACATGGTTGCTCCAATCCTCCACGAAGTAGTGATGCTGGCCCGGACGGGTCGCGCAACGGATCCGGTAACCGGAGCCGGTCCAGGGGTCCCACTTGTAGCGGATAACGTTCTCTTGCTCGTCGAACATGACTGATTCTACTTGAACAAATGTCTGAACTTGAGGGGGTCGACCCTTGATTCACGTAGGGATTTTGGGTTTTCCCGAGGTTCCAAACCGCGCATGTCGCTGGTGCGCAACATTTTGGCCTGTTGACATTAGTGTAGGTCCGACTTCGGAGCTTGACAAGGGGGAATCCAACGGGCGATTCAGGCTAGCAGGGCAGGAATCTCGCCGAATTCTTCGAGATGAGAAGCGACCAGTTCCGAACGATGCAAAAACGCGACATATGTCTCACTTCTACCCTTTCTGCCACATCGAAACTTGATCCAAGGCAATCGTGGTGGACGAGTACGCACGCGCCCCGATCGCCGATGACCGCTCCGCCCGCCAAAAGGTCGAGAAAAACGGACGAACGGGCGACATGGGGAGTTCGGTCGTTGAGACTCAGGCCAGCAGGCGCAGCGGGTCAGCGGGGTCGATGCCGTCCATGAAGGGTTGACGGCGGTCCTTATGGGTGACGCGGTAGATCAGCCCCATCCAATTGCCGATGACGCTCTCGGCGGTATCGCGCCAGGTGTTGTCCAGGCAGGCTGCGATACGGGCCTCCGGCAGCGCCAGCGGCGGGCGGCCGCGGTCCAGCTCTCGGCAAAGCAGCGTCCGGTACTCCTCCAGGATGGCGCCGGACTTGCGGCTGAAGATGTTGTCCGGGAACGGCGGGTAATCCCGCCGCTGGCCGGCGGCGAAGCGGTTGACCTCCCGCTTGTACTCCTTCAGGAGGGACACCGTGTCGTATTCCGGATGGCCCTGGAACATCACCAGCCGCAGCCCGTCTTCGCTCACGGCGAGGTGCACGCTGGCGGTATCGCTCTCCACCAATACCCGCGCGCCGGCGGCCTCGAACTGATCGCGGCCGATCTCGTTGAAGCGCGAATGGGGCACGTCGAACAGGGTGTTAACGCCACCGACCAGCGGATGCGTGACATCCACGACCCGATGCGGGTAGACGCCCCAGCGCTTGAAGCCGAGGGGGCGGCGTCGCTGGCCGTAGCGAAACTGCATCACCGCGTGGGTCGCCAGGCAGGAACAGAGCGTGGAGGTCACGTGTTCGCAGGCCCAGTCCACGACTTCCTTCAGCGGCCCCCAGAAGGGCTCGCCCGACAGGTCCGAGCCACCGACGTTTGCGCCGGTGATGATCAATGCATCCAACCCCTGCTCCCGCACCTGCTCGAAGGGCTCGTACCAACGCTCGATGTGCTCCTGGGCCTCCGCTGAACGCGGCAGCGCATCGAGGGTGAAGGGGTGCGCATAGAACTGGGCGATCTGGTTGCTCTGGCCCACCAGGCGGAAGAACTGGCGCTCGGTGGCCGCCAGCGCGGCGTCCGGCATCATGTTGAGCAGACCGATGTGCAGCTCGCGGATGTCCTGCTGGAGGGCCCGGTCCGAGGGCAGGATGTTCTGCCCCTCCGCGCGCAGGCGCTCGAAGGCGGGCAGGTCATTGTGGGCAACGATAGGCATGGATGCGCGTGAACGGGGTCAGGGTGAGGGCTTCGGATACGGCCTCAGCCGGCGCTGCCGCCGTCGGCGTCCCGCGGCGGTTCGGGCTCGGCGCCCTTGCGGGCGATGGCGGTCTCGATCAGGTCCAGGAAGTCCCGCTCGTCGCGCACCGCCGCGACTTCCGTCGACTCCACGATGTAGCCGTGGGGACGGGCGATGGCCTCATAGCGCGGCACGCGGGACCGGAACAACCGCGGGAACACCCAGCGGGTGAAATCGTCGGGATCAATGTCGGCGACGTACTCTAGCCCGTGCTCGCGGAGGTAGTCCTGCACCGCGGACTTCAGGAAGGCCGGGCGGAAGTAGAGCGGCTTTGGGTCCGCCTGGGCGCGCCGAATCAGTTTGATTTCGTCCTGCTCCGGCACGCGGATGTACAGGATCAGCGTATGCCTTGCGAGCAGATCGATGACCTTGGGCTCGTCCAATTCGCACAGGCTGCCGCCGACGTCGTTCACGAAGTGGCTATACCCGTAGATACGCCGCGCCTTGTCGATGAACTCGGGCACATCGAGCATGGCCTGGATCTCCGCCTGCCGATACATGGCCTGGCGGCGGTTGAATTCGGCGAGCGACAGCCCGTCCTTGTCCGGGTCGCCCAGTTGACCGACGAAGCTCAGCACCGGCCCGAGATCATCGACGCGGATCTTGTTCTGAATGCTGATCCAGTCGCGGCGCAACAGCTCGCGAAGGAAGGGTGTCGCCATGGCCTGGGACTTGATCAGATCGAGGATCGGCTCGTCCAGGTAGCGCGTCCCGATGCGGTAGTCGCCGGAGTAGTGGAACCAGTCGCTGCGGCGCAGGATGGCGGACAGGTAGGTCTTGCCGACACCGGACATACCAAGCAGCGTGACGCTGCGGTGCTGCCAGCGGCGGAAGTTGTCGATATCGAAGTGCACGGATGGGCGGCCCTAGAGCGAAGACGGCACCGGGCCCGTCGTGGGCACCAGCAAGCCACTTAGGGTAATGCATTCACTCGCCCGGACGCGAATCCACACGGCCTCGCCGATGAGGGTTGGTTGTATCTGGCCGCGGTCAGCGATCTGTATGCCCGCGGCGTTGTTGGCTGGTCGATGAGCGAGCGAATGATGGCCGATCTGGCCAGCGACGAACTCACCATGGCGCTGAACCAGCATGGCAGCCTCGGTGGCGTCATCGTCCACTCCGCTAGAGGGGACCTTGGATAGTTCGAGGTGCCCGTGCGGCACATCATATATATGGTTTTCCATATTTGATACGCTAGCGCCCTGACTGAACTCCGCCGGGGCCCCAGGGCCGGCCGGCCGCGACAACCGCCCTCTGGAGCCCCGCATGCCCGATCCCTTCGCCCGGCTCGGCGACCTCGTCGCCTACACCCTGCTCGGTCTGAGCCCGGAATCTGCTGCCGGGTCCGCCCTGCAGTTCTTCGTCATGGACGTGGCCAAGATCTTCGCGCTCCTGGTCGTCGTGATCTATCTGATGGGCCTGCTGCGGGCGCTGGTCTCGCCGGAGCAGGTGCGCGAGTTCGTGCGCGGGCGCCCGGATTGGCAAGCGCGTGGCATGGCCGTGGGTCTGGGCGCGATGACGCCCTTCTGCTCCTGCTCCTCGGTGCCGCTGTTCATCGGCTTCGTCGAGGCCGGTATCCCGCTCGGCGTGACCTTTTCGTTTCTGATTGCGTCACCGATGATCAACGAGGTGGCGGCGGTGCTGCTCATCGGCATCCTGGGGTGGAAGCTGGCCCTGCTCTACATCATCGCCGGACTGATGGTGGCGTGGTTCGGCGGCATCATCATGCAGCGCTTCCGGCCCGAGCGCTGGGTCGAGGACTATGTCTGGAAGATCCGGATGGGCGAGGTCGCCACCCAGCGACCGGACACCAGCCTGCGTGGCCGGCACCGCTTCGCGGTCGCCGAGGTCAGGGAGATCCTGCGCCGCATCTGGAAGTGGGTCTTCCTCGGTATCGGCGTCGGCGCCCTCTTCCACGGCTTCGTGCCCACGCAGTGGGTGGTCGAGAACCTCGGCGGTCGGCAATGGCTGGCCGTGCCGGGGGCGGTCCTGCTTGGGATTCCGCTCTATTCAAACGCCACCGGCGTCATCCCGGTCGCCGAGGCGATGCTGGGCAAGGGGGTGGCCGTCGGCACCGTGCTGGCCTTGATGATGAGCATCGCGGCGCTCTCGGTGCCGGAGATGCTGATCCTGCGCAAGGTCATCCGCTGGCCGGCGCTGGCGCTGTTCGCCGGCGTGCTCGGGGTGTCCTTCGTGCTGGTCGGCTGGACCTTCAATCTGGTGGCTTGACCTTGTCCTTCGAGCCAATCGGCGCCGAAGTACGACCAACACGCTCGACTCGTTTGTCGTTCCCTATCCTTCCTTCGGCATCACACCCTGCCCAGCGCGATCGAACCCGCGACCAAGCAAAGGGCACCAGGGGCTGCCGCCAATCCAACCGCGAGGAGCATCCACATGAAACAGATCAAAGTCCTGGGCTCGGGCTGCCGCAATTGCGACATCACCGCCAAGGTCATCACGCAGGCCGCAGCCGAGGCCGGCGTCGAGATCGAGATCGAGAAAGTGACCGATATCGCCGCGATCATGGGCTATGGCGTGATGTCGACACCCGGTGTCGTGATCGACGGCGTCGTCGTCCACTCCGGGGGCGTACCGGGGCCGGATCAGGTACGCGCCTGGGTCCGTGGCGGGGCCGACGCCTGATCGAGACTGCCGGCGACGGACCTGGGCCTTCGGAGCTGATCGCCGACCGCCTTGGCTGGGGGGCCCAGGGTCTCGGTCATGTTGGCTTGGCTGGGCCGTGATGGTGACGGGACGGTGTGACGCGGCTTGGCGCTCGACGCGCCGGGGACAAGAGGATGGGCCGGGCGTCCTGCCCGGCCGGGAGGTGCCGAGTCCTTCGGCCCAGGCTCAGCGGCCGATCTTGGCGCCGGTGACCTCGTTCACGGCGATGAGGCTCGGCTTGGAGACCCCGTCGGGATCATCGATGGGCCAGACCGCGTTGAAGGCGTTGCTGTCGTTCGGATGCTGGATGGCGCAGAAGAAGGTGCGGTTGTCGCCGGAGAACTCGGGACCGCACACCTCGCCGCCGGGGACGCCGGAGAGGAACTGCCGCAGCAGGCCACGCTTGGCGCCCTCCACCGGTACCGCAAAGACGCCGTCGTTCTGGCCGAAGCCGACCTCACCCCCGCTGTAGTATTGACCGTCGGTGGCGATCCAGAGGTTGCCGTCGTCGTCGTGAACGACGTTGTCCGGGTCGGAGATCGGGCTCACACCCGCGCCGACCGGGTCGGCCACATCGCCGAAGCTGGTGTCGTGGGCCGCGACTTCGGGATCACCGCACTTGATGAAGATGTTCCAGGCGAAGGTCGTCGCCCCCGCGTCGTTGCCGGTCTCGATCAGCTCGATGATGTGCCCATGCTGGTTGCCGGTGTTGTCCGATCCGTCACCATAGGTATTGTTGCGCGGGTTGGCCTCATTGGGGGCGGAACTCACCTCACGGCCGTTGACCATGCGCGTATCACCGGGATCGCCATCGCGGCGTGAGTTGTTGGTCAGCGCCACATACACCTTACCGCTGCGCGGACTCACCTCGATGTCCTCCGGGCGGTCCATCGGCGTTGCGCCGAGCACGTCGGCCGCGCCGCGAGTATTCAGCAGGACCTCCGCCTGGCTCGAGAAGCCGGCCTGATCCAGCGCGTTACCCGGCTCCCAGACCAGCGGCAGCCACACACCCGTGCCCATGTCATCGCCCTCGCGGGCACCGGCGTCGAAGCGCGCGGCGTAGAGGGTTCCGCTCTCCAGCAGGCCCTTGTTCGCGGCCCGGTTGTACTTGCTGTAACTGCGCTCGGAGACGAACTTGTACACGTACTCGAAGCGGGCGTCGTCGCCGGAGTAGACCGCGACCTTGTTCTTTGCCGTGATGCGGCAAGCAGCGCCCTCGTGCTTGAAGCGGCCGAGCGCGGTGCGCTTCTTGGGCACATCGTTGGGATCGTAGGGATCGATCTCGACGATATAGCCGAAGCGGTTGTACTCGTTCGGGTTGGCGGCGAGGTCGAAGCGCGACACGCTGTCCTCCCAACGACGGCCGCTGGCACCGGAGTTGGCCGGAATGCGCCGACTCACCGTCGCGGCATCCCCGGTCACGCCCGCGAAGTTGGCAAAGTACTGGTCGAAGTTCTCCTCACAGGTGAGGATGGTTCCCCAGGGCGTCTTGCCCCCTGCGCAGTTGTTCAGGCAGCCCAGGACGGTCACGCCCGCGGGGTCGTCCCCGGTCTGCATCAGGGGGTGGCCGCGCAGCGGCCCGGTGATGTCGTGGGGCGTGGAGCCGGTGACCCGGCGGTTGAATGGCGAGGTGATATCGAAGGTGGGGGCACCGCCGCCGTGGGTCAGCTCGACGATGGAGAACCCATGCGCCTCGATCTCGACAGCGACCTGCGTCGCATCACCGGGGACATAGTCCCGAAACATGTCCCTGCCCTTGGTGTACTCGTGATTGACGACCATCAGGGCACGCGCCGCGGTGCGATCCTTGAGCCGCGGATACTGAAAGCCGATCACCCGCTCGACCAGGGGGTTCATTGCACCTGTCCGCTCGATCATGCTTCGCACATAGTTGGGCAACGGATACCAGAGCACCAGGTCCGCATTGAAGCCGAACTGTTGCGCCTGAGTCGCCGCGGTCTGGTTGTCGACATCGAAGGTCGGGGCGGTGGGTGTCAGGGGATCGCCCCACTTCAGGATCACGGAATAGCTGTAGTTCGACGGCACCCGAACGTCGAGCTCCGAGCCGTCGCCGGCCGGAACCGTCACGAAGGTCAAACGGTCGGACGGATCACCGGCGGCCACAGCGGGCTTGCTCGTCCCCAGCATGGCGCTCGGGGCGATGACCAGCGTCGCACCGGTCACGGCGGCACCCTTCAACAGGGTTCGGCGGGAGATGGCCGTCCGCATGACGGTCTGAATCGGATCCGCGGCCGTGGGGCGGGCGGGCGTGCCGGGCAGGACATCGACCGTTCCATCGTCCTCCCAGACCTGGTTGTTCAGCTGATCTTCGTGCTCGACCTTGTTCATGGTTGCTCTCCAGTTCAATTGATTAAGAAACGATCTCTTCGCACACGTCGGTGCTTGTGCAATTACCTGCGCTTGGCACCGGGGCTTTGAACTGCGGGATTCATTGTTGACGTGCGCGACGCATCGCCACCAATCCCAGGGCGAGCATCAGCAATGTATTCGGGACCGGAATGGCTTCCACGCCGGTGTCCGCACCGACCGACGCGAGCAGCGTGATCGTTCCAATCTCACCGGCGATGTTGGCGAAGCCGGTGCTCGTCAGCGTATCGAAGGCGAAGGTATCGCCGCCCGGCATCAGGAACGCTTCGTCATAACCACCGAGGCTGTCCAGGAGGATCAACGAGACGAGGGCCTCGGCCATGCTGCTATTGTCGAGGTCATAGAAGGCGGCGTAATCGATGCTGATGCTGACGGGCCCGGCACTCAATGCCTCATAGGAGAAGCTGTAAGACGCCTGAGCCGATGCGTAGCCGGCATCGAAGGCATCCGACGAGATCGTGAGCGCCGTCGAATCCACATCGCCCAGGTCCGCCGTTGCCGATGCGCTGCCGTTGCGGAACAGGTTCTCGGCCGCCACGAAGATCGGCGACGACCCTGAACCCGCGCTCTGCGAGAAGGGGGTCTCGACCGACGCCTCATAGTTGAGCGGGGTCACGGCGGTCGCGTTGGAGACAAGGATGCTGTTGAGGTCGAGCGAGGCCGACGCGGTAATGGCGCCGGCGTGCAACGAACTCGACAACAGGAAGGTGGTCGCACCGAGCAGTGCGATCAACGGGTGCTTGATACATCTCATGTGCTGCGAGCCTCTCGGATTGCGATCGTAGCCTTGGGTGGGGTCTGGAACAGCCGAGCGAATACAGATCTCGAATGACCAGGGCAGCGGATCCTACAGTGCTCAATGCCCGGATTGATCACCGCTCAGGCGATCACTCTCGACAGCAAACACCGGTCTAGTTGCCAATGGACACGCATTCACCTGCCTTAATCCAAGCAACGCGCTGAAGTATAGAGAGGCGGCATGACACCTCGACGACGTCGAGGCTAAGGTTACCGGTCGATTCGATGACAGCGCGGTTACGCCGCACCGCGCGCTTGCATCGACGGGCACGACTCTCTTTCGCAGTCCGTAGGGCACGGCCATTGAACTAGATAGAGCAGTTGACCGCGCCGATTTCTACGTAAGGCGCTGACTTGCTTTCGGGTCCGTGGAAAAGCCGAGGTTGAATGACGTTCCAGAAGCTCGGGTGCGGCCGCACCCTCCCCGCGGGCCATGGGCACCTCGAAGAACTCGAGATGCCCATGCGGGGCAGTCCCGCAGGGATCACAACACCGACCCATGCTCCTCTGGCTGCTGCCGAAAGTGCGCTCGGCCGCTCGCCACCAGGGCGCCCACCCTGGCCCCATGGCGCTCCAGCACGGAACCGGCGACGATGATCGTGCCGCCGAGCAAGACCAGCGCCGTCCAGCCGCCCACGGTGAAATGGCTGAGTGCCGCCTCCGCGCCGTAGCCGACGCCGAGCAGTGCGACCAGCATGCCGAGCACGAACAGACCCCGGTCGCGGCGCAGGTAGCCGCTCGCGAGGGCGACACCGCCGGCGCAGGCCGCCACCAGCGCCGGGCCGAGCCCGCCGTGGACGAGCAGATTGATGGCCATCGCAGAGGTCAGGACCCAGACTGCCACGCACCTGTACGACACCAGACGCCCGGCGCTGCGATTGCCGAGATCCACCAGCAGCCCGGCGAGCAACAAGGCCGTGACCGGGAGTTGCAGTGCGTCGGCGAGACCGTCCAGGGGCACGAGCACATCGAACAGACAGGCCGCGGCCGATATCGCGAAGGCCACACCCGCGCTCTCCCAGGCGCCCGACCATCCACCCGATCGACGCGCTCCGGCGACCAACGCCGTCCGCACCGCGACATAGCCCGCCAGCGCGAGCACACCGAAGAACAGGGCACCCGGCGCATAGAGCCAAGCGCTGCGCCCGGCGATCACCGCCAACGGCAATACCAACAGCAGCCGGGCCACCCGCCCTTCGGTGGTGGCCAGCGACCGGTCGACGCGGCTTAGCCACAGGATCGCCCAGCTCAGCAGCAGCACCAACGCCAGCAGAAGCCCGGACACGGCAAGGCCGTCGCGCACGGGCACCAGCAGGGCTAGATTGGCCAGCAGGTAGAGGGCCGTCAGCCGCCAAGCGGAGCGGCGCGCCAGCACCAGAAAGCCGATCGCGGCACACAGCGCCAGGACCGCCGTGGAGCTAAGCGTCAGCGACAGCGCGGCCCCGAGGGACAGGGTGCCGCCGACGGCGGATTGCCAGAATCCGCCCGCGGGAGCCATCACGGCACCGAGGTGGTCGTAGGTGATGCCGCCGAGGAAGGCGAAGCTGACCGGCATCGCCGCCAGCGCCAACGCAATGAACAGCCGTGCACCCTTGGACTCGTGCAGCCAGTGGCCGAGTCCGAAACCGGCGGCCGTGAGCGCGACCGTATGACCGAGCAGCAGCAGGGAACGGGTGAAGTCATCGCCCTCCTTCCAGCCCTCGAACAGGTACAGCACGAAGGCCCCGACAATGACCAGGGCACCGAGGCCACGTAGCAGCGCGGATAGGGGCAGACCGCCGCCGGTCGAGTCGACGGTCATCGGGTCGTCGGCTTCGCCGCTCGCGGCGCCGGTGCGGCCGGGGCGATGCGACGGGTGGGCGATCTGGCCTTGCCGGGCGTCCAAGCCCTCGGGCCAGTCGAGCGTCAGGTCGCTCCCGGATGCAAGGGCGGCGGTCCGGGTGCTCGGGCTGGCTTCAATCTTCATGGCCGACCTCCCCGCGCTTCAGCGCGGCCAGCTCGGCACGCAGCTCCGCGCGCTCTTCCTCGGCCTCGAAGTCGTCCGCGAGCCGGTCCTCCGTGCAGGTGCCGGACAGGATCTCGCGCTCGCCGATGCGCACCTCCCAGCGCTCGAAGATCTCCTCGAGGTCATCGCCGCGATGCGTGTCCAACTCGGCCAGACGCGCGGTCGCGTCGGCGCTGGCGGCACGGCTCCGGAGCAGGCCGCGGCGCTGTTCCAAGCCCTCGACACGCCGGCGCAGCGCGTCGATGTCGGCCGCCAGGCGGCGCTCCGTCGATGTCTGCTCCCGCAGGCTGTCGGCGAGGGCGTCCGCCTCGGCACCGGCCCGCTTGGCGCGGCGCAGGCACTCGAGCGCCCGCTCCTCATCCGCGCAGCCCGCCGCGCGTTCGCGCCAGGTCGCGGACTGTGCGCGCAGGGCGTCGACGCGGGTTTGCAGGCGCGCTCCGTCGCGGCAAAGCCGGGCCTGACGGACCTTGGCGGTGGCATAGGCGCGGCGGGCGTCGCGGATGCCGGCCTCGACGACGGCGTCGTGGTTCTCGATCTCGCCCACGAGCTGGTCAACTCGGGACGTCAGGGTGGCGCTGAAGCGTTTCAGTATCGACATCGACTGCTCCTCTCGGTTGTGGATGGCAGTCGATGTCTATCAAGTCGCGTGCCGATTCCCGCCGCACGCTCAAGGCACTGATATCAATACTCTTTGGCCGTACTCAGCACGATCAGCCGATCGACCACCCCACACGAGTGCATACATCCAATGCACCATTCCATGCATTGCATGTACAGGCTCAGCCGGCCATCATCCGGCCCAGGACCGCCGCAGCCCATTCGTCGGCGGGTGGCGCGACCGGGCGATGCGCCGCGGTCGGTCAGGCCGCGGCCGGGGCGGCCCGGTCCTGGAACTGCAGCGCCGCGAGCCTCGCGTAGAGGCCGCCTTGGGCGAGCAGTTCCTCGTGGCGCCCCGATGCGACGATGCGCCCCTGGTCCAACACCAGGATGCGATCCGCCTCACGCACGGTGGCGAGCCGGTGGGCGATGACGATGCTGGTGCGATCCGCCATCAGGTGCTCCAGGGCATCCTGCACCAGGCGCTCGCTCTCGGCATCCAGAGCGCTGGTGGCCTCATCCAGCAGCAGCAACGCCGGATCGCACAGGACTGCGCGGGCGATGGCGATGCGCTGGCGCTCGCCACCGGACAGGCGCACCCCGCGCTCGCCGAGGTAGGTTTCGTAGCCATCCGGGAGCCGCCGCAGGAAGGCATCGGCATGGGCGGCGCGGGCGGCGGCCTGCACCTGCTCGTCGCTGGCGTGCTCGGTGCCGTAGCGGATATTCTCGGCCGCCGAGGTGCCGAAAATGACCGGCTCCTGCGGCACCACGGCGATCTGCCCGCGCAGCTCCGACGGATCGAGCTGACGTAGATCGACGCCGTCGAACCTCAGACGCCCTCGGGAGGGGTCGTAAAAGCGCAGCAGCAGGTGGAACAGCGTCGACTTGCCCGCGCCCGACGGCCCCACCAGCGCCACCCGCTCGCCCGGTGCGATGTCCAGGTCCAACCCCGTGAGCGCGGGGGTGTGCGGCCGCGCGGGATAGCTGAAGCCGACGCCCTCGGCGCTGACCTGGCCCCGCACCGGTTGCGCGAGGGGCACGGGTTTCGATGGGGGCTGAACCATCGGGTCCGCTTCCAGCAGCTCCATGAGCCGCTCCGCCGCGCCCGCGCCGCGCAGGAGCTGGCCGACGAGGTCACTCAAGGAGCCCACGGAGCCGGCCACCAGCACCGCGTAGAACAGGAAGGCCGACAGCTCGCCGCCGCTGATGCGCGCGTCGAGCACGGCATGGCCACCGATCCAGAGCACGACGCCGATGGCGCCGAAGGTGAGCAGCGTGACCACGGCCGACAGCAGCGCGCTCGCGAAGGAGCGCTGCATCGCCGTGTCGAAGGCACGCTCCACGTTCTCGCCATAGCGACGCTCGTCCACCGGCTCGTGGCCGCTGGCCTGGACGGTGCGGATGGCGTGCAGGGTCTCGTCGACATAGGCACCGATGTCGCCGACGCGATCCTGGCTGAGCCGCGACAGGTGCCGCACCCGATAGCCGATGAACCAGCTCGGCAGGACCACGAAGGGCACCCCGAGCAACACCATTAGCGTGAGCTTGGGGCTGGTAATCGCGAGCATGATGACGCCACCGGCCGCCAACAGCGCACTACGCAATCCCATGGCGAGGGTCGAGCCCGCCACGACCTGCAGGATCGCGGTATCGCTGGTGAGCCTGGCGATCAGTTCACCGGTGCGCGTGGTCTCGTAGAAGCCCACGTCCAGCGCCAGCGCGCGGGCGAAGACGGCGCGGCGCACATCCGCGACCACCCGCTCGCCGATCCAATCGAGCAAGTAGCCGCGCAGTCCAATGGAAACGGCCAGCAGCGCAACCACACCGACGAAAAAGCCGAGCGCCAGATCCAGCGCCTGCGGCGAGCCCGTGGCGAGCCCGCGGTCGACCACGGCGCGGATGACCTGGCCGAAGGCCAGCAACGACCCGGCACCGAACACCAGCGCGATCAGGGCAAGCACCAGGCGCCGCCAGTAGGGCAAGGCGAAGCGCAACAGGCGCAGCAGCGGCCCGAGGTGGCGACTGCGCGCCCGGTCGGAGTCGGCTGCGGCGGCCTTGCCGGCGTTCTTCATGGATGATCGGTACGGGGGATGGACGAGAAGGGATCGAGTCGATCAGGCGGCTGCCAGAATTGCGGCCAGGCCTTGTGACCTAGCCTTGCGCATCAGTCGGAGTCGACCTAGGGCGCAAGGCTTCGCCGCCGGGCGCGCCACCCGGCCGGCGGCGTGCCTGCGAGCGGACGCACCCGGCGGCCCGGGGACCGCGGGAAAGATCAAGCGCCGTGCCGGGCGTGCGCGATTCGCCCAGCGCGCCGAGCAATCCGGCTGATCTGGATTGGTTTTTGATCGATCTCTAGGCTGATCGCTTCTTGCGGGGAGGTCCTAAGCGTTCAGCATCGCATAGAGCTGATCCTTCATTTTCAGGCGCTCCTTCTTCAGGTCTTCGATGGTCTCGTCCGCAACCGGCGTGCCGAGTTCCTCGAGCTTACGCACGCGCGCGTCGATGCCGTCGTATTGGTCCATCAACGCGGCAAAGGGTTCGTTGGACGCGCGCATATCCTCGATCTTGGCTTCGAACTCCGGGAACTCGTGGATCAGGTCATGTTTCTCGCCGAGCATCGGGTGATCGTCCTCCGCAGCAGTACGCCCGCCGTTCGGGCGACTCGTGTTTGCCCCGGGTGCAGTCAGGATGTGTCGAAACGCAGGCCGTTGCCGGGTCGGCGTGCGCGTTGAGGCGATCGCATGGTACGCATGGCGACAACCACTGAACCGCCGTCACTATCATTGTAAACCAGCAGTCATGTTCTCAGAACTGCGACAACGCAGCCCATGCGTGACCTAGGTTAGGGTTTGGGGTTGTGGTTCGAGCCATCGAGGCGGTGTCGTCCACGGACTCGCGCCGCGCCGAGCGCCGACATTACTGCTGGTTCAGCTGCTCGACCACCGCCTCGGTGAGGTCGACCTCCGAACCCTCCTCGAAATAGAGCATGCCGGCCCGATTCGGGTCGAAGGTGCGCACCTCGAACACCGCGGACAGGCCCTCCTGCTTGGCCGCGGCGGCGATGGCCTTCTGTGCCGGCTCCATGAGCTTCTCGGCCTCCTGCTGCTGAATCTCGGCGACCTGCTCCTGCACCCCGGCGAAGTCCTTCTCGAGCTGGTCCACCAGCGCTTGGATCTCGCCCTGCTTCTTGTCGAGCTGCGCCTTGCTCATCAGCGGCGCATCGCGCTGAAGTCTTGCCTGCAGCTGCCGGATCTCCTGCTCGCGGCCCGCGAACTCACGCTGCTCGGAGGCGAACTGCCCGCTGATCCGCTCCTGCGCCGCACGCCCCTGGGGGCTGCTCTGGAAGACACGCTCCATATCGACGAAACCGACGCCCGCGGCCATCGCGAACAGGGGCATCGAGCCGAGAACGAGGGCGGCGATGGAGCGGACTGGGCTCTGCTGCATGTCTGAGGTCTCCTGCGACGGATGACGGTCGCTCGATGTCGACGAGCGTGGGTTCACGGGATAGGCCGGGACGAGACCGCGGCGCGATGCGCGAATTCTACTGCCCGACCGGGCAACGGGACAGTGCGGCGGCGGATGCCGCCCGGCGCCGGGCGACAACGCTGAGCTACAATGCCAAGAGAGAGGAGTCGAGCGCGAAGGCAAGAGCAGATCACATGGCCAATTCCTTGCAGGATCAGTTGCTGAAGTCCGGCCTGGTCAGCGAACAGCAGCTGAAACAGACCAAGACCAAGCAACGCAAGCGCAAGCGCGCGGGCGGCGGAAAAGCCGCCGACACGGCCGAGCGCGAGAACGCCGCCCGCCAGGCGGCGGCGGAGAAGCGCCGGCAGGACCAGGAACTCAACCGCAAGCTCGAGGAAGAGCGGCGCAGGAAGGCGGAGCAGGTTGCCCTCTGGCAGCTGATCCAAGACAACCGGATCTCGCGCGACGGCGGCGACATCGCGTACAACTTCGCCGATGGCAGCGCCCTGAAGAGGCTCTACGTCAACGCCGCCCAGCAACGCAATATCGCCGCCGGCAAGCTCGCCATCGTGCGCCACGGCGACTTCTACGAGCTTGTACCGGCAGCGGTGGCCGAGCGGGCGCAGCAGGTGGACGCGGCCGTCGTCGTGCTGTTCAACCGTCCTCAGAACACCGACACGGACGACCCCTATGCGGGCTATGAGGTCCCCGACGATCTCATGTGGTGAGCCCCGCCGGACAGGCTCCGACGCCATAGGACGAAGCGGTTCCCATGCCCACCAGACCGCCCGCACTCCCCCTCGCCACGGTGCGCCGCGATCTCGTTCGGCTGCTCTACAGCCAGGCGCCGGCAGGCCTCGCCGTGACGGCGTTCAACGCGCTGGTCGTCACCCTCGCCATTTCCCACTTCTACGTCGCACCGTTGGTCTGGCCGTGGTTCAGCGCCCTGCTGGTGGTCTTGCTCCTGCGCGCCCTGCTGGTATCGCTGCATAGCCGTCGCCAGGAGACCTTCAGCGTCGAGCGTTGGGCGGCGCTGTTCGCCATCGGCGCCGCCGTGACCGGCTTCGCCTGGGGCCTGTCGATGTTCATCCTGCCCTGGGAGTCGTTCACCGACGAGGTGCTGCTGTCGTTCGTCATCGCGGGCATGGTGGCGGGTGCGATCCCCAGCCTCGCCCCATGCCTGTCCAGCTACATCCCCTACCTGCTCGGTGCCCTGCTCCCCGTCGCCCTGCGCATGGCCTTGATGGGCGGACAGTTCGCGCTGTTCTTCATCGTGCTGATCCTGATGTTCGGCATCTACATGATCTTTGCCGCGCGTGCCTACCACAATGCGGTGAGACGGGCGTTCGAGCTGCGCGACGCCAACGCGGAACTGGTAGCCGAGCTCACCCAAGAAACCGAGCGCACCCGCGCCTTGAACGCGCGCCTGCAGGGCGAGGTCGAACAGCGCCGACGCATTGCCGACGAGCTCGAATTGGCCAAGAACGAGGCGGAGAGCGCCAGCGTCGCCAAGAGCGAGTTCGTCGCCAACATGAGCCACGAGATCCGCACGCCGATGAACGGCGTGCTCGGCATGATCGAGCTGCTGTCGCAGACTGAGATGGACGCCCGCCAGCGCGGCTTCGTGGAGGTCGCTCGCACCTCTAGCGAGAGCCTGCTGAACGTCCTCAACGCCATCCTGGACTTCTCCAAGATCGAGGCAGGCAAGCTCGACCTCGAGAGCGCGCCCTTCGATATCCGTGCCCTGTCGGAGGAGGTCGCGGCCCTATTTACGGCCAACGTGCAAGCGGCGCAGATCGAGCTGACCTGCTTCGTCCCGCCGACCTTGCCGACACGGGTGATCGGCGATCCGACCCGCCTGCGCCAAATACTGACCAACCTGCTAGGCAACGCGGTGAAGTTCACCCGTGACGGCGAGGTATCGCTCAAGGTACGCAGGATCAGCGAGGTCGATGCCGAGAATCGCATCACGCTGGAGTTCATCATCCGCGACAGCGGCATCGGCATGAACCCGGAGCAGCTGAACCACCTCTACGAACCCTTCCGTCAGGCGGACGGCTCCATGACTCGCAAATACGGCGGCACCGGTCTCGGACTCGCCATCACCAAGCGGCTGACCGAACTGATGGGCGGCACCATCGACGCGGACAGCCAACCGAACCGGGGAACCGAGTTCCGGGTGCGGGTGCCGCTCGAGCTGCAGCCGAACGCCGGCGGACACCCTGAGAGCGCAGGACTCGACGGCCGCTGCGCGCTGATCGTCGACGACAACGAGACCAACCGACAGATCTTGAGCCACTACCTGGACGGCTGGGGCATGCGCAGCAGTGCCGCCTGCGACGGCCCGCAGGCGCTGGACCTTCTCGCCATCGCCAGCAGCGAAGGCCGGCAGATCGACGTTGCCCTCCTGGACATGCAGATGCCCCAGATGGACGGTTTCGCCCTAGCCGAGGCCATCCACAACCTGCCCGACTGGCGCGGGCTGCCGTTGCTGCTGCTGAGCTCGCCGGGCAGCATGGAGCCCCCCGACGGTCGCACCAACCTATTCCTGTTCTGCCTGAGTAAGCCGGTCCGCCACGCCTCGCTGCGCGACAGTCTGTACCAGGTCTTCTACGGCACCACGCCGGGCTACGCGCGCATGCCGCCGCAGAAGACCTCGGTGATCAAACTCCGCGGGCGCGTGCTGTTGGTCGAGGACAACCCGGTGAACCAAAAGGTCGCGCAGTCCATGCTGAAGCGATTCGGCGTCGACGCGGAGTTGGCCGAGAACGGACAGGTGGCCGTCGATCGCTGTGTCGAAGCGCACTACGACGTCGTGCTCATGGACGTACAGATGCCAGTGATGGATGGCCTGGATGCGACCCGTGCCCTACGCGAACGCGAGCGGCTGCGGGGGTCGGGCCACGTGCCCATCATCGCCATGACCGCCAACGCCACGCAGTCCGACCGCGACGCCTGCCTCGCCGCCGGCATGGACGACTACATCCCCAAGCCGGTCAAGGGCGCCCAACTGCACGCTGCCCTCGCCGCCTGGCTGCCGGGCGGCGAGGGCTCAGAAGACTAAACCTAGAAAGAGCAGTTGACCGCTACGTCGTGCATCTAGGCGCCTGAGTTGATTGAAGGACAGCAGCAAATCGGGACGCACCCTCAGGGTGAACGGCGCTACGGTCGCCAGGGCACGCCCCGCGCGGCGCCCAGCGGCGTTACAACTCCTTGGAATAGCCTGACTATTCCGCGTCGTTGTGCCTTGCTGGACACCACGCGGGACGCACCCTGACGACCGTCCAACTGCTCTTTCTAGGTTGAACGTGGCGAGATTCCCAGGCTAGGGATACCTCAGATAGCGTAGGATCGCCCCCGCGCCGGCTCGTATCGATCATTCGCTCGACGGTGACCGGCAACCAGCGTGGGAGGTCGTGCGCCCGGGCGCCGATGCCGCTTGCAACGAGCGCCCAAAGGGCGCCCCGTGTCCGCCAGGCCATTCGATCCGCGACATGCCAGAGCAGCGAAGCCTAAACGCCCCATTCGACCTGCGGGGTATCCGACTGCTCTGCGGGATGTCGCTTCTGCTCTCGGCCGCAGGCCTGATCGCGTTGGCGACCTCGCCTTTGCACGCGATCCACACCTGGGAGCAACTCGCCCCCTGGATCGACGCAGTCGTCGGCTGGGGCGCAGTTGGCAGCTTCTTACTCGTTGCCCTGTCCCGTTCGACGCGCGACGCCTTGCTGCTGCTGGGCCTTTGCCTGACCGTATCGACCGGCGCAGAACTGATGGGGCTCACCTGGGGGGTGGGGGTGTTCGGCGGCGGCTACGCGTACGCAGAGGGCTTTCCGAGGGCGGTGGGCGACCTGCCCGTATTCATCCCGCTCACCTGGTTCATCCTCGCATGCGCCCCGGTCCTGCTGCTTGCACCCCTGTGTGACAGCGCTACGCGCCCGCCCGGCGCACCAGCGCGCCTCCTGTCCTGGGCCCTGCCCCGTGCGCTCGCTTGCGCCTGGGTACTGACCGTGTTCGACCTGCACATCGAACCACTGGGGGTCTACACAGGGCTATGGCAATGGCACAATCACGGCGTGTACTACGGTGCCCCGCTGTTCAATCTGGTCGGGTGGTTCGTCGTCGGGATGCTCATTTATCTACCTTTCCTGCTGCTGAGCCGACCCTCGGCCGTACCATGCAAACGCCCGCCGCTGCTGCTCCAGTCCATCGCCCTGGGGACCTTCGGGGTCTGGATCATCGCGGCGGTGCTGCACACCAAAGAGTTGTTCGGCAGCTATCTGCCGATGTTGTTGAGCCTGCCGACCCTGCTGGCGGTGTCGGTCTACTATGTCCGCTTCGCGCTCGACGGCAACCGCGTTGCATGTCGAGAGACCGGCTAGCCCAGGGCGGCAAGCCCTTCACTACCGAGCCTCACCATGGCACAACTGGAAATCCGCGGTCTCAGCCGCTCCTATGGGGGCATCATCCCCGCCCTGGTCGATGTCGACCTCAGCATCGACAGCGGCGAGATGGTCGCTTTGCTGGGCCCGTCCGGCAGTGGCAAATCGACGTTGCTCAGCCTGATCGCCGGCTTCGAGTATCCGGATCGAGGTTCGGTCGCGGTGGACGGCCGCGTGGTCAACGCCCGGGATGCGGTGGACTATCGCCGCAACGTGATCGGAGTGCTGTTCCAGCATTACCACCTGTTGGAGACGCTCACGGCCTGCCAGAACATCGAGTTGGCGATGTTCCCCACCCATGCGGAGCCGATGCAACGATATCGGCGCGCGCGCGATCTACTGCAACAGGTCGGTCTCGCGGCGCGCGCGGACCAGATCGCCAATCGGCTCTCGGGTGGAGAACGGCAACGCGTTGCGTTCTGCCGCAGCATCGTCAATCAACCGCGCCTCTTGCTGGCGGACGAGCCCACCGGCAGCCTCGATACGGCATCCAAGCTCGAGCTGCTGCAGCTACTCCGCCGCTGGATGGACGCGGAGCGCCGTACCCTGGTGGTCGCAACGCATGATGCAGACGTCGCCTCGGCCTGCAGCCGCGTCGTGCGCTTGCGCGACGGGCGCTTGGAGGCGGCATGATCACGCATCGCCGCGAGGGCTACAGGCTCAGGCATCTGGTCTGGGATGGTCTGCGACTGCGACCGCTGCGGGCGTTCGCGGCAATCCTCAGCATCGCCGTCACGCTAGCCGCGTCCCTCACCCTGATTGGTGTTTCGGAGTCGCTGGAGACGTCCGTGGCCGAAGGCTACGCGGCACGCAAAGTGGATCTGATCGTGATGCAGGCGGGCAAATCGAACCCGTTGACCAGCCGCATCGACACCGCCCTGGTGCCAGCCATGAGAGCGCTCGAACAGGTCGCGCGGGTCCAGCCGCTGCTCGTGGACACGCTGCTGTTGAATAGCGATCAGAGCATCCTCGTCTACGGCTGGGAGCCGACGGACCCCGACCTGAGGCTGACTGACCGACCGAACGCGCCCCTGCGAACCGACGAGGTGCTAATCGGCAAGACCGCCTCCCGCGTGGCCGACTTGTCACCCGGCGACTCGGTGACGCTGAATCTCACGGAGTTCGTGATCGCGGACACCTTCGAGGCGAACACGTTCGCCGAGAGCGGCACGCTGTTCATGCGCCTGGACGCCCTGCAACCGTTGATCGGCGCGGAGAATCGGGTGACCTTTGCATTTCTGGAGCTGGTCCCGGGCTTGTCGGCCGCCCGGCAGGATGAGTTGCGCCTGGAGATCGAACGGACCATGCCGGGCACGACCGTGATCGATGCTGCCGAGTTCATCGCCGACCACCAACTCGCTGCAGCGTTGCGCGGCGTAAGCCGCATTACGCTGTTCACGAACGCGTTTCTCGCCTCCCTGATCGTCGGTACGCTGATGGTTCTGACCGTCAGCGAGCGACGCCGCGACATCGCAATCCTGCGGGCCGTGGGCTGGTCCAGCTGGCGCATCGCACACTTGATCCTGTTCGAGACCGCTCTCCTTGCAGTGGCCGCCGCCCTGCTCGGTGCCAGCATCGGCTGGATCGGCCTGGAAATGGCACTGTCGCACCTGTTCTCGCTCGGCTTCTACGCCCGCAGCATGCTGACCCCGACGATGGTGGCGGGCGCCGCACTCGCCGTCATCATCGTCGCGCTGCTGGGCTCGGCCATTCCCGTCTATCACGCCCTCGGCATCCGCGTCGCGGATGCGATACGCAACGAGTGAAGGGCCGCACATGTCCGCACCTGCAACACCGGCCGCCTTGCTCGCCATGCTGCTCGGCTCGTTCTCGGCACCGTCCGCCGCCGCCTCTGAAATGGGCGAATTGGAGCAATTCCTCAGTGGCCCGGACGAACCCTACCGGGCCGAGTTGAGGATCACCTCGCGCCCGCGGCAGGGCGACGGCAGCGTCTCCCGTCTGGTGGTTCAACGCAGCGATACCGGCGACGTCCGACAAATCGAGTATCGACTGACCACAAACGGAGTGACGCGGCACTGGTGCCTACGCTGCGCCGCGGCGGCCGGGCTTCGGGACTGTCCGATGGCACCACAGGCACGGAGCATCGATCTGGCCCGGGATCTCCCCGACACGCTGTTACCCTGGGAAGAACTCGTACTCGGCGCCTGCGGTGGTTGGACGATCACGCCCCTACCGAGTGCCCCCACCGCGGCCGCGCCGAGCTACCAGGTGGATTTCCGCAGCCTCGGCCCGGAGCAAGGCTCACGCTCGGCCTTGATTGCAGTCGACGCGTCCGGCGTGCCGAGCAGCATCGAGCACCGGAACGCCGACGGCGAACGCCTGCGAACCATCCGGCTACTGGAGACCGGAACGCACGCGGGCTTCACGGGTGCCAGGCGCGCGCTTATCGATCGACCCGACGGGCAAGTGCTGCTGGAGCTGCGCAACATCCAGATCGGACCGCCCGATCGCAATTGGCGGACCGAGTAAGTGACCCTAAATGGATCGGGTGACCGAGCCGACTTCCAGGCAAGGCGCTGACTTGCTTTCGCTTCCGTCGCAAACCCGAGATCACCCATCGGGCGGCGGGCGCTACGGTTGCCATGGCGCGCGCCACCGGCCGCCCAACCACGCCATCTAGGCTGACACCTCCCGAGGCCTTCGGCGACGCTCGGCGGAGGAACAGGGGCGCATCGACGCCTGCGCCGGCCCGCGTGGGTCCGGTGACGATCCGCGCCGGCGAACCGAGGCAACGACAACCAATCACCAAACCGGCAGCGCCGGGGGAGCGCCAACATGCATCGGAATTCACCAGAGCCGAGCCCGCGCCCGCGCACCTCAGCCGCGCGCCGCTCACCCCGCCACGCCGCTCTGGGCGCCCTGGCCTTGGGCACCGCGCTGCTGATCGGCTGCTCGGCCCCCGCGGGCTCCATCGAGCCGAGCGGCAACGACCTGCCGGGGGCGACCGGCTGGCGCCTCGATGAGGTCGTCCGCGGCCTGGAACACCCCTGGTCCATCGCCTGGCTGCCGAACGGGGACGCCCTCATCACCGAGCGTCCCGGCCGGCTGCGCCTGCTCCGCAACGCGCTCGCGGGCGATGGACGGGCCGCCGAACTGGTCCCCGAACCCATCGCCGGCCTGCCGGACATCTGCGGCACGTGCGGCCAGGGCGGCCTGCTGGAGGTGTCGCTGCACCCGGACTTCGCGCGCAACCGGCTGGTCTACCTGACCTTTGCCGAAGGCACGGGCAGGCGCAACCGGGTGGCCCTCGCACGCGGCCGATTGGACGGCGGGCGGCTACGGGACGTCGAGGTCATCTTTCACAACGCCGACTGGAAGTCCGGCGGCCAGCACTTCGGCTCGCGGCTGGTCTGGCTGCCGGACGGTACCCTCTTGATGAGCATCGGCGACGGCGGCAATCCGCCCGTCTCCTTCGACGGCGATGTGATCCGCAAGCAGGCGCAGAACAAGGGCACCCACTTCGGCTCCGTCGTTCGCCTCACGGACGCCGGCAATCCGGCTCCGGGCAACCCCTTCGCCGACGAGCCCGGCGCCCGGCCCGAGCTCTACAGCTACGGCCACCGCAACATCCAGGGCATGGTGCTGGACCCGGACTTCGGGCGGATCTATGCCAACGAGCACGGATCGCGAGGCGGCGACGAGCTGAACCTGATCGCACCGGGCAACAACTACGGCTGGCCCGAGGTCACTTACAGCAACGAGTACTCCGGCCCGCGCATCTCCGAGCTCACCCAGCGCGCCGACGTCACCGACCCGCTCATCGTCTGGACGCCGTCCAACGCACCGAGCGGTCTCACCGTCTACACGGGTGACCGCTTCCCGGCCTGGCGCGGCGACCTGTTCAGCGGCGCGCTCAAGTTCCAGCAGGTGCGGAGGATCAAGCGCGACGGCACGCGCATCCTCGGCGAGGAGGAGCTCGACATCGGCGAGCGGGTACGCGACGTGCGCATGGGGCCGGACGGTGAACTCTACGTCCTCACGGACGCGGCCGAAGGCGCGCTGCTGCGCATCGTGCCGGAGTGACGAGTCGGGTTGAACCCGCGACGCCAGACCCGTCCCCATCGAGGGACTGATCAGGCGAACGCCCCGCTCCATCGAGGCGCTCGGTCGTCCGCAGGGCGCTCGCGAAGGCCCGAGCTGTCGTCCTGACCGTCGCCGACGGGAGCTCCCCGAACAACGCGCGGTAGAGGCCCGAGAAGCGCCCCGGCTGAGTCAAACCGAAGCGCCGGGCGATCGCCCCGACACCATCCTTCCCGGCGTGTCCGGCGAGCAACGCCTGGCGCACCGCGTTCAGGCGCAACAGTTCGATGAAGCGACGCGGGGAGAGGCCGATCTGGTCCTGGAAACACTGTTCCAGGGTGCGCTGGGGGACGCCGAGTTCGGCGCGGCCGTGCTGCTGGCGGCCGTCACCGGAAGGGAATGAAATTGTCCATGGCGCGGAAGGGCACGCTCATGGCACCGGTGTCGGTCGCCATGTTGCCGACGCCCTGGCGCATCAGCAGCACGTCGTACTGCATCTTGCCCATGCTCAGGGTCATCGCGCCCATGTCGTTACCCATGCCGCCGATGCTGCCGTTCATCTCCGCGATGGCGACGCGCATCTGCCCCATGTCGCCGCGCATTGCCGTCATCTGCGCGTTCATGGAGGCCATGTCGGTGCGCATCTGGTCCATGTTGCTGGCCATGCTGAACATGAAGCTCTGTCCGGCGGTCTTGCGCGTGTCCTTGCTGGCAGCTTTTCGGTCGTCCGCGGCATGACCCATGTTGTACATGTAGGCCTCCATGCGGTTCATGTCCAAGGCCATCATGACCACCAGTGTGAACAGGACCACGCCCATCAGCACGGCGAAGACGCCGAGAATGCCCGTGTACCACTTCGCGCGCTTATTGCGCTGCCGTTCGACGTCCATCTGCTGCTGGAGGTCGTACTTGACCCGAGCAGCCTCCTCGGCGGTCTGCTTCTCCAGAAGCTGGTTGCGACGATCGATGAAATCACTCATGCGATTAAGCGCATCCATGCGCTGGTCTAGGTCGCGCTCCAAGGTGTCGACCAGTTTCTGCACAACCGCCATCGGGTCCGGTGAGTCAGGACTGGTCTGGGTCGTGTTGGCCATGCCGGGCCTCTGCTGGGTTGGAAAACCTGAGGGCTATTCTCGGCGTCTGCCGGGTTGCCACCAAGGCCCCAGGTCAACACCGATGCGATCTGATCGATACCGACGGCCACGCCTGGCGCCGGCCTGAAGCCCTGGCGTCGAATCCCGGCCCCCGAGCAACCCCTACTGCAGATGGTTGCCGCGCAGCTCGCCCACCGCGCGGGCGACACGCCCTTCACCTCGGAAATTCAGATCCCCGAGGCGATGGCCAAGGTCATTCAACCTGAAGGTACGGCGTTTCCAGGCTGACGAGGCTAGTGATAGCTCGCCACCACCACTCGATCGCGCCCGGCGCACTTGGCCGCATACAGCGCATCGTCGGCACGGGAGAGCAGCAGGTCCTCGCCCTCGCCGTCGTGCACGGCCGCCACGCCGATGCTGACGGTAAATCGGTGCCCATCACCCAGAGGTTCCAGCGCCGCCATGGCGCCGCGGACACGCTCCGCCACCTGTCGCGCCTCACCGATGTCCACGCCCGGCAACATCAACGCAAACTCCTCGCCGCCCAAGCGCCCCGCGAGGTCCGACTCGCGCGCGCGCGCTCGAAGCAGCTTGGCGAAAGCCCTGAGCACGTCGTCGCCGCCGGCGTGGCCGTAGTGGTCGTTGATCTGTTTGAACTTGTCCAGATCCGCCATCAGCAGCGTCAGGGGTTCGGAATTGCGCCGGGTCTGCTCCAACGCGTCCCGCAACCGGTCCATGAAGTGGCGTCGATTGGCGAGCCCGGTGAGCACATCGGTGTGGGCCAGCTCCAGCACGCGCCGGTTCGCTTGCTTCAGCTCCCGTACCAGATGGCTCATGTCGGTGTTGAGACGCGCGATCTGTTGCGTCACCTGGGACTGATCGAGGCTGGTGAGCGCCCCGACCAAGAGCATCCGCCCCTGAGCCAGGGTATAGGTGTGGAGCAGTACCTCCTGACCGGCCCAGGATCGCAGCAGATTAGGCACCGGCGTGCCGTCGCTAAGGCCGGAGACGATCTCCAGCGCCCGACCGTCTGTGGTGGACAAGTAGTCGCTCAGGCGCTGACCGCGGGCCTCGCCCGTGGGGCGCATGGCGATGTTGAAGCCATTGTTGCACTCGCGGATGATCCCGTCCCCATCGATCTCGACCAGGATCAGAAAACCGGACGCCAGCGCAAAATCGAACAGCGCCCGACGCAGTTCCGGTGTTTCATCAAACGACATGGTCGCCGCCGGCGCCGACACCGGCGTTGTTGCGTGCCCAGGTCACCGCATCATCGCAGTCCCGCAGGCAGGCATCGGCACCGAGACCATCCCCGAGCTTGGGCAGAAACTGGAAGACCTGCCCGCCGACCATGACCTTGGCGTCCGGCAGCTCGGCCTTGATTGCAGACACCGCGGATCGCAGCGCACGCAGATTGAAAGGCATGGAAGCAGACAGGCCGACGATCGCAGGCCGCGTGTCGCGCGCCTTCTGGACCAGAGCATCAGCGGGCACGTTGGCTCCTAGGTAGCTGACGTCCCATCCGTCCATTTCCAGGCAGGTCGCCACCATCCAGGCGCCGAGCTCGTGGAACTCGTTGACGGTAGCGGCGACCAGCGCACGCCCGCGCTTGCCGTCGGGGAAGGGTTGATCGTAGTAGAGGGAGGCGAGCACCCGATTGACGATGGCAGTGGCCTGATGCTCGTCGGCAACGGAGATCTTGGCCTCCTCCCAGAGCAGGCCAACCTGCTGCATCGCCGGCGCCACGATCTCCTGCAACAGCACCGGCAGCGTCATGCCGCCGTCTCGTAGCCCCCGGCACAGGGCCAGCAGACGGGCGTCGTCGCTCGCCAGCAGGGCGTCGCTGAAGGCGCTGTAGCTGTCCGCCAGGGTCGGGGAGATGCCGGGTTTGATCAGCGAGCGCCGCTCGGCGAGCGCGATCACGGCGGGATGTTCAGCGAGCATCCAGTCGTAGACCGCGTTGATCTCGGCGGCTGCCTCGGCGGGCAATGCGGCGGCGACCGCGTCACGCCAGAAGCCCAGCTCGATCTGGAAATAGTCGTAGTGCACGCCATGGGCGTGGTAGGCGTGGTAGACCCACGGCAGGGTCACCGCTAGCAGCTCGAACTGCCGGTCTTGGAAGACCTCGTCCATGAACATCGCGTGGTGGCGATGGTTGTCTGCAAACAGCGTCGGCGGGTTGTCGCCCAGCAGCTCCGCGTAGCGCGGGTGGGCGGCGATGCGACGCGTCACCTCGATCACCATGCCCTGCATGGTCGAACGATAGCATTCACCGGCGTCGTGCGAGATCGGCGTCAGGACCGCGCTGCGAGCGATCAAATCACTGAGCTGGGCGTCTGGCGGAGCCAAGGGCGGTTCACGCTGACGAAGGCGCGCCTCAATTACCTTATTCTTGATATGCCTATGAGTATATGCGATCGGCCGGGGTTGTCGACCTGAAGTATGCAAGACTGCGTTCCAACTACAGCACGCAGCGCTGCACAATGTTGAGACACCCCGCAATCGCTGCATCCCAAGGAGCGCCGTTGAAAAGCCTGCCCCACCTGTTCAAGAACAATCTGGCCTGGGCCGAGTCGATGAAGCGTGTCGACCCGGAGTTCTTCCGGCGGCTCGCCCGCCAGCAGGCACCCCGGCTGCTGTGGATCGGCTGCGCCGACAGCCGCGTGCCGGCCAACGAGATCATCGGGCTGCAGCCCGGCGACGTGTTCGTGCATCGCAACATCGCCAATGTCGTCGTGCATACGGACCTCAACTGTCTGTCGGTGGTGCAGTACGCGGTGGAGGTGCTTGAGGTCGAGCACATCATCGTCTGCGGCCACTACGGCTGCGGCGGCGTCAAGGCGGCGATGGACACCGCCGATCACGGGCTCATCGACAACTGGCTGCGGCACATCCGCGACGTCGGCCGCTTTCACGCGGACGAGCTGGCGCACCTCGGCCCGGAGCGGCGCGCGGACCGGCTGTGCGAGCTCAACGTCATCGAGCAGGTGACCAACGTCTGCAATACCACCGTGGTCAAGAACGCCTGGAAGCGGGGTCAGAGTCTGGTGGTGCATGGCTGGATCTACAGCATCAGCGACGGCATCCTGCGCCAGCAGGTACCGGAGATCGACTCACTGCAGGCGCTGGCCGCCGCGCGCTGCGACGACGCGGGCTGGGTGGTGTCTGCGCCGGATTGAGGGCAACAGGCCCGCGGGACGCCAGGCGTCCCACGGGCGGCGCTGGTGGTCAGAGGTAGGGGTCGATCAGCTCGCGCAGATCCACCCGAGCCCGCAGTCGGCGGCAGAGCATGAACATGCCGGCGAACTTGCGCTGCAGGAACATCGTGATGCTCTCGGGTAGGTGATTGAAGGCCTCCTCCATGAACATGTCGCGTCCCTTCACATAGACCCGCTCGAACAGATCCGAGGTCCCGAAGTCGTAGATGCCTGGCCGGAGCACCTCCCCGGACAGCTGGATCATCTCCACCAAGGCCCTGGCCGTCTCGTCATCGGCATCCGCCGCCATGTACCCAAGGCCGATGGCCGCGGCACGCATGGCGGCCTCGTCCTCGGCCAGCGTGGCGTTGGCCAGGGCGCGAAATTGCGTGGCGATCTCCCTCGGCACCGGCAGCGCGGCGCCGAAGTCGAGCAGCACGATGCGCTTGGTGTCGGCGTCGTAGAGGTAGTTGCCGAAGTTGGGATCGGTCTGCGCCAGGCCGAAGTCGAACAGCTCCCGGATCATCAGCCGCACCAGCAGGGTTGCGGCGCGGTCCCGTTCCGCGCGGCTGTAGTCGGCCTCGGACAGGTGATCGATGGACACGCCCTCGGCGAAATCCATGGCCAGGATGCGGTCGGTACTCAGATCCGCGTGCACGGCGGGCACGAAGAAGTCGGCATCGTCGCCCACCAGCTCGCGATAGCGCATCAGCGAGGCCGCCTCGGCCTCGTAGTCGGCCTCCTGATGCAGCTGTACACGAACCTCCTCCAAGAGCGGGCCCACATCCATGTCCTTGGGCGCCATGCCGAGGTTGCGTGCCAGGAAGCCCAGGTTGTCGATATCGCTGTCGATGCTCTCGCGCACGCCCGGGAACTGAATCTTCAGCGCCAGCCGGCGGCCGTCCTTGGTCTCGGCACGGTGCACCTGACCAATGCTGGCCGCGGCGGCCGGCGTGAATTCGAAGCGTCGGAACTGTTTGTTCCAGTCCCTGCCCCATTCGCGCTCCAGGGCCTTGGTGAGCTGGCTCATGGGCATGGGCTCGGCGCGGTCGCGCAGCTGCGACATGATCTCCGCCGCCTCGGGCGTGAACACGTCGGCGCCATCCATGGACATGAGCTGGCCCATTTTCATCACCGCACCGCGCATGCGCGCCAAACGGTTGGTGAAGCGCTGGGTGGCCTTCGGGCTGAGCTTGATCCTCGCCGCCTCGCCACTGGCACGGGAGCGGGCCAGCTCCACCATGCCCTTGACGCCGACGCCAGCGGCGAGGTCCGTAGTGGCGCGTCCGATGTGCCAGAGCCGGCTCAGGCGGCGGCTGGGTACGGCACGGCCCTGTCGGGTCGGGCGTGGACGATCGGACGGGCCGTCGGGCAGGCCCTGGGGCGGACTTGATGGATCGGTGCCGGCGGACATGATTGGTACTCCCAGCGGCGCCTGTTGTTCAAGGCGTATACCGCTCGCGTCTAAGGTTTGCTCGCAAGTGCAGGCGAGAAGCTTGGACAGCAAGGGTACTTGCCCGCGCCGGGCCTGGCATTGATGATGCCCCGGCCCGTCCCCGGCAGGACTCCCGATCAGATCCGGTCGATACCAGAGAGACCCGCGCGACAGATGCCCCAGCACCCAGAAACCGCCGACCACCGCCCGCGCAAGCGATTCGGACAGAACTTCCTGCACGACCCGGGCACCATCCGCCGCATCATCGGCGCGCTGGCACCCGCGCCCGGCCAACACCTGGTCGAGATCGGCCCCGGCCGCGGTGCGCTCACCGCCGGGCTGCTCGAGGCGGCCGGACGGCTCGACGTCATCGAACTGGACCGCGATCTGGTCGGCCCCCTGGCCGAGCGTCTCGGTGGGCTCGGAGACCTGCGGGTGCACCAGGCGGATGCGCTGCGCTTCGACCTCTGCGCCCTGCTGCCCGCGGATGCCGCCGGGGAGCGGCTGCGTATCGTCGGCAACCTGCCCTACAACATCTCCACGCCGCTGTTGTTCCGCTTCCTCGACCAGGCCGACTGCATCGCCGACCTGCACCTGATGCTGCAGAAGGAGGTGGTCGATCGGATGGCCGCCGCGCCCGGCGGCAAGACCTACGGGCGCCTCTCGGTGATGGTGCAGAGCCGCTGCGGGGTGGAGCGGGTGCTCAGCGTCGGGCCCGGTGCCTTCTCACCCGCGCCGAAGGTCGACTCGGCCGTCGTGCGGCTCAGGCCCCTGCGCCCGCCGCCGGTGGACATCACCGATCCGCCGTTGCACGCGCGCCTCGTCGCCGCGGCCTTCGCCCAGCGGCGCAAGCGCCTGTCCAACGCACTGCGCGGCATCGCCGACGCGGAGCTGATCGAATCCTGTGGACTGGAGCCCGGCATCCGGGCGGAACGAATCAGCGTCGCGGACTTCGCCCGGCTCGCCAACGCCGCCGCAGCCGCAGCAACGCCCGCGCCCCCCCTGTAGGGATTCGGAAGCGCTTGGGCGATGGTTGCATTCCTGCCCCTAAACCCTGAGATTTTCCGGCCCATTCGACAAGGCGCCGAGCGCGGCACCCGCTCCGCGCCACCACCCGGACCGACCAGGCGTGGCACCGAGGCCGCGCGCAGCACCCAAGGCTCGACATGAACGATACCGACGCCACTCCCACGGACCTGGAACACCAGACGGACATCGACGCCCAGACCGACGCCGAGACGGACCACGCAACCGAGACCGACACCGAGGGCGTGCAGATCGCCCGCGCCAGCGAGGTGCTGCCGGCGCTGGTCCCGCTGCTGCCCGTCGCCGCGCGGCCGTTCTTTCCCGGCCAAGCGGTGCCCCTGCTGATGGACGCCGAACACTGGCGCAGCACCCTGATGCAGGTGAGCGAGAGCGAGCACAAGATTCTGGGCGTGGTGCTGAGTCGTGCGGAATCCTCCGAGGACACCACCGCCGAGGACTTCCATCCCGTCGGCACCGCGTGCCGCGTCCATCGAGTGCACGATGAGGAGGGCAAGCTCCAGGTGCTGGTGGAGTGCCTGCAGCGCTTTCGCATCGAGCGGCTGATCAGCCGCAAGGCGCCGTTCACGGCCCGCGTCGAGTATATGCCGGAGCCCAAGCCCGTCCCGGAAGACGAGGTCAAGGCCTACGCCATGGCCGTCATCAACACCATCAAGGAGCTGCTGCCGCTCAACCCGCTCTACGTCGAGGAGCTGAAGATGTTCCTCGACCGCTTCGGCCCGGACGACCCCTCCCACCTCGCCGACTTCGCCGCCAGCCTCACCACCTCCACCGCGGACCAATTGCAGGAGGTGCTGGAGGCCGTGCCGCTGCTCAAGCGCATGGAGAAGGTGCTGGTGCTCCTGAACAAGGAGCTGGAACTGGCCCGCGCCCAGCAGAAGATCCGCGCCTCGGTCGAGGAGCGGATGCACAAGCAGCAGCGCGAGTTCTTCCTCCGCGAGCAACTCAAGGCCATCCAGAAGGAGCTTGGCATCGCCAAGGACGACCGCACCGCGGAGGTGGACAAGTTCAAAGACCGCCTGAAGAAGCTCGAGCTCACCGAAGAGGCGCAGAAGCGCATCGACGACGAGCTGGACAAGATGGCCATCCTGGAAACCGGCTCGCCCGAGTACGCCGTTACCCGCAACTACCTGGACTGGATCACGCTGTTGCCCTGGGGCCAACACAGCAAGGACAAGCTGGACCTCAAGCGCGCCCGCCGGGTGCTTGACCGCGACCACTACGGCCTCGACGACGTCAAGGACCGCATCCTGGAGTTCCTGGCGGTGGGCATCCACAAGGGCGAGATCGCCGGCTCCATCATCCTGCTGGTGGGCCCGCCCGGCGTCGGCAAGACCAGCATCGGGCGCAGCATCGCCGACACCCTGGGGCGCAAGTTCTACCGCTTCTCCGTCGGCGGCATCCGCGACGAGGCCGAGATCAAGGGCCACAGGCGCACCTACATCGGCGCCATGCCGGGCAAGTTCATCCAGGCTATGAAGGACGCCGGCACCGCGAACCCGGTCATCCTGCTCGACGAGATCGACAAGATCGGCGCCAGCTACCACGGCGACCCGGCCTCGGCCCTGCTGGAGGTGCTGGACCCGGAGCAGAACCGTGACTTCCTCGATCACTACCTCGATCTGCGCTTCGACCTCTCCAAGGTGTTGTTCGTCTGCACCGCCAACCAGCTCGACAGCATCCCGGGCCCCCTGCTCGATCGCATGGAGGTCATTCAGCTCTCCGGCTACATCGCCGACGAGAAGCTCGCCATCGCCAGGAAGTACCTGCTGCCACGACAGATCGAGCGCGCCGGACTGGCCAAGGGCGCGGTCAAGGTGGACACCAAGACCCTGCGCGCGCTCATCGAGGGCTACGCACGCGACGCGGGTGTCCGCCGATTGGAGAAGCAGCTGGGCAAGATCGTGCGCAAGGCCGCGGTGAAGCTGCTGGAGGAACCCGTCGACGCCGACACGGAGCAAGCGTATTCGGAGCCGCGCGCGCCTGAACCGGTCACCGTCACCGCCGACGACCTCAAGGGCTACCTCGGCAGCCCGGTGTTCCGCGACGAGCGCAAGCTCAGCGGGCCCGGTGTGGTCACCGGTCTGGCCTGGACCGCGATGGGCGGCGTCACCCTCAGCATCGAGGCCGTGCGCACCCACGAATACAACCGCGGTTTCAAGCTCACCGGACAGCTGGGCGACGTCATGAAGGAGTCCGCCGAGATCGCCTACGGCTATGTCGTCAGCCACGCCATAGACTTCGGCGCCGACCCGAACTTCTTCGAGAATGGCTTCATCCATCTGCACGTACCCGCCGGCGCCACGCCCAAGGATGGCCCCTCCGCCGGCATCACCATGGCCTCTGCCCTGCTCTCCCTGGCCCGCAACAAGCCGGTGCGGCGCATTGCCATGACCGGCGAGCTGACGCTCACCGGCGAGGTGTTCCCCATCGGCGGCGTGCGCGAGAAGCTCATCGCCGCTCGCCGTGCGGGCATCAAGGAGATCCTGCTACCGGCGGACAACGAGGGTGAGTTCGACGAAGTGCCGGAGCACGTCAAGAAGGGCCTGACCGTCCACTTCGTCAGCCGCTTCGAGGACGTCGCGGCGCTGCTGTTCGCACAGAAGAAGTAGGGAACGGGAGCACGCCGAAACCCGCATGAACAAACGCCAACTGGAGCGGTTGATCCCCGTTGAAACCCTCGCGCTCGGCGCGGAGTACTTCGCGCAGGGCCGTGTACTGAGCTTCGCGCGGGCCCATAGCGACGACGTCGTCTACGGTCGGGTGCGCGGCAACGGACGCAGGGTCTATCAGGTCGTGGCCAACATGAAGCCGGATGCCGGGGGCCGCCCCGCCCTGCATGGCCACTGCAACTGCCGCGTGGGCCGAAACTGCAAACACGTGGCCGCGCTGGTGCTGGCCGTGATATCGGCGGACGACGCGGCAGGCGGAGAGGCGACCGACGGCAGCGCGGAGGACACCCCGGCGCGCGCCACCCAGCGGCTGCCCGATGCGGCGCGTGCCTGGCTGGCCGAGATCGACCGGGCCGAGGAGCGTGCCGCCGCCGATGATCCGACGCGCATCCTCTATCTCCTGAGGCGTCGCACCTTCGCCGCGGCGCCGCCCCGTTTCGAGCTGAGCGCCTGCCGAGCCCGGCAACTCGCCGCGGGCGGTTTCGGCCAGACCTACCCCTTCGATCTATTGAGCCGCTCCGAGGCGCGCTGGATACAACGCATCGACCGGCAGATCATGGGCTTCGCCCGCGCCGACCCGCACGCGGGCATCGATCGTCCGACGCCGATTACCTCGGACAACGCCCCCGCGCTGCTGCCCTTGCTCTGTGAGTCCGGTCGCGCCTTCTTCATCGACCCCAACGGGCCCGTGCTGCGCCTCGGCGAGCCGCGAACGACAAGGCTGCGCTGGGCGCTGGCGGACGACGCCCAGCTACACCTGCGGGCCGAGGGGCTCGACGAGCGCGTGCTGCTCCTGCCGCTGGCACCGCCCTGGTACCTGGACCCTGCCAACGGCGACTGCGGCCCCTTGGAAACCGGACTGCCCACGCGCGTCGCCTGCCACCTCGTCGGTGCGCCGACGGTGCCCGCCCAGGCCGCCGCCGAGCTGCAACGGGCCCTGGAGCAGCGCTTCCCGAAGGACCAAGTGCCGCTCCCACCGGTGCTGAACAGTCGCACGGTGGCTGCGGAACGCCCGACGCCGGTGCTGACGCTGGTGAGCGAGGCCGCATCCGAGCCGGAGCCGCCCGGGTTCAACGCATGGACCTCTTTCGACCCCGCATCGCCGCAGGACTTCGCCCTGCTGCAGCACGACTACGGCGGTGTGCTGGTCGACTTGAGCGACGAGCGCGATGTGATCGAGCGCGTCGCGGACGGCGAGCTGTTGGAGGTCGCCCGTCACTGGGGTGCCGAGGAGTCGGCGCTCGAAGAACTGGTGGCGCTGGGCTTCGATGAGCGCCTCGACCTGGTCGGCGATGAAGGTCTGCCGCTCGAGATGGTAGACGAAGACGGCTGGGTCGGCTTCGTGGTCTACGAGGTACCGAGGCTCCGCGACCAGGGCTGGCGGATCGAGATCGACGACGCCTTCGCCTACCAGACCCGCCATGCCGATGACTGGCAGCTGGACATCGAAGAGCAGGACCAGGGTCGCTGGCTGGATCTCGGCGTCGGCATCGAGATCGACGGCGAGTCCGTGGACCTGCTGCCGCTGATCCTGCGCGCCCTCCAGGACCCAGCCATGGACCTGTCCCCACAGGACCTCGACGAGGCCGGAGACGACGCGCTGCTGCCGCTGCGGCTCGACGACCAACGCCTGGTCCTGCTGCCGGTGACACGCCTGCGCCCCATGCTTGCCACGCTGGTGGAGCTCTACGACCCCGAGGCGCGGCTGCGGCCGGACGGTCGCCTGCGCCTGTCCCGCCTACAGGCGACGGAGCTGTCCGCGCTGGAACAGGCCGACCCGAGCCTGGACTGGCGCGGCGGCGACGCGGCACGGGAGCTGGGCCGCCGCTTGAGCGCCTTCGACGGGCTGGAACCGGTCGAGCCGCCCGCGGGTCTTGGCGGCGACCAGGGCTGCGAGCTGCGCCCCTATCAGCGCGATGGCCTGAACTGGCTGCAGTTCCTGCGCTCCTATGGCCTGGGCGGCATCCTGGCCGACGACATGGGGCTCGGCAAGACGCTGCAGGCCTTGGGCCATCTGCTGCTCGAAAAACAATCCGGCCGCGCGGATCAGCCGAGCCTGGTGGTTGCCCCCACCAGCCTGATGTTCAACTGGCGGCGCGAGGCCGCCCGCTTCGCGCCGCAGCTGCGGGTGCTGTTGCTGCACGGGCCCAAGCGGACGCGCAGGGCCGATGCCTTCGCGGAGGCGGACCTGGTGCTCACCACCTACGCGTTGCTGCCGCGGGACCTCGAGACCCTCGCCTCCCAGACCTGGCACCTGCTGATCCTGGACGAGGCCCAGGCCATCAAGAACCCGCGCAGCAAGGTCGCCCAGGCCGCCCGCCGGCTCGACGCCCGCCACCGCCTCTGCCTGACCGGCACCCCGCTGGAGAACCACCTGGGCGAGCTCTGGTCGCTGTTCGACTTCCTGCTCCCGGACCTGCTCGGCGACGAGCGTCGCTTCCGCCGCCTCTTCCGCAACCCCATTGAGCGCCAGGGCGACCCGGACCGGGCCGCGCAGCTGCGCCAGCGCCTCGCGCCCTTCCTGCTGCGCCGCACCAAGGAGCAGGTGGCCGCGGAGCTGCCGCCGAAGACCGAGATCCTGCGCGAGGTCCCCCTGGCGCGGGACCAACGCGACCTCTACGAGACACTGCGCGTGGCCCTGCACCAGCAGGTGCAGGAGGAAATTGCCCGCAAGGGCCTCGCCCAGAGCGGCATCATCATCCTGGATGCCCTGCTGAAACTCCGCCAATGCTGCTGCGATCCTCGGCTGGTGCCGCTCCCCAGCGCCGAACCGGTCAAGGGCTCCGCCAAGCTCGACCTGCTGCTGGAACTGCTGCCGGAACTGCTGCAAGAAGGACGGCGCATCCTGCTGTTCTCCCAGTTCACATCCATGCTCAAGCTCGTCGAGCAGGCACTGGCGGAGCGGCTGCAGCAGCGCGAGGGCCGCGACTTCGTCAAACTGACCGGCCGCACCCGGGACCGCGAGACGCCGGTGGATCGGTTCCAGTCGGGCGAGGTACCGCTGTTCCTGATCAGCCTCAAGGCCGGTGGGTCCGGCCTGAACCTCACCGCCGCCGACACCGTGATCCATTTCGACCCCTGGTGGAACCCCGCGGTGGAACGCCAGGCCACCGACCGCGCCCACCGCATCGGTCAGGACAAGCCGGTGTTCGTCTATAAACTGCTGACCGAGGGCACCGTGGAGCAGCGGGTCGCGGAGCTCCAGGCGCGCAAGCAGGCCCTCGCCGACAGCATGCTGGAGGGCGGCAACAGCGCCGCAAGGTCCTTCAGCGCCGAAGACCTGGCCCTGCTCTTCGCACCCTTGGATTGATCAATGATGGACCCCGCCGACCTCTCCCCCGACCGGCTGTCCGCCCTCACCGAGCAGCTGATGCTGGAACAGCAGGGGATGGACCCGCTCGAGCTGCTGCTGGCGAGCGGCGCCCTCGCCTACCCGGACTATGAGGCCTGGCGAATGGGCCGCCGCCCGGAGCTGCAGAACGCCCTGCAGCTGCCCGTCGCCGATGTGGTGGCCCTGCTGCGACGGGCCGCCGCGCAGGCCAGCGCCTTCGGTCTGGTGGCCGAACGGACCGACCGGCGACGCTGGGGTGATGCCGCGACCGACACTGCCCCCGAGCCCCTGCGCATCGGCGCCGATGCCAACCTCTGTCGGCTGCTAGGCAGCACCTTCGAACCGCCGCCCAGGGAGCAGCAGCTGGACCTCTTCTACGACAGCGGCGCCGTGGCCATCGAGGACAGCCTGCGCCGGGCGCTGCAGGCGCGCCGGCTCGATGACGCCCGCGCCGCCTGCGGTCGGCTGGCCGAACGCGGAGAGGTTGGGCAAACACTCGCGGACTGGTTGCGGCTGATCGCCGCGCTCGATTCCGTCGCCGGCACCGACGACGACGCCCTGACGGCGGACCCGACCCCCGAGGAGCGACTGGACGAGGTCGATGCCCTCGCACCCATCGCCGAACGCCGGCTCGGCCGTAGCGGCGCTCGGGACATGCTCGCGTTGCTCTGGGCAGACCTGGCCCGCCTCACCGCGGGGCAGCCCTTCGACCCGGGCCAGCCCAGGTTGCACGCGAGCTGGGCCCTTGCCCGCCTGGGTCGCTGGCAGGAGGTCCGCGATGCCGTCGAGGCGGAACCCGACTGGCCGGCACAGCCCAAGCTGCTCGAGTTGCACGCGACGGCCTGCCGCCACACCGGTGACCCGACCGCCGCCATGGGCGATTGGTTCCAGCTCTGCTGGTTGCATCCCGAGGCAGCCGAGGCCACGCTCGGCGCACGCGACTTCCCCGATGCCCAACTCGCCCGGTGTTGGAGCGCCTTCTGTGACCTGGATCCGCCCGACGACGGCCCAGCGCTGGAAACCGAGGACTTCCCCGCCTGGTGCCTGGTGACGCAACCGGCACTGGCCGCAACGGCCCCGGCGAAACCGGATGGCGCCGATCCGGACCGCGCCGCGGCCTATCGAGCGGCCCGCACCCTAGCCCAGGCACCCGACGCACTCGATCAGCGGCGCGCCCTGGCCGCCGCACATCCCACGCTGCTGGCGACCTTGCTGCAGACCCGTACCCGCTCGGGCTGAAGACCCGAATCGCAGCGGCGTGGCAGGCATGCCCCGCCCACGCCCGGCCTCACACGCGTCCTCAACCGCCGCCGATGTCCGCGGCTCCGACCTGGGGACACCGCAACAGTTGGAAAGAAAAGCGACACACTTGGAAATAAGTGTTGTAATGTTAGAAAATTCTAATATACTAATCCCCATCGCAGCCACACGGCCTCCTCGGCCACCGGCTCGGACACCAAACCTCAATCAAGCAGTTGCACACCCAACCTTTCGGAGCTTTCCCAATGAACACCATCATCAAGACCGCCGCCGCCGTTTCCCTGATTGCCGCTTCCGCTTCTGCGTCCGCGTGGTGGAGCGGCCCGGGCAGCTACGGCAACAACAGCTTCGGCGACATGTTCGGCATGGGCGATACCTTCAGCGACATGTTCGGCGACGGCAACTTCGACATGAACATGAGCTCCTCGGCCAACGGACACGGCTGGGGTCGGGGCTACGGCCGCGGCTACGAGCGCGCTTCCTACTACGGCTACGGTGCCCCCTACGGCTACGGCGCTCCGTACGCCTACGCGCCTTACGCTGCGGCCCCCTACGCCGCGCCGGTCGCACCCCAGGCTCCAGTCATGCCCCAGGCTCCGGTCGCCCAGTAACACCACCGCGCAGCTTGCCGCATCCCAGACGGGATGCGGGCTCGCAACAAAAAAGGCCGCTCGTCATGGACGAGCGGCCTTTTTTGCTGAGCGCTCTGCGCCTGGGCGACCACGACCTTCATCCGCCGACGAACCCCCAGCGTCGCCGTCCAAGTGTTGGCCGCGCCGGTTGGCCACGGCAACGACGCCTGCTCATCCGATCTGACACCCTCGATCGCCGTGGCGATCCTAGGGTGGACGAGCGCTAGCGAAGTCCACCGATTCCTGCGGCTGTCCATGTGGACGGTGCTGTGGGGCTCTTGCCGTACTCGCGTCGGTTGGGCGGACGGCGGAGGCCCATCGGGGCGTGTTTCGGTACGAAGACCCAACGAACAGCAAGGCTCGACTCAGTGCCGATGCCGCTGAGGCTGCCCCGGCCAGCTCGGATGGTGGAGGTCGATGAAGAACGGATGGGCATGCCAGGTCGGGTCATGGCGATGCGGGTGGCAATGGGGTTCCGGTCCTTCCCAGCCCTCGTGGCCGTGCTGGTGGTGCTCGTCGTGGACGTGGGGGTGCTCATGCTCGTACGACTCGTGGCGGTGACCGAGCACCTCGGCATCGCCCGCCGGCCACAGCCGGGTCGCCATGACAGCGCCGATCAACGCGACCAACCCCAAACCAACGAAGGCGGTGTCGACACCGAAGACCGCGCCGAGCCAACCGGCGAGCGGGTAGCAGACCAACCAGCCGAGATGGGAAAGCGCGAACTGGGCCGAGAAATAGGCCGGTCGATCGGCCTCGCCTGCGGATCGGCGTAGGATGCGCCCGATCGGGGTCTGGGCCACCGAAAGCCCGGCGCCCAGCAGGAACCACAGCAGGAGCAGCGACGGGTAGGCGGCGGGGTCGGTACCGATCAGCCAGGGCGCCGCCAGCATCGCGACCGCGAGCAACCAGCCTCCGGCGAGCATCAGTGTGCGGTCGCGGCTGGCCACCGTCAGGAGCCGGGGCACCAGCAGGGCCAGCAGCATCGAACCCCCACCAGCCGCCGCGTAGGCAAGTGCGGTCTCTGTATCCGAGAGCCCCAGGCGATCGCGCACCAGCACCACGGTGTTGACGATGACCATGGCGCTGGCCGCCGCCACCGCCCAGCCCAGGGCGAAGACCCCGCGCAGGCGCGGTGTGGTCAGGTAGGCGCGGACGCCGAAACCGAGGTTCGTGCGCAGGCCGTGCGGCCGGTCGCTGGCCCGCGGCGCCGGCAGGGTCAGGCTCAGCACGAGCCCCGCCGAGACCAGAAAGGCCACGCCATTGCAGACGAACAGCGTCGAATAACCCACCAGCGCCAGCGCCAGGGCCGCAAACAGCGGGCTCAGCAGGTTTTCCAGGTCATAGGCCAGACGCGAGAGCGACAGGGCCCGGGTATAGGTGTCCTCGTCGGGCAGCACATCCGGGATCGTCGCCTGGAAGGTCGGCGTAAAGCCGGCCGAGCAGGCATTGAGCAGGAAGACCAAGAGATAGATCTGCCAGATCGCATCGACGAAAGGCAGCAGCAGCACCATCGCCGCCCGCGCCAGGTCCAGCCCGATCAGCAGCCGGCGCCGCGGCAGCCGATGCGCGATCGCACCGACCACCGGCGCAATGCCAACATAGGCGACCATCTTCAGCGCCAGGGCCGTCCCGAGCACGGCACCGGCCCGCTCGCCCGCGAGATCGTGGGCCAACAGGGCCAGGGCGATGGTCGTGAGCCCGGTCCCCAGCAGCGCGACCACCTGCGCCGTGAAGAGTTTGCGGTAAACCGGATGAGCGAGTGGCGAGAACAGATCCATCATCCTAGAGTGCTTGCGGGCGCCAAATGCTTGCAGGTGAGTCAAGCGTCCCGCTGTCGTTGTCGTTGTCGTTGTCGCAATCGTTATCGAAATCGCAATCGCAATCGCCATCGAACGATCGAAAACGACAACGACCACCCATCAACCCTCAGCCCCCACCCGCCGCACAGGCCCGCACCTCGTCCGGTGCGCCGAGCAGGCCGTCGCGCAATCGCACGCTGCGGGTGGCCACACGGCGACGGAAGTGGGCATCATGGGAGACGAGGATCATCGCCTGCGGCAGCCCTGTCAGGATCTCGACCAGCCGGGCCGTGGTCTCCTCGTCCAGGGCGCTGGTCGGCTCGTCCAGCAGCAGCACCTCGGGCTCCATGGCCAGCACACCGGCCAGCGACACCAGCCGCTTCTCGCCACCCGAGAGCTTGTGGGTCACCCGGTCGCGAAAGCCGTCCAGTCCCACCCGCGCCAGTACCCGCTCCACGGTGGCCAGCGCCTGCTCGCGGGACTGACCGAGATTGAGCGGTCCGAAGGCCACATCCTCCAGCACCGTCGGGCAGAACAGCTGATCGTCCGGGTCCTGAAACACCAACCCGGCGCGCCGCCTGACGTCGAAGAAGTCGGCCTCCACCCGGCGCTCGGCGCCGAAGGCGATGACACGCCCCGCCTGTGGACGATGCAACCCGACCAGCACCTGCAGCAGCGTGCTCTTGCCGGCGCCGTTGGCCCCGGCGATCGCAAGCCGCTCACCGGCGTGCAGCACCATGCTGACCCCGCGCAGCACCGGTGGGCGTTGCGGATAGGCGAACTCGACCCCGTCCAGCTCAAGCAGCGCGGCCATGCAGCACCTCCAGCACCGGCAACAGGGCCAGACCCATCGCGAACAGCACACCGAACAGGATGTCGCGCCGCCCGAGGCATAGGTCGTCCAACAGCACCAGCCGACCATTGAAGCCGCGGCACTTCATCGCCTGCAGAATGCGCTCGGAGCGCTCCAGGGCGCGCACCAGCATCA
The DNA here is from genome assembly GCA_028277725.1 of Thiohalocapsa sp. GTDB lineage: Bacteria > Pseudomonadota > Gammaproteobacteria > Chromatiales > Chromatiaceae > Thiohalocapsa. The sequence continues at coordinate 50,456 of JANQFX010000027.1, forward strand.
TCCCGACCAGATAGCCGATGGCGCGCAAGCTATGGAGGTTGGTGCCAGGGCGGAAACAGCGCACCTTCATCGCCCTGCGGTGGCGCCGATACTCGGCATCCACCACCGCGATGTAGCGCACCGTGAACAGCAGCAGATGGACCAGATTCTCCGGCACCCGCAGCCGCCACAGCGCGTGCCCCAGGGTCGTCGGGTCCATGGAGCCCACCAGCGAGCCCAGCATCAACAGGATGGCATTGGCCTTGAGCGCGATGGCCGCGGCCTGCTCCAGCCCGGCCCAGGACGCCGGCCAGCCGAACAGCGTGACCGCGGGCTCGCCGGGGACCGTGAACGGCAGCATCAGGAGCAAGACCAGGATGAACCCATCCATCATCGCCAGGCGCCGCAAGGTCGGCCCCAGCGGCAGGCGCGCGACGATCAGGGCCGCGCCGGCCATCATCAGCGGGATCACCAAGATCAGCAGATCATCCAGCGCCACCGTCACCAGCGCGAATGCGCAGGCGGCCAGGATGCGGATACGGGGGTCCAGGGACGCAACCGCCGATGCGGCCGAACCCGCGCCGGCGGATTCGGGTGCCGTCGCGGTCGGCGTTGCCGCGCCATCCCCGAGCAGATGACTCATCTGCCCCCCTCAGGGCGCCGGCTGCCGTGCCAGTCGCCGCGTCGGCGCCGGTCTCGGCGACAGCATCAGGGTGCCGAGCAGCTCCGGCTTCACCCGATGGATCAGGGCCACCGCCGCCGCGCAGACCAGGCCGTCGATGAGCGCAATCGGCACATGGGCCAGCACCACGAACTTCGCGATCGGGATGAACTCAGCGCCGGAGAGCCACAGCACCAAGGCCACCATCGAGCCCGCCAGCACAATCCCCAGCGCCCCTGCCAGGAAACCGGCCAGCGCCGCCAGCCGCCCGTCCGGGCTCATCGCAAGCCGGCGGAACAGCAGCCCAACCACCACCGCGGGCAGCGCCATGACCAGGGTGTTGACCCCCAGCACCGTCAGCCCGCCATAACCGAAGAACACCGCCTGCAACACCAGCCCGACGAACAGCGCCGGGAATGCGACCCAACTCAGCAGCAGGCCGGCGAGACCGTTCATGATCAGATGCACGCTCGAGGGTCCGACCGGCACATGGATCAGCGTGGCGACGAAGAAGGTCGCACTCAGCACCCCGGCGGCCGGGACGCGTTCCAGGGTCAGGGATCGCAGCCCCAGCGCGATCCCGCCGGCGGTCAGGACCACGCCGCCGACCAAGACCGGAGCGCTCAGGACACCGTCGACGATATGCATGCGTCTCTCTCCGCCGAGCGTTGGGGGATGCGGGGGCCGTGCGTTGCGGGGCCAGACCTCGGGCTGGGCCGGATCGGGTCTGCCTAACCTGAATTGGCCCGACCTGCGTCCACCCTAGCCTGGCCTCACCTGACCGGGCCCAGTCCCGACCCTGCCGAACTCGACTGGCTTGGGCTCGCCTGGCCTAGACTTCGCTGGCCTGGACTTGGCTAGCTTGAACTGGGCTGGCTTAGACCGGGCTGGCCTCGACCGACCCCGGCTCGACTGCGCCGGGCTCGTCCGGAAAGCTACCCATGGTATTTCCCGAGCCCGCAACGGGCAAGGAGAGCCGCCGCTGGCGCACGTAAGGTCTCCGCCATCGGGGCGGCAAGCGCCTGTGCTTGGCGACGCAAAGGCATCTCAAATTGGACAGCAGGATAGCGATTAAGACCAAACTGCGCCGTGCGGCCGTTCTGGCCTCCTAAGGCGGGGGGTGCAGGCTCCAATCCTGCCAATCGCGCCAAACTCCCCTGAGTCGCTCGCGGCTTCAGAGGCCCAGTCAGTTGCAACGCGGGTCGGGATTAGTCGGCTTCCGGGTCGGTTTCCGGGTCAGCTGCACCGGCAATGCGCTCGACCTCGTCGACACTCAACTGAAGCACTTTGGCGACCTGGGCGGCATCGAATCGCCGCAGCAATTGCCGCACGATGGCCTGCTTCTGTATCGCGCTGCCCTGCGCCTCGCCGATGGCCTCCCCCGCCTCGAAGCCCAGCGCATAGGACGGGAGCCGCTTGATGTCGATCTCGGTCAGCATCTTTTCTGCCTCTTTCAATCCCCGTCTACCTGCGCGTGACGGACACGGACCAGGCACTAGAACTCAACGTCGCCGAGTGCGCCATCGACGATGGCCGCGAGGGTGTGCCGAGCCTACACTCCGTCGAGGCCGTCCGGCATCGGTGGCTGCGGCTGCGGAGTCCCGCCGGCTGATCTGGCCGTTGGCCGATGCGCCTAAGCTCGGCGCGACACCAGCCGTCGCGCTCCGCCCCTTGCGTCCAGCCCACCCGACTGCGTTCTGTCCTTGCCCCGCGGCCACGGCTTGGCTACGCTCAGGCATCAAAGGGTTCTGAGTCGTTACCCGACAGATCAACGCGGAAAAGCACCGATGGCGAAGTTCCTGAACACCAGCGCGACCAACTACTACCTCGAAGAACTCATCAAGGCCGCGCGGGAACAGCTGATCATCATCAGCCCCTTCCTCAAATTTAACGACCGCATCCGCGAACTGCTGGAAGACAAGACCGCATGAAGATCGACGTGCGTATCGTCTACGGCAAGAGCGAGCTGTCGCCGAGCGAGATCAACTGGCTGCGTTCCCTCAACTTCGTCCGCACCAGCTTCTGCCAGCACCTTCACGCCAAGTGCTACGTCACCAAGCGTTACGCCATCATCTCGTCCATGAACCTGTACGACTTCAGCCAGATCAACAACAACGAAATGGGCGTACTGATCTCTCGCAAGGAAGAAGAACAGCTCTACCGCGACACCTTCGAAGAGGCCCAGCGCCTGATCCGCATCAGCGACGAGGTGCGACTCTCCGCCGAGACCATCGCCAAGGGCGAAGACGGTGCCCAGGCGCCCTCCGCCGCCAACAAGGCCGAAGACAAGCCCTACGACAAGCTCACCACCTCCAAGCTCGCTAAGGCCCTCGGCATGCGGACCGGTGAACTCAACGACAAGCTGATCACCGCCGGCCTGCTGATGAGGGAAGACGACCAGTTCAAATTGACGGATCAGGGGAAGGCAGCGGGCGGGGAGTTTCAGTTTTCGAAGAAGTTTGGGCCGTTTTTTATATGGCCGAGTGATTTAGCGGTGTAGCGACGTATTCGTGGTCTGTCCCGCAATTCTCAGAAGCCTCAGCGCCGGCTTCTTTTCTTTTGCATGGGGTCGGGACGGACTCACCGTTTGACACCGCCTACAGCGTACCTTAGAAAAGGAGAGAAATATGCTCGATCCCTGGTTCCGATGGATACAGTTTCATGAGCTGCATGTGGAACGGGAGCCTGAGCACGCGCCGTTGATCGCTCTCGACTTGCTTGTATCTCAGCTAAAGAAGCGAGTGGAAAAATGCGAGTCGCACAAAGTACTGAATAACGAGACGGCTTGTATACGAATTAAGCACCTGAAAATCTACGCAGAGAAAAACGTTGTGGTGCTTTTAATGCAGTATGCAGATACCAACGTGACCGATCCTGTCTTCCAGGGACTTGAATCTGGGCAATTGAGAACAGAGCCAAAGTTGGAAGGTGAGGGTATCGCTGTGTCCAGTCACGTCGCGATCAGCCTAACGCCGACGTTTCCTAACTCGCCATTCTACTCAATGGCCATCGAGGAGGTGCCGGGGTTGACGCGAAGCAACATCGGTCCTTTTCTCAAATCAGAGTTTAAGACAGTTGCGGAAGGCAAGTTCGACTTCAACGACGAGGAGCATAATGGAAAATCGAGACCTTTCAGGCCGGCAGCGAAAGTCGAAGCCGTTGCATCTGTGACTCTGCGTGGCGAGTTGGAATCGGGTAGCATACTGAATGAGGTTAAACTGATTCGCGGTAAACCGACGGGTAAGAAATTCGACGAAGAAGACGCTTTCACGGAAGTCGAGAGTGCGATCACCCTCAAGGTCCATGGCGTAGATGGAATACTGGACAAGCTCGAGCGTCTTAGAAAGAAAGCGCGGGATGAGGGCTACCCTAAGCTAAAATTGCGCTACCGAAAGGACGCAGGAAAACAAAAAACTGCGCTGATCGGAACCACCAAGGGCGATTTGGCCGATGCATTGCTCGGAAGGACAGAGAGGATCAAAGCCGATGAAGTCCTTGCTCAATGCAGTGATGAGATCTGTAAATCTATTGCTAAAAATATGGTGGAATTAGTCGCGAACCGGCAGGAGTGAAATCGTGCCTTGGAGCGCTCTGGGGCAGCTACTTACACCGCTATCTTATTTGCGGATTCGCCACCCGTTAAAGGCGTGGTTTGACTATGTGGTGCCCGCGATAACTGCTGTCACGGTGACCGTGGTACTCCTGAGTCTACCAGTGTCAGTGCCTTTGTTGGGGGAATCCGGCGTGATCTCGGTTGTCACGGGGTTGCTGCAGATTCTTGTGGGCTTCTACATTGCTGCGCTGGCTGCTGTGGCTACGTTCGCCCGGGAGGGACTGGATGAGCCGATGTCAGGAGACGATGCGTTGTTAATGGTGGAGCGTATGGGGCACAAGATACACGCGAAACTCTCACGCCGCCAGTTCCTCTGTTATCTCTTCGGTTACTTGGCTTTTTCTGCATTGGCGCTCTATTTTCTTGGTTCGCTCGCGAACCTGCTGAAAGGCAACTTCGAACTGCTATTTTCCAGTTATGCGCTCCCATACCTGAGGCATCTCGCCTTTGCGCTGTACGTTTTCTGGACGTCAAACGTTTTGGTGACCACGCTTCTCGGCTTGCACTACTTAACTGACCGACTCCACCGCTCTTAGGAAAGCAGCATGATCAGAGCGCCGTCCTCTTAATGCACTGTTTTTCAAAGTGACCCGAGTGAATTATATAGTGGTACACAAATATTCACGCTTCGAATTGAACGTGAAAATGGGTGCGAAGCGCAAGACGCGGACGCGGGGCGAAGACGGGGACGTACTGCGGGTTTCCGCCGGGCCGGCGGTAGGGGGAAACTGGGGACGAGGGGGAAATCGGGGACGTACCACGGTATCCGAACAAGCCGACGGTAATGAGCTTTGATTGGGATCGGCAATATAGCGCCTGGCGATCAGGCCCGAACTTACCGCATCCAGAGGAAACCGAGGATGGCAAAAAGTTTTCTAAAAACCGTCGCGAAGGTGGCGCGCGACATCGATCGAGCGAATCAGCGTGCGCGGCGCGAACAGGAGAAGCAGGAGCGCCAGCGACACCGCGAAGCGCAACGGCGATTGGCTGAGTACGAGCGCGAGGAAAAGCGACGCGAGGCTACGTTTGAGCGAGAGCTTCGGGCGAGGGAAAAAGAAAGTGCACGGGAAGTGAAACGTCAAGAACGCGAACGAGCTTCGCTGCAACGAGAGCAGGCCAGAAGCGCCGCAGCGGAAGAGAAAGCTGCAGCGGCAGAGGCTCGCCGAGCCGACCAAGACAGGCTGAAAGCCCTGAAGCAAAGCGAAATCGATGCCGTATCTCGTCGCGCCGAACTCCGCCAGCGATCGATTGAACAGTTGGTTGCCGAAGTACTTAAATAGGAGCGGGGAATGGAAATTGTTCTGGTAGCCGGCACAGGTTCCGCCGTCGTTACAGCGCTGATCACCGCGATGATCGTGCGGGTACGGTGTAACAAGCGTCTAAGTGCATTGTCGAGTCTGTATGGGGAGGAGCAGAGCGTTCGGGCCTCGTTGGAGAAGTGTCAATCCGAACTCAAGGAGACGGACCAGCGCCTTTCGGAGGCGAAGACCGCAGCGCAAAACAAGCTTGCGGTCTACGCTCAGGCGGTAGACCGAAAGAAGAGAGAGACTGACTCGCAGCTCAAGGCTTTCGACACAATTCAAGCTGACACGATTTCGAAACGTCAGGCGCTACAGAGTGAGCTTGCCGCGCTTGAAGGCAACCTATCTACAGGGCGGGAGGCACTAGGAAACTTAGAGGAACGGACTCGACATCTGTTGGAAGTTGAGGCGCGTGCAACGGAAGTCGCGACGGAGTTACACGACCGTTTAGCCAAGCTCGAAAAGGTGAAAACAAAGATCGGGGAAGCGGAGGACGAGCTGTATGACTTGCAAAGCAAGCTTGACCTTTACACCCGAATCGACGAATTCGTTGGTTACGGTCTCTTTGAGGAGCCCGACTACCTGCATGAGATGCCAGAACGCTATCAGGCCGAGATCAAGAAGGTTCGCGAGCAACAAAAAGTCGCGGTCAGGGAAAACAAAGCTGTCGAACTCCCGGATGATGTTCAGATAGACGGTAGCACAAAAACCGGGACCGCTGTATTGAAGGGGCAGGCGAACCTGGTGCTGAATGCGTTCAACCTAGAGTGCGATCTTCTCATAGGGAAGGTCAATCCGTCCAACTTCGACCGAACTCTCTATCAGATCGCCAAGAGGGCAGAGGGCATCGAGAAGCAGATGGTTTCCGTGCGTGCGGGGATAGCCCAAGCTTACGTGGAGCTTAAGCTTAAAGAATGCCGATTAGTTTACGAGCATGCGTTGCGCAAGGCGGAACGTGACGAGGCGAACCGGCTTGCACGCGAGCGTATCCGCGAAGAGGCGAAAGTTGCAAAGGAGTACGAGCAAGCTGTAGCAAAGGCGGAGAAGGAGGAGCGTGTCTATAAGGATCTGCTGGAGCAGGCACGACTGAAGCTCCAAACGGCGCATCAAGATGAGAAAGCCGATCTCGAAGCAAAATTAATGGTGCTTGAATCGCAACTTAAGGAGGCGGGCGACGCTAAAGAGCGAGCTAAATCGATGGCGGAGCAGACGCGACGCGGCTTTATTTATGTCATCAGCAACGTTGGTTCGTTTGGCGAAGGTGTATATAAAATTGGCCTTACGCGGCGCTTGGACCCGATGGACCGGATCAAAGAGCTTGGCGATGCAAGCGTTCCGTTCGGCTTCGACGTCCACGCGTTCGTTTACTCTGAGGATGCGCCGGCGATGGAGGCCGAATTGCACAGACGCTTCAACACGGCGCGGGTCAATGCGGTGAACCGGCGCAAGGAGTTTTTCACCGCTGATCTTGAGAAGATTCAAGCTGTGGTAGAAGAGTTGGCTGGGCAGGAAGCCGACTTCTTGATTAAACCGATGGCGGAGGAGTACTACGAATCGTTACGACTACAAGGGTGACGATAAGTAGAACGGTGGATTTTGCAGAGATGGCCTATACCGCTGGCGCCGGCCGTATTTGCCAGAAGCCTGCTCGCAGCATTAGAAGAAAAAGGGATACCACGCCGATCATCTCCGCGATCAGTCGGTCGCCCCTATCCTTGGCGCGGCTCGCAGCGGCGTTCGCGCTAGCGCTTCCGCGCTTTGGTCGAGCGATTGGCCAAGCCGCGGGGCCAATTAGGGGAAAGACCACGATATCAGCCGCGGACGGTTTTCGGCGCATGGATCGTGGACTCTGACTCACGAGATATTCGAATGCCGAACCTTAGCTGCGCGTACTACAACAAGCACGCTCACACCTTCTTCGACGACACCGTCGAAGTCGACATGACCCCGCTCTATGGTCGCTTCCTGCCGCTGCTGGAGGACAGGTCCACGATCCTGGACGCCGGCTGCGGCTCCGGCCGCGACGCGCTGGCGTTCGCCAAACTCGGTTACTCGGTGACCGCCTTCGACGCCTCCCCAGCCCTCGTCGCACTCGCGGAGCAGCACATCGGCCAGCCGGTGCAATGCCTGCGTTTCCAGGACCTGACCTGGCAGAGCGAGTTCGGCGGCATCTGGGCCTGCGCCAGCCTGTTGCATGTGCCGAGCGCGGAACTGCCGGACGTGATCGCCCGACTCCGCGCGGCGCTGAAGCCCGGCGGCATCCTCTACGCGTCCTTCAAGTACGGCAGCGGGGAGCGCGAGCACCGCGGCCGGCGCTTCACCGATCTGGATGAGCCGGGGCTGGCGGGCCTGTTGGATCAGGTGCCGGGCCTGGGGCCGGTGGAGACCTGGACCACGGACGACCGGCGTCCGGGCCGCGAGGCCGAGCGCTGGCTGAATACGCTGTTGCGGAGAGCGCCGGGGCCTCGGATTAGCCTCTGACCATGGAGGGCATCGTCGCCATGGCTTCAGCGGCTACTCGCGTCGGTTCGCGGCGGCGACCGGTGGCAGCAGAACGTCTTTGGGTGTGTGCCGTGGTATATGCTTTGGCCTCAGGCTTTGCACAAGCATGCGTATCCGGGGAGATTCATATGGCTGCACGCGAGCAGTACGTTGTCGACGAGGCCGGCAAGCGCACAGCAGTCCTTGTCCCGCTTGACGAGTGGGAGCGCATCCAGGCTGCGCTGGAAGAGCTGGCGGACGTCCGAGCCTATGACGAGGCGAAGCGCCATCCTTCTGATCCAGTTCCTTTCGAGCAGGCGATGGCCGAGATCGAGGCGAAAGCCGGGAATTGATCGGGGCTCAGGGAGGTGGCAATGGCGAGCTGGGAACTGGTCATCGAACGCCGCGCTCAGAAGGCGCTGGCACGCATCGAGAAGCGGCAGCGGGGAGCGCGAGCACCACGGCGGGCGCTTCACCGATCTGGATGAGCCGAGGCTGCCGGGCCTGTTGGACCAGGTGCCGGGCCTGGAGCCGGTGGAAACTTGGACCACCGGCGACCGGCGTCCGGGCCGCGAGGCGGAGCGCTGGCTGAATACGCTGCTGCGACACTGAGTCTGAGATTCACGCCGCCTTGTCTGCGTGCAGACGGATACCTAACGCCGCGAAAATACGCAACACCTCGCCGAACGGAGTGCTGGAGTCCGCTGCGAGTAAGTCACGAAGCTGAGCCGGGGCCAGCCCCGCCCGCTCTGCGACAGCATCTACTCCCTTCGCGCGCGCGATGGTTTCGAGTGCGCGGATGATGAATCCAGCGTCGGCACCCGCCTCTTCAAAGCAGGCATCGAGGTAGGCGGCGATATCTTCATCGGTCCGCAGATACTCCGCGGAATCCCAGGGTGTGAACGGTTCGGTCATGGGTGTGCCTTCAGCCAATCTTGGGCGATTCGCCTCGCCGATTCGATGCTCTTTGTCTGGTCGCGCTTGTCGCCACCGCACAACAGGATGATCAGGGCGGTGCCGCGCTGCATGAAGTAGACGCGGTAGCCAGGGCCGTAGTGGATGCGCATCTCGCTCAGACCACCACCAACCGGTTTGGCGTCGCCTAGATTCCCTTCGGCCATCCGATCAATCCGCGCGACGATCCGTGCCCGCGCTCGAGCATCCCGAAGGCTCTGAAGCCAGCGCTTGAAGGTTGTGCTTTGTTGAACCTCGATCACGGGCGCGGTTGGCCCCTCGCTTTGCTCAGTCGGTCGCGATGCCGAGGCGACTGAAGTATCGCGCGACGGCTTCAACGGCCGAGCCTCGCAGGCGCTCCCGATCAGCCAGCGAGAGCTTAGGCCAGAGCACCGAAGCAAACCGCAACCGCGATGCATCCCGATCGTACTGCAAGAACCCCCGCTGCGCGAACTTCTTGAACGGCATGGTCAGAATCAACTGGCGGATGTCGGTCTCGGGCAGCTCGTCGACACGGGCCATGCGGGCGCCAGGCTTCTCGACCCCAAGCCACGGGCGACTGGCGTCCGGGCCGCGAGTGGGGAGTGCTGGGTAAACAGGATGCTGCGCAGGAAGGCGGTGGCCTGGGCCATTGCCTGACCATGCCATTGCGTCAGTGCCTTGGCGTGGAGGGCGGTCCGCAGCGGTGGAACAACACCGCACTAGGCGGCCAACCGGACCACGTTGACCCCACCCGGCAACACGTCCCCGGCGAGCGCCGCCAAATGCTCGTGATGGGTCAGAAACAGCACCTGGGTGCGGCGCGACAGGTGCGCCAGGGCAGCTAGGCCGGCCGCGGCGCGGCGGTCGTCCCAGTTGATGAATAGGTCGTCGGCGATGAAGGGCATGGGGCTCGCCTGCTGCAAATGCAGTTCCATGGCGGCGAGGCGCAGAGCCAGGTAGAGCTGATCGCGGCTGCCGTCGCTGAGTCCGTCGATGCCGACCCGCTCGCCGTCCGGCCGTCGACCGTGCAGCGTCGGGGCCTCGCCCTCGTAGTCCACCACCAGCCGCTCGAAGGAACCCAGGGTCAGGTCGGCAAAGATCTCGCCGGCTCGCGCCAGCATGGGGCCTTGGCGCTGTTCCCGGTAGCGCTCGATGGCCCACCGCAAGAGCCGCGCGGCGGTATAGGTGCGAAGGTAGCGCTCCACCGCGTTGCCCATGCGCGCCAAGGCCTCTTGGCGGCGCGCCTCGGCGCGGGCGGCGTCGTCTTGACCCGCGATGCGGTCGAGTTCCGCCTGGGCCTTGGTCGACGCGGCGGCGTTCTCCCGCTGCTGCGCCATCAGGGCGCTCAAGTCTTGCTGCAGGATCTCGAGTTGACCGGGGATGGCGCCCGAATCCAGTTCGGCAAGCTCGGCCTCCAATCGATCCCGCGGGATGCCGTCCGCGGCTTGCGCGAGATTGGTCTTGAGTTGCTCGATGTCGTGGGCGAGGGTCCGCGCGTTGTCGGACCGCCGGATGGCCTCGCGCAAGGCGTCGTTGTCGTCGGCACCCGCCTGCGCCAGCAACGGCTGCAATTCCGCCTTGGCCTGCGCCTGCGCGCGGGCCTCGCGCTCCGCCTCCCGGCGTGCCGCGTCGATCTCGCCGCTGAGGCGTTCGCGATCGCGTGCGTCGCGCTGCGCCTGTGCCAGGCGCTCGTTCAGGACGCGGGCGATGTCCGCGGGCGGGCCGTCGGACAGGCCTGGATCCAGGTCCGCGGCAAGGGCGAGGGCCGCATCCGCAAACCGTTGCAGATCGCGTTCCATGGGCCGGATGCGGGCATTCATGAGTTCTTGGCGCTTGGCCAGGTGCTGATCCATGTCGGACAGCGTGGCGAGGGCCTGTTCCGCCGCCTCGATGCCGGTTTCCGCGGGCAGGTTCAGCGCGCCGAGGCAGTTCCGCCAGTCTTCTTGCCAGCGCGCCAGCCGCTCGGCGGCCTGATTCAGCGCATCCTCCAGAGTCGCCAGCAGCGCCGCGGCATTGTCCCGTTCCTCGCGCAAGGAATCGCCCCAGGTTCGGACCCGGCTGGCCTGCTCCGTCAAATCGGCAGCCTGCCGCACAATTGCGTTGAGATCCGCGCCAGAGGGTGCCGCCGACGGCAGCGCCTTGGAGAGCTTCGCGCCGGCATCTGCGACCCGACGCCGCAGGCCCTCCAGCTCCGCCCTAGCATCCGCCAGGTGCTCGTCGGCGCTGAGGACTTGCTCGCGTGCAGTGCACCAGGAGCCCATCTGCTCCAGGGTCATGTCGGACAGGCCCAGTGCCTGCATCCGTGCGGCCCAGTGCGACTGGGCGTCGGCAAGCGCTTTATCCACGCCGTCCGCATGGTCGCGGGCCGCACCGAGGCGCAGACGCAGGCGCTCCAGCTCCTGTTGCTTCGACTGGAGGGCGGCGGCTTCTTCCGCCGTGTCGTGGCGGCGGTCTGCCAAGCGGTCGGACTCGCCGAGCAGGTGCTCATAGGGGTCGGCGGCATGCTCCAGCGTTTGCGCGCCCGCCCGAATCTGTTGCCAAAGGCCGTCGCGCGCCTGCCGGGCCGCGAGTAGCTCCTGCAACGAAACGGGCTGGTGTGCCGCCTGGTACTGCTGGACCGCCAGCGCAAGCTCGGCAATGCGCGCCTCATGCTCGCGGATGTCCTGCCGCTGGCGCTCGGCTTCGCCTGTCAGCCTGTCAAGGGTTTGCCTGAGCGAGTCCAGCTCCGCGCTCGTCGGCGGCTGCAAGCCCCGCAGTTGTCTTGGATCTTTCCGCCACGGGCCGAGTCCGTCGATGGCACGGGCCAAGGCGCGCTCGGCTCGGGTCGCGGCCTCCGCCAGCCGCTTCTCCTGGGCGTTCGCATCGCCGAGGGCTCGGGCCTCCGCCAGCGCCGCGGCCAAGCCGTCGGGCAGCTCGGCGGCGGGGAGTCCGGACAGCCGCTGCTCGATGCGCCTGAGTTCCTGCGCCTTGGCGTCTCTGGCCTCGCGGGCGCTTCGCAGGGTTTGGGCGCACTTGTCGTGGTCGCGGATCAGGGCGGCGGCGTTGTCGCGCAGCACCCCCGACGGCAGACTTGCAGCCAGGGTTTGCTCGTCCGACACCGACCAACCGAGGCGCCTCGTCAGGCCTTCCAGCGTCTTCCAATGCGCCCTCGCCTCTTCGCGGCGTTTGTCCACATCGGCGGCGTGATGGCGCACCTGCTCGCGCCCGGCCGCCAGGGCTTGGATGTCCTGCTCGCGGGACAGCAAGGCTGCGTCGATGCGGATGGCGTCCCGGGCCTCGGTCTTATCCATCGCCTGCTTCTCGAGTAGCCGACGGGCGCTGGCCGCGAGGGCATCCATCCGCTCGGCCTCTTGCAGCCGGTTCGCGGCCTCCTCGGGCAGCAAGCGCACCCGCCCCAAGGCGTTCATGGCTGCTTCCTGCTCGCGCAGTCGCTGCAAGACCGGCGCCGTCCGCCGCGCCCGCTCCAGCCGCGAGCGCCGCTGGGCCAGCTCCTCGGCGCGGGCGTGCAGTGCATCCGCCTCTTGGCGAAGCTGCTCGACGGCCTGGTGGGCCTCGGTCCACACCTTGGTGTGGACGGTGCTCGCCTTTAGCGCCGCCTTGGCCTCGTCCAGCTCCGCCGCGGCGATGTAGTACTCGCGATCGGACGACTTGCGCCGCGCCCAGAGCTTGTCGGCCTCGGCCTCCAGCGCGTCGCGCAGGTTGCCGAAACCCTCGATGCCGGCGGAGGCCTGGAACAGGATCTGGCCCAGGTCGCTGCCGGCGTCCAGGATGTCCTGCCCGCCCTGCACCAAACGGTCGTGGTCGAGGCCGAACATCTGCTCGAAAAAGCCCCGCTCCCTGTCGCCGGTGAAGGGCACCAAGGCCGCATCGGGCAACACCCCGTCTTCAGGATCGCGCAGCGTCCGCACCCGACCTTTAACGCGTTGGAAATCCAGCACCTCGCCATCCTGCTCCAGCAGCGCCCCGAGACGCATTTCGGAGTAGGCATGGCGGAAGTTGTAGCGGGATCTGGTCTCGATGCCGAACAATAGGTCCAGTACGGCATTGCGCAGGGTGGATTTGCCCGCCTCGTTGGGGCCGACCAAGACGTGTAGGTCCTGCTCCGAGCGCGGCAGCGCCAAGGGCTTGCCGGTGAAATGCCCGTAGCGGGTGAGATCGAGCCGTGCGATGCGCATGCCGCTGCCTCAGTCCTTGGTCGCGAGTCGGGCGATGAGGCTGGGGGCGACCTCGCGGATCAAGTCGCCCAGCTCGCCGTCGCGGATGCGGTTCAGCTCCGGGAGGGTCTGCGCCAACTCCCGCGGCGCCTTGTCCAGCAGCGGGCGCAGCGCGCCGGTCATGTCCGCGACCAGTTCCGCATCGTCCGGGGCTGCGTCCAGCAGGGTCGCGAGCTCGCCCAAAGCGTCGGCGCGGGCGCGCAGGACCTCGCCGGTCTGCGGCGGAGCGGTGTCCACCCGCACCTTCTCCACCCAAAGCCGATCCTGGCCGATGGCAGCAGCCTGAGACAGGACCTCTGCGCGCAGCTGTGCCTCGCGGCCGAACAGCTCGCCGTGGGCCTGTGTCCGTCCGTGCAGCCGCACCCGCACCGCTAGGGGCAGTTCCGGTTGCTCGTCCAATAGGCCCTCGAAGCCTTTGCCGACCCTGCGCGCCACATCGTCCAGATCCTCGGCGCCGCCGACATCGAGCTGTAAGACCTCCCAGCGCAACACCTCCACCGGCAGGCGCTCGACCTGCCGCACGCCGGTCTCGTCCGCTTGCACGAGCACCGCCCCGCGCAGGCCGCATTCGCGCACATGGCGACCCTGTAGGTTGCCGGGGAACACCACCCAGGGGTTCTGGTGCAGCACCGCGAACTCATGCACATGGCCCAGCGCCCAGTAGTCGTAGCCGCGGGCGATCAGCTCCGCCAGGCTGCAGGGCGCGTAGTGCGCATGGGCGGCGTTGCCCTCCAGGGCCGTGTGCAGCACGCCGATGTTGAGCAGGCCGGGCAGCGGATCCGGGTAGCCGGCGGCGAGGTTGTCCGTCGTCGCCGCATGGCGGAAGCTCTGCCCGTGCAGGGCCACGCCGAGTTCGTCCAGGCGAAAGGTGGTCGGGCGCCTGCTGTCGAACCGCTGCACGTTGTCCGGCAGCAGCAGACGCCGGGTCATGTCCGATTCGGCATCATGATTGCCGAACAGCACATAGACCGGGATCCCCGCCTGCTTCAGCCGGCCCATTTCGCGGCTGAAGAAGAGCCCGGTGTTGAAGTCTTTCCAGGAGCCGTCGTAGAGGTCGCCCGCAATGACCATGAAGGCCACGGCCTCATCGATGGCCTCGTCGACCAGCCGCGAGAAGGCGCGCCGGGTCGCGGTGCGGAGCAGCTCCACGGGCGCGTCGGGATAGGCGGTCAGCCCCGACAGGGGGCTGTCCAGATGGATGTCGGCGGCGTGGATGAACTTCATGGTCGGCCTAGGCTCGGGTCGCACCGGACCGCTCATCGTAGGCGTGCCGCATCACGTTCGGATACCGGCTCAGCCGACGTTGGCCTCGGCGGCGCGGATGGCCAGTCGGCGATGAAGTTCGGGGGGTGATGCGTAACTGTTGGGTCCCGGATGATTCCAGACCAATCAAGGCTTCGCCAACTGGTCACTCACGATGCGATTGAGGCTGAGGTTGGCCTCGGCGGCGCGGATGGCAAGTCGGCGATGGAGTTCGGGTGTGATCCGAACCTGAAAGCGTCCGGAGTATGTCCTGTCCGCGATGGGTTGCGGTGGCGCTTCTCCGCCGGCCTGCATATCGGTGACGATGTCGGCCACCAGTTGGGTGATGCCGGACAACGCCTCGGCTTGGCCGTCATCGAGGTGGGAGAGACTGGGGAATTCCGCGCACAGACCGACGAACTCCCGGTCTTCTTCAGACCAGATGACGCGGTAGGTGTAGTGTTTTGGATCAACCATCTTCGGGCCTGTCGATTCCGCCCATGCCGATAGTGTAGGTGCATTATTGCAACTGAACAAGCAATCCACTTGGGGCGTCGGTAAACGCGTCGGCAACAAACGCTATCTGCACGTCGATACACTCCCGGAGCCGGCGGATGAGCCGGACGCCGCGGCCTTGCTCGCGTCTCTGACGACTGCGGAGGAGATCGCGCAGGTCCGCCGGGCCGAGCACTTCAACCTGGTGCGGGTGGACCTCGCGGCCGGCAGCGTCGGTTTTCGCACTTACGCGGACTCACTGAACCCGCCGATCCTGCACCGCAAGGAGCTGCTGCTGGCGGCGGATGATCCGCGCTACGACGCCTGGGCCGAGCTGACGGCGGCCTGCGAGTCGGTGGGGTTGTTCGATGATCCGCGGCGCATCGGCTACAGGCGCCAGTGGGCGCAGCTGGTGCGCGAGCGCGGCTATCGGCTGGTGGACCATGCGCTGGTGCCCATCGGCAACGAGGACGAGACGGACGATGGCGCGGACGACGACGCGGCTGCGGAGCAAGGCCCATCGAGCGGAGCCTTGAGCGAGCCGGACAGCTGGTCGGCGGCACGCCATCGCACGGCGCCGCCTCCGCTGCCTAGGGCGACACCCAGAACGCCGATCTGCTCAAGATCCACATCGGTAGCGGCAAGCTGACCCTGATGCGCAGAGGGCCGCGCGGGCGATTGGTGCCCAGAGTGATCGGGTTGCAAGCGTTTCTGACTGAGCCGGACTCCACGCCGTGAGGGACCTCCGCTGACTCAGCGATGCTCTGCTCAGGTGCTGGGAACCGCTGCCCGCAGCCGCTCCCACTGGACCTGCTGGCCGTCGGATCGGCATTCCCGCCGCAACGGCTCCGGTTGGGCGCTGAAGATCGCGGCCAGTGGCCGCTCCGACAGGTTCTCGGGCTGTCGAGACGCTTAGGCTCAGGCGGTGCCTGAGAGCCAGGGTCTCGGCAAGCACCTCGATCCGCCCGGTCCGCCGTCGGGTCTTGGTCTGCTTGATGCTGCGATCGCGGTGGCGGTTCCGTCTTGACCCTTACGATGAACGGCCGAGAGCGCCTGGTGGCCAAGCCAGGGGTCCGTGGTGCGGCCCTGGGGGTGCTGGCGTCATGCGGACTCAGGCCGCCATGGCCTGCGCGGTGCGGCGCGGTTGACCTCTACAGTGACGTGGACCAGCTCCTCGTGAACGCCGAGTGCCTGCCGAACGGCGTCCGGTGCGATGTCGTCTTCGACCACCAGCGCCAGGATGCAGGCGTACTTGTCCTTGCCGACCCGCCACACATGCAGATCGGCGATCTCGGCCGCGATTGGCAACGCGGCGACCACCTCGCGGATTTCCGCGACCACGGGCCGGTCCATCTCGGCGTCGATGAGAACCCGACTGGTGTCGCGCAGCAAGCCGTAGGCCCAGATGGAGACCAGGGTCGCGCCTAGGAGCCCCATCATGGGATCCAGCCAAGCCGCGCCCCAGAGCTTGCCGCCGAACAGGGCAACGATGGCAAAGAGGGAGGTGGCGGCATCGGCGAGCACATGCAGGTAAGCCGAGCGCAGGTTCAGGTCCTGATGGTGGTGGTCGTGATGATGCCCATGGCCGCCATGATGGTGATGATGGCCGTGCCCGTCCTTGAGGAGCCAGGCACAGACCAGATTGACCAAGAGGCCCAGCGCAGCGATGGCGATCGCTTGGTCATAGTGAATCGGCGTCGGGGCGAGCAGCCGCTCGACGGACTGAAAGACCATGAGCGCGGCAACCGCGACGAGAAAGACGGCGCTGGTATAGCCGCCGAGGATCTCGATCTTCCAGGTGCCGAAGGCAAAGCGGGGATCATGGGCAAAACGCCGTGCAGCGGCATAGGCGACCACCGAGAGCCCGAGCGCGAGCGCATGCGAACTCATGTGCCAGCCGTCGGCGAGCAGCGCCATGGAGTTGAAGATCCAGCCGCCGGCGATCTCCGCCACCATCATCGTCGCGGTCAGCCACACCACCCAGCGCGTATGGCGCTCGGCGAGCGGGTTGCCTTCGTCGAAGACATGGGTGTGCTGCCAGTTCTCAAGCGTGGCGTTGTCCTGCATCATGGCGGGCCTCTGCGTCAGGGACGATTTATACTCTACCCCTGTACTCTATATACAGCAAGACGATCAGCCATGGCACATACGGTCAAAGAGAAGAAGCCCCTGCTCGCGCGTGTCCGGCGGATTCAGGGGCAGGCCGCAGCCCTGGAGCGCGCGCTCGAGCAAGAGAGCGACTGCTCTGCGGTGCTGCAGCAGATCGCCGCGATTCGCGGCGCCGTCAACGGTCTGATGGCGCAGGTCCTGGAAGGCCATCTGCGCGAGCATTTGGCCACGGAGGAGCGAACGCCTCAGGAACGGCAGGAGGATCTGGAGCAGGTGCTCAGCGTCTTGCGGTCATATCTCAAGTGACTCAGATGGCCAGGCGGCGATGGAGTTCGGGGTGATGCGGATCTGGAAGCGCCCGGAGTACGCCTTGTCCGCGATGGGTTGCGGTGGCATTTCTCCGGGGGCGCATTCGCTTTGGCAAGCGGTTTGGGATTGCGGGGGTGGGAGCGGCGTGCTTCGGCCTCCGCCTAGCGCATGGGCCGCAACTGGCGGACCAGTTCGCCCATGGCGGCGAGCAGTTCGTCCCGGAGACCGTGCAGCGCTGGCAGACGTTCGACGGCCGCCTGGCGGTAGCCGCCGCTCGCCTGTGCCAGCAGTTCCACCGCGAGGTCGTGGATCGACCGATGTAGCTTATCGAGCCTGGAGTACATGGGCAGGTCGCCATAGTGCTCGGCACCGGGCCCCGCGTGCCAGCTTCTGAAGGCGCAGTCGGTTGCACGGACATCGAGCAGATCCGAGATCTCGCCAACCTCGATCTCTCGTATGACGCGCGTGATCCAGTGCAGGTGGTTCTGCGCCGCCACCAGCACTTGCATGTCTTCGCGGCCACTCCGGTCGTCGGCGCTGCGCCAGTCGGGTTGCGCGGACCAGCGGCTGATCCAGCCGGGCAGATCGGCGGCGGGCATGGGCGGGGCGATGCCATAACCCTGTCCGCGCCTGCAGCCGAGCCAGGTCAGTAGCGCGGCGTGCTCCAGGGTCTCGATGCCCTCGGCGATCACGGCGCGATTGAAGGCCTGCGAGAGCCGGACAACGCTCTCGACGATCTCCATGTCGCCGGGGTCGTCGAGCATGTCGCGCACGAAGCACTGGTCGATCTTGAGGACTTCGATGGGCAGCGCGCGAAAATAGGCCAGGGATGAATAGCCGGTGCCGAAGTCGTCCAACGCAAAGCGAACCCCGAGCTCAAGGCAGTCCGCCAGGATGTGGCGCGCCTTCTCGAAGTCCGTGAACGCGGTGGATTCGAGGATCTCGAGTTCGACATCCTTGGGGTCGACCGTCGGGTGGGCCCGCAGGTGGTCCGCCAGGCCCTCCGCGAAGCCCTCCCCCATCAGTTGACCGGCGCCGATGTTGATGCCGATCGCGAGCCTCAGTCCCTGCGCGTTCCATTCGGCGAGCTGTCGCAGAGCGGCATCGATGACCCAATTCCCGAGTTCCCACTCCAGTGGCGTCCCTTCCACCTGCGGCAGAAAGGCGCCCGGCGCCAGCAGACCCTTGTCCGGGTGCTGCCAGCGGATCAGGGCCTCGACACCGAGGACATCGCGACTGATCAGATCCACCTGGGGCTGGAAATGGAGCCGGAAGGCCCGCTGGTCCAAGGCCGCCCTGAGCTCGGACAGCTGGTCGTTGCTGAACCGCGGCAATGCGTCCCGCTGGGCGTCGTGGAAGCGGCATTGGTTCTTGCCGGCCTCCTTGGCGCGATACATGGCCTGATCCGCATGCCGCAACAGAGTATCGGCGTCGGAGTAGTCCGCCGGATACAGGGCGACACCAATACTTGCGGACACCTGGTGGGTGACGTCGTGCAACCTGATGGGCTGACGGAGCTGGGTGAGGACCCGATCGACCAGGGGGCGGCAGTCTTCGGTTCGATGCAGATCCGTCAGCAGCAGCACGAACTCGTCGCCACCGAGCCGGGCGACGCAATCCTTGTCCCGCAGGACCTGCTGCAGGATCGAACCGATCTTGATCAGGAACTCATCCCCGAGTTCATGTCCATGAGCGTCGTTCAGCGCCTTGAAGCCATCGAGGTCGAGGTAGCACAGGGCCAGCGAGTGGCCGCTTCGATTGGAGCGCGCAATGGCCTCGTCCAGGCGTTTGGTGAGGAGGCGGCGATTGGGCAGGCCCGTGAGCAGATCGTGGTGGGCGCGATAATCGAGTTCGGCCTCGTGGATCTTGAGGTCGGTGACGTCCCGGCAGGTCATCACCGCACCGATGGTGGTGCCGTCGGCACGCTGGATCGGCGCCAGATTGTAGCTGCCGATCCAAATCTCGTCGGTATCCTTGCGCCGCAGCCGATACTCCTGGTCCATCGCCGCCTCCCCGCGCAGGGCGCGCGCGATGGGCCACTCGGCAACGGTCAGCAGGGCGCCGTCGCTCGATCGGAGTTCCAGGAGGTCTGCGTACGCGCTCAGCACCTGGGGGCAGTCCTGCACACGGACAAAGCGATGGAAGGCAGCGAATGCCGCGTTGGCGTGTACCAGTCGGCAGGCCGTGTCGACGACGACGACGGCATCGCGCATGCTCGACAGCGCGGCCTCCAGGGTTGCTGTCATTTCGAGCGCCTTTTTTTCCGCACGTTTGCGCTCGGTGATGTCGCGGAAGTGGCCGTACCAGGCCACGCTGCCGTCGGCGCGCGCCTCCGGCGAGGACTCCGCCTCCAGCCAGATGGTTGGGCCATCCGGCAGGCAAGCCCTGAACGATTCCTGCCAGATCTCCAGTGTGCGCATCGACTCGACCATGGACGCCAGAACCCGTGCCTTGTCTCGTGGGTCGATCATGTCCAGGGCCGAGTTCGCATCCTCCGCGAGGTCCGCGGGCTCGAGACCCAGGATGGGCTGGATGCCGTCGCTGACGTAAGGGAACTTGCGACGCCCGTCCGGCCACTGCTGATACTGATAGATGAAGCCGGGCACATGCCTGACGATGGTCTCGAGGCGGCGGCGCAGGAAGTCGCGTTCGGTGACATCGTCGCCGGCAGCGAGCAGGCCGACGGTAGCGCCATCGTCGTCGAGGATGAGGCTGTTGCGCCAAGCGATGTGCCACTCACGACCATCAGCGGTCCGGATACGGGTGGTCAGGGGGTCGGTCGAGTCTGCCCCGCGCTGTGCCTGCAGGCGGAAGGCCGCGCGGGTCTGCTCCACGTCCAGGTCCGGCGGTGTCGTGGTGACGAACCAGTCTTGCCCCGCGAGCTCCGCCAGGGTGTTGCCGAGCAGCTGGCAGCCCTTGCGGTTGATCAGGGTCACCCGATCCGCCGGATCCAGTGCCAGAATCACCGTGTCCACGGTCTCGAGGACCCGCTCCATCTGGTCGCGCTCGCGTCGCAGGGCCTCCTGGGTCTCGAGCTGCTGACCGATGTTGCGGGCAATACCCAGGACACCGATGAGTCGCCCATCGGCATCGCGCATCGGCGTCTTGATGGTCTCGACGAACTCCTGATGGCCGTCGCTGGCGTAGGTGACGGTCTCCTCGTTGATCACCGGGCCATCGGCCTTCAACGCGTTGAGGTCGTGTCCGCGGAAGAAGTCTACGAGCTCTTCCGGGAGGAAGTCACGATCAGTTCGGCCCCGGATGTGGTTCTCCGGGGCGCCGAAGAACTGCTCGAAGCGACGATTGCAGGTCAGGTAGACACCATCGGGGTCCTTGAGCCAGATCAGATCCGGAATGGTATTGATGACGGTGGAGAACAGGGCGCGCTCGCGCTTGAGCGTGTCGCTGAGTTCCAGCAACCGATCACGACTCTCTCGCACGGATCGCTCGTCGTCGATCAATTGCTCATGGCTATGGAGCAGCAGACCAAGCAGGACGCTGATGGTCGGCAGCGCCAGCAAAAAGGGCAACGCGACATGCTGCAGGAACTGGCCGCGCAGCTCGGTCGGCAGAATCAGGCCCCATGCGAGGGCCAACAGATGCACGGCCAGCGAGAAGACGGCGAGCGTCTTCAGATCGACCTTGACACGCCCGGCCGCGCGCAAGGCGTGGAACAGACTACCGAGGACGGCGGCGGTCAGGATGGTTGCGATGCCCATGGCCACGCCCGGTCCGCCGAGCCAAGCTCGATAGGCGACCGCGATCAGGGCCGAAATGCCGGCCGCCATCGGTCCGCCGAACAGACCTGCCATGGAGATGACCACGGTGCGGGCATCGAAGAAGACACCCGGTGCCAGGGTGACCGGGTAGGTCATACCGACCACCGCGGCCAGACCGAACAGAGCACCGCTCAGGAGTTGCGTCTCTTGTCCGGCGCGCTGAAGCCGGAGCACCAGCAGGCTATAGGCGAGGATGAGTGCCAACAGGACAGAGGCATTGCCGATCAATCCGTTGACCATACTCATGAAGCGAAAACCTGTGTCATGTCATGCCCTCCCTAGTGAAGCTCGGTGCGCAGCGAGTTGGGGTGCGCCCACTCGGCTGCGTCGCTGCATCTCATTCCCCTCCGCCCCCGCGCTCGGCGTCGCGTGCCTTGAACCGCGGCAACTGCACTTGCCAGCGGATCGCAACCAGGCGCAGCGAGAAGATCGCCCCGCCGGCCGTGAGTGCGGCGATGGCCGCATCGAACCCGAGCCCGTTGAGCCCGAGGTAGCCCAGCGCACCGAACCAGGATGCCGTCGCGTACAAGGGCCCCTGGAAGACCAGCGGCTCCTCGTTGCAGAGCACATCGCGCAGGATGCCGCCGACGACACCGGTGATGACGCCCATCACGCTCGCCACCAACCAAGGCGCATCGAGCCCCAGTGCGGCCTTGGTGCCGGTGATGGTGAACAGCGCGAGACCGGCCGCGTCGGCGATGAGGAAGACGCGCATGGGTAGACGGACCATACGCGCGAGAAAGAAGGTGGCCAGCGCAGCAACCAGGGCGGCGATCAAATAGGCCTGCTCGGCAACCCAGAACACCGGGCGCCCGAGCAGCAGATCCCGCAGCGAGCCCCCGCCCAGCGCCGCGGCCAGCGCGACCACGACCATGCCGAACAGATCGAAGCGTTTGCGACCGGCCTCGAGGACACCGGCAGCGGCCATCAGCGCGACGGCCCCGAAACTGATCGGGGCCATGACGGAACCAAGCAGTAGATCCATACAACAGCCAGATTGCGCAAGCGAGTCGACCAGGCCTTCAGTCTACCGGAACGCAATCTATCGAGGATCACCACCGATCCATACAAACCCCTGCCTCCAGCGGGTTTTCTGGGCCCCTATTGCGAAGCTCGCGCTTCGCAAACGCGAGCGCGGGAGCTTTGCTTTCTGGCGCCACTTCGCCGAGCCCGAGCGCACCCACCAGAGACGGGCGTCAGGCAGTTCACCGTCGGCGTCCACCACAACGTCCTCACGCGGGGCCCCTGCGCGCGGTTGGAACGCATCCAGACCGACCGCGCCGCGCTTGGGCAGCGGCCGCTAGACGATCTTCCCGCCCGGCTGCCCGCTCGCATGCCCGCTGGGCACCGGCGCTTACGACCCCTTTCGCCTTGAGCATCACGCCGCCCACCTGCCCCGCCGAGCATCAGCGCCCCAGCCTCGCCACGAAAAAAGCCGCCCGAAGGCGGCTTTGGTCCTGGCGACCGGGACCTGGGCCCCGGCTGCCAACGGCGAGCAGGTGCGGTCTTACTTGACCGTCACCGCGCCGCTGATCACGTTCCGGAACTTGGCCACGACACCGTCGCCGACCTTCAGCTCGTCCAGCAGGGCCTTGTCCTCGACCGGGAAGGTGCGGGTGGTCTCGGCGCCCTTGATCTGGACGGTACCAGCGGCCTTGTCGACGCCGACGATCTTGCCATACAGGGTGAGGTCGTCAGTGATGGTGCCGGCGGGTTTGCTGCTGCCCGGCGCGCGCTCCACGGCGGTGTCGCCCTCGGCACCCATGGCGCCCGCGTCACGGCCTGTCTGCAGCTCGATCAGCGCGGTGGTGGTCTCGGTGATGCTCACCATGTCGCCGATCTTGATCTCGTCCAGGCGCTTCACTTCCGGCGGCATGTGCAGCACCTCGTAGGTACCGTCGGCGGTCTTCAGGGTCATCAGCCGGGTTTCGGTGTTGACCACCATCACCTCGCCTTCGATGGTGGACTGCATGGCCTCGGCCGCGACGGGCTGGGTCTGCAGGTCGACCTGTGAGAAGGCGGCCGGCGCGGCCAGCAACGTGGACAGAAGGGCGGCGGTCAGGGCATTACGGGTTTGCATTGACGATGCTCCTCAAGGTAGATACTCACACAACAGGCGTCGGCAGGCTAAACGCCCTGACCGCCGAGTGCAAGGGACCGCACCGAATCGAGCCGCCCGGCGTGGTCAAGTCCCTTCATGTCCGGCCCTATCGATCTGCCATGGGCGTCCAGCTGAGGTTCTCAGGACCCGTATAATTCGCGCTCGGACGGATGATCTTCTTGTCGATGCGCTGCTCAATCACGTGCGCCACCCAACCGGCAGTACGCGAAACAACAAAGATCGGCGTGAACATCGGCGTCGGCACGCCCATTTGGTTGTAGGAAACGGCGGAGAACCAGTCCAGGTTCGGGAACATCTTCTTCAGCTCCCACATCACCGACTCCAGCCGGTCCGCGACCTCGAACATGCGCATGTCGCCGTTGGCCTCGGACAGCCGCCTTGCAACGCCTTTGATCACCTCATTGCGCGGATCACCGATGGTGTAAACCGGGTGGCCGAAGCCGATAACGATCTCCTTGCGACCGACCCGCTCGGTGATGTCGGCCTCGGCCTCGGCGGCGCTGGCATAGCGCTGCTGGATCTCGCAGGCGGCCTCGTTGGCACCGCCGTGCTTGGGTCCGCGCAGGGCGCCAATGCCGGCCGAGATGGCGCTGTACATGTCGGAGTTGGTGCCGGCGACGACGCGGCAGGTGAAGGTCGAGGCGTTGAACTCGTGCTCGGCGTAGAGGTTTAGCGAGGTATGCATGGCCCGCACCCACTCGTCGGACGGCGCCTCGCCGTGCAACAGGTGCAGGAAGTGACCGCCAATGGAGTCGTCGTCGGTCTCCACCTCGATGCGCCGGCCGTTATGGGCATAGTGGTGCCAGTACAGCAGCATGGAGCCGAAGCTGGCCATGAGCCGATCGCCGATGTCGCGCGCGGCGGCCACGGGCATGCTGTCCTTCTCGGGCTCCAGGGTGCCGAGCACCGAGCAGCCGGCGCGCAACACGTCCATGGGGTGTGCCGAGGGCGGCAGCTGTTCCAGTGCGGTCTTGAGCGCCGCCGGCAGCCCGCGCAGGGACTTGAGCTTCTTCTTGTAGGCCGCGAGCTCGGCGCTGGTCGGCAGCCGCTCGTGGATCAGCAGGTGCGCGATCTCCTCGAACTCGGCCTGATCGGCAAAGTCCAGGATGTCGTAGCCGCGATAGTGCAGATCGTTGCCGGTGCGCCCGACGGTGCAGATGGCGGTATTGCCGGCGGACACACCGGACAGGGCGACGGACTTCTTGGCCTTGGGTTTCTGCTCTTCGGTCATACGAGCCTCCTCTCTGGGAAAACTGATTGCTCTCAGTGGTCTTGTGGTTTGTCGGGTGGACGGCGCTGCGCTTGTCCACCCGACGGCCTTGCTGGTTCACGCAACGGCGCAACGGGCGACGGGCGCAACGGGGAGCGATGTTGGGTGGAACAATTGCAGCGGTTCCACCAACCCGCCTAGTACAGCGGCGCCCAAATACCGCAAACGAAATCACGGTCTGCCCGACGCTCATCGGGATCGCTATCGGGATCGGGATCGGGATCGATTCCGATCCCGACAGCGACCGCGATCCCGACAACGCAGGCGCTTGGGTGTTTGTCTTACTTTGGCGCCAGCCGCCTAGCCCTTCTCCTCGGCGAACAGGGCGTCCAGCTTCTGCTCGAATCCGTGGTAGTTGAGATAGTCGTAGAGGTCCATGCGCGTCTGCATGCTGTCGATCACACCGGCCTGGGTGCCGTCCTGGCGCAGCGCCTGGTACACGTTGAGCGCGGCCTGGTTCATGGCGCGGAAGGCCGACAGCGGGTAGAGCACCAGGGACACGCCGACGCCGCCGAGCTGCTCGGTGGTGAACAGCGGCGTTGCGCCGAACTCCGTGATGTTGGCCAGCACCGGCACGTCCACGGCGCCGATGAACTGCTCGTACTGGGCCAGTTCCGTCATCGCCTCCGGGAAGATCATATCGGCGCCGGCCTCGACGCAGGCCACCGCCCGCTCGATGGCGGACTCCATGCCCTCCACCGCCAGCGCATCGGTGCGCGCCATGATGACGAAGTCGTCGGTGCGCGCATCCACGGCGGCCTTGATGCGGTCCACCATCTCCGCCTGCGACACCACGGCCTTGTTCGGCCGGTGGCCGCAGCGCTTGGCGGCCACCTGGTCCTCGATGTGGCAGCCGGCGGCGCCGGCGCGGATCAACTCGCGCACGGTGCGGGCGATGTTGAAGGCCCCGCCCCAGCCGGTGTCGGCGTCCACGAGCACGGGCAGGCTGGTGGCATAGGTGAGCCGGCGCACGTCCACCAGCACGTCCTCGAGGCTACTGATGCCGAGGTCCGGCACGCCGAGGGAGCCCGCCGCGACGCCGCCGCCGGAAATGTACAGCGCCCGGAAGCCGGTGCGCTCGGCGAGCATGCCGTGGTAGGCGTTGATGGCGCCCACCACCTGCAGCGGCTGCTCTTCCTGCACGGCGAGGCGCAGCTTGGCACCGGGTGTGAGATCGGTCATGGTCTTTCCTCGTGTGGGTTAAATCGTTGGGGCGCGGGCGGACCTGAGCGCTTGGCGGCGAGTTGCCGCTCCACACCTTGCCTGGAGGCCCGCACGTGCCGGCGCATCAGCCACTCGGCCAGCTCCCCGTCGCGGGCGACGATGGCCTCAACCACCAGCGCATGCTCCTTCAGCGCATCGCGCGCGCGGTGGCTCTTCATGCCGAACTGGCAGCGGTACATGCGCATCAGGTGATAGAGGTCGTCGCAGAGGATGCGAATGAGCCGCCCGTTGCCGCTGCCCTGGACGATGCGGTAGTGGAAGTCCAGGTCGCCCTCCTGCTGGAAGTAGGCCTGGCCGTTCTCGCGCTCCACCTCCTGCTCGTGGTGCTCGATGAGCGTCGAAAGCTCGGCGCGGGCCGCGTCGGACATGCGCTCCGCGGCGAGGCGCGCCGCCGTGCCCTCCAGGGGCTCGCGAATCTCGTACAGCTCGATGAGGCCGGTGCCGCTCAGCGCCACCACGCGGGCGCCGACGCGCGCCCGACGCTCCACCAGACCCAGCGCCTCCAGCCGGCCGATGGCCTCGCGCAGCGGTGCGCGGCTGACGGCATGTTCCGCCGCAAGCGCCGGCTCGCTGAGCTTGCTGCCGGGTGCGATGTGGCCCTCGATGATGGCCCGGCGCAGCACCGCGAACACGCAGTCCGCGGCCGAGTTGGCCCGAGGCCCACCCCGACTGCCGGCCTGATCGACCGACCGTGCCGCAAAGGACGGTGACAGCGGCGCCTGGCGCGGCTCGGCACTGGCCCGCATTGTCGACAACACATCACTCATACGACCGATATTAGCTCTAAGGCCGGTCCGACCACTACAGGTTGTCGACAATCTATTGCATTGCACGGATGCGTCAGCGCGCGCTTCATGCGTCGCCACCTGCAGCCCATCACACGAACTCGACCACGGCGAGGGGCTGTAGGGTGGACAAGCGCAGCGCCGTCCACCCAGGGGCAGCGCTGTTCGACCCGAACCGAGCGTCACTTCGCTCGTCCACACCAGCGGCGGCTCACCGCCGGTGCGAAGCAGTGCATGGAACAGGCAGGCCAGGGTAAGGAAGCGACACCGGAGTTCTCCCGGCCCACGACGACATCGGCCCCATGCCCGCTATACTGCCGGCCTCCTCATAGGAACAGCAGCACCATGGCCCGAGCCTCAGCCACCGAGACCCAAGCCTCCAGCGCACACCACGGGGACACCGGCATCGATGCCGACCGGCAACTCGCCGACGCCCTAGTCGTGGAGCGGCGGCTGCGCGAGAACCTCGGCCGCGTGCTGCGCGGCCAGGACCAGGCCATCCGCTGGTTGTTGGCGGCCGTCGCGGTCGGCGGCCATGTGCTGCTGGAAGACGTGCCGGGCACCGGCAAGACCACCCTGGCCAAGGCCCTGGCGCGGTCCATCCACGCGGACTTCAAGCGGGTACAGTTCACGCCGGACCTGATGCCGTCGGACATCCTGGGCGTCTCCGTCTACGACCCCTCCGAGCACAGCTTTCACTTTCGCCCCGGGCCCGTGTTCACCCAGATCCTGCTCGCCGACGAGATCAATCGTGCCTCGCCGCGCACCCAGGCGGCCCTGCTGGAGGCCATGGGCGAGTCGCAGGTTAGCGTCGACGGCGAGCTGAAGCCCCTCGACGCCCTGTTCTTCGTCATCGCCACCCAGAACCCCATCGAGCTGCACGGCACCTATCCGCTGCCGGAGGCGCAGATGGACCGCTTCGCGTTGCGTTTCGGCCTGGGTTATATCGGCGAGGACGCCGAAGCCGCGCTGCTGGACGACCAACGCCTGCATCACCCGCTGGACGACCTGAGGCCCTGCGCCAGCACCCGGGACATCCTCGCGCTACGCCTCGCCGTCCGCCAGGTGCGCGTCGCCGAACCCATGCGCCGCTACATCGTCGCGCTGGTGGCCGCGACCCGCGGGCACCAGGGCGTCGCGCTCGGCGCCAGCCCGCGGGCCTCGCTGACCCTGATGCAGGTCGGTCAGGCACTGGCCCTGTTCGACGGGCTCGACTACCTGCCACCGGAGCAGGTGCGCGAGGCCGCCGTGCCCGTCATCGCCCATCGGCTCGGGCTCGACCCCGCAGCGCGCTACGCCGGCCAGAACGCGGAGGCCGTGGTGCGCCAATGCCTGGCCACCGTGCCGACACCGGACTGATGAGCATCGCCAAGAACTCAAGATGCCCGCACGGGGCAGTCAGCCCCGCCGTTGCAGGAGCGCGGAGGCCCTTGGGGAATAGCGCGAGGCGGAAACCGCGCTCTCGCTTCGGATCTCGAACCATGCCACGCAAGGCATTCTTCGAGGTTCTCTGATGCCGCCGCCAGCCGGTGGCAAGCCAGAGGCCGGGGCCAGGGCCGAGGGCGAGCGAGGGCCAGCCGACGGCCCTGCCCCTCTCGCCCTACTCGTCGCCCGCGCCGAACGCGGGCTCAAGACCTGGAGCTGGCTCAACCTCCGGCTCGCCAGCAACGCCCAGGAGTGGCTGAGACGGCGCTTCACGCCCGCCGGCCAGGTCGTGCTCGCCACCACCTTCACCGCCGGCCTGTTCGGCATCGACACCCGACTCACGGCGGCGCACCAGGCCTTCGCCTTCGGCTTGGCGCTGCTCGGCGTCGGTTGGCTATCGAACCGCATGCCGCTGCCGCGCATGGCGCTCGACCGCGAGCCGCCGGGCCGCGCCGCCGTCGGCCTGCCCTGCCGCTACCGGGTGCGGGTACGCAACGCGGGTCGCCGCCTAGCCGTCGGCCTGACCCTGCAAGAACGCTTGCCCGACCCACGGCCCGATCTCGCTACATTCCTCGGCACCTGCGCCCCGGTGGAGCGAAACCGATCCCGCGCCGAGCGACTGCTCGGCTACCCGCGCTGGGAATGGCTGGTGCGGCATCGGCGCGGTACCGAATCGGCGCCGCCCATGCCGGTGCCGGACCTCGCGCCCGACGCCGAACTCGCGTTGGAGTTGTCGTTGCTGCCCAGCCGTCGCGGCTGGCTGCAGCTCGACGGGCTGGTATTGGCGCGCGTCGACGTCCTGGGCCTGACCCGGCGCGAGCAGCTCGTGCCCTCGGCGGAACGCCTGCTGATACTGCCGCGGCGCTATCCGGCGAACCCGCCGAGGCCGCCGGGCCGCCGCCGGCTACAACCGGGCGGCGTCGAACTGGCCGCCAGCGCCGGCGATTCGCGCGAGTTCGTCGGGCTGCGCGGCTACCTGCCCGGCGACGAACCGAGGCACATCCACTGGGCCGCCTGGGCGCGCAGCGGCGAGCCCGTGGTCAAGGAGTATCGGGACGAATACTTCTCCCGACAGGCCCTGGTGCTGGACACCTGCCCGCCCGCCGACGGCGACGCGAAGCGCTTCGAGACCGCCGTCTCCGTCGCCGCATCCCTCATCGCCCCGTTGGGCGAGCGGCCCAACGGCCCCGACGGCCTGCTCGACCTCATCCTCTATGCGGACGGCACCCGCGTCCTCACCGCCGGCCGCGGGCTGCTCAGCATCGACGCCATGCTCGAGACCCTGGCCTGCGTCCAACCCCAACCCCCCGACGGCTTCCGCCAAATCGCCGACACCCTCAGCGCCCGCGCCGCGCAACAGAGCGCCTGCCTTCTGGTGCTCTCGGCATGGGACGACCAACGCCGGGCCCTAATCGAGGGGCTGCGCCGCACGGACCTGCCTGTGACGGTGTTGCTGATCGGCGAGCGCGCCGCAGCAGCCCGCTCCCCCGCCGACTGCGTGCTGGTGGACACGGAGGATCCGGGGCGAGCACTGAATGGGCTGTGATGGGGTTGGCTCGCCAGCACCGCCCGCCGTCGGCGATACAGAAGCGAAAGCCTGGAGGGACCAGGCCCTCCATGCCTCGGGCGGGAAGGTTCGGAAACCAGCCGCCTTTGCGTCTCAAGCGCTCAGTATCTTTGGCCACAACCCGTACCTGCGGGACATCACGGCGGGCCGTACCCCTGGCCGACGGACTTCTAAGGAGATCGTCGACGACCTCACCGCCTCAAGGGCACCTCGAAACACTCGAGGTGCCCGTGCGGGGCAGGATGCCCCGCCATTTTTCAAGCGCCCAAGCGCTTGGAAAATGAAGCGAAGCGGAAACCGCGTTTTCGCTTCGCGTCTTGTGAAAATTGCCAGGACGGCAACTTCTCAAGGTACCCTCAATGGAAGTGATGCACGTAGCGAAGGTTGAAGCGACTACCTTCGGGCCGGTTCTCGGCAGACGTCTCCCAGTAGGCATTGAAGAACAGGTGGTCGTGTTTGGATAGATGCAGGACCATGCCTGGCCCGAGACCGAGCACCTGCTCTTTGCTGTCGTTGATGCGCCTGCCATCAAGCCGCTTGTCTGTGAATTCTTTCAGGTAGTAGCCGTTGAGTCCCAGGCGCAGACGCTTCGGGATGACCTCATACGCGCTGGCGAGGTTGAGGTGAACTGCCTGGCCCGCCTGGCTGTCGTCGGCCCCAAGCAGCCGGAACGGATCGTTGTTTTCTGCATTCCAGAGGTAATGCAGGCGCCATGAGACGGTCCACTTGGGCGTTGCGAAGAACGTGGCGGCCCAGTAGGGGTTGAAGGAGAACACGTTGCTGCCGGGGTTGATGGCCTTGTCGGCATTGTAATCCCCGGTCGGCAGGATCATCTGCAGCTCGACCCGCTGCACGAAGCGCGGCCCGTTCGGGCCCATGATCGGATCCCATTGCAGCAAAGGCCCGACCAGCAGATCGCCCAGGTTCGCGCTGCTGGCCCGGATGGGTCCATTGTCCGGAGCGAGATCCAGGCTGGCGTAGGGCAGCATCAGGTTCAGGCCCCACTTGCCATTGAAGAGCAGCGGCTGACTGCTTTGATAGAGGAGCTGGGTGATACCGATGTTGGCATCGACCTCAGCGTTCCGCGGACCGGTGGGCGTCGGGATCAGTGCGTTGTCCCCGTCGGCGTCTTTCAATTTTGCGGATCGGTAGAGCTGGACGTATTGCTGCGCATACCAGCCGGGACCGGACGGCGGGGTGCCATCCAGGAAGCTGGTGAAGCCCAGGTTGACCGATGGCAGGTCGTAGGCCACGGCGGCCTGCGTTGTCAGGACCGCCAGAATCAAGCCGCCGAGGATATTTTGGTGCCGCACTGCTCTCAGACTCCGTCATCTTGTTGGTTATGGGGCCTCGAACGTCTCGAGATGCCCTTATGGCTCCGCTGCATCAGACCACAGCGCTTGCCCGTCAGGCTACTCTGCCGTGGGCCGCTATTGCGATAGCTCAAATCCCGGCGCGCACGGGCCGGGTGTCGTCCGGCGCTGGAGGCCGGCGGCGATGAGGACACGGCCATTGCCGCCCTGCTGCACGATGCCGCCGAGGACCAGGGCGGACACGCAACCCTGACGCAGATCCGCACGCGCTTCGGCACGCTTCGGCGCAGGGCGCGATGACATCCTCTGCTACGACCGCGAGGTCTCCAGCGTGTTCAGCGAAAGTGGACCTCACCCCCTCACCAAGGAACTGTCACTAGTGGTGCAGGCCCTTCATCGGGAAAGCGTACGGGACTAGGGCGGCGGGTCCGATCGTCGTCGGTGCCGGGTTAGGGAATCCCTTCTCGTTCCAGCTGTCGGGTCAGTACCTCGATCTGCACATCAAGGTCCTCGACGTCGCGCTCCAGCAGCACCTGGTGCTGTTCGCGGAAAGCGGTCTCGACGGTTTCCAGCGCGTGGCGGAAGCGCTGGTCGAGTTGCGGTGCGGCGACCTGGCCCTGGGTCTTGGCATAGCCCTCGACGACGCGTTGCACCCCATCGAGATAGACGTTCAGGAACCGCCGCGCACGCCAGAGGTTGCGCGGGTCCTCCCGGACGCGTTGCAGCAGGCGCCGCGCCAGAGCGGCGATGTCGGTGAGGCGTCGCGCCAGCTCCGGCTGTTGGATGCCGGTGCTGACGTCTTCGATGGCGTCGATGGCACGCGCGGCCTCCCGCAACGACGCCTCGCGATGCACGCCCCGACGCCCTGGCCACCGGAGCTCGACGGAGAAGTCCAGGCCGTACAAGAGGTGGAAACCTAGCAGGGTGACCAGTCCGAAGGCCGTCGCAATGCCCGGATGGTGCCCTGCACCGAGCCAGGCCGTGACGGCGCTGCCGAGCGCCATGAGCACGGCCGCCACGCCCGTCGACGACGAGAGGTGCCGCAGCAGACCGGCGCCTTGGGTCTTGGCGTCATCGCCGAGAACCCGGCGCGCCACCAGGGCACCCGCGAGCAACAGTGCGTAGCCCAGGACATCTCCAAGCAAGAGGTCGAGTTGGCCACGCACCAATGCCACCAGGGAGGCCAAGGCGACCGGCACCGGCAGTAGGAACAGCGGCCAGAGCATCGTTGCCGCGGGCTGCTCCGGCGGCTGCTCTTCGTCCCCCGCCCTGGCGCTGAGCCATCGGAACAACAACGTCAGCATCCCCACGACGACGGCAGCCAGGATGAGCAGTAACAGGAGTCGCTTCATGGCGGCGACCTCACCGGGACCTATCGCGCGCCAACACGCCGGCCATGGGCCCAGCATCAGCAAGGGCACCGGCGGAGGCGACCGCGCTGCAGGAGGTCAGTAGCGCCTGGGTCGATGCAATGCCGACGCCCACCACCAACAGGAGGATGCCGACTAGGCGGCGTTGCCGGTCCGTCATGGAAGATCACCACAGTCGATGGCCGCGGTGGAAGCACCGCACTCAATCCAGTCAAGGCGTAGTAAACCACGAAGCGCATCAATAACAACGACTCGACCGCAGCCGTCGCTTAGCCGGCAAGTCCAGCGGTTATCCCTGGAACCCGCCCATGAAACGCCCGCCTGAGCAAGCCGTGCGCAACGCCGGCGAGCTGCTGTTCTGCCGCCGCACCGCGTCCTCCGACACGGTCAAGACGAAGCGCTGGCGTCACCCTGTCCCCTTGGCCCGACCCCAGGCTCAGACCCGCCTGCGCACACGTAGCCGATACTCGGCAAGTCGCTCACCAAACGTCCCGGCGAGCATCGCCTCTTGCGGCGCGATGAAGACGCGGTCCGCAAGCAGATTCAACGCCACCCCAGCGGCGCAAGGCAGCAGCGCGACCAGTCGCACCGAAACCCGAGCAGCTGGGGGATCGGCAGAAGGACATGCAGCGCCACGCCGAGGACAATGGCCCCAAGGAAACAAGCCGGCGGCAGCATTTTCCGCATGAACGCCCCCTCTTTGAGTTCGACGTGATGTTGAGCCGGCGCTGGCGACTGCCCCGGGACCCCAGGCTGGCACTATTTTGGTTTACATTTAACTTTGAAATCCACATGGTAATGCTCATCATGCCTAACCCAAGAGCGCCTCTTAGAAAACGTTATCTTCTCCTTTAGATACTTGCCATGTCTTGTTTGGAATAGGCGAGACTGTAGACTCGGATCGAAAATTACTCGCCACAAATCTACTCCATGCTTCTTTGCCGATCTATGAAGTGCATAAATATGTGCTGCCATCGCCTCGAAGTCTATTGTGTACTTTCCATATACTCCGTTTTCGCTGAACTCTATATTCGACGACCCAATGATCCGCATAAACCGCCTACCGGCGGATATCCAACCAAGATATCGGTCGTTTGTCGAGGGGGTTATCGATGAACGGTGCCCCATCGGCCGGGGCCTATGCAGCGAATCGGCCGCACATGCTCAATCCGACAGTCGGCTGACGGCACAATCTCTGGTGCGGGCGCCCCAGTGCGTCGAAGACCGGCGTAGCACCAGCAGCGCATGATCATCAGATTGAGAACGACGAAGGCCGCTTATGCGCTCGCCGACCTGAGAGCATGGTCTTTATCGATGCGGTCGCTGGCCCGTCTTAGCGCTCGAGCGCCGAGGCGATAACGTTGGCAGGGGCAGAGCCCTGATCCGACCTTGGAGCCCTGGCGCCGCAGTGCGGCAGGCGGGACGGGCGATCAGGTCATGTAGGCGAGGGCTTCGGGGCCGGGGTTGGGCAGCCCGGCGGTGCGCCAGGCGAGGCGGCAGCTGCCGAAGAGCTTGCGGATGGCCTCCTTGTCCATGTTGTGGGTGCGGCAGATTTGCGAGACCGGCGGGAGCGAGTGGTAGGCGAGGAAATGCTCGCGCAGGTAGTAGATGACGGACCAGTGGGCCGGCTCCAGGGTACCGTTGCCGTCCATGGCCGCCATCAGGCAGGCCATGCCCTCATCCCAATCGTGAGCGTCGAGTAGGAATCCGTCGCCGTCGACGGGTAGCGGGCGGTGGATGGAGTGGGCCTTGCGGCGGCTGGTGGCCTGTTGCATTGCGCTAGGTCTCCTTCGGCGTATCGAATAGATTTTTCTTATGGGCGCATCAGTTGAGTGCGCAGGGTCGACTATAGCCCTCTGAGATCCTTCGTCAACCCTCCCGATACCGCAGCGTGCGGGCATCGCCAACGACCGATATTTGACTCCCGGCACCGCTCCGGCGGTATCGTGCCTCTGCCGGCGCTCCGCGCCCCGAGTGGCGAGATCCGCAAGTAAGAATGGGGTGGGGATAACTCCCGACGCGGAGCGTCGGCGGACGGATGACACCGTGGAACGGTGTCACCAGGCTTCGGATGTCGGTCGCTAGCGCCGCGGTTCGGGCGGCGGGCGGTCCGTATGGCGGACCCAATCCTAGGCGTTGCCACCATAGGGACCGCTATGCGGACGGTTCTGGTCGACTGGCATCCTTGCGGGGGACGGAGATGACTGCCCTGCCCTACTCCTCCACGTCCCGCCGTTCGACTGTCTCCGGGTCGGCGGTGATGTGGCGATAGATCTCGACGCGATCGCCGTCCTTGACCGGGGTGTTGAGCTTGGCGAGCTTGCCGAAGATGCCGACGCGCTGGTTCTCGAGGTCGATGTCCGGGAAGCGGTCGAGCATGCCGGAGTGTTGGATGGCCTGTTCGACGGTGCTGCCGTCCGGTACCTCGAGCTTGAGCCAGAGCCGGTCGAACTTGTCCGCGTAGGCGACGCCGATGTGCATGCCGTGTGTCCTCCCTCCTCAGGCCGCGGGCGCGGCGCCGTCCAGCGCCCGTGCCGCACGCCGATCGGCGCGGGCATCCAGGACCCGCTTGCCGGCCAGGATGAAGCCCAGGGCGATGAAGCCGCCGGGCGGCAGGATCGCGAGCAGGAAGCCGCGGTAGTCGGGGATGAGGGTCAGTTCCAGGAATGACATGGCCTCGCCGAGCATCAACCCGGCGCCCTGGAACAGGGTGCCGCTGCCGATGATCTCGCGAACCGCGCCCAGCAGGACCAGCACCAGGGTGAAGCCGGCGCCCATCATGAGCCCGTCGAAGGCCGCCCGCGCCACGGGCTGGCGGGACGCGAAGGACTCGGCGCGCCCGAGGATGGCGCAGTTGGTGACGATGAGCGGGATGAAGAGCCCGAGCACCTTGTGCAGGTCGTGCAGCCAGGCGTTCATGCCCAGGTCAACCAGGGTGACCAGCACGGCAATGATGAGCACGAACACCGGGATACGCACCTGCGGCGTGATGATGCCGCGCAGCAGCGACACCAGCACACCGGCGGTGACCATGACGAAGACCGATGCCAGGCCGAGGCCGAGGCCGTTGGTGGCTGTGCCGGTAACGGCCAGCAGCGGGCACAGGGCCAGCGACTGGGCGAAGACGACGTTGTTGTCCCAGAGACCGTCGCGGGCGATGCGTGCGTAGGGATTGCTCATTTCGCCTCCTCGGGGTCGGTGCGCTGGATGACGGCGGACGCCAGCAGGCCGTCTCGGTGGGCGTCGAAGAACTCGAGCCCGCCCTTGATGGCGCGCACCACGGCCCGTGGGGTGATGGTGGCGCCGCTGAATTGATCGAACTCGCCGCCGTCCTTCTTCACGGCCCAGCCCGCATCGGTCGGGTCGCCCAGGGAGCGGCCGTCGAAGTCCAGGATCCAGTCGTCGCGGGCGACCTCGATCTTGTCGCCGAGGCCCGGCGTCTCGGCGTGGGCGAGCACCCGCGCGCCGAGCACCCGGCCGCGGTTGTCGATGCCGAGGATCAGATCGATGTCGCCGGCATAGCCCTGCCCGGTCACCTGGTAGGCCACCGCGGCGACGTCCAGCCCGCTCAGGGCACGGTAGACGACGACCTCCGAGCCGTCCTCGCGGGTCAGCATCAGGCTGTCGGCGAGCAGGTCGTTGTCGTGCAGCCGCGCCGGAATCACCTGCCCCAGGGAGGCCAGCAGATCCTCGGCGCGGCGCTGTTCGATGGCATCACGGGTGGCGATGTTGCCCATGACCAGCAGCGCGGCGGCGACCATCGAGAAACCGCCGAGCAGCCCGGCCTGATAGCCCACGCGCTCCCGATAGACCGGGTGCGCTCGACCCTTGTGTACCTCCAGGCTCATCGGCGTGGCTCCGTGCTGGTGTAGTCGAGGGGCTCACCGCGGCGGTCGCGGCCGTAGATGCGCGGCTTGACCCAGTGGTCGATCAGTGGCGTGCAGGCGTTCATCAGCAACACGGCGAAGGCCACGCCCTCCGGGTAGCCGGCCCAGGTGCGGATCACGTAGATCAAGAGCCCGACGCCGGCGCCGAAGAGGAGCTGACCACGGGCCGACACCGGCGAGGTGACCGGGTCCGTGGCGATGAAGAAGGCCGCGATCAGGGTTGAGCCGGACAGCAGGTGATAGACCGGGCCGGCGTAGTGCTGCGGGTCCAGCAGGTGCATCAGCGTCGCCATCGCCGCCAGGCTGCCGAGCAGGGCCACGGGGATGCGCCAGGTGATGACCCGCTTGTAGAGCAGGAAGAGCCCGCCGAGCAGGAGCAGCAGCGCCGAGGTCTCGCCCAGGCTGCCGCCGATGGTCCCGAGCCCGCTCTCTAGTGGGTCGAACAGTGACGGCAGAACCTGCGACAGGGTCGCGCCCTCGCCCAGCTCGGTGCGGACCTCGCCGAGGAGGGTGGCGCCGGTCATGGCGTCCGGCACCGGCATGGCACCGAAGGTGATGGCGGCGCCCTCCAGCAGCCCGGGGGCGGCGCCGGAGAACAGCGGCGCCGGCGTGACGAAGCTGGTCATTTCCAGCGGAAAGGAGATCAGCAGCGCCACCCGAGCCACCATGGCCGGGTTGAACAGGTTCTGGCCTATACCGCCGAAGACCTGTTTGGCCACGACGATGGCGATGACGGCGCCGACCACGCCGATCCACCAGGGCGCCCAGGGCGGCAGGGTCAGCGCCAGCAGCCAGCCGGTGAGCAGCGCCGAGCCGTCGGCCAGGTAGGGCCGCGCGGGCTTGCCGGCGACGGCCAGGCTCGCGGCCTCGGCCGCCATGGCGGCGGCGACGGTGACGACGAACAGCAGAAGTGCCGGCCAGCCGAACTGCCAGAGGCCGAACAGGGTCGCCGGCAGCAGGGCGAGCATGACCAGGCGCATGGTCCGCTGGACGCTGACCGGCGCGTGGGCGTGGGGTGCGGCGGTGGTGGAATTCGCGCTCATGCGGCTTGCTCCCCAGGTTGCTTCGCCGGTTGCTCACCGGCGTCGGACTGCTCGGGCTGGATCGCTGCCTTTGCGGGCATCTGGCGGGACTCGTCAGCAGGGGCCGCTTCTTGGGCTGGCGCGGCCTGGCCCTGGGTCACCGTCGGGGTCGCCGCTGGGGTCGCTTTCGCCGCCTTCGCGGCATCCGCTGCCTTCTTGGCCGCGGCCTCGCGCTTGCGCTTGGCCATCTGCTCGCGCTTGGCCTTCTTGATGGCCTCCATGCGCTCGGTGCGCTGCTCCGCCAGGCGTTTCGTCTCGGCCTGCTTCTGCTTGGCGCGGCCGCGCGCGGCCATCTCGCCCTTGGCGTAGTTGAAGACCTGTGCCAGGGGGATGTGTGCCGGACAGACGTAGGCGCAGGAGCCGCAGCCGATGCAGTCCATGAGCCCGAGCGACACCACCCCTTCCAGGTCGCCGGCGCGGGCGTGCGCCGCCATCTCCAGCGGCAGAAGGCCGCAGGGGCAGGCGTCGACGCAGCTGGCGCAGCGGATGCAGGGCCTGGGCTCGGCGCGGTTGGTCTCGGTCTCGGACAAGGCCAGCAGGCCGTTGCTGCCCTTCACCGTCGGCACCCGGGTGCTCGGCATGGGCTGGCCCATCATGGGCCCACCGCTGATCAGACGCGACGGCGGCTCGCGGAAGCCGCCGCAGTGGTCGATGAGCCGTTGCAGCGGCGTCCCCAGCGGCACACGCAGGTTGGCCGGCCGCTCGATGGCCTGGCCGCTCACGGTCATGACCCGCGACACCAGCGGCCGGCCGAAACGCAGCGCCTCGTGGACGGCGAAGGCCGTCGCCGGGTTGTGAACGACGACGCCCAGATCGGCGGTCAGTCCCCGCGCTGGGGTCTCCTTGCCGGTCAGGGTCTGCACCAGGTGCTTCTCGGACCCCATGGGGTAACGGGTCGGCAGGCGCACGACGTCGATGGTCGCGGGCTCGGCGCCCGGAGATCGGGTGGCCGGCCCTGCGCTCGACGCCGCCGCGCGCATGGCCGCAATCGCCTCCGGTTTGTTGCCCTCGATGCCGATGAGGATGCGCGATACGCCGAGCGCGTGGGCCATGATGCGCACGCCGTCGATGACCTGCTCCGCATGCTCGCACATGAGCCGGTCATCACAGGTCAGGTAGGGCTCGCACTCGGCGGCGTTGATGACCAGCGAGTGTAGCTCGTAACGCTGCCGCAGGTTGAGCTTGACCGCCGACGGGAAGGTCGCGCCGCCCATGCCGACGATGCCGGCCTGCGACACGCGTCGGGCGACCTCCTCGGGCGTAAGTCCAAAGGGGTCCCCGACACCCTCCATGTCCTCGGCCCAGCGATCCTCGCCGTCCGGTTGCAGGGAAATGGTGCTGACGTTGAGCCCGGACGCATGATGCGCGGGGTAGCTGCCGACGCCCACCACCCGCCCGGAGGTGGGCGCGTGCACGGGCGCGGAAATGGCGCCCTGGCTGTCCGCCAGGAGCTGGCCCTTGGCGACGCGCTCGCCGCGGCGCACCGAGGGCTTCGCGGTGGCGCCGATGTGCTGCTGCAGCGGGATGTGGAGCAGCGGCGGCAGCGGCAGGTCTTCGATGGCACGGTCGGCGGCGAGGGACTTGCGGTCGTCCGGGTGCACGCCGCCGCGGATCTTGAACAGGCGCATGATCGTGGTTCTCGGGCGTTGTCTGGGCCGATGGTCTGGGCCGATGCTCTGGCGGTGCTGATCCGTGAGGCGCTGACCCGGGGGGAGCGGGTCAGGGGATCGGGTCAGGGGAAGCGGGTCAGGCGGCTTCCGACAAGGCCGGTGCCGCAGGCTCGGGCGCAGCACTCTCCGGCGTCGCTGGCGGCAGCGGCCAATGCCAGGTCTGCAGGGTCGGCGCCACCGGCCGCATCTCGATGGACTCCGTCGGGCAGACGTCGACACACTTCTCGCAGCCGATGCAGGCGTCGGCAAAGACGGCGTGGATCATATTGTTGGCGCCGAGAATCGCGTCCGTCGGGCAGCGCTTCATGCACTTGGTACAGCCGATGCAGAGGTTCTCGTAGACGTGGGCGATCATCGGCGGCTTGTCCTCCATGGCGGACAGGTCGACGCTGACGCCGAGGATGCCGGCGATCTCCTCCGCCAGCGCGCGGCCACCCGGCGGGCAGGCGGTGACCGGCGCCTCGCCGCTGGCCATGGCTTCGGCGGCCGGGGAGCAGCCCGGGTAGCCGCACTGGCCGCACTGGGAGCCCGGCAGCAGGGCGTCGATCTGCTCGACGATGGGGTTGCCCTCCACCTTCAGATAGCGGGCGGCCATGCCGAGCAGCGTGCCGAGCGCGAGGCCGAGGATGGTGAGACTGGCGATGGCGGCGATCATCGGACGCTCAGCTCCATTTCGAATCGGTGTAAAGCATCGATGAGTTCGATGCCCTTAGGTTGCGCGCGGCGCGGCCAAGGCTCAGACCAGCCCCGCAAAGCCCATGAAGGCCAGCGACAGCAGGCCGGCGCTGACGAAGGCGATGGGCGCGCCGGCGAAAGCCGAGGGCACCTGCATCAGGGCCAGGCGCTCGCGCATGCCCGCGAAGATCACCATCACCAGCGTGAAGCCGAGCGCGGAGCCGAAGCCGTAGACGACGCTGTCGACGAAGCCGTGGCCCTGCTGCACGTTCAGCAGCGCCACGCCGAGCACGGCGCAGTTGGTGGTGATCAACGGCAGGAAGATGCCCAACACCTGGTACAACGCCGGCGAAATCTTGCGCACGGCCATCTCGGTGAACTGCACCACCGCGGCGATCACTAGAATGAAGGTCAGGATGCGCAGAAAGCCCAGGTCCAGCGGCTCCAGCACGAAGCGCTCAAGCAGCCAGCTCGCCACCGCCGCGAGGGTCAGCACGAAGGTAGTCGCGAGGCCCATCCCCAAGGCCGTGTCCAGCTTGTTGGACACGCCCATGAAGGGACACAGCCCCAGAAACTTCACCAGCACCACGTTGTTGACCAATGCGGTGCCGAGGATGAGCAGGAAGATGTCGGTCATGGTCGCATCGGATCGCGCCGCTTCGGCTCGGTGGCTGTTGAGTGCCTCCAAGCAGATTCCGGGCCAGATCTTCGCAAGCCCCCTGCCAATCTCGCTGTTCGAGACTGGCCTGCCTCCGCGCCATCGTGCCGACACTCGCACCTTGAAATTGCCGAGCGGCCCCTGCTTGGGCTGCAACGGTGCAGGTTTCCGGCTGCTGGTGACCGAGTCGATGGCTCCTGCTCGGGGGTCGTCGGATGCCTTGCCTGCGCAGTCGCAGCGAGCAGGGGGCGCCGATGCCTGGTTGCGCGTCGGCGACTCGATGCCGACAATTGCCCCCACGATTTGGAGGGAGTTGTCAGGAATCCGACAACGCCGCCGGCGCGCATGGCGCCAGGATCTGCATCGGAACCAGCCTCCAACGCCGAGGAGATGCGCCGAAGTGACCGCTCGCCAATCGGTCGTCGCCCGGCCCGATCATCGGCATGAGGTTTGCATTCTTTGCTGATAACACCGCACGAGAGGCCCAGCGTGAGCAGCCAAGCGACTCCACCAGCCAATTCGGCAGCCGCCGAACCGAAGAACCCCTCCGAGATCGCCCCCGAGGGCGAGCTCGGCGACCATGGCATCGACGCCCTGGCGGCCTTCCTCAAGGCGCCGCCGGACGGAAC
This sequence comes from Thiohalocapsa sp., assembly GCA_028277725.1. Classification (GTDB taxonomy): domain Bacteria; phylum Pseudomonadota; class Gammaproteobacteria; order Chromatiales; family Chromatiaceae; genus Thiohalocapsa. The sequence goes on from JANQFX010000027.1 coordinate 91,252, forward strand.
CCCCGACGAGGTGGTCGAGCTGCTCAATCTGATGGCCGGGCGCCCGGACGCGCCCTTGCCGCCGAGACTCTACTTCGAGGCCGTGGCGCAGGCGCCGGTGGCCATCTCCATCACCGACCCCTGCGCGCGCATCCTCTACGTCAATCAGGCCTTCGAGAGGCTGACGGGCTACGGACGAGCCGACTTGGTCGGGCAGAACCAGGCCATCCTGTCCAGCAACGCCACGCCGGACTCCCTGTATCGGCAGCTCTGGCGGACCATCAATGCCAAGCGCCACTGGACGGGCACCCTGGTCAACCGCAACCGGGCCGGCCGGGACTACCTGGCCTCGCTGACCATCGCTCCGGTGCTGGATCAGGCGGGCGACATCGCCTACTTCCTCGGCATGCACCGCGACGTCACTCGCGACCACGAGCTCAAGACCGAGCTGCGCCAGCAGAAGACCCGCATCGAGATGGTGCTGGACGCCGCCCCCGTCGTCGTCCTGCTGGTGGATGCCGCGGGCGAGGTCTGCCTGGACAACCAGGAATACAAGAAGCTGATGAGCGACCTTGGCGGGGTCGAACCCTGGACACTGCTGCGCGACGCCCTGCGCGTGCAGACCGGCCTGGACCCGCTGGCCATGCTCGAGGCGCGGCGCTCCTTCAAGAACGTCGAAATCTGCATCGAGCGCCCCGGCGGCGCCGGGCCGCGCTGGTACGCCTGCTCCGGCACGCCCGCGAGCGAGGCCGACGCCAGCGCGAGCCGCTACTTCGTGCAGCGCGACGACGTCGAGCCGCGCCTGCTGCTGCTGGCCAACGACATCACCGTGCGCAAGCGCGAGGTGGAACGGGCGCACCTGGAGCACCTGCGTGCGCGGCTGGCCGAGCAGCAGATGGTGCATGCCATGCGCGAGGCCCTGCAGGCAGCCATCTTCCAGATGCAGGGGCCGCTCAATGTCATCGACGCGGCCAGCAACATGCTCCGCAGCGGCGGCGGTGACCCGAGCAGCCTCCGCGCCATGCTGACGCAGATCCACGCCTCCGGCACCCAGGCGCTGGACACCCTCAAGGCTGCCCTGCCCGATCAGCCGCGCGAGTCGGGCAGCGTGGTCAACGTCAACGAGCTGCTGCGCCAGGTACTGGAGATCGGCACCGACCGCATGCTCGCCGCCGGCATCGTCGTCGACTGGCGCCCGGCGCGGGTACTGCCGCGCATCAGCGTGCAGAAGGACCAGCTGCGTGCCCTGTTCAAGCACCTGCTCGACAACGCCGTACAGGCCCTGGAGGAGTCCGACAGCACCAACCGCGAGCTGCGCGTCGAAACCCGCGACCTGGACGGCCTGCTGCAGGTGGAGATCCGCGACAATGGACGCGGCTTCGAGCCGGAGAAGCGCTTTGAGTTGTTCGAGCCCTTCTTCATCGGCTGGCGCAATCGTCGCGGCCGCGCCGGCATGGGGCTTGCCATGTGCCAGGAGATCGTCAACGCCCACGGCGGCAGCATCGAAATCGACCCGCAGCCCGAGGGCGGCTGCCGCGTGCGGCTGTCGCTCAACGCCGCGACTCCACTGCCCCTCGACGCCGACGGCTAACCCATCCTGTCCTCCCACACATCAAGTCCGAGCCTTGACCGCATACCCCGACTCCATCCGAACCACCGGCAATCCGGACCGCCAAGCGCTCATCGAGCGGCACCTCGCGGCCCTGTATGAGGTCAGCACGGTCCTGAGCCGTAGCCTGGATCTACAGCAGACGCTGTCGGAGGTGTTGTCGGTGCTGCACCGCAGCGGCCGTCTCACCCACGGCATCGTCAGTCTGACGGACGCCGAGACCGGCGAGTTGCTCATCACCGCGTTGCAGAACGGCGACCCGGCACCCTTCGCCGCGGTGCGCTATCAGCCGGGTGAAGGCCTCATCGGGCGCATCCTGGAACAGAACCAGACCCTCATGGTGGAGCGGCTGGCCGACGACACGCGTTTCTCGGACAAGCTCGGCATCTACGACACCGAGCTGCCGTTGATCGGCGTGCCCATCCGCATCGGTGACGAGGGCGCCGTGGGCGTGTTCGCCGCGCAGCCGCCTGCCGATGCGGCGCTGCTCGAGGACCGCGCCCGCTTCCTGGAGATGGTCGCCAACCTCATCGGCCAGGCGGTGCGACTCTCGCGCGCCGTGGAGGACGAGCGCCGCAGCCTGCGCGAGGAGCGCGACAAGCTGCGCCGCGAAGTGCGCGGCGACCACGGCTTCGACAGCATCATCGGCCACACCCGCTCCATGCGCCTGGTGTTCGATCAGGTGCGCCAGGTGGCCAAATGGAACACGACGGTGCTGATCCGCGGCGACTCGGGCACCGGTAAGGAGCTCATCGCCAACGCCATCCACTACAACTCGCCGCGGGCGCGCAACAGCTTCGTCAAGCTCAACTGCGCCGCGCTGCCGGACAATCTGCTGGAGTCGGAGCTGTTCGGCCATGAAAAGGGCGCCTTCACCGGCGCGCAGACCCAGCGCAAGGGGCGCTTCGAGCAGGCCGACGGTGGCACCCTGTTCCTGGACGAGATCGGCGAGATCAGCGGCGCCTTCCAGGCCAAGCTGCTGCGCGTGCTGCAGGAGGGCGAGTTCGAGCGCGTCGGCGGCACCCGCACCCTGAAGGTGGATGTTCGCATCATCGCTGCAACCAACCGCGACCTGGAGGGCGAGGTCAAGGCCGGCGACTTCCGCGAGGACCTCTACTACCGGCTTAATGTCATGCCCATCCAGATGCCGTCGCTGGTGGACCGCATCGAGGACGTGCCCGACCTGGCGCGCTTTCTCGCCGGCAAGATCGCGAAGCTCCAGGGGCGGGAGCTGACGGTCACCGACAGCGCGGTGCGCGTGCTCATGCGCCACCGCTGGCCGGGCAATGTACGCGAACTCGAAAACTGCATCGAGCGCGCCGCCGTCATGAGCGAGGACGGCGTCATCGACCGCGACGTCATCCACCTGGCGGGACTCAACGTCTCGGTGGCGGATGACGAGCCCGCGGCCCCCACCACCCCCGGCGCCCCGCCGCCGACCAAGGTCGATCTCGACGACCCGGACCTCGACGAACGCGAGCGCGTCATCGCCGCCCTCGAAGAAGCCGGCTGGGTACAGGCCAAGGCCGCGCGTCTGCTCAACATGACCCCGCGCCAGATCGCCTACCGCATCCAGACCCTGAAGATCCAGGTGCGGCAGTTCTAGTGAGAAGCCGATTATTGGCCATCCATGGCCAACATCGGCACGGGAAGCGAGAAGTGTGATTCTCGCCTCCCTTCATTTTCAGTGACTTGCGTCACTGAAAATGGCGGGGCATCCTGCCCCGCACGACAAGCCCTGATAAATCAGCGCTGACCTAACGGCTCGTCAGGAGCGCCATCGCCTGCCAGACCCGATGCTCCGGGGTCCGCGGCCGGAGGGTCGACCTCCAGGTCGACCCCACATCGCGCCAAATCCCATGGCGCCCGACCCGTTCACGGCCGCAGGGTCTCCACCTCGAATCCCACCAGCGTCCGCCGCTCGCGACTGAACTCGATGCCGATCAGCTGTATCGGCAGGCCCTCGGCGCGGTACTTCTCGGCGTAGCCGCGGTCCTTGATCTGCTGTAGCGCCGCGCCCTCCGGCGCCAGCTCCACCACCTTGAACTCGAACAGCCAGATCTGCTCATTGAAGCGCAGGCGCAGGTCCAGCCGCCCGTGGCTGCTGGCGTCCTCGCAGGTCAGGTCCAGCCCGAGCGCGGCCAAGTGGCTGTAGAAGACGCTGGCGTAGAAACCCTCAGCGAGGCAGGACGCCTCGCCATTTTCAGCGGCGCGAGCCGCTGAAAATGAAGAAAAGCGGAAATCGCATTTTCGCTTTCCGTGCTGATCCTCGGCCAGGATGGCCGATGGATCAGCTTCTAAATCGGCTGCGATCTCGTTGCCGTCGTGCCACTGGTGCGGGATGGCGGCGAAGAGGCTGGTGAGGTGCTGGCACAGGCCGTCGAGGTCCGCCGCGAGCAGGACGTCGTAGAGTCGACTGATGGCCTGCTCGCCGCGTGAGGCATCGCCCATCAGCCCCTTGAGCAGGGCGTCGTTGAGCGCGGCCTCCACCTCCAGGTTCGGGTAGCCCAGGCTGTACTCCCAGCGCACGCCGGTCTGGCGCGAACCGGTGAAGGTGAGGTACCCGGTCTGCCACAGCAGGGCCTCGGGGGCGAGGTGATCGACATCGAAGGCGGACAGCAGGGACTCCGAGGCCCGCAGTCCCGATAGCCTCGGCGTGTAGAAGCCGCGCTCGGCGAGTACGTCGACCAGAAAGGTCGGCGTGCCGGTCTCGAACCACCAGGAATGAAACAGCCGGTTCTTGAACAGCAGCAAGAGGTCGAAGGGGTTGTAGACGGCCTCGCCGAGCCAGTTGTAGCCGTTGTACCAGCCGCGGATCTGGTCGCGATCCAGACCTTCCAGTTCCGGTGCGAAGACCTGGTCCAGATCCGCCTCGGTATAGCCACACACCGCGGAAAAGTTGGCATCCACGGTGATGTCGATCAGGTTGTTGAGCCCCGAGAACAGGCTGACCTTGCTGAACTTGGACACACCCGTCAGGAATGCGAAGCGGATGTGGGCGTCTTGTCCCTTGATGACGGAGTAGAGGTTGCGCAACCCATCGCGCATTTCGCGGGCCGTCGCGGGGTCGGTGAGGTTGTCCAGGATCGGTTTGTCGTACTCGTCCACCAGCACGACGACGCGCTCGCCGAAGTGCGCATGGGCCGCGCCGATCAGGCCATGAAAGCGCCCCGATAAGCTGCTGTGCTCGCCGCGAACGCCGAGTCTCGCCTCGTTGTCGGACAGCAACTCGGTGATCTTCTCATCCAGCTCCGCGCGGTTGCGCAGCACCCCCTCCGCGAAGCTCAACCGGATCACCGGATAGCGCCGCGACCAGTCCCAGTGCTGCTCCGCCTCCAGCCCCTGGAACAGCGCCTGACTGCCCTCGAACAGCTCCGCCAACGTGTCCAGGAACAGCGACTTGCCGAAGCGCCGGGGGCGGGAGAGGAAATACTGCATGCCCTCCGCGATCAGCCGCAGCGCGAAGCCGGTCTTGTCGACGTAGTAGTAATCCCCTTCGCGGATCTTGCGGAAGGTCTGGATACCGATGGGCAGGGCGCGTTTGGGCATGGCTCATGTCGCTCTCGGGGCGCGAAATCGATCCAATCGGTCGAGGACGGGGACGCTGACCTGGGCCGTCATCATGCTACGAGACCGGCAAAGATTCACTGCCGACGGCCTTGTGCCCGATGCGACAGGCGCCCGTGGTTGCGCTGTTACAAAGTCGACAGCAGGCCTCTGCGATCGGCGCCCCACCCCGCCTGACCCGCGATCTATCAATCACTTAACGCGGACCTCCACGTTGGGCACGCCCTTTGCTTAGTTGCCTTCAGAGATCTGTTAGCAACGGGGCCGCACCGGCCCGGCACGTCTGGAGGCCAGCCGATGACGCTGAAGGTACTGGAGCAGGAGTCCGCGATGCCCGCGGGCGGCGGTTGTTCATCGAGCGGTTGCGGTGGCAGCAGTGATGCGCTTGCACACCTGCCCGAGCACATCCGGGAGAAGGTGCACAACCACCCCTGCTACTCCGAGGAGGCCCATCATCACTACGCGCGTATGCATGTGGCGGTGGCGCCGGCATGCAACATCCAGTGCCACTACTGCAACCGCAAGTACGACTGCGCCAACGAGTCCCGCCCTGGTGTGGTCTCCGAGCTGCTGACGCCGGAGCAGGCGGTGAAAAAGGTGCTGGCGGTGGCGGCCAATATCCCGCAGATGACCGTGCTCGGCATCGCCGGGCCGGGCGATCCACTGGCCAATCCCGAGCGGACGCTGGCCACGTTCGCGGCGCTGACCGAGCAGGCGCCAGACATCAAGCTCTGTGTGTCCACCAACGGCTTGGTGCTGCCGAGCGTCGTCGATGAGCTGTGCCGGCACAACATCGACCACGTCACCATCACCATCAACTGCATCGACCCGGCGGTGGGTGCGAAGATCTACCCCTGGATCTTCTGGAACAACCGCCGGCTGACGGGCGTCAAGGCCGCCGAGATCCTGATCGAGCAGCAGCTCAAGGGCCTCGAGATGCTGGTGGAGCGCGGCGTGCTGGTGAAGGTCAACTCGGTGATGATTCCCGGCGTCAACGACCAGCACCTGGAGCAGGTGTCGAAGCTGGTCAAGGCCAAGGGGGCCTTCCTGCACAACGTGATGCCGCTGATCGCCGAGGCCGAGCACGGCACCTTCTACGGCGTCATGGGCCAACGCGGTCCCACGCACGACGAGCTCTCCGCCCTGCAGGACAAGTGCGCCGGCGACATGGCGATGATGCGCCACTGCCGCCAGTGTCGCGCCGACGCCGTCGGCATGCTCGGCGAGGACCGCGGCGCCGAGTTCACCCTCGACAAGATCGAGCACATGGACATCGACTACGCCGCGGCCATGCAGCGGCGCAAGGCGGTGCACGAGGCCATCGAGGCCAAACGCGCCGAACAGCGCGCGGAGCCGCACCGGGCGCAGGCCACGCCGACGCCCACGGGCGAGGTCTTCATCTCCCTCGACGCCATCCGCCGCAGCCGCAAACCCACGCTGCGGACCAGGACCCGGCCCGTGCTCATGGCGGTCGCCACCCAGGGGCAGGGCGTGATCAACCAGCACTTCGGACACGCGCGCGAGTTCCTCGTCTACGAGGCCACCCCGGAGGACGTGCGCTTCATCGGCCATCGCCGGGTGGATCAGTACTGCACCGGCGGCGACACCTGCGGCGATGCCGAGACCGCGCTGGCCCGGACCATCCGCACCCTGGACGGCTGCGAGGTGGTGCTCTGCTCCAAGATCGGCATCGAGCCCTGGGAGCAGCTGGAGGCCGCCGGCATCGCGCCGAACGGCGAGCACGCCATGGAGCCCATCGAGGGGGCAGTCGCGGCCGTCTATCGGGAACTCGCGGACGGCGGCCGGCTCGCCCAACCGGCGGCCGAGGCCGCGAGCGCCTGAGCGCATCGAATCGGCACCGTACCCGAGACACCGCACATCGCCCCAGGAGCCCCATCCATGGCATTCAAGATCATCGACGGCTGCGTCAACTGCTGGGCCTGCGAGCCCGTCTGCCCGAGCGACGCCATCGCCGCCGCCGAGCCGCACTTCCGTATCGAGGCCAAGCGCTGCACCGAGTGCGAGGGCGACTATGCCGAGCCCCAGTGCGCCAGCATCTGCCCCATCGAGGGCGTCATTCTCGACGGCTTCGGCGAACCGGTGAACCCGCCCGGTTCGCTGACCGGCATCCCGCCGGCGCGCATGGCTGCGGCCATGGCCGAGATCCAGGCGCGTTGACCCGGCCGTGGCTGTACCCGAGCAGGCTGGTGAACCGACCATGAGCCACGTCGTCTTCTTCGAGAAGCCCGGCTGCCTGACCAACGCCAAGCAGAAAGCGGCGCTGCGCGCCCTCGGCCACGAGCTCCAGGTGCGGGATCTGCTGGCGGAGCCCTGGACGGCAGAACGCCTGCGCGGCTTCTTCGGAGACCTGCCCATGGCGGACTGGGTGAACCCCACGGCGCCGCGGCTGCGCGCCGGCGAGATCGATATCGCCGTGCTCGACGAGGACCACCTGTTGGCGGCGATGCTCGACGACCCGTTGCTGATCCGTCGCCCGCTGATCGAGACCGGCGCCGGGCGCCAATGTGGCTTCGACGACGGCCCGCTGCTGCGCGCGCTCGGCGTGCTGCCGGACGCCGAGGTGGACATACAGGCCTGCTCTCGCGCCCGCTCCCACGTCGACACCGACCCGCGCTGCGAGCCCGCCGAGGGGGTGCGCTGATGGACGCGCCGGTGATGCAATCCCCGGAGGCCGGCGACGCCCTGCCCTGCATCGACGTCTCCGCCCACCGCGAGGCCGTGCAAATCGCACCGCGCGTGCACTGGATCGGCGCGATGGACCCGGCACTGCGCAGCTTCGACATCATCCTGCGCAGCGCCAACGGTACGACCTACAACGCCTTCGCGGTGCGCGGCCGCGACGGCGTCGCCATCATCGACACCGTCAAACTGGAGTTCCAGGACGAGTTCTTCGCGCGGCTGGAATCCATTGCCCGCTACGACGAGATCCGATTCGTGGTGCTGAACCACCTGGAACCGGACCACACCGGCGCCCTGCCGGAGCTGCTGCGCCGCGCGCCCCAGGCCCAGCTCTACATCTCCACCCGCGCCACCTCGATGCTCAAGGCGCTGCTGAAGCCCGGCAACGCCGACGGCGACTACGCCTACACCACCGTCGGCACGGGCGACTGCATCGACCTCGGCGACCGCACCCTGCGCTTCCTGCACACCCCCTACCTGCACTGGCCCGATACCCAGTGCACCTATCTGGAGGAGGAGCAGGTGCTCTTCTCCGGGGACGTGTTCGGCTGCCACTACTGCGACACGCGCCTGTTCAACGACCGGGTGGGCGATTTCCGCTTCTCGTTCGACTACTACTACGCGCACATCATGCGGCCCTTCAAGCAGCATGTGCTCGACGCGCTGAAGCTGATCGAGCCGCTGCCGCTGGCCACCATCGCACCGACGCATGGGCCGATCCTGCGCGAGCGCCCGCGCCGCTACGTGGCCCGCTACCGGGAGCTGTCGAGCCCGACCCTCTCGCTGGAGCTCGGCACCGACGAGCACAGCCTGGTGGTCTTCTACATGAGTTCCTACGGCAACACGGCGCGCATGGCCGAGGCGGTGCGCGCCGGCGCGGAGGACAGCGGCGGCGTGCGCGTCTCGCTCTACGACCTCGAGGGCGGCGAGACCGAGCCCTTCGTGGACCTGATCGAGGAGGCCGACGGCCTGGCCTTCGGCTCGCCGACCATCAATGGCGACGCGGTCAAGCCGGTCTGGGACCTGCTCTCGTCGCTGGCCGTGGTGGACCTGCGCGGCAAGATCGGCGCCGCCTTCGGCTCCTATGGCTGGAGCGGCGAGGCCGTGCCCCTGATCGAGCAGCGCCTGCGCGGGCTGAAAATGCGCCTGCCCATCGATGGGCTGCGCGTGAAGCTGATTCCGACCGACGAAGAGCTGGAGTGCTGCCGCGACTTCGGCGCGTGCATCGCCGCGGAACTGCGCGGTGACGCGAAGGCCGGCGCGGCCAGTAAGGGTGGGGTCGTCGAGTTCGAGGACCTTTGAGCCGCCGCGAGGGGCCGCCCCAAGGACCACCAGCCGACGCCGAACCCGCTGACGCCAACTCAATCGACGCAATCAGCCGAGCTGGATGCCTCCACAACCACCGATCAACACACGACAAGCCGGGAGAACCGACCCATGCCAAAGGCAAAAATCACCTTCGAGGATATCGAGCAGACCGTCAACGTGCCCGCCGGCACGCGCGTCATCGAGGTGTCCGAGAAGATTGGCTCCAGCATCATCTACGGCTGCCGCGAGGGCGACTGCGGCACCTGCATGATGCAGGTCACGGAGGGCTGGAAGAACCTCACCGAACCCTCCGTGCTGGAGGAGAAGGTGCTGCGCGAGAACATGGCCAGCCGCCACAACCGCCTCGCCTGCCAGGCGCAGATCCTCGGCGACTGTGCCGTCAAGCCAGCCTAAACAAAGTTTGAAGGGTGAAGTTTGAAGTGTGAAACCGGGCGCCGGCGTTCGCCCCGTCACTTCAGGTTCGCCCCTTCAAACTTCACACTTCATAGATAGCGGAGCTGTTTCATGGCCCTCGTCACCTTCTCCAACCCCGAATTCAAAGACAAGACGGTCTACGCCGTCGCCGGCAGCCACACCGAGACGATTCTCAAGATCGCCAAGGAGCACAAGGTTCCGGTCCAGTTCGATTGCCAGGACGGCGAATGCGGCCACTGCCTGGTCCGCGTCACCAGCGTCGACAACAAGGAGCGCATGGGCTACCACCTCACCGAGAAGGAGCGCACCGTGCTCAAGGAACTCGGCAAGCTGACCGCAGATCAGATCGATCAGCTCATGGTGGACGACCTGCCCAGCGAGTGGCGTCTGGCCTGCCAGATGATCGTGCGCGACGAAGACATCCTCGTGGAGTACTGACCATGTCCGTGCCGGCGGCAGCCTTGCGTTCACACTCGATCCCGGTCCCGATGCCGGCGATCGAGGACATCAAGCGGACCAGCGAGCCGACTGTGGCCAACCGCCTGCGGGCAAGGCTCATGGACCAGGCCGCCGGTCACGGCAACGATCAGGTCTACGCCTGCATGATCGCGAGCTGGCAGGCCGGCACCGGCGCCATGCCGGACTGGCTCGGCCTGCAACCGGCGGCCTTCCGCTGCCTGCTCGCACACCACTTTCCCGGCGCCGACATGGGTGCCCTAACCTCCCAGGGTGTTTCCGTACCGACCGACCGGGAGGACGAGATCGACGAACTGGTGCGGCTGATGCTGCGCGGCAAGGCGGGCGACTCGCCGTCCGAGGTCTGGATGGCACACATCGTCGCCGCCGGCTGCATGGCGGCTGACCACCTGTGGCAGGACCTGGGGCTCTGGTCCCGGTCCGATCTCACCGACCTGATGCGCCGCAACTTCCCGACGCTCGCGGCCGGCAACGTCAAGGACATGAAGTGGAAGCGCTTCCTGTACAAACAGCTGTGCGAGGCGGAGGGGATCTACACCTGCCGCGCCCCGTCCTGTGCGGAGTGTGCCGACTATGATGCTTGTTTCGGTCCCGAGGTCTGAGTTCGTTCCAGCGCATTCAGCGGTTCAGTGCTCCGCGCAAGGTCCGGTGGGTCGACACTATCCATCACCGCGAAAGCCCGGGCTCATGGCACGCGCGGAAGGCGCCTACCTGGGGCTCGCCGTCGGCGATGCCCTCGGCGCGACCGTGGAGTTCATGACGCCGCGGGAGATCGCCCACCACCACGGCACGCACCGCGACATCCGCGGCGGCGGCTGGCTCAAGCTGCGCCGCGGCCAGGTCACGGACGACACCGGCATGGCCCTGGCGCTCGGCGACAGCATGCTGCGCAGCGGCCGCGTCGACCCCGTCGACATCGCCGATGCCTTCAGCGACTGGATGCGGACCAAACCGGTCGATATCGGCAATACGGTGCGCCGCGGCATCGTCCACTATCGCAGCACCGGCGAGTGCCGTGTGCCGCCGAGCGAGCACGACGCCGGCAACGGTGCCTGCATGCGTTGTCTGCCGGTGGCGCTGGGCTATCTGGGCGCCGGCCCCGAGACCTTGGCCCAGGCCAACCGCAGGCAGGCACACGTCACGCACAACAACCCCGTCGCCGACGCCGGTACCCTGACCGTGCTGAAGATGGTCCAGGCCGCGCTGCTCGGCGAAGGGCCGACGGCGCTGCGCGCACTGGCCGATGACCTGGCGCAGCGGCATCGCGCCTACCGCTTCGATCGTCGGCGCATGGAGAACCCGAGCGCATACCTGGGCGATACGCTCAAGGCCGTCTTTCAATCGCTGTTCGCCACCGACGACTTCGAGTCGGCGCTCGTGGACGTGATCAACCGCGGCGGCGATGCCGACACCACGGGCGCCATCCTGGGCATGATCGCCGGCGCGCTCTACGGACGCGACGCGATACCCGAGCGCTGGGTCTCGACATTGGAGAAGGACACCCGCCGTCGCTGCCTGACCCAGGCCCGCTCGCTCATCACCCTGATCCCAAGCCTGCGCGCGGCATTGTGAAGGCACGCGGGTCGAACGCAGCGGGACCCAACCGCAACGCCCAACAGCGAAACTCGCCCCGCCGCACTCGGCGGATCAAGCTCCAGGGAGATGCCGATCGATCGGCATGTCCCTCTGTCGATCTTCGGCTGGCCTACTCCGACGCCGTCGGCAGATCGGCACCGAAGCCGGCCGCCGCCAGCAGGTCGGGGATATCCGCCTCAATGATGTCGATGCCGAGCCGGTCGCAGAAGCGCCGCTCCTCCAGAAAGCGCGTCACGGCCTTGCGCCCGCACTTCAACTCCACATTCATCGCCGCGCGCGGGAACTCCCACATCAGTTTCGTAGGGTGGGTCAAGCGCAGCGGACCCACCGCCAGCAGGGATATACGTTTTCATTACAGAGGTATAGAGAGCATTTCGAACCCCGAAGAGGTGGAACCGCTGCGCTTGTTCCACCCTTGTATGTTCTGTTCCCAGGGATTGACAGGGAGGAGAGATAAACGGATTTGATGAAGAGTCCTGGGAAGCCG
>JANQFX010000102.1 GCA_028277725.1 Thiohalocapsa sp.
TTCAAGCGCCCAAGCGCTTGAAAAATGGCGCGAAGCGGAAACCGCGTTTTCGCTTCGCGTCTTGAAAAATTGCCAGGACGGCAATTTTTCAAGGTCCCCTTAGGAGAGCGCGCCAGCCAAGTAACTTCAAGCCATTGCAATGCGCAATGTCACTCGATAATTGTTTCGCATGAGTCCCGAAGTCTCTGTGACGTACCCGACTGAGAGCCTGAGAGATGCCGACACTGCAACAGGATGACGGGGAGAGAAGAGAACCAAAGGGGGCGGATAAAGTCGCGCACTTGGGTTTCGATCACCGCTCTTTCGTTGGGCCTGAAGCGCTCTACGACGTCTTCTCAGCGATGCAATTCAATTTGCTCACCACACTGGGATTGCGCGAGCATCATCGCCTGCTGGACATTGGTTGTGGATCACTCCGTGGCGGGCGCCTCTTCATCTCCTACCTGGCACCGGGACACTACGCCGGCATCGAGCCCGAGGAATGGCTGGTGGCGGAGGGGGTCAGACTGCAGCTCGGTACCGAGTTGCTGCGGATGAAGTCGCCGGAGCTCGCGCATCGTGACGACTTTCGGCTCTCGGCGCTGGACCGACGATTCGACTTCCTGCTGGCGCAGTCCATTTTCTCTCATGCCACACAGTCACAGATCCGCACTTGCCTGAGCGAGGCAAAGCGGGTCCTCGAGCCCGAGGGCCTGTTTGCGGCGAGCTTCTTCGAGGGCGAGCAGGACTATCGGGGGGAGCGGTGGGCATTACACGCCTCCTATACCTTCGATACCCTGACGAAATGGGCGGGCGAGGCGGGCCTGCACGTCATGCGTATCGACTGGCCACACCCGGACGGGCAGCAGTGGTTGGTGTTTAGACACGCCCTGGCCAGCCCATGGACCGCCCCGCCTACCGATGCGCTCCGGTTGAAGCAGGATCTTGCGTTCTGCCGAGCGCGGCTGAAGCGGCTGGAAGACTCTCGCTACCTTCGCATCGGTCGAGCCTTGCACCGCCTCCTCGGGACATTGCGCTTCCGCCTGGACCGACTCCGGCGCCCCCCTGGATGAGGCGCCGTCAGTGCACGGGATGCCTTTCTTCATGCCATGCCCGGCGACATGCGCTCGCAAGCGTCGCCCAACGGAAAGCTGGATGACTCCGGGTCTGGCCGGAGCGCCTTGCGCTGCAGACGGAGGATGACGCGAAACGCAGTCCCGCCGCCCGGGGTGTGGACTTCTGGCCCGATTCACCTGTCGATCAGAGTCTCAGGTTGGTGATTGCAGCGCGCCGACCGCGCGCGCCCCGGCGCGCCGCCCGGCGAGCATCGCCTCATGACTCCAGAAATAGCACCAGAGGCCGTAGCGCCCCGTGGGCTCGATGTCGACGCGCTTGAGCCAATCGCGAATGATCCGCACGGCTTCGCGGCGGTGCTTGTCGTAGATGCAGTAGGCGTAGCGGATTTCATGGGTATGGGTGGCGACGATGCGGTCGTCGGCCCGTAGGGCGCCGACGCGGACCAAGTCCGCGATCACGCGATCCACCAGCCCCTCACGCGGTAGTGGCCGCGACGCGGAGAAGGACACCTCGGCGGAGATGGACGCACAGCCGGGCGGACAGACGTCATCGCTGAAGTTGGCCGGGTAGCTGATGCGGAAGAAACAGACATCGGACTCCGGAAAATGCACCCAATGGTAGGGCCCGAGATCGGCACGCTGCACGCCGATGTTCACCACCATGATGCTGTTCGCACGCAGTCGCGCGGCGGCCGCTTCGACCTCCGGCGGCACCTCGGTGCAGATGCCGATGAGATCGGGCAGCGGAATACTGCTGATCAGGGTGTCGTAGCCGAGGTCGTGGCCGTCGTTGAAGCAAACCCGACGCCGCGCCGTATCGACGTGGGTCGCCCGTTGACCGAGTTGGACCGGCCCGGCGCGGTGTGCGACCGCGTCGACGAACCCGTCATAGCCACCGGGACCCTCCGGATAGAGAAAGGTCGCATTGCTGCCCACGGCGGTGCGTTTGCTCCACAAGGCGCCCCGCAACACCTGCCAGGCGGATGGGTGCGGCACACGGTTGTTGGTCCACTCGAAGGTCATGTCCCGCGGATGGACGGTCCAGAACTTCTCGCTGTAGGGGATCAGGAAGGTCTCGGCGAAGCCACGGCCGATGTGTTTGTACATCCACTGCTCGTAGTTCTGCGGCTCCAGATTGCGGTCCCTCAGCAGGTAATCGCGCAGGCAGCGCGCGCGCAGGCCCAGCGGCAAGCCGGCGGTGTTGACCTGGAACGGGTACGGCGTGTACACGCCGTGAGAATAGATATAGGCCCGACGCTTGTGGGTGCGCAGAGGCACTGCCGCATCCGCCAGCATGCCCAGGACGCGCTCGTCCCAGCTCTGTAGCACGTGGATGCCGCGGTCGAAGGCGAAACCGTCGACGTGGTCAGCCGCGGCGACGCCGCCGATCCGATCCGCAGCCTCGTAGACCGGCGCTTGGGTGTCGATGGAGGCGGCGAGCCCGGCGACGCCGGCGCCCAGAATGACGATGGGCTGGTGTCGCGCGCCCATGAGACTGCTCCTTAATGGTCGTGGCCGACCGCACGCGTCGGCGAAGCGGCCATTGGGGGCTGGTCGTGCGGTTGGCGCTCGTGGTTCGGCGACCCGCTGGTGCGCATGCTGTCATGCTCGCTTGCCATGCGGCAAGCCCTGGTGTTCCAATAAGGAAAGACCGTTCGACGCGGCAGGCAGCGTTCTCGCGGCGTACACGGCCGGCTGTAGCCACCGGCTATACCTACATCCCGGAGGGCCGACCGCCCCGAAGACATGCATCTGCCGGTTCCAACTGCAGTCGCCCCAGGAACCTGCACTTGGTGCTCGGGGACACTCGCGGTCGCGTGCGTCGGCGTAGCAGTGCTTTACGGAACATGAACGACCTGACTTTGGGAACCCATCCCCATGCGGTTCCGGATAGCAAGTTTCGCCGCGTGCTCATCACGGGCTGCGGCGGCATGCTCGGCTCCGCGCTCTATCCGGATTTCGCTGCACGCTTCCCCCTGGTGGTCGCCAGCGACCTCGACGTGTCGGAGCCTTGGCTGGCGGCACTCGATGTGACCGATGCGACTGCGCTCTGCGCTGCATTCGATTTGATCGAGCCCGACCTGGTGCTGCACCTGGCGGCGAAGACAGACCTCGAATTCTGCGAACGCGAAGCAGCCGTTGCGTCGGCGGCCAACCACCTGGCGACACGCATGATCGCGCACCTGTGTGCGGCCCGCGACATCGACCTCGTCTACATCAGCACGGCAGGCGTCTTCGACGGAACCAAGGCCGAGCCCTACTGCGAGGATGATGCCCCCAACCCGCTGATGATCTACGGCGAGACGAAGTTCCAAGGGGAAGAAGCGGTGCGGAGCATTTGCAAGCGCCATTACGTCGTCCGCGCCGGCTGGATGATCGGCGGCGGCAGGGGCAAGGACAAGAAGTTCGTCGCCAAGATCATCGAGCAACTCGAACAGGGGGCTCACGTCATCCATGCAGTCGCCGACCGGCTTGGCACGCCGACCTATACCCGAGACTTCTCCCAAACGCTGCTGCAACTGATCGAAACCGGCGCCTACGGCACGTATCACATGGTCTGCGAAGGCAGCGGCTCACGGCTGGATGTGGCGCAGGCGATCGTCGACTTCTTGGGCGCCGACGCGCAGGTGAAGGCCGTGGACTCATCGTTCTTCAGCGATCGATATTTCGCGCCACGACCGGTCTCCGAGATCATGGTCAATGCACGGCTCGACGCACTGGGCATCCGGACCATGCGCCCGTGGCGTGAGGCCTTGCGCGAGTACCTGGAGCAGGAATTCGGCTCCGCCTCCACGCGCGCAGCGCAATAGGGCACGGCCCGTGCCCCGAGACGGCGGACAGTCGAGTCGTCGGCGTCGATTCGAGCCGCGCCCGTCGCCATACCCGTCCTGTTCCATGCGCGTCCAGGTTCCGCTTGCACGGATCGGCGCTTTGAGTGCCATGCTCCTGCTGTTGTCCGCCTGCGCGGCGAAGCCGGCGCCCGATCGCGCGCCCTTTCCGACACCCCAGGCGGCACCGGACCTGTATCAGGCCCCGATGGAGGCGCAGACGCGGTTTCGTATAGGCGACAGTATCGCCGTGCGTTCCTACTACGATCCGCAGTTCAACCAGGACCTCATGGTACGCCCGGACGGCAAGGTGTCGTTGCTGCTGCTCGGCGAGTTGCGCGTGGTGGACATGACACCAGGGGAGCTGCGTGCCTTGTTGCTTCGGCAGTACAGCAAAGTGGCGAATGCGCCGGATATCACCGTGTCGCTAGCGGAATCCGCTGATCTGGAGATCTTCCTCGGCGGTGAGGTCAAGCAGCCGTCGGTGCATCGACTGAAGGGATCGCTGACGCTGCTGCAGTCCATCAGCATGGCGGGCGGACTGCTGCCCACCGCGAATGTCCACCAGGTGCTTCTGATCCGCCGCGACGCGACGGGCTCTCAGGACGTCTTCGAGGTCGACCTGGCGCGTGTCCTCCGGAACGAGATTCCAGACCCCTATTTGCGCAGGCACGACCTGATCTACGCACCGCGAACGGCGATCGCCGACGCCAACCGATGGGTGACCCAGCATATCGATGGCATCGTGCCCGACTCGGTGCTGTTCAGTTTCGGGTGGGTGCAGCAAAACACGAAGTTGGGACAGTGAGCGGGGCATGACTATGGCACCCCCCGAAACCGCGCCGAGGGTTTCCATCGTTCTGGTGACCTGGAACTGCGTCGATGATCTTCGCCGTTGCCTGACCGCCATCGCCGCCAGCAACGTCGACGATGTCGAGGTCATCGTCGTGGATAACGCGTCCGTCGATGGCACCCGCGAGCACGTGCTTAGGGCCTATCCGGATGTGCACCTGATCGAGAACGATCGCAATCTCGGGCACAGCAAAGGGGTCAATCAGGGCCTACGGGCGGCCGAGGGCGACTACGTCCTGGTCTTGGATGCAGACGCGGAATTGATGCCCGGTGCGCTCCACAGCCTGACCGAGTTCCTGTCCTCGCATCCGGATGTCGGCATCGTGGCACCGCAGATGCTGAATACGGACGGCTCCGCGCAGCATACGTCGCGGGCCTTCCCATCCGCTATCAATGGCTTGTTCGGTCGCCACAGCGCGCTGACGCGCCTATTCCCGAACAACCCCTGGGCGCGGCGCTACCTGATGACGGAAGCGGCGCAGGGCGACTCTCCCTACCCGGTAGAGCAGGTCTCGGCCGCGTGCATGATGTTCCCGCGCTCGCTGGTGGCGGAGGTCGGCCTCTGGGACGAGGGGTACTTCGCCTACTGGGTCGACACGGCCTGGTGCTGGCATGTGGGTCGCCAGGGCCGGTCCATCTTCTGCGTCCCCGCGGCACGGGTGATACACCACGAGAACAATCGTCCCGGTCGGCCACGGTCGCTATTGCGGATTTGGCTGTTCCATGCCGGCGCCTTACGCTTCTATCGGACCACCCGCCGGTTCGGCTGGCTGGACCCCAGGGTATGGATCGCCCTCGTGGGGTTGAGTATCCGGGCCGGGATACAGCTGATCGAGAGTTGGCTCCTGCGCTTGCATATGGCCCGGTCGCGGCGGGCCTCGGCAACGACCGACTCCACGCCCCAGTGCTGAGCACCGTGCACGAAGAGCCTGCACCCCTGCCAGAGCACGTTTGCTACGTGATCGCCGCCGACACCGTCGAGGTGGGTCGCTCGCAGGCCTGGCTGGAGGCGCTGTATCGGCTGTTCGAGATCGCGTGCGCCGCGCTCGCGCTCCTGCTCGCGGGTCCGATCATGTTGTTCGTAGCCCTTTGGGTGCGCCTGGATTCCCGCGGGCCGATCCTGTTCACCCAGCAACGCGTCGCCCGGAGTCGGATCGTAACGGCCGCCGAGCTGCCGACCTCGACCCGACTGCATCTCTGGGGGGCAGACGCCACAGACGCCCAGCGCCTGCTGTTGCCCACGACCTTTCGCTTCGTCAAGTTCCGGACCATGCGCCAGGATGCGAAGGACTGCTTTCCGCAGCTCTATCGGTACCGCTATCCGGATCGACAGGCATTCCTCACCGATCGATTCAAGAGGGAAAATGATCCCCGCGTGACGCGGGCCGGCCACTGGCTGCGCCGCCTCACCTTGGACGAGCTGCCCAATTTCTGGTGCGTACTGACCGGCGACATGCGCCTCGTCGGCCCGAGGCCGGAATTGCCGGAACTGTTGTGCAACTACGCACCGCAGGAGATGGCGAAGTTTGCAGTGAAGCCGGGCATCACCGGATTCGCGCAGATTCGCGGTCGAGGCCACCTGAGCTTTCGCGATACCCTGAAGTACGACTTGGAGTACGTTGCGCAGCGTTCGGTCTGGTTGGATCTGCACATCCTCTTCGTCACCCTCTGGCTCGTCGTCGCCCGCCGAGGCGCTTTCTGATATGCAGGATGCACTCGACCTTCGTCGCCTGCTGTCGCCCCTGCTGCGCAATTGGCCGTGGATTCTGTGTTTCGTCCTCTCGGCCATGGCGACCGCGCTGGCACTCACCTATGTCTACAGCGAACGCTACGAGGCCACTGCGCTCCTGTCGTTCAGACCCGTGGCGGCACCAGACGCCAATCCGGCGCTGCCCCAGGCCTTCGGCTCGCCGGTCCCGGCGGCGCCACTCAAGGTGGTGGGGCACACGCTGTTGGAGCTGGCTCGGGCACCCGACCTGCTGGAGCAACTCGTGAACGAGTTCGATCTCGATGCGGAGCGGTCCAAACAGTACGCGCCGGGATTGATTGGACTGGTCGGACGCCTGAAAGATGGGCTGCGGGATGCGCTGGGTGACCTGATGGCCCTGGCCAAATACGGTCGCATACCGGAGTCGGACCCGCGGCTTCAGGCGATGCAGAAACTCGCATCCAACATCAGTGTACGCAGCTACGATGCCTATGTGTTTCGCGTTCAGGTCGAGGACATCTCCCCGATACGGGCCGCCGCCATCGCCGATATCGTGGCGCAGGCCTTGGTCGAGCGAAGCCGGGACGGGGATCGACGCCCGGGGGTGCTCGAGCGAGAGCAGCTGGCAGCTTTGCTGGCCGACAAGCGGGCTGAACTGACCGAGGCGCGGGCCGAGTTGCGCGGCGCGCTGACCGCAGGAGATGCGGCGTCGGTCGAACTGGAGACTCAACAGCTGCTGGAGCGGCGGACTCTGCTGAAGCTCGAGCGCAGCCGGCTCAATGCCGACGTGAAGAAGGCGCGACAGCGCCTGGAGGCGCTGACGGCGAAGGCGGCCTTGAAACGCGATCTGACCACCGGCGGTGAGATCCGCAGCCCGGTGGGCTCTGCAACCATCTCGCCGGACGATTTCAAACGCCTGGAATCGGAGAAACTCACCGCCGAAGTGGAACTCACGGCGCTGGAGGCACAATACGCCGCCCTGGATGGGTCGGTGTCCGAGGTGGAGCAACGCATCCGCGGTATGCCCGCGCTGCAGGCGCGCGTGGATGGGCTGCGGATGCAGCTGCGGCTCCTGGAGCGGGATGTCGAGCTACTGTCCGGCGCCTACCAGGATGCCATGATCCGATCCACGAATCTGGGCAGCGAGGTCACGTTGTTCGCCCGCGCCCTGGTTCCGGTAGAGCCTACGAGCCCCATCAAGCTGTACCACGTGGGTCTGACGGGTTTCCTTGCCGTGTTCGTGGCGATCGGTGCGACCTACGTCCTTGCGTTTCTGGCGGATGAACGACGGGCTGTTCTCCGCCTGACCAGCAATGCGCAATCGGCCGCCCTCCCGATGGCGCCTGAGCCGAACGCGCGGATCGGGGTCGACCATGACGATGGACCCGGCTAGGGAGGAGTGGGGCCAAGATGCCCCAGATCCGGCTCCGGACTCGCCCCCGGCCCCGGCAAGCGTGCATCGAGGCTGCGGCGTCTTCGTGGTCGGACTTGTCTTGTCCGTCGCCCTCGGTACCGGGTTCGGTCTGGCCGTCAGCTATCTACTGCGCAAGCTCGGTGTGTGACGCGTGCTAGTCCGGCTCAGCGGAATTCGGCGCGCCGGCTCGATCTTGCTGCTCGGCAGCGGTTTCGCGGTCCTGGCCTCTCGATTGTGGACGCTGGATGGTCGCTGGTTCGTCCTCGTCATCGCGGCCACCATGGTCATGCCCATCGCCGTCGTCGTCGTTCTGATGATGCCCGGGCTGCTGTTGCCGGGCTTCTTCGCTACCATTCCGCTCGCTTCCATCGAAAAGTGGCTGTTCCTCGACATGGTCCCACCAGACCAGGCCGGCAATGCCATGGCCTCGGGGATGATCGGCATCGGACCGATCGACCTCGTGCTCGTGACCCTGGCGGCCGTGTGGTTCGTGCAGCGATTCGTGCGGCATGATAGGCCGTGCATCCGGCTACGGGCCTTCGATTTTCTGGTTCTGAGCCTCGTCCTGGCGTATCTCCTATCCATCGTCGGCACACCGAGGCCCGTCCTGGGGCTATTCGCCGTGGCTTATCTGGCCAAGCACGTCTTCGCCTATTTTTACGTGTCGCGCCACTTCCAGCACCATCACCTGCAGTGGTGGCTATTGGCGGTCCTGGTCGCCATCGTTTTCGAGGCCGTCCTAGGGTTGGCGCAGAGCCAGCTGGACCTCCTGCAGGGTTTGGCTCGGGACAAGGGCGCGGGCAGCGCCGAACGCCAAGCGCAATATGCCGTGCCCGGTATCGAGATGTACTACCGGGCAGAAGGGTCCACCTACGACTCCCACTCCTACGGCATCTACCTCGCCATGTTGCTGCCCTGGCCCATGGTGTTCCTGTTCGATAACAAGCTCCGGGTGCTTTGGCGCTGGGTACTCGGCGCTGTCACCGTGCTGGGCATGATCGGGCTCGTGCTGAGCCTCTCGCGCTCCGCCTGGCTCAGTTTCGCCATCGCCATGACGATCGGCGTCGCGCTCATGCGCTTCCGCGTGGGTGTACGCTCTGTCGGGCGCGTCTTCCTGTGGGGCTCCGCGCTGTTGTTGCTGATCGCCCCCTGGGGTGTGGGCTTGATTGCCGAACGATTCGCGAGCGCGCCCATCGAGATCCTGACAACACGCTTCGAGCAATTCATGGTCGCCGTCGACATACTGCTTGCCCACCCCTTGTTTGGATTCGGCGTCGGGAATTACATGGAAGCCCTCGCCATCTACAACTTCGATTGGGCATGGATCATGCCAGTGCACAACGTGCTGCTCTGGATCGGTGCCGAAAGCGGCCTGTTCGGGATCTTCGCCTTCTACGGCATCATCGTCGGCGCCATGGTTCGTCTCTTCTCCGTGACCGGATCGACAGACCGCCGCAGCGCCTTCATTGCACTCGCCACCCTCCTCGGGCTCATCGCCTATGCCTTGGACGGCCTGACCAATCCGCTGTTTCGAGAACCCACCGTCTACATGATGTTCTGGACACTTATCGCCATTGCCACCGTGTTACCCGACCTCGACGTCCAGCGCGAGTGCGAGACAACGCCCAGCCCATGGCGCACCTGGTATGACCGCCAACAACCGCCGGCGCGCTCGGTATGAAGAACGCCTGCGCCCCAACGCCCACCCG
Source organism: Thiohalocapsa sp. (assembly GCA_028277725.1). Lineage (GTDB taxonomy): Bacteria > Pseudomonadota > Gammaproteobacteria > Chromatiales > Chromatiaceae > Thiohalocapsa. The sequence continues at coordinate 9,567 of JANQFX010000102.1, forward strand.
CACGGCGGCGCTCTATCGATCCACAAGCCCGGGCAACCAACCGCCCGGCGCCTCGTGCAGCGATCGCGAAACGGCTGCGCGACGCCCGAACAGCGTGTACTCTTTCAACACTGTCCCCAACAGGTATGCTGCAATGTCCAGAAACTCCTTTGCTTCTTTCCTGTTACTCGTGCCAGGACTGTTGCTCATCGTCACCGCATGCTCTCCGCCAACCTATGAAGGCTCGGGCTGCGTGCAGCCTGGCATGAAGGCAGGTGAGGATCTGGACCCAGCATACTTCAGTATCTACACCAGTACCGTGAATGGTGAGAATCTACGCCGGCTATACTCTGATCCCTGTCGCGAGCTCAATCATGCGCGCATCTCACCGGATGGCCAGTGGATAACCTTTACGCGCTACAACCAGCGCAACCCGACCACGGGATTGGCAACGGAAAACACGGGCTACGGCAACACGGAGATCATGGTCGGGCGCATGGACGGTTCCGAACTCAAATCCGTCGTCGGGCCGCGCTCTGGAGAGATCTCCGGCAACGGCTACTGGACTCCGGACGGCAAGGGTATTCTGTTCGTTTCGATGAAGCATGGGCAGCTACCCGCAATCAAGCGCCTGGATCTTTCCTCTGGTGCCATCACCACCATCAACACCAAGCCGGACGGCATCAATACCGACCCGCACCGGGTCGGCGGAAAACTGGTCTTTGCCAGCAGGGAGCGTCCGTCGGACCCGAATTCCATTTGGGTGGTCGACTCCTCCGCGACAGCCAAGCAAATCAGTTTTCCACAGCCCACCCGCGAGACCCAGCGCCTCGCGAAGAGCCATCCCGGTCTCGGCGATTTCGACCCGAAACTGTCGCCGGATGCCAAGTCGGTCGTCTTCATGCGTCGTGCTGCAAAAGACAGTTGGCACGTCGTCAAGGTGGACCTAGCCACCGGTGAGGCGTCCAATCTCTCCGGGCACGATGCCACCGACGCAGTGCCGGAATGGTCCCCGGACGGCCGCGACATCATATTTTGGCATGCGGACTTGAAGAACCTCAAAAACTCCGGTTTGTACGTGATGCAGCGTGACGGTAGCAACCGGCGTCGGATTCCGCTGCCAGGCGGATACTTCTATACCATGCCGGCCTTTGCGCCCATCAACGCATCCAACCCGGATGGCCGCATGATTGTGTTTTCCGCCAAGAAGGAACCACTGCTCTGATAACTGATGGCTATCTCGAACTGCTCGAGATGCCCTGATACGGTTTCGATGGACGCGCGCATTGCACGCATCATCCACTCGAAACTCGGCAACGCGGGCCATGAACACTGATCAAAAAGCACTCTCATTCAAGCTCCTTCGTGGGCTGTTGCGGCCCAGCACCATGCTACAGCGCGCCTGGGCCAAGTCGCGCCTGGGGCCCATCGGTCTGCGGATCTATTTCGACGCAACGCCCCGCCCGCATTTTGCCTACTGTATGTTCCAGGCCGCCTTGATGGCGAAGCAACTTGGCCTCGACAAGATATCGGCAATCGAGTTCGGCGTGGCCGGCGGAAACGGCTTGTTGGTCATGGAGGAGCTGGCCGCCGATATCGAGCGGGCCGTGGGCGTTGGATTCGAGATCTACGGGTTCGACACCGGTGAAGGCATGCCGGCTCCGGTGGACTACCGGGATGTGCCCTGTGTCTGGCGGGAGAAATTCTTTCGCATGGATGTCGAAGCGCTGCGCTCGCGCCTAGGATCATCGCAGCTTGTGTTGGGCGATGTCGCTGAGACCGTGAAGGACTTCTTCGCCAAGGAGCACCCCGCTCCTCTCGGCTTCGTGTCTTTCGACTTGGACTATTACAGTTCGACGGTGGCAGCGCTCGAAATCTTCGACGGGCCACACGACACCCGCCTGCCGAGGTGCTTCTGCTATTTCGATGACTTGGTAGGCGAAGACCACGACCTGATGTGCGAGCACGTCGGCGAGCTGCTCGCGATCGAGGAATTCAACGCATCAAGCGCCAACCGGAAATTGGCGCGAATCTATGGCTTGGGCAGCAAACGCTGGTTGCGTTGCCACTGGGCAGAGTCGGTGTTCGTGCTGCACGATTTCCGACATCCCCATTACGATACCTACATCCTGTCGTCACCGTCGCGCCAGATGCCTTTGGGGTCCTGACAACCTCGTCTCCTTTCATGACCGTCCTGCTGCGCTTGCCCCGGGTTTGAGCAATTGCGCATTGCCGGAGCCGAACACCGTTCGTGCATCTTTTGCGCTCCCCGCTCCAGGTAGCGGTCAACCGCTGAGTCGTTCCCTCAGATGCCTGTTCCGCCGGGCGTTCGAGCGACGTTCGCACATCCTCCACTGAGCGAGCCACCCGCCATCCACTCCGCCGAGCTTCAAATGAGAAGCAGCAGGTGGGCGGGTCGGCAGGCGCTTTGCGCTGGGCAGCTGGCATGGCGCAACGACGAGGACGAAGGTTCCCCTCCCATGACGAAACACCGGGCCCGGGCGGTGTCGGCAGCGCCGGCTCGTGCCTGCGGCTCGGAGCGCGGGTTTGGGACTGTGGTCACGGCGCTGGTGGTCCGGACGACGTTAAATCTGAAAGTGGGGCGGGCGCGAGCCGCCGCTCAAGAGCAGGCAGTGCTCCGCTCCGCCCACGCGGTCGCGTGGCTCAAGAATACCTTCGCGTGGAGAGAACGGACATGTCGAGCACTGCAGCCAACCTACGACGAGTGATCACCACCCTATTCGGAGCGGTCATGCTGTTCTCCGTTTCGACCAGCTCCTCCGCGGCGGAATGGGAGGCCATAGGGCCGTTCGGGGGCGATCAGTTCGACGTGCGCATTGTTCCGGGGAATCCCGATACGCTCTACGCGCTTGCAATCCACGGTATCCACCGGAGCCGGGACGCAGGCGACACCTGGGAGCGCATTCACACCCGCGACATGTTCATTGGTTTCGTCGGCTTCAATATCGATCCCAACGACACGGCCCACCTGCATGTCGGAACCTGGGAAACCGGCGTCTGGGAAAGCTGGGACGAGGGCGACACCTGGTCGGATTGCGGACTAGGCCTGCCGACGCTCGTCGATGCGCCAGATGTGTATCACCCCGTGGTGTCCCTGGCTCAGGACGGTGATGGGCAGCTGATTGCCGCACTGGGGTCGATCGGCGATCGCGGGGAGCCGCCGGCACGTATCTACCGGTCGGTTAGTGGTTGCAACGACTGGGTTGCGGATGACGCAGGCATCGAGCCGGCGGGCGTCGCAGAGACACAGGATGTGCAGACTCTGGTGAGCACCGATGCAAATGGTCGCGTCTGGGCGATCAGCTATGGTGCCGGCGTGTATCGTTCCGAGGCTGGACACTGGATGGATGCAAGCGGCGATCTGCCCCTGGCAGCGATGAAGACGACCGTGCTTGCCCATGATCCAGATGACCCCGACCGGGTCATCTTGGGCACGGAGGATCACTGGATATTCGAGAGTCTCGATGCCGGTCTGTCCTGGACGCCCTGGGCGCTGCCCGAGCAATTGGTCGGGCTATCCCAACTGCCCCTCGTGTACATGATTGCGATCGATCCCAACAACAGCCGCTTGGCCATTGCACAGGCCATCGACAATAGCATTCCTCCGGAGATCCCGCTGTTTAGCGCGCAGCCGTCTCAGGATCAGGGGTTGGGCGCCTACCTCACCAGGGATGGCGGTATCACCTGGGACACCCAGCGAGCGCTGTTCCTTCGAATTGCAATCGACCCCCGCGAAAGCGTACTCCTCGAAGCGCAGCAGCCACCGAACGCGTCGACTCCGCAAATATCGCGGATCTGGTATTCAACGACGGTCGGCATGAACGCCGTGACGCGGTTCGATCGAAAAACCGATTCTGCCGAGGTCATCACAGACGGCATCGAGGGTGCGGTGATGAACCGGGTTTGGGTCAGCCCACAGACGGCGGATTCGTCCGAGAGTATTGTACTGGCCATGCTCGAGGGATATCTCACCCGCTACGAGCGCGACACCGACGCTTGGGAGCATTACGAAACCTATTCCTTCTCCGACGATATAGGTTTCGTGAGCTACAACTGGGCCTTCGCAGCGGACTGGCTGGACGAGGGACGGATCTATTTCGCAACAGGCGACCCGGCCTGGCAATTCCAAGCCAGTCGCGGCGTCTATGCCAAGTCGTTGGACTGCTTCAGTGCGCCCTGCGATGCGCCAGAGCAACTGCTCGCCGACGTCGGCGTCTGGCAGATCGTCTCGACGCCTCTGCGCCCGGAAACCCTGTACGCCACGACTCAAGGCGACGGCATACTTCTCAGCGAGGATCGCGGCTCCAGTTGGTCGGACCTGAGTGAGGGTCTACCCGCGGGCGCGAGCGTTACGGATCTGATCCTGGACGAGACGGGTGGGCCGCTGCTGGCGGCGCTGCGGACCTGGAGTGGTGAGGCGGCCAACGGTGAGCCGGAGCAGTGGTGGGTCGAGCCGAATGAGGATGGGGCCGTCTATGTCTTCAAAGACGAGGGCTGGGTCCGCGCCGCCGGTATCGATGCCGCGGTATTGGATTTGGAGTCACACCCATCCGACCTGCAAACATTGTATGCCGGCACCTCCCGGGGCGTCTTTCGCAGTATCGACCGCGGCCAGAATTGGGAATGCGTTGCGCCGCCTTTGTTGACCTATGCACTGGCCGTCGATCCCGCCCACCCGGACTATCTCTTTGCCGCAACCGCGCGTGGCGTGTTTCGCAGCACCAATTCCGGGGCCCAATGGCACGATTTCTCGGACGGGCTGCCACTGGACCTCATGCACTCCATCAGCCTGGACTCTCAGACAGGCGTCCTCTATGTCGGAACCGCAGGCAACAGCGTCTACAGATTGACTCCGGACGAGAATCCCGAACCCCAACTACGCATCGATCCGCCTGTCCTCGACTTCGGCGTCGTTCCCGTCGGCTTCCACGACGACGCCCGAATCGTAGTGAGCAACGACGGGGAGGCGGACCTTTGGGTCGAGGATATCCTGGTATCCGGTGCCGCCTTCTCGCTGCCTGACGGCTTCAAGGATCCCTTGCGCATCCCCCCGCGTAGCTCCGAATCGCTGCACCTGCGCTTTTCGCCGCAGAGTGTCGGAGAAACCACGGGGACGATTTCGATCACAAGCAATGACCAGACGGCAACGCAGTCGGTTTCCACGGTAAACGGTGAGGGCCGTGCGGCCGTCGATCCCTCGCCGGATGCCCGCGTCAATGGCAGCGAGACCGGAGAAACCGTTGACTTCGGTGACTCTGTGACGCTGTCGACCCACCTAACCGCAGGTGACTATCTTGGACGCCTGGTCGATGTCTGGATCGGGTTCTCAACCCCCTACGGCGTCGACTATTGGTTGGTCGAGGGTGCCGGTTGGGTTGAATCCGAGACACCGTTGCGCGCCTTTGTCGCACCTGTTGCGGACTTCGAAGAGTTCTTACCGGCCATCGAGCTAGCCCCTGCCGCAGCGGGTGATTATGTCTTCACTTTCGCGCTCGACGATAACTCGGATGGTGTCTACGATGGCACCTGGCGCGATGATGTCGGCTTCACTGTGCAGCCACCACCCGCCCAGCTCATCGTTGTCCCAGGCGCACTGGACTTTGGCACCGTGGCCGTTGGTTCATCCAATACGCTCGCAGTCGGTCTGGGCAATACTGGAGGTCAGCCATTGACGGTCGATAGCGTCGCACTCGGCGATCCCTCACTGTCACTACTCGATCCGCCTTCCTTCCCTATCGTTCTCGATGCGGGAGAGTCCACCGCGCTCCTGGTGACCTATGCGCCTTTGTCGGTTGGCCCGATGGCTTCAACCCTTTCCGTGCGTAGCAATGCGGAGCAGACGCCACGCGAGGTCGCAGTGACGGCCGCAGGGCGCGAGTCAGTAGCGCCGGTACCCGACGCTCGCATCGCCGGAACAGATGCCGGCGGCAGGGTCGACTTCGGGCAGTCGGTGACCTTCTCTACCCACCTCACCGCGAACGACTCTGTCGGTCGTGAGGCGGACTTGTGGGTTTCTTGGACGGCCCCGACTGGCAGCCTGTACTGGCTGGTGTACGGGGAGGGATGGGTCGCGTCCGAGACGCCCCGGCGGTTGGGTGTCTTGCCAATGGGTGACTACGACCCGCTGTTCAGCTTCGAGTTTCTGCCGCCTGTCGCCGGCGAGCATAGCTTCACTTTCGCCATAGACGACAATACCGACGGCGTTTTCGACGGGACCTGGAGCGACACGGTCACCTTTGTCGTAAACGAACAACCTCCAGTGCTGGTCGCCTTCCCCGACACCTTGGATTTCGGGGATGTGCCGGTTGGCTCCGAATCGACGAAGACCGTTGCCATTGGCAACGTCGGCGGCCGAGAGCTTGTGATCGACACGGTCGATTTCGGTGATCCTGCACTTGCGCAGATCGATCCGCCGGAGATGCCGATCGTGCTCGCCAGCGGCGAGTCGATCCTCCTATCCCTGGTCTACGCACCCATTGAGCCGGGAGCCCTCAGCAGCAGTGTGAGTTTTCTGAGCAATGCTGGCGTTGGTTCCGGGGGGCTCTTGGTGACCGGTGCCGCCGAAACGGCCGCGGTGCCGGCGCTCGATGCACGGATCAACGATTCCGATCTACCTGGGTCCATCGTTCTCGGGCAGTCCGTATGGCTGTCGATCCATCTGGAAGCCGGCGACTATTTGGGGCAGGACGCGGATTTCTGGGTGTCCATGAGATCTCCCCAAGGCGAGACGCAATGGTTGGTTTACGGAACGGGTTGGGTCGTCTCCGACGCGCCGCTTCGTTTCTTCGCCGCACCCATCGCGAGTTACGGAGAAGTCTTTGGCATCCCATTCTCGCCCACTGACACTGGAGAATACGCGCTTCGCTTCGCCGTAGATAACAACGCCGACGGCGCCTTGGACGAGACTTGGAGCGATACGGTGTCGATATTGGTCGACGCGTCCGAGGCAGTGTAACCTTCGGCGGGCACATGGCCGATTCGTCTCCGACGCTCGCGGCCGACGTCCGCGATCCGCTGCGACGCTCGGGCGGTCCTCAAGCTCCATCGTGAGGGGTACCAACCCGACCGTGGGGGCGCGACGTTGGCGGATGACCGGCGCAGTCTTTCGCTCCGCGTCGCCGTTGCGCTCCTTAGGAGCAGGCGCCAGAGCGAACATGATGGCCAGACCATGCCTGTCTGCTCCCACCGGAGCGATCGGACGCCACTCCAAGAAGGCAGCACAGTCAGAGAGCAAACCGATGAGACTCCAGAACATCAATCGGAACGCACGGGCGGTCCTGAAGGCAGCTGCGTGCGAGGTCATACGGAGGTATCACCAAGTCGCTCCCGAGTTCACGCGCTTCTATAGCGGGACTCCGACCAACCCCGGCCCTGTCTTTGCGAAAGAGGCGGATTTTCTGTATACGCTGGCGCGAATCCTGATGCCGAACCGGATTCTCGAAATCGGACTTGGAGGTGCGGCATCAACGCTCGCATTCGCGGAGGCATTGCGGCAAAACGGCGGGGAGGGACGCCTCGTCAGCATCGACACCTCACACGAGATGGCGGCAAGGGCGAACATACTGCTGAAGATGCATGGACTGAAGCGTTTCGCCACTACCCTACTTGGATCATCGGATGATCCTTCGATTCGTGAGCAGGCCGCAGAGATGCTAGGCCAGGTGGACATCTTGCTCATCGACGGTGATCACTCGTTCGACGGCGTGGTCCGTGATTTCCAGAACTTTCACACACTCGTCGCCGCAACCGGCGTGATCATATTCCACGATACGGGTCCTTTCGAGAACCGGTATGCGGATCAGATTGCGAAGCTCCCGCGCGAACACAACGCGGCATGCCCGATCCCGACGGCCGACGGCAGGGGCGTCTATCATCGCCCCGACGTTGCGCGTGCCGTTGATTGGATACTCGAACAGCATCCGGAATACGGCAGCCTTGCAATACACAACATGGCGGAGCCGTCCTGCGGTATCGCAATCCTGCAACGAAGAGCGCCCTTTTTTTCCCCGGCCGAACAACCCTGACTGGACACGTGCCCCCCGGTGATCCAGTCCACCGCCGATGCAGCATCTCCGGCCTGAGCGCAGAGACGTCATGTGTCTTGCAATGTCCCTGAATCGTCGGCGACCCATCCGGTCCGGTCCCGTTGAACCGCTCGAGGACCGGCTGTACTCCGGTTGACCGACGCAATCACCCTCGCTAATCTCGAACATGCGAGGAGCGACGCTTGCGCAAGCACATCACCGCCAAGGTTGTCACAAGGCGGCTCGGTGCACTGCGCCGTCGCGGGCGCGTGCGGCGCCAGCACCGCCGATATCCATGGCCCGCGCCCGCTCGCGCAGTCTCCACATCGACTTCACTGCGACGCCTGGGAGCGCCGAGCCCCTTACCCTTGGGGATCTCGACAAGAGGCCTCCCGGAGCGGTTGTTCGAGACGCGAGGCAAATGCGCGTTTTCCGCTTCGCTCCACTTCTCCAACGCTTGCGCGCTCGAGACGTGGCGAGGCCTCCTGCTCCGCACGGGCAGCTCGACTGTTTCGAGACCCCAGTTTGTCCCACTTGACCAGAGCCTGCCGCGATGCCCGACCGACCCTTGATCTCCGTCGTCATGGCCACCTACAACCGGGCGGACATCTTGCCCGCGACGGTCGAGTGTCTGCAACGGCAAACCTTGGCCGATGATGAGTTCGAAGTCATCATCATCGACGACGGATCACCTGACAATACAAGGGAGGTCGTGGCGGATCTGCAATCTCGGGTTCGGTTTGAACTGACCTACCTCCATCACGACAATCGCGGTCCAGGCTATACGCAGAATCGCGGTCTGCGGAAGGCGCGGGCGGAGGTCGGATTGTTGATCGCGGATGACATTATGCTCATCCCAACTGCCCTCGAGGCGCATTTGCGTGTGCATGACGAACACCCTGATCAGGAGACGGCGGTGCTAGGTCAGGTGCTGCAGTCACCGGAGCTGACCGACAGCGTCTTCCTCCAGGTCTGGGACCCCTTTCGGTTCGATGCATTCACCGGGCTCGAGACCTTGCCGTACTACCTGTTCTGGGCTTGCCAAGTCTCCTTCAAGACTGCGTTCATGCGAGACGCGGGTCTCTTCAGAGAGCATCGCGGCCGCGGGGGCGCGGCGGCACATGAGGATGCGGAACTCGGCTATCGTCTGCACCAGGCGGGGATGCGACTTCGCTATGCGCCCGAAGCACTGGGCTACCACTACCATGTCGAGACCCTGGAAGGGGCGATGCGTCGTGGCTACGAACGGGGGCTCAATTTCGGTGAATTCCACGCATACGTGCCTGAGCCCGAAATCGTGGTGCGCTACCACGTATTGCAGCCCTCCACGCTGGCCGACCACGTGCGTGCGTTCGGCGCAGCACACCGCCGATACCTGCTCGGTGCGGACCGCAGTCCGTTGTTGCTCATGCTGCGCTACGTGGCTCGCTCTATCGTATTCAACGGGTTCACCGCCAACTTCTTGTGGTTACCACTCACGCGTGCCGCGGAACAGGCTTCCTGGGCCGAGCGATTGATGCATCGCGACCTGTATCGTGGCCTGATTTCCTGGCAGTTCACTCGCGGCACTCGGGACGCGAAATCTCTGTACCAAACGGGGAAGGCCCAACCATCGGCGCTTTCCTAACGGAACGGAGCGCACCAATCCGCCCGTCTCGTTCGCGCCTCCCAGCGTGCGTGCCTGTCTCGGTGTACATACCTCATGAAGATTCTGATCAGCGGCGGCGCGGGGTTCATTGGGTCGGCGGTAGCCGAACGGCTCGCGGCGGATGGTCACGACGTTCGTCTCTTGGACAACCTCTCTCCGCAAGTGCACGGGAAGGACGGTCGCCGGTCGTTCAGCCTCAGCCGGGCCCGTGCATCGGGCAGGTTGGTCGTGGGCGACGTCACCTCAGCGGAGGACTGGCATCGATGTCTAGGGGATGTCACCCATGTGCTACACCTGGCGGCAGAAACCGGGACTGGCCAATCGATGTACAGCGTTGGGCGCTACTGCGAGGCCAATGTGGCGGGCACCGCCACTTTACTGGACATACTTCGGAACACGGAACACCAGGTGTCGAGGGTCGTCGTGGCGTCCTCCCGCGCCGTCTACGGGGAAGGGGCCGCGCATTGCCCCAGGCATGGCACCGTCTATCCGCATGGGCGCAGGATACAGGACATGGAGCAGGGACTCTTTGCACCTCCATGCCCGATCTGCCAGGTTGCGACGACGCCTGAACCGACATTGGAAGAGGCTCGACTGCGGCCGAATTCGATCTATGCAGTCACCAAGTTGGCCCAGGAGCAGCTCATTATGACTGCCTGCCCGGCATTGGATATCGAGGCCGTGGCGTTGCGATATCAGAATGTCTATGGCCCTGGGCAATCGCTGGTGAACCCGTATACCGGTATTCTATCGATCTTCGCGGTCGCCATGCTCTCGGAGCAGCCGATCAATGTGTTCGAGGACGGGGCCGAGACGAGAGACTTCGTCTATATCGATGATGTCGTCGAAGCAACGAACGCTGCCTTGTTTGCCGACAAGGTGAATGGCCATATCGTCAACGTCGGTTCGGGTAGGCCAACATCGGTGGTGCAAATCGTCGGGCTGCTCGCCGCAGCGCTCGGAGTTGAGCCCCGTTATCGCGTGTCTGGAGACTTCCGGGTTGGCGATATCCGACACAACTGGGCCGACATCTCCAAAGCCGCACGATTGTTCCACTACGAACCCACCTGGGCGGTAGATGCCGGAATCAGTCGGTTCGCCCGATGGGTGCAGGACGAACTGGAGCAGTACATCCAATCAGGCGGCAGCTACGATGCCGCCTTGGACGAGCTACGACAACATGGCCTGTTGCATCGAAGCCGCTAATGCGAACGACCCAACGGCCTCGACTCGGCATGCCGCCATCGACTCCAAAGCCAAACGGGGAGCAACAGCGTCGCTGCATTCGCAAGCCAATACACCGCCCGCGCAGGGACTTTCGGCAGACCAAGGCGATCGAGCAGGGCACTGGGGGGGCGCTTACCATGGAAGGTTGCGTACATGGCATGGAGAAATCCCAGCGCCTTGAGTCGGGCATACCAACGCAAGATGTCAGGGCAGCACCCGAGCCGTGGGATCAGTTCCTCACGCAATTCAAGCCCCTGGCGTACCAGGTCTTCCATGACCGATTCCCGCGACGCTGCATTATCGAAAATCTGGCAGGTGACCAGCGGCGCGGGTAACAGGTAAGAGGGGTAGGCTTGGATGAACCTGGCGATGAATATCGCGTCTGCGGCAGGCCAGTGGCCTGGGTAGAACCCGCCGATTGACAAAGCACATTCGCGGTCCATCAGGACCCCGGTGACGCCCGCGAACGGATAGTCGACGAAGAAATCCGAGCTGCCGAGGCGCCTACTGCGTATCGAACGCCCTCCATAGAGCAGCCTGTTCTTCAGTCGGTGGCCCAACTGAAGGGATGTTCTGTCGCGTTCGATCTTGCGCGCGTCTCGAATGGCATAGCGGGTGCCCACCAGTCGAGCATCAGGCCTGTGCTCGACCACGTCGAGACAGGCGGACAAGAACCCGTCGGACATCAAGTCGTCGTTGTCCATCAGTGTTACCCATCTTCCACGGGCGAGCTGCAGGCATTTGCACCAATTGCCGTAGACACCCAAATTGCGGGCATTCCGAAACAGTCGCACTCTTGCGTCGTTCAGGTCGTCGACGACTCGGTCGATCTCCGAAGACCGCAGTGGATCTGGATCATCGTCCACGACCAGCACTTCGAATGTTGCATCGGTTGTTTGCGCCAGGGCACTACGCAAGGCCTGCCGCAGCATCTGCGGTCGTCGGTATTGCGGAATAGCAATAGACACGCTGGGCTCTGTGGAAGCCTGACCGGGTCGAATCAAGTGGGATGGTAGCTTCGCGATCTCCGCGACCCCATCCTGGTGCGACAACAACGGCTCACGCATTGGAAGTTTGACCCATGACTGTGCGAATGCCTCGAACACCGTAGCGGTAGACGTCGGCGGGTGACATGTCGAGTTCGGCGAGCGCCTGGCGTGGCCAGCGCCAATAATTGTAGGCGCCTTGGACGACGGCCTGGGCAAGAATGAAGGCCCAGACACCGAGCGCGGTTTGGCTCACCAACACAAGCCCAAGCAGAACGACCCCGATACCTGAGACGACGGATGCCCGGACGAAGGGCACCCGATTCTGCGTCAAGAGGAAGGCGCAACTGATGAGCAGATTGACCTCGAGGAGGGTCAGCATTGCGTAGGCCCCCAAGACGCCCGTCCCCAGTAAACTGGTCTCGCTATCCAACCAGGCTAGCAACGGAGCACCTGCGAGCAGCAGGACTAGCGCACCCAGGACGAAGGACCCCCAGGCGAATAGCAGCACCACCGCGAGCCCTGCGCGCAGGGCCTCCTTGTCACCGCTGACCTGCCACGCATTCAGCTTGGGGGCCAACAGCTGGAAGACGACACCCGATAGGATGAGCAACGTGGTCAATAATTGATTACTGAGGTTGTAGCTGGCCGCTTGGCTCATGCCCAAGAAGCTGGACGCAATGAGGATATTCGCACTGAGGACGAGATATCCGCCCACATGAACCACTCCCAACCGCAGGGAGTTGCGCCAAACGACCGGCAACAGCCGCTCTGTACTCGCCCGTGCTCGGCGCAGCGCCGACAACTCCGGGCGACTACGCGCGTACAACGCGAGGTGCAGCAGCGCCCTGTCAACGATGGCGGCCACGAGAGACGCGATGCCCAGTCCGATGAGGCCCCCATCGAGCGCCACAGCCAGGGCGCCGACCACGAGAAAGGTGGTGCGTGAGGCAACGATGATCTTATTCGTCAGGGTGACGTCCCCACGCCCCTGCAGGATCGCGCTGTAGCGCGCGAAGAATAGGCTGATGATGTAGCCGAGCGCAAAAGCTAGCCAAGCCAAGACGAGGTCGTCCGCGGGCTGGGCGTCGGTCGCGACGGACAGCACGAAGGCAGTACCGCCAAGCAACAGTGCAGCCGCCGCCATGCCTGTAACCCGAACATACAAGAGCCGAGAAGTCGCCAGCAATTCCGCCAGCAATTGCGGGTCAGCAGGACGCTGCACCTGGACCAAATCGAAACCCTCCGGATGGAGCGATTCGGAACCAGAATAGATGTAGGCAGAGAGACGGACGAGCGTGGGACGAAGGCCCAGCTCTAGCAAGCGTGCCCCATTTGCCAAGGCGATGAACAGTATCCACATGCCCACGTCGGCGGCGGGCATCTGTTTGAGGATGAGCGGCAACAGGAGAATGGCCGCGCCAATGTTGAGGCCGTTGGCGAGGTATCCCCAGAAAAGATCAGAGGATCGGAGATGCACGTCACTTACGCGGTATCGACCCTAATCGAGTGCGCGGTGGCGAACCCGATCATCGTATCGGCCCACCGCTGTCGTCCGCGCCCGTCGGGGGTGGCCTTTGCCAGACCATAATGTCCTGCAACGACAAGTAGTCGTCGTCGCAGTTCCAGCTACCTGGGACGAACTGCTTGAGTACGAGGCCCTGTTTGGCGCCCGCCGCCCGCAGGTAAGACAGTTGCAATCCAATCGCACGCTCAGGGGCGTCCGGGAAGAGCGTGGACCAGGTATCGTGATGCTCCCAATGACTGTGAGGGTTAGCAGGGAGGAGCCGCGAGAATTGGAGGTCGGATCGGAGCGAGTTGGGGTAGCCATCCAAGGCAAAGCAGGTCGCGATGAAGCACTTCCCCGGGCGGAGTACCCTCGCGACCTCCTGCAAATACCGATCGACGACAGACGGCCTGAGATGGGTAAAGATCGACCAGGCCAGCACGAAGTCGAAGCTGTCGTCTGGATATGGACAGCGCAGCGTGCTCGGATCGACTTGTCCCGTCGGACTGTAATATGCGTTGTGGAGGTCGATATGCCGGAAATGAACCTGGGCCAACTCTGAAGTGATATTGCCCTGTGCCCAACGTATTGCGACGGGGTCGCTGTCGAATCCCTCGTAAGCGCCCCGGAAATAATGGGGCTTGGTCAGCATGCGGGCAATGAACCGGCCATGGCCACAGCCGATGTCGAGTACATCCGATCGCATGTGGAGACCGCCCAAGAGCTTGAAGTAGGCGATGTACTCATCCGTGGTGGCCAGATACTCGTCCAGTGGTGCGACACGACGCCGGATGGACAAGGGGGGAATGGGCCTGGCCAGCTCGTGTCGGAGCCTGGAGCGGAATGGGAGGTCCAGCCAATCGAGCGCGGTATCGGCCAGTCCGCGAACATGCGAGACCAGGGTCGTGTTGACCATGTGGTTCCCTCAGGGCTGGATCCAGCCGCGCGTAAGGATGCATCCGTTTGTGCCCCGAATGTGCCCACCCCTTTCGGCGGCACCGCAATCCCCCTAGGGGAATGGGCTCTACGGGGATCCCTTAGGACATCGATCCATCCTCAATGGGCGAGGGGGATGGCAGAATGGTACAGGACAGCGCAGTCCTTCGGTAGTCTCGGTGTCGAGCTTCAGATCATGCGCAGCGAGATGCGTGACGGCAGTCGGAAGCCTGTTCCCCCACTCTGGTCGCAACCAGCCGAACGGGCCTCATTAGGCCCGGGCATTGGTCTGCTTCTCGCCCCATGAGCCACAACCCCCCTTCAACCTAGATGGAGCGGTTGGACGGTCGTCAGGGTGCGTCCCGCGGGCCGTCCAGCGAGGCACAACGACGAGGAATAGTCTCTCTATTCCAAGAAGTTGTAACAAAGCTGGGCGGCACGCGGGGCGTGCCATGGCGACCGTAGCGCCCGCCACCCAATGGGTGATCCCAGATTTGCCGCGGAACCAGAAACAAGTCAGCGCTTTACATAGAAATCGGCGCGGTCAACTGCTCCATCTAGGTTCAAGGCACTGCTGTCGGACATGGACGGCGTGCTCTTCCACGGGCCGTCGCCGCTGCCCGGTGTGGCGAAGTTCCTGCGTCGCATCGAGCCCCTGCCCCACCTATACGTCACCAACAACCGAACGACATGGCCCTCGCGCGGCTCGGCGTGAACGCAGCGGACTGCGTCATGGTCGGCGACCCACGCCTGCTCCAAGCGCACGAACAAGCGTGCAATCTATGGTGATTTTTTCTACTATTCCGGGCAGATAAGCGCGACACCCAAGCGCGCACAACGGACCCCGGCCCGACCACTGCCAACACCGTCCCTCTGGCACCCTGCTCGACGCGGAAAACGCCGACCCGAATCTCGGTGCGCCCGCGGGAGATCATGATCGCGAGGTCATCGTGTACCCAAAATACTTCGGCCTCAGAGAAGCCAGCTTCTCCATCACGCCGGACCCGCAATACCTCTATCTGAGCGGACAACACCGCGAGGCCTTGGCGCATCTGCTCTTCGGCGCCGGCGACGGCGGCGGGTTCGTGCTGCTGACCGGCGAGGTCGGGACCGGCAAGACCACTGTCTGTCGCGCGTTCCTGGAGCAGTTGCCGGAGGGGGTCGAGGTGGCCCTGGTGGTCAACCCGGCCATGACAGCCACGGAACTGCTGCACGCCATCTGCGACGAATTCCGTATCGAGCTTCCCGGCACCGACCCGTCGGTGAAGTCGATGCTCGACCACCTCAACCACTACCTGCTCGATGCGCATGCCCGCGGCCAGCGCCCCGTGCTCATCATCGACGAGGCGCAGAATCTCCGACCGAAGGTGCTGGAGCAAATCCGCCTGCTCACCAACCTGGAGACTGCGAAACGCAAGCTGCTGCAGATCTTCCTCATCGGCCAACCGGAACTGCGCGTGCTGCTGGCGAGCCGAGACCTGCGTCAGCTGAATCAGCGCATCACCGCCCGCTACCACCTGCAACCGCTCTCCGCCAAGGAGACGGCAGCCTATGTCGATCATCGCATCGCGGTGGCCGGCGTCGACCGGCCCCTGTTCACCGCCTCGGCCCTGAAACGGGTGCACCGGGTGACCGGCGGCGTACCGCGACTCATCAACCTGGTCTGCGAGCGCGCGCTACTCGGCGCCGCCGTATCGCGCCGATTGCAGGTCACACCGGACGTCGTGACCCACGCCGCCCGCGAGGTCATCGATCGGCGCGATCCATCGGCACCCAAGCCTCCGAGGGCGCTCGGCATGGCGGCGGCGCTGCTGCTCGCCCTCGGGCTCGGCACCTTCATCGGCGGCTCCGGCGCCCTGGAGCGTCTACGGGACACCATCCCGACGGAGTGGCTGGCAGGGGTCGGGCTGCCCGCGACCGATGCCGCCGACGCCGAACCGGCGGCATTGGCCGCAACCGCCGATCCCGGACCGACGCCTGGCGCGGACGACGCACCCGCGCAGCCCAACGCCATGGCGGAACCGACGACGGACGACGCGGACGCAGCGCCGGTCGGGAAAATCGCCAGTGTCATGGTCGACAGCCCAGAGAACAGCGGCCCCGAGACCGACCCGGAGGTCATGGCCGAAGTGCCATTAGCAGAACCGGACGACGCCCCCTTGGCGCCCCTGGACAGTCCGACCGAAACCCTCGCCAGCGAGGAAGGCCCGAGTCCGACGACCCACGTCACGCCCGCTGCCGAGAGCCAGCGGCCCGTCTTGGTGGCCGAGGGCGAGCAGCAGGAAACCCCGCCAGCCGACGATCTGGCCGTCGAACCCCTCGGCGAGCCCGCCAAGGAACCCACCGCCCGGTCCACCAAGGTGCCCCGCATCGCCACGGCCAGACTGAACACGGAAGTGTCCAGCATCGATGCCGACGCCCTTGGCGATGCGCTGATCGACCGGCGATCCGTCGTCGACGAATTGCTGCGCCTGTGGCAGGTGGACATGGCGCCGGGGGTGCGACATCTCGACTGCGCTGCGGTGCCGGCCTTCGCGCTGGCCTGCGAACGCGGCGCAGGGCGCTGGTCAGACCTGCGACGCTTCGATCGACCGGCGGCGCTGAAGCTCGCCCTGGCCGACGGTGGCGTCGGTTTCGCGGTCGTCGTCGGCCTGGACGACGAGCACGCGCTGCTGCAACGCAGGAGCGGCCTCGCCATGGTGCCCATCGCGACCCTGGACGAGCGCTGGTCCGGCGACTATCTGTTGCTGTGGCGACCGCCACCCTTCGGCGGCAACATCATCGGCCCGAGGACCGCGCCGGATGCCGTGGCCTGGCTACGCGAACGCCTCGCGCTCCTGCCGGACAGCACGCTGACGGTGGATCCTTCCCGCTACGACGCGGACGTCAAGGCGACGGTGCGCCAATTCCAGACCCAGAACGACCTGACCGACGACGGCATCGCGGGGCCGCGCACCCTGATCATGCTGAGCAATGCCTTGGCGGACTTGGATGTGCCTCGCCTGTCGACCAACCGCTGAGCCCAGCCCCAACAGCGACCGCACCCGCGTCGGTCCACCGCCATGTCCTACATCCTCGAAGCCCTGAAGAAATCCCAGAGCGAGCGCGAACTTGGCGATGTACCGCGCATCGAGGGGTTCGGTGTCGACGTCCCCATGGAGGTGCCACAGCCCCGCCCGTGGGCCTACCTGGGCCTATTGGCCGGCCTGCTCTCCCTCGCCGCGGTGGCGCTGCTGCTGCTCCGCGGGCTCTCAGGAATGCCGGATGAGCCTGCCCGGGCACAAGCGGGAGTCGCGCCGGCCGCACCACTGCAGGAGCAGGTCGATCTGCGCGAGCCTCCGGCGGACCCGCCGGCGCCCGAGGCCGCTGCAGGGGCCGAGCAGGGCACGCTCGAGCCGACGGGCCAGCCGGACAGATTGACCGAGGCTGCGCCGACGGCGCAGGAGGTCACCGCGAGGCGCGCGATCAACCCGAGCGCCCCGGCGCCGACCGCGACCAGCCAGGCGGCACCAACGGTGTCCTCGGCAACGATTCCAACCGCGGCAGTACCCGGCGACATGATCCGACCCATGCCGGCATCCATACCCTCCCCAGGGATCGATAGACAGGACGTCAGCGGGCAAGCAGGGAACCAGCAACCGCAGGTGTTGGTGGTGCCGGCTCCGGCAACGCCCGGTCAGCCCCAGCCGAGGGGTGCAGACGAGCTGCGCCGCGCAGTCCTCGGTACAGGCGACGACGCCATATCGGCCTCGGCGGCGGGTCTATCCACCCGCCCATTGCCGAGCCCGCCGCCGCCTGACCAAGCACTGCCGCAACGGGCCCCGCCATCGAGCGACCGGGCGCCGATACCGCCCGACCTGATCGCCGAGATCGAGGCCTTCAAGGAGCTGGTCCGCAAGCGCCAGCCGGAAGGCAACCAGCGTGCGAGCGCACCGCCCCGATTGCCTGATCCGCCCGGCCTCGCCCCCCCTAAGCTAGAGCGTGCCGCGCCCGCGACGACGGATACCGCCGCCCTACCACCGCGCCCGTCCCTGGACCTGCGCAACCGTCTACCGCCGTTCTCGATGAACGTGCACGTCTACAACGCAGAACCCGCTCGACGCTTCGTCTATATCAACGGACGCAAACTCACCGAAGGGCAGGCAACGCCGGACGGCATCCGGCTGGAGCGGGTCGCCACCAACGGCGCCGTGTTGAGCTACGACGGTCAGGAGTTCTTCCAGCAGCGCTGAGGAGCTCGACGTCTCCAGGATGGCTGCGTTCCACTCGGACCCTGGGGGCACAGCGTGGTATTCGGCGCTCGGGGGCGCGGAGTCTTGCTCGGCGCGTCCGAGATCCCCCGAGATCCTGGTACTGGGGAGCACCTTGTCGCCCTGAAGGTCGACACTCCGGCCGACGGTGCTAGCGCACCAGCATGACCAACAACACCACCAGCCCAACCACGGCGGCCAGGGGCAGAAGAGCCGCCTGCCAGTCGCCCTTCTCGGCCTTGGGGCCGTTTTCCTGCCACTGCTTGAAGGCTGGCCATAGGTAGAAGAGCATCATGATCATGACGCCTGCGGCGGCGATCTTGAGAAACAGCTCCATGGTTCGATCCCCTGTGTATCGAGTGCGATCAACTGGACAAAAAGAAGGCCCGGCACCGAGAAACGGGCCGGGCCGTCGGGCCGCGGGTGCCGGGGAGACGCCGAATCATCGACTCGGCGCCCCGCCAGATCGGGGCCGGGGCTTAGTCATCGCCCATGATGCCCAGGATCGACAACAGGCTGATGAAGATGTTGAAGATGCTGAGGTAGATGCCGTAGGTGGCCATGATGTAGTTCGTCTCATAGCCGTTCTTGATCCGACTGGTGTCGAACAGGATGAACCCGCTCATCAGCAGGATGATGGCGCTGGACACGGCGAGCGCGAGCGCCGGCATGTTCAGGAACAGGTTGGCGATCATCGCCACGACGACGACCATCATGCCGGCGAACAGGAACCCGCCCATGAAGCTGAAGTCGGTCTTGCTGGTCAGCGCGTAGGCGGACAGGCCGAGGAAGATCAGCGCCGTACCGCCAAAGGCCGTGGCGATGATGCCGGGGCCGTTCGGCAGGGCCATATACATGCTCAGAATGGCGCCCAGACCGAAGCCGAGCAGGCCGGTGATGCCGAAGATGACGCCGATGCCGGCGCTTGAGTTGGCCGTGCGCGGCAGAACGAACATGCCGAGGATCATGGAGACGACCACGGAGGCCAGATAGACCCAGGATGGCATCGCCAGTGCCATGGACAGCATCGCGGTCAGCGCGCTGAAGCCGAGGGTCGCGGACAGCAGCAGGTAGGTGTTCTTCAACACCTTGTTGGTTTCGAGCACGACCGGGCTCGGTCGCGCGACGGAAAACTCGTTGGCCATGTGTGACACCTGGTTTCGGGTTGAGGTTGTGCGAGTCAGTGCGGGCTGCACGGCCGGCATGCAATGATCGACTCGACAAAAACCGCCGGCCGCAATGACATTCTTTGGAAGGATACTGCACTCATGGACACATGCAACCTTACGGCTTGGCAAGGTGCGCACCCCGGGTGCCGCCGTCCGCGGCGGCTTGATGCGCCCCCTTTGATCACGCCGACACCGTAGCATCGCACAGTGAACCGCCAGCGCTCGTGATGCGGGCGACTTTGCGGTATCCTACCCGGTTTAGCGGGTCGTCAATCCCGCGCGGACGTGCGCACGGATTCCTGTGCGACGTTCGAAAGCGGTTTCATCCGGAGAGGTGGCAGAGCGGTTGAATGCACCGGTCTTGAAAACCGGCGTGGGTTAGCGCCCACCGTGGGTTCGAATCCCACCCTCTCCGCCACATCGGCGGCCCGCCATGACAGCCGGCCCGCCAGACCCGCCCCCTTGAATCCGGCGGCGCTCCAACCGCGGCAACGAGCAACAGGCCCGACGGCAGCGCCGCGATTAATCGCGCAACCATGCCAAGGTGCACTTGTCTCAGGGCTCGGCGGGGAACGCCGGCGCTGCGGCGCGCCCAGGTGCGCACCTGTTCTTCGGCGATCCGCCGACGGGCCCCCTTCGGCTCGGCCCGAACCGCCCCACACTTGAACCGATATCAATCCGCAACCGATTCTCCGGGAGCATCCGATGTTCGATACCGACATGCAGATCGCAGGCTATGACGACGAGCTCTCGCAGGCCATCCGCGACGAGGAACGCCGCCAGGAGGAGCACGTCGAGCTGATCGCCTCCGAGAACTACGCCAGCCCCCGCGTGATGGAGGCCCAGGGCTCGGTGCTCACCAACAAGTATGCCGAGGGCTATCCGGCCAAGCGATACTACGGCGGCTGCGACTACGTGGACATTGCCGAGCGCCTCGCCAGCGAGCGCGCCAAGGCGCTGTTCGGCGCCGCCTACGCCAACGTGCAGCCGCACTCGGGCTCCCAGGCCAACGCGGCGGTGTTCATGGCGCTATGCCAGCCCGGCGACACGGTGCTGGGCATGAGCCTGGCACACGGCGGCCACCTCACCCACGGCGCCAAGCCCAACTTTTCCGGCAAGATCTACAACGCGGTGCAGTACGGCATCCGCCCGGACACCGGCGAGATCGACTACGACGAAGTCGAGCGCTTGGCCCACGAGCACAAGCCGCGCATGATCATCGCCGGCTTCTCGGCCTACTCCCGCGTCGTCGACTGGCAGCGCTTCCGCGACATCGCCGACGCCGTCGGAGCCTACCTGCTGGTGGACATGGCCCATGTCGCCGGCCTGGTCGCGGCAGGTGTCTACCCGAGCCCGGTGAACATCGCCGACGTCACCACCACCACGACCCACAAGACGCTGCGCGGACCGCGCGGCGGGCTGATCCTCGCCAAGGCCAATCCGGAGCTTGAGAAGAAGTTTAATTCGCTCGTGTTCCCCGGTACCCAGGGCGGTCCGCTGATGCATGTCATCGCCGCCAAGGCCGTGGCCTTCAAGGAGGCGCTGGAGCCGGGCTTCAAGGACTACCAGCGCCAGGTCGTGCTCAACGCCCAGGCCATGGCGGAGGTCTTCCTGTCGCGGGGCTTCGACGTCATCTCCGGCGGCACCGACAACCACCTGTTCCTGGTCAGCTTCATCGAGCAGGGCCTGACGGGCAAAGAAGTCGACGCCTGGCTCGGCGCCGCCAACATCACCGTCAACAAGAACGCGGTCCCCAACGACCCGCAGTCCCCCTTCGTCACCAGCGGTATCCGCGTGGGCACGCCCGCCATCACCACCCGCGGCTTCGGACTCGACGAGGCCAAGCAGCTGGCCGGCTGGATGTGCGACGTCATCGACGCTCGTGGCGAGCCGACGGCCACCGCCAAGGCCCAGGAGCAGGTGCTCGCGCTCTGCGCGCGGTTCCCCGTCTACGGCGCCCACGCCCGCTAGCCGGGGCGCCCAGAACAGGCCCCGGCCGCCGCCGATGCGCTGCCCCTTCTGCGGAGCCCACGACACCAAGGTGGTGGACTCGCGGCTGTCCGGCGACGGCGACCAGGTGCGCCGTCGCCGGCGCTGTGTGGTCTGCAACGAGCGCTTTACGACCTACGAGAGCGCGGAGCTGAACCTGCCGCGCGTGGTCAAGCGCGACGGCACCCGCGTCCCCTTCGACGGGCGCAAGCTCCGCTCGGGCATCATGCGGGCCGCCGAGAAGCGGCCCATCAGCACGGACCAGATCGACGCCGCCGTGGCGCACATCAACCGCAAACTGCTCGGCAGCAGCGAGGGTGAGGTCAGCAGCCACCGCATCGGCGAGCTGGTGATGGACGAGCTGCGCGAGCTGGACCAGGTCGCCTACGTGCGCTTCGCGTCGGTGTACCGGGAGTTCGAGGACGTCGCCGCCTTCCGGGAAGAGATCGAACGCCTGGAGCGCCAGCCCAGCGCCGAGGAGAAGAAGGCCCAGCTCGACCTGCTCGACGCCCTGGAACCGCCGCGGGACAAGCGCACATCGTGATGGACGTCGGCAATGATGCGCGCATGATGGCCCGCGCCATCGTGCTCGCCAAGCACGGGCTCTACACCACCGACCCCAACCCGCGGGTCGGCTGCGTGTTGGTGCGCGACGGCGAGATCGTCGGCGAAGGCTTCCACCGGCGCGCGGGCGAGCCCCACGCCGAGCGCAACGCCATCGACGCCGCCGGCGAGCGCGCCCGCGGCGCCACCGTCTACGTCACCCTGGAGCCCTGCTGCCACCACGGCCGCACGCCGCCCTGCACCGATGCGTTGCTGGAGGCGGGCGTCAGCCGGGTCGTCGTCGGTATGGAGGACCCCAACCCCATGGTCTGCGGCAAGGGCCTCGGGCGCCTGAGGGCAGCGGGTGTCGAGGTGGTCACCGGCGTGCTGGAGGCCGATGCCCGCGCACTGAATCCCGGCTTCGAGCGACGCATGCGCGGCGGCCTGCCCTACGTGCGCTGCAAACTTGCCACGAGCCTCGACGGACGCACCGCCATGGCCAGCGGCGAGAGCCAGTGGATCACCTCGGCCGACGCCAGGCGCGACGTGCACCGCCTGCGGGCGCGCTCCTCGGCCGTCATCACCGGCATCGGCACCGTCCTTGCGGATGACCCGCACATGAATGTGCGCCTCGGCCCCGAGGAGTTCCCGGCACTCTGGCCGGACGAGTTGCCGCGACAGCCCCTGCGGGTGGTCGTGGACAGCGGTCTGCGCATGCCGCTCGACGCCCGCATGCTGCAACTCCCGGGCGCCACCCTCATCGCCACCTGCGAAGACAGCCCGAAGGCCATCGCCCGCGCCAACGCCGTCGGCGCAGAGGTCCAGGTGTTCGCGCCGGACGACAGGGGCCACGTGGACCTGCGCCAGCTGCTGCGTTATCTCGCCGAACGCGAGATCAACGAGGTCCTGGTCGAGTCCGGCGCGACCCTCGCCGGCGCCTTCATGCAACAGGGACTGACGGATGAACTTTTGCTTTATATCGCACCGCACCTGATGGGGGACGGCGCCCGCGGGTTGTTCAAACTGCCCGGCCTGGAGCGCATGGAGCAGCGGCTCGGCCTGATCATCGACGACACCCGCCGCGTCGGTCCCGACCTGCGGCTGCGGCTGCGCCGCGCCGCGGCCGAAGCATCCGCCGGCCAATAGCGGCCAACCGCTCGCGAGAACCGAGGGTGGAATAAGCGCAGCGGTTCCACCCGTTCGCGGCGCGAGAAGGAACCTCCATCTCTCGGTAATCATGGTAGTCAGCCCGGCCTGGCGGTGGGTCCGCTTCGCTTGACCCACCCTACGATGGCTCAATCTTCTCCCTACCACGCTGGCCGATGGCCGCGGCCCAGATCGCTCAAGCAGACAGGGGAAGACCCGCATGACAGAAGAAGACCGCATCGAACTCGAGGCCGCCGCCTTCCGCGGGCTCATCGGGCACCTGCAGAACCGCAACGATGTGCAGAACATCGATCTGATGAACCTCGCAGGCTTCTGCCGCAACTGCCTGTCCAAGTGGTACCTCGCCGCGGCCCGCGAGCGCGACCTGCCGATGACCGACGAGGAGGCGCGCGAGGCCATCTACGGCATGCCCTATTCGGACTGGAAGGCGAAACATCAGCAGGAGGCAACGCCCGAGCAGAAGCGCTTGTACAAGGAGACCGCGCCGCAGCACGCGGTGATCGACATCCCCGCCGCCTGACCCGTTGCCTCAACACCGCCCAGCGCCCCGGAGACCCCAGATGTCCGTCCTGATGGAGTTCAGCATGTTCCCGACCGACCAGGGCGAGAGCGTCAGCGCCCAGGTGAGCGAGGTCGTTCGCATGGTCCGGGAGTCCGGCCTCGACTACCGACTGACCCCGATGGGGACAGTTGTCGAGACCGACAACATCGCCGAGGCCATGGCCCTGGTGGAGCGCGCCGCCGCCGTCCTGGACGACCTCGGCTGTCGGCGCATCTACTCGGCCATCAAGCTCGACATTCGACACGGCCGCGGCGGCCGCATGACAGGAAAGATCGAATCCGTCGAGGGACGGATCGGGGAAGTGGAGCGCTGAGCCCGCCCGACACGGCGGGTCGCGCACCAACGGCCGTCCGCCCCCTCCCTGGGTCGGACGGCTCTGCCTCAGACTTAGTGCCCCGAGGCACCCTCGGCGCCGATGCCCGTATCGCAGCGGACCTTCTGCGCCTCGAATGCCTCGCGTTCCCGCTTGGCCTGCGCCGAGTTGTCGAGAATCGACACAAACCAGATGAAGAAGAACGCCAGCGGCATGGCGACGATGGCCGGGTTGTTGAGCCCGATCAGGCCCACGGAGACCTCGACGCCGTCGACCATGGCGGTATTGCCCAGCACATCGCCCCAAACGGCCTTGGACATGATGGTCAGCACCACGGCGCTGATCAGCCCGGCCAAGCCGCCGGCCAGGGCGCCGCGGGTGGTCATCTTTCGCCAGTAGATGGAGACCAGCAGGACCGGGAAGTTGGCGCTGGCCGCAACGGCGAACGCGAGACCGACCATGAAGGCGACGTTCTGGCTCTCGAAGGCGATGCCGAGCCCGATGGCGAGCAAGCCCAGGCAGAAGGTGGCGATCTTGGAGATGCGGATCTCGGTGGCCTCGTTGGCCCGCCCGCGCGCGATGACGCTGGCGTAGAGGTCGTGGGAGATGGCCGATGCGCCGGCCAGGGTCAGACCCGCGACCACGGCCAGGATGGTGGCGAAGGCGACCGCCGAGATGAAGCCCAGGAACAGGTTGCCGCCGACGGCCTCCGCCAAACGGATCGCGACCATGTTGGTCCCGCCGTCGAGCCCCTGGACCAACTGATCCTTGATGAGTGTTCCATTGGCCGCGATGGCGTCGGGCTTGAAGAACTCGGGGTGCTGGGCCAGCAGCACGATGGCCGCAAAGCCGATGATGAAGGTCAGCACGTAGAAATAGCCGATGAAGCCGGTGGCGTAGAAGACCGACTTGCGCGCCTCCTTGGCATCCGGCACGGTGAAGAAGCGCATCAGGATGTGCGGCAAACCCGCGGTGCCGAACATCAGGGCCAGACCCAGCGAGATGGCGTTGATCGGGTCGGTGACCAGCGAGCCGGGGGCCATGATCGAAAGCCCCTCGGGATGGGTCTCGACCGCCTGGCGGAACATCTCCTCCGGCGAGAAATCGAACGCCGACATGGCCGCAAAGGCCATGAAGCTGGCACCGGAGAGCAGCAGCACCGCCTTGGTGATCTGCACCCAGGTGGTGGCCGTCATGCCGCCGAAAATGACGTAGACCATCATCAGAAGGCCCACGGCGACCACCGCCATCCAGTATTCCAGTCCAAACAGCAATTGGATCAGCTTGCCGGCGCCGACCATCTGCGCAATCAAATAGAACGCCACCACGACCAGCGACGACACGGCCGCCATGGTGCGAATCTGCGTCTGGCCGAAACGATAGGAGCTGACATCGGCGAAGGTGAACTTGCCGAGGTTACGGATCTGCTCGGCGATCAGGAACATGATCACCGGCCAGCCGACGAGGAAGCCGATGGAGTAGATCAGCCCGTCGTAGCCGGACGCGAAGACCAGGCCCGAGATACCGAGGAAGGACGCCGCCGACATGAAGTCGCCGGAAATGGCGAGTCCGTTCTGAAAGCCGGTGATGCCGCCACCGGCGGTATAGAACTCCTTGGCGGAGTGGCTGCGCCGTGCGGCCCAGTAGGTGATTCCAAGCGTCGCCACGACGAACGCCAGGAACATGTAGATGGCGGTCCAGTTCGTTGCCTGACGCTCAACCGCGCCGGAGACGGCGGGGGCGGCCAACAGGGCGACCGGGGTCAACAGGGCAAAGAGCATCCCTAAGCGCGATAGCTGAATCACTGCTGATCCTCCTGAATGGCGGAGGTCAGGGCATCGAAACGGCCATTGGCGCGGTACACATAGACGCCGGTCAGGATGAAGGCGCTGACGATGATCAGGATGCCGACCGGCATACCAAGGGTGGTCACGGCGCCCGCCGAGACCGGCGTCGCGAGCAGCGACGGCGCGAAAGCGATGGTCAGGATGAAGCCGAAGTAGATGATCAGGATCAGGGCCGTCAGCGTCAGCGAGAAACGCCTGCGTGAACGAACGAGCTCCTGGTACTTCGGATGCGCCTTGATGGCGTCTATGGAGGCTTTTTGCATGTGATATGTAGCAGTTGCAATTGGTGGAACGACACTTGCCAGCGCCAGTGGGAAAGCGAGTGCGAGCAGCTTTCTGCCGGGCCATAGACGCGCGAAGGGCCGCAGGCCCGATGGCATCCGCGCGCCCTGAACCGCGATCCATTCTGGTCATCGCGCACGACGACGCCCCCGACAGGCAGAAAGCCGTCGAGGGTTACAGCGGTCATCAGGGGGATCGATGCCTGGATCTCGCGTCGCGGATTCTGCGAGACGGTTTACCCGGAGTCAAACCAAAAGGGATTGATTCTATGAATGTTCTGTATTCATGATCGTCCGCCGCACCCATCAGCGAGGCCAGGGTCGAACACGAATGCATGGACCCCATGCCGCACCGGACCCCACCGAGCCGCACACGCCGACAACAGCTGGGATACGCGAGCGGGTCGGAACACGGGCCTGGCCGTGACGGCGTGCGGCAGACGAGTGGAGGGGCGCCCTATCCGGCCTCCGCCTGTGCGGGCGTCGTCAGGTCTCCCGCATCCGCAACCGCCTCCCAAAAGGCCCGATGTGTCGCGCGTGAGATCTCCGCGTCGATACGCACCTCCAGGAGCACGCCGGGGCCGGCATCGCCGGCGAGGGCGGCGTCCAAGGACGCCGCATCGTCGGCCAGCCGATGCTCGAAGCCAAAGGCGGCGGACAAGGCGGACAGGTCAGGCGTCACCGGCGTGCGCCAGAGTCGTTCGAATCCGGGGAGGCCGCATTGTGGCAGGTAGTCGAAAATGCGCCCGCCACCGTTGTTGATGACGACGACGGGGCGCGGAAGTCGGTCCGGTAGTAGCCAGCCGCTCAGGTCGTGCACAGCGGACAAGTCGCCGAGCAACGCCCAGCAGGGCCGGCCGGCCTGGTTGAGTCCGGCCAGGGTCGACAGCTGCCCGTCGATGCCGCTTGCGCCGCGGTTGCCGAACAGCGCCAGCGCGGCCGAGCGTGTCCCCGACCAGGTGTCGAGCTGGCGGATGGGCATGGAGTTGGCGCAGAGCAGCGCCTCGCCGATGGGGATGCGGCGCAGGAGCGCCTGAATGAGGTGCGGCTCGCACCAGGGCGAGGTCGTGAGGTGCGCGTCGACCATAGCCTGGACACGGGCCTCCGCCCGGTACCAGGCCGCAGGCCAGTCTGGGTCGGGCACTGCGTCAGCGCTCAGCGCGGCGCAAACACTGGCGGGCTCGGCAACCAGGCGAACGCGCAGGTCGTGACCCGGATCGCACCAGCCGCCGGCGGGGTCCACCAGCAGGGTCGGGATACCCGCGAGCCACTGACCGAACACCTTTGAGATCGGCGCGCCGCCGAAGCGCAACACCCAGTCCGGCCGCAGCGACTGCGCCGTGGCGCGGTTGCGCAGCAAGGTGTCCTGGGTGGTCAACACCGCATCCGCGACCGGGCCGAAGCGCAGCCCGGAGAGCGGGTCGGCGAGCACCGGTAGGGCCAGTCTGCGGGCCGCATCCGCCAGCGCGGCGGGGAAGTCGGTGGCGAAGAGGCCCGGTCCGACGACCACGAGCCCCCGCCCGGCGGGCAGCCGCAGCGGCTGCAACGCACTCCGGGCGCTTTCGATTCGCGGCCAGCCCTTGTCCGACTGGATCGCCTTGGCCGGAAGCGAGTCATCGCAGTCCGGGCCGGGCACCAGCGGCTCCTCGAAGGGGAGATTGATCTGGGCCGGACCGGGCCTTGGTCCCTGCGCAACGGTCGCCGCGCGCCGGCCAAGGCCGGCAGCGCTCTTGAGCGCGACCTCGTCCCCGCCGGGAAGCCCGGGGTCGTGCGCCTCCCGTGTGAAGGCGCCGAACAGCCGCGTCTGGTCGATGGTCTGGTTGGCGCCGAAGCCCCGCAGCGTCGGCGGCCGGTCCGCCGAGAGCAGCACCAGCGGGATGCCCGTCTCGCTGGCCTCGATGACGGCCGGGTACCAATGCGCCGGCGCCGATCCGGAGGTCGCGAGCAGGCCCACCGGCCGACCCGAGGCCCGCGCGGCGCCGAGGGCGAAGAAGGCGGCGCTGCGCTCGTCCAGGATGGGGATCAGCTCGAGCCCCGGCGTGCGCTGGGCGGCAATGACCACCGGCGTGGAGCGCGAGCCCGGCGACAGGACCAGGCAGCGAACGCCGCCGTCCCAGAGGCCGGCAAGCAGTGCCCGTGCCCAGCGCAGGTTGATGCAGCCCTGCTGGTCCATGAGCTGCGACGATGGGCTGAGCGCTTTGCTGGTCATGCGAATGGCTCGGTCGCCTGCGGCGTCGGGGCGCAGACTACGCCCTACGCGTACTGCAGTGCGGAGAGCACGGCGGAGAGCTTGGCGTCGATTTCCCGCCACTCGGCGTCCGGCTCGGAGCCGGCGACGATGCCGGCGCCAGCGTACAGGGTCGCCCACGCCTCCTGCAGCAGCGCGCAGCGCAGTAGGACCCAGAGCTCGCCGGTGCCTTCGCGGCGCCAGATGCCAGCGGCGCCGGTGAACCAACCGCGGCTGAAGGGCTCGTTGCGCTCGCGCCAAGCACGCGCGGCCGCGCGCGGCTCGCCGTTGGTGGCCGGGGTCGGGTGCAGCCGGGCGGCGAGGTCGAACAGGCTGGTGCCGGGGCGGGGTCGGGCAGAGACCGTACTCCAAAGGTGCTGGGCATTGTTGAGCTGCATGACCTCCGGGCGCGGCGGCGCGGTGATGTCATCGCAGCAGTCCGCGAGGGCGGCGTGGATCGCATCGATGACGACGCGGTGCTCACGCAGATTCTTGGCACAGTTGAGTAGGGCGTCGCGCAGGGCGGCGTCCTCGGCACTGCCGGCGGCGCGCAGCGCCGTGCCGGCCAGGGCATCCACCTCCAGGCCTTCGCGGTCGAGCCGCAGCAATCGCTCTGGGGTCGCTGCGACGAAGGTCCGCCCGCCGCGGGTCAGGCTCAGCACCTGACAGGACGGGAACAGACACTCCAGGGCGCCGAGCAGCCGCGGGATGTCGAAGGCGCGCTGACCAGTGACGTCGAGCCGTCGCGATAGCACCACCTTGTTCATATCGCCCGCGTCGATGCTGGCCAGGGCCGATTCCACCAGTCGCGTCCAACTGGCGGCGTCCGGCAGGCTGGCGGAGACGCTCACCGGTGCCGATGGGCGTGGCCCCTCGGGGCGTCGGTAGAGGGCCGGGACCAGATGCCGCAGCGTTCGTCTCCAAGCGGTCAGAACCTCGTCGGGGCGCGCCGGCAGCGAGGTCGAGAAGATCAATGCGGCCTCGTGGTCGCGGCACTCGATCCCGATCTCGGGCACCCAGAGCAGGGCGTTGGGGAAATCGGCGGCCTCTGCCTGAGCCGCCGATGCGCCCGGCGGCAGGGCCCCGTCCTGTGATGCAAAGCCGAGCAGGGCGAAGGGCTCGAAGCCGGTCTCGTCCGGGTCGTAGCTCAGCCAGCGGAGCCCGTCCGCGGCGTCCGCGAGGGCCTGAAAACGTGCCGCCCCCGCCGTTTCGACACACGCGGCCTCACCATAGCCGGCATGCAGTTCGCCCAGGTCGGCCCGCTGGAATTGGAACTGGGCGCCCTCCAGGCGCGGCGCGGCCCCCGGTGGGCGCGGCAGCGCGAGCAGCAGCGACAGCAGGGCGCCGCCCCCGCCGTCGAGGGGCAGCTTTGTCAGCTCGTCGGCGAGTCGGGCCTCGAGCTGGTCGAGGATCGCTGTGGGGGAGAGCATGTCCATGGCGGATCAGCGCTGCCGCAGGCTTCGGTCGATGGCCGGTGCAGCGGTCGGTCGGCTGGCGGCTGCGCGGCGGCTAGTGGGCATCCGGGCTCGGGTTGGTCGGTTCGATCGTCCGTCGGGCCCGCCGCGGGGCCGGCGCCTGACAAGGCGACCGGTCCGGCGGCGGCCCGCAACGGTGGCTGCGGAGCCCTACTCTGCGCGTGCGGAGCTAGTGAGTTCGACCATGCGCCAGAATTCGTCCAACGCCGCGATGGTGCGCGTCGGACGCTCCCACTGCGGCATGCCGAGGGTGGGTTCGACCTTGGTGACCTGCCAATTGTGTCGCCCCTCCAGGAACTCCGGTAGCAGCTCGAAGGTGACATTGGCGTCGCGATCGTGCACCACCAGCACCGGCAGCGATAGCCTGTCGTAGAGCGTGCCGACGGCGTCGCGCGTAAAGAGCTGGCCGGACAGGAACCGATAGGGCGCGTGCATGGCGCCGGGCTGGTGCGAGGTGGCGTAGGCGTAGTCGATGAGTTCCTTCGGCGGCTCGCCGACGTAGCTCTGGCGCAGGAAATAGCGGATGCTGCCGCGCACCGTCAGCAGGTTGTAGAGGCCCTGCCCGAGCCCCGGCAGCGTGAAGATGCGGTGCAGGGTCTTGCCCAGGCCGCCGGAGGGCAGGCGTCGGGCGCTGAAGCCGGTGGGCGAGAGCAGCGCCAGGGACTTGAAACGCTCCGGCATGGCGAGGCAGGCACGGGCGGCGAACTCCGACGCTAGCGAAAAGGCCACCACGTCCGCCGGCTCCTTGACCACATCGGTGAGGAAGGCCGTGATGGCCTCGGCATAGAGTTCCGGCGAGTAGGGGCGCTTGCCGCGGTCCGAGAAGCCGAAGCCGGGCAGGTCCGGCGCATAGACACGGCGCTCCGCCCGGTAGTGCTCGAACAGCGGCTTCATCTCGAATACGCTCGGCGCCGCATTGACGCTGTGCAACAGCACCAGGGGGCGGGTGCCCTCAGGGCCGGCTGCGTACCAGCTGATCTCCTTCAGGCTTGGCGTGGCGTAGACCTCGCGCGGGGCATCGACCGCCGGCGGCAGCGGGACCGCAGCATTGAGTTGTCGCCCTAGGCTCCGCTTGTCGGCGGCAGGCAGGGAGAGCACACCGGCTCGGCCGGCGAGTGCTTCGATAGACATCTGGCGCTCCTGTCGCCGTCTTCGCGGCGGCGTTTGTTCATGTGATGAGACCGGCTGGCCCGATCTGGGTTCGGTCTGGATTCGCTCAGCGTTCCACCGACAGCAGGACTTCGTTGCGGCGCAGGAATCCGGGTACGAACGGCGCATTGTAACGCGCGAAGACGGGCTCTCCGACCGGCCTGAGCCCGGCCCGCTCGACGGAGCGGAGGAGTTCGTCCGCCTGCGCCTCCCAGCGCGCCTGCCCCCAGCCGCCGCCGAAACGACGCGCGGCGATGAGTTCAGCCGGCAGCTGGCGCAGGCTCACCGCGTCGGTACCGGGGGGCGGCAGCATGTACATGGGATATTCCTTGGCCATCACGAAGCCGACCAGCCAGTCATCGCCGTCGCCCCCCGCGACGCGCTGGAACATCGCCGGTGCGAGCATCGGGACCTTCCGGCCGAGGGCATTGCGGCCGCGCACGTAGTCCAGCAGTTGGGGGTAGGCGGCGGCGTCGACCGCGTCGAAGTCGGCCTGGACACGGGTCTCGGCTACCCGCATCGGCGCGTATTCGCGCAGCTGGAAGCCGTCGCCGCGCTCGATGACCTCGTAGTCCGGCGCGTCCGGGTTGATCAGCGCCAGCACGAGCAGGACCAGCGGCAACAGCATGCCGGCGATGAGCCAGTAGTTGAGCTTGGCGAAGGGCATGATCGGCTTGGGGGTATGGAGGCAGGCGGGCGGCCCGTCCATTGAACCACGCGTCGGCATGGTCCGGCGTTGCCGATGGTCAAGGGATGCTCGCAGCCCGCCACGTCATCGTGCAATGTCCGACTCGATGCGCGGCTTCAACCTGCCAACCGGATGCCGACGTCGGAGCGCGGCGTCGGGCAACGGCGGGCAGGATTCCATCGGTGCCGCTATCATTCACCGGAGTCGGCGCCGCAGCTGAAGGCGCCGAGGTATTGTTGAGCCGATGCAGCCGAGCCGATCGCGCTCGAGCTCGAGGACAAGGAGCACCCCGACGATCTCGGGGCGGGTCGCGGCACTGTTGCGCCAACGGGCGCCTAGCCGGATTGCATGCCATGGGCCGAGGCCGAGACCACCGCTATCGATT
Organism: Thiohalocapsa sp.; assembly: GCA_028277725.1. Taxonomy (GTDB): domain Bacteria; phylum Pseudomonadota; class Gammaproteobacteria; order Chromatiales; family Chromatiaceae; genus Thiohalocapsa. Next base: position 41,940 of record JANQFX010000102.1, read on the forward strand.
CCCCGCTCCAAACGCCCCGGCGCTGCTCGCTTCCAGGGCGATGGGCCCACTGCTGTTGGGCCCTGTGCTGCTCGGCACCGTGCCCTTGAGCCTGAGCCTGCTGCTCCCCGCCGCGCAGGCACAGGACGGCAGCACGCCCAGCGGCGCCGACATCTACGCCTACTGCGTCGACTGCCACGGCAAGCGCGGCGAGGGCGGCAAGGACGGAACCTACCCGCGCATCGGCGGGCTACCCCGGGACTACCTCGACCGCCAACTGCACGCCTTCAAGTCCCAGACCCGCATCAACAAGCCGATGGTGCCCATCTTCAAGCACTACCGCTTCGATGCCGAGATCATCGACCGGGTGGCCGGTCACGTCGCCGGGCTGTCGCCGCCGGCGCCCAATCTCTGGCCCTACGCGCCGAACCCAGACGCCCTGGCGGCCTACCCGGACAGGGCCGCCTATGTCGCCGCCGGCGAGCAGACCTACGCGGGGTCCTGCGCCCGCTGTCATGGCGAGGACGGCGGCGGGACGGAGGCTGGGCCGCCGCTGGTAGCGCAGTATCCGGCCTACCTGATCAAGCAGATCGGCGACTTCGCCCGTAGCGGGCGCACCCATGCGCAGAGCGAGCGCTGCGCCGACCTAACCCCGGCCGCCGCCGATGCGGTGGTCAATCACCTGGTGGAGCTCAGCAAATGACCACAGCCTCCCTCGATCGGGCACGCGCCGGTTTTCTGATGGCCTTGCTGGCGCCGCCTATCGCCGCGTGGGCGACGGACTCCGTGTCCGACGCCGGTCAGGACGAGCCGCGGGCGGGCACCCTGGAGACGGTCGCGGAGCTGCCCGTCAATCCCGGCAACCTCGCCGTGACCGCCGACGGGCGCATCTTCGCCACCGTGCACCAGTTTCGCCCCGCCGATGCGCGGCTGATCGAGGTCACCGGCGAGACGGCCTACGCACCCTGGCCCAATGCGGCCTGGAACGGCGCCTTCGCGTCCGGCCCCGACGTGCTCAACGCACCGCTGGGTATCCAGATCGACGACCGCGAACGGCTATGGGTCCTGGACAACGGGCTGCCGCTCGCGCCAGATCAGGAGCCGCAGGCGCCGAAACTCGTGGCCTTCTCGATCGCGGACGGGGACCTGGTCTTTCGACACGACTTCTCCGAGGACACCGGCCCCGCCGGGAGCTTCCTGAACGACCTCGCCGTGGATGCCGAGCGCGGCTTCGTCTACATCGCCGACGTCGGCGGCAGCGCGCAGCCCGCCCTGGTGACCCTGGACCTGAACACGGGCAGCGCGCGCCGCTTCACCGCCTCCGAGGCCCTGGCCGCCGAGGACGTGGACCTGGTGATCGACGGCCGCACACTCGGCTCCGAGGACGACGACGGCAGCCTCGACCCGGCCCGAGTTGCACTCAACCCGATCACCCTATCCGCCGACGGCGAGACCCTCTTCTTCGGCGCCATGAGCGGCGAGACCTGGTACCGACTGCCGGCCCGGCTGCTGCGCGACGGCGCCTCGGATGGGGACATCGCCGCCGCCATCGAGCCCGTCGGCCGCAAGCCGGTCTCGGACGGGGCCTCAACCGATGCCGCCGGTAATCATTACTTCACCGATCTCGGGCGCAACGCCATCGGCCTGCTCGGCGCCGACGGCGAGGCGCGTACCCTGGTCCGGGACCAGCGCCTGAGCTGGCCGGATGCCCTGAGCTTCGGCGAACCCCGCTGGCTCTACGTGGCAGTCAATCAGTTGCATCTCTCGCCACCGCTCAACAACGGCGTCGAGGGCGGCGGCCCGCCGTTCCTAATCCTGCGCCTGCGCACCGAAGACGCCGGCCTCGCCGGACGCTGACAGCCCGCTCGCTCCCCAGTTCACCAGGCCCCACCCCCGGCCCGACCACCCCTCCAGCATCGATCAAGAGACCCCATGGCCCCTGCGCAACCGCCGACCGCCCCGCCCCTGTTCAAACCCGGCCAGCGCTGGCTGTCCGAAACCCAGGCGGAGCTCGGCCTCGGCATCGTCGAGGCGAGCGACGAGCGCACGGTCACCATGCGCTTCCCGGCGACCGGCGAGCAGCGCCAGTACGCGCGCCGCAGCGCGCCGCTGTGGCGCGCGGAGTTCGCCATCGGCGACCCGATCCACGACATCGACGGCCTGCTGCTGAGCATCGTCGAGGTGGCCGACCACGACGGGCTCCTGGTCTACGCCGGCGAGGACGCGAACGGCGAGCGACACCAGGTGCCGGAGCAACTGCTGGCCGCGGACCTGCACCTGAACCGGCCGCAACAGAAGCTGCTCGCCGGCCGGCTGGACCGCGACACCTGGTTCCGGCTGCGCCAGCGTACCTGGCGCCACCGCAGCGACTGGCCGGCGTTGGATGTGCGCGGCCTGGTGGGTGCACGTATCGCGCCCATCCCGCACCAGCTCTATATCGCACGCGAGGTCGCCGATCGGCTCGCGCCGCGGGTGCTGCTGGCCGACGAGGTGGGGCTAGGCAAGACCATCGAGGCCGGTCTGGTGCTGCATCGGATGCTGCTGGATGGCCGCGCACGCCGCGTGCTGGTGCTGGTGCCGGAGGCGCTGCTGCACCAGTGGCTGGTGGAGTTGCTACGCCGATTCAATCTGGGTTTCTCGCTCTTCGACCGCGAGCGCATCGGTGCGGCCGGTGCCGGCAACGCCTTCGAGAGCGAGCAGCGTGTGCTCTGTAGCCTGGATCTGCTCACCGAGACCCCGGCGCACGCCGCCGCCGCGCTCGGCGCGGACTGGGACCTGCTCATTGTCGACGAGGCGCATCACCTGCGGTGGACGCCGGAGGACAGCGGCCTGGACTATGACCTGGTCGAGGCCCTGGCGGACCAGACCCCCGCGGTGCTGCTGCTGACGGCGACGCCGGAGCAACTCGGGCGCAGCGGACACTTCGGCCGGCTGCGCCTGCTCGATCCCGAGCGATTCTCGGACTTCGACGCCTTCTCCGAGGAGGAACAGGGCTACGCGGACATCGCCGACATCGCCGGGCGGCTGCTCGCCGCCGAACCGCTGGGCGATGACCAGCAGGCACGGTTGCACGCGCTGCTCGGCGACACGGCGGAGCTCTCGACGGAGGAGGTCGTCGCCCAACTGCTCGACCGCCACGGCACCTCCCGCATCCTGTTCCGCAACACGCGCGCCGGTGTGGCCGGCTTTCCGGAGCGCCACGCCCAGGCCAGTCCGCTCTCCGCGCCCGAGGGCTATGCCGCCGCCGGCACCGACCCGCTGCACCCGGAGCTGGGTACCGGCGAGGACTGGCCGGCGCGCGATCCGCGCGTGGCCTGGTTGGTGGAGCTGATGCGCGAGCTCAACCCGGCCAAGGTGCTGCTGATCGCGGCCAAGGCCGAAACGGTGCTGGCGCTTCGCGCGCACCTGCACGAGCGCGAGGGACTGCACGCGGCCGTGTTCCACGAGGGCATGGAGATCGTCGAGCGCGACCGCGCCGCCGCCTACTTCGCCGATCCGGACGAGGGCACGCGTCTGCTCCTGTGCTCCGAAATCGGTAGCGAGGGACGTAACTTCCAGTTCGCACACCACCTGGTGCTGTTCGACCTGCCGCTCGATCCGGAGCTCTTGGAACAGCGCATCGGGCGCCTCGACCGCATCGGCCAGACGCGCCGGGTCGAGATCCACGTGCCCTACATCGGCGGCACCGCCATGGAGACCCTGTACCGTTGGTATGCCGAGGGGCTGGACGCCTTCGGCCGCCACTGCCCGGCGGCGCCGGCGGTGTTCGAGCAGCTCGCCGAGCGCCTTGAAGGGCTGCTGCAACAGAGTCCCGCGGCTCCGAGCGACGTGGACGGCCTGATCCAGGACGCCGCCGCCCTGCGCAAGCGCCTCAATACCGAACTCGCGGCCGGTCGGGACCGGCTGTTGGAGCTGGGCTCCAACCGCCCCGAGGTCTCCACCGAACTCGTCCAGGCCATGGAGGGCATGGACCGCGACCCCGGCCTGTTCGAATACCTGAACGCCTTTTGGGACGCGTTCGGCGCGGAGCAGGAACCGGGCCCCGGCGGCTCTGTGGTGCTGCAACCCGGTCGGCACATGCTCCAGGAGCACCTGCCCGGCCTGCCGGAGGATGGCATGACGCTGACCTTCGACCGACCCCATGCGCTGGCGCATGAGGATCGCGCCTTCCTCACCTGGGAGCACCCCATGACCCTCGCGGCCATGGACCTGCTGACTGGTTCCGACCTCGGCAGCGCGGCGGTCATCCTGACCCGCAACCCGGGCTTCCGCGCCGGCGCCCTGCTGCTGGAAATGCTCTACGTCGCCGAGTGCCCGGCCCCGCCGAGCCTGCAGGTGCAGCGCTTCCTGCCACGACTCGGCCTGCGGCTCCTGCTCGACGAGGAGGGCAAGGACCGCGCCGACGAGTTGACGTCCGACGCCCTGAGCGGCAAATGTCTGACCGGCAATCGCAAGCTCGCCTCCGCCGTCATTACCGCCAAGACGGCGGCCATTGAAAAGCTGCTCGCCGACGGCGAGGCGCGGGCCGAGACCGCCGTCGCGGCGCTGCGGGCCCAGGCCATCGCCGGCATGGAATACGCCCTGGACGCCGAGGTCGAGCGCCTGGCCGCCCTGGCGCGGGTCAATCCGAGCGTACGCGACGACGAGATCGGCCAGCTGCAGATGCTGCGCGAGCGCCTTGGGCAGGTTCTGGACCGGGCACACCTGCGCCTGGATGCTCTACGGCTGGTGGTGCATGCCTGAAGCTCAGGTCTTGGCCCTGTGACTGCCGGAGGTCGGGCTGAGGCACGAAGCCCGACACACCGCCTGTGGGCAACGCCCGATCGTCGGGCACGATCGGCGCCGGCGCTGGTCGGAGTCCTCATCCGCCATCGACAAGCGAACGCAGCCATGTCCCGTTTCGACCACAATCGCCGCCGATTCCTCAGGGTCAGCGGTGGGTTGATCGCCGCCGGGCTGGCAGCACCGATCACCGGAGCACGGGGTGACCGGCGCGTCGGCGGCCCGCTGACCAAGCCCATTCCCTCCTCTGGACAGCGGCTGCCGGCCATCGGCATGGGCACCTGGATTACCTTCAACATCGGCGAGGACCCGGACGCCATCGCGGTGCGCCGACAGGTGCTCGACGCCTTCTTCGCCGCCGGCGGCGGCATGATCGACTCCTCGCCCATGTACGGTTCGGCGGAGGCAGTGCTCGGCCGCACCCTGCCGGCGGATGCGCTCCAGCGCGGCCTGTTCTCGGCCACCAAGGTCTGGACCGGCGACGGCGACGCCGGGCCGGCGGAGATCGATGCCTCGCGGGCGCTGTGGCGACTGCCCCGCTTCGATCTGCTGCAGATCCATAACCTGCTCGCCTGGGAGGCGCACCTCGACACGCTGATGGACATGCGCGCGCAGGGTTCGTTGCGCTATATCGGCGTCACCACCTCCCACGGCCGCCGGCATCGGGAGCTGGAACGCATCATGGCGGACCGGCCCATCGACTTCGTGCAGCTCACCTACAACGTCGTCGACCGCGAGGCCGAGGACCGGCTCCTGCCGCTGGCGCACGAGCGCGGCATCGCCGTCATCGCCAATCGGCCCTTCCGCCGCGGCGCCCTGCCGCAGCGCGCGGCCGGCAGGCCCCTGCCGGGCTGGGGGCGCGAGATCGGCTGCGATACCTGGCCGCAGGCGTTGCTCACCTTCATCGTCTCCCACCCCGCGGTGACCTGCGCCATTCCGGCGACCAGCCGGGTGGACCACATGCGCGAGAATATGGCCGCCGCCCGCGGTCCACTGCCCGATGCGGCGCTACGCGAGCGCATCGCCGCGGACTTCGCGGCGCTCTGAGCCTCGGCCGGCGCCGACGACCGGACACCGAGTCGACGCCGCCGATTCGACCCATGGACTGGTTCAGCTACGGCCCGGCGGACCTGGTGCCCTTCTCGTCGGAGACTTGGCTGGGCCTATTCGGCCGATACAACCAAGAGGGATTGGGTTGGGTGGTGGCGGGGCCTGCGACCGTGCTGGTCCTTGGGCTGCTGGTGCGCTTCGCTGGGGGCCGGACCGATTGGCTGTCGCGCGCGAGTCCCCGCCTTCTGCTGGCCCTGTCGGGGTGCTGCTGGCTCTGGATCGCCTGGGCCTTCTTCCATCAAGCCGTCAGTACGCTGCTCTGGGCCGCCGATTGGCTCGCCTGGGGCTTCGCGGCACAGGGCCTCGTCCTGCTCACCGCTGCATCCCTGCTGCCTCCAGCTCGGGACCCGGCGAACCGATGGCCCAGGGTCGTTGGCTGGGGGCTCATCGTTGTCGCGCTGATCGGCGCGCCGCTGCTCGCCTGGTCCACCGGCCAGCCGCCGCAGGGCATCGGCTGGTTCGGCAGCGGTCCGACACCCACCGCCGTCGGCACCCTCGGGCTGCTGTTGGTCCTCCCTGTTCGCCTTGGCTGGCTGCTCTTGCCCGTGCCGCTGATCTGGTGTCTGCTCGCGGGCATGCTTGGCCAGGTGCTGCATGACCCGCTGTGGCCCCTGCCCCTGATGTGTGCATTGGTCGCTCTGCTCGGCTGGTTCGGCATGCACACCAGGCCGTCGAATAATACTAACCATGGCTGTGCCCCGAGTGGACACTGAGGTAAGTTTCGGGGGATCAACAAGACCGCGCCTCACCCGAGTGACGTGAAGGCGCAGCACCACGTGCGGAGATGATCATGAGTGGAGATTCGACGAACAAGGGCGGCGCCTGGCGCACAGCCTATGAGCGTTCACTGGCGGACCCGGAGGGCTTCTGGAGCGAGGCGGCCGCCGCCGTCGATTGGGATCGGACCTGGGACCGTGTCCTGGATGACAGCAACGCGCCCTTCTACCGGTGGTTCAGTGGCGCCGAACTCAACACCTGTCACAACGCCGTCGACCGGCACGTGGCCAACGGGCGCGGAGAGCAGGCGGCCATCATCCACGACAGCCCGGTGACGGGCAGGGTCGAGACAATCACCTACGCGGAGCTCCAGGACCGGGTCGCGCGCTTCGCCGGCGTGCTGCGCGACCTCGACGTCGCCAAGGGCGACCGTGTCATCGTCTATATGCCGATGGTGCCGGAGGCGGCCGTCGCGATGCTCGCCTGCGCGCGCATCGGTGCCATCCATTCCGTGGTCTTCGGCGGCTTCTCGGCGCGGGAGCTGGCCACCCGCATCGACGATGCGAAGCCCAAGGTCGTCGTCGCCGGCTCCTGCGGCATCGAGCCGAATCGCATCGTGCCCTACAAGCCGCTGCTGGACGACGCCATCGAGCAGGCCAGCCATAAGCCGGAACACTGTGTGATCCTACAGCGCGAGCAGCAGACGGCCGAGCTGATCCCGGGCCGGGACCTGGACTGGGCACAGGCGGCCGCAGCCGCCGAGCCCGCCGACTGCTTGCCGGTGGCGGCCACGGACCCGCTCTACATCCTCTACACCTCCGGCACCACCGGCCAGCCCAAGGGCGTGGTGCGGGACAACGGCGGCCACGCGGTCGCCATGACCTGGTCGATGCGCAATATCTACGGCGTCGAGCCCGGTGAGGTGTTCTGGTCTGCCTCCGACGTCGGCTGGGTCGTGGGCCACTCCTACATCGTCTATGCCCCGCTGCTGCACGGCTGCACCACGATCATCTACGAGGGCAAGCCGGTCGGCACGCCGGACGCCGGCGCCTTCTGGCGCGTCATCGAGCAGCACAAGGTCGCGGTGCTGTTCACGGCCCCGACCGCCTTCCGCGCCATCAAGCGTGATGATCCCAATGCCGAACACCTGGGGCGCTACGACACCTCCAGCTTGCGCGCGCTGTTCCTGGCCGGCGAGCGCTGCGACCCCAACACCCTGGAGTGGGCCGGCGAGATCCTGCGGGTGCCCGTGGTGGATCACTGGTGGCAGACCGAGACCGGCTGGGCCATCGCCGCCAACTGCCTTGGCCTGGAGGTGCTGCCGATCAAGTCCGGCTCGCCGACCAAGCCGGTGCCCGGCTACGACGTGCAGGTGCTGGGCGACGACAGCGAGCCGGTGGCGCCGGGCAACATCGGCCGCATCATGATCAAGCTGCCGCTACCGCCGGGCTGCCTGCCCACGCTCTGGGGCAACGACGAGCGCTTCCGCGCGTCCTACCTCGCCGCCGAGTCCGGCTACTACCTCAGCGGCGACGCCGGCTACATGGACGACGACGGCTACGTATTCGTCATGAGCCGCATCGACGACATCATCAATGTCGCCGGACACCGCCTCTCCACCGGCGGCATGGAGGCGGTGCTGGCGGGGCATCCGGACGTCGCCGAGTGCGCGGTCATCGGCGTCGCGGACCAGCTCAAGGGCGAACTGCCCCTGGGGCTGGTCGTGCTCAAGGCCGGCGTCGACCGGCCCGAGGCCGACCTCGCCAAGGAACTGGTGGCCAAGGTGCGCCAGGAAATCGGTCCCGTCGCCGCGTTCAAGAGCGTGCTGGTGGTGTCGAGGCTACCCAAGACCCGCTCCGGCAAGATCCTGCGCGGCACCATGAAGCACATCGCCGAGGGCACCGAGTACCGCATGCCGGCGACCATCGACGACCCGGCGATTCTGGAGGAGATCAAGGCAACGCTCGCCGCCGCGGGCTATACCCACGGCAGCTGAGGGGGCATCGACGGCAGCGCCGGTTTATCGGCGCTGCCCGTCCGCCGCCTCGGCGATGGCCGCAAGGAACTCGTCGAGCTGGTCCAGCTCGGTCAGCAGCGGCGGCAAGGCCGTCCGCAGATGCGCACGCAGGACCGACAACCGCTCCGCGTCCAGTTCGACCGCATAGGCATGGCGGAAAAAGTGCCGGAAGGACAACAGCTCCCGCAACGCGGACACCGACTCCCGCGACAAGACCGCGGGCCGAATGCCCTCGATGGCCAGGCCCATGGCGTGCAGCAGCTCCTGATGCCAATCGCCTCCGCTCGGCACATCGCCGTCCACATGCCGCGCCACGCGCAGCAGGATGCTCTCCATCGAGCCGTAAGCGTGGTGCAGTGCAACCGCCGCCTGCGCGCACACGGCCGCGTCGGCATCATCCCTGAGCTTCAGGCTTGCGAGTTCATGCACGCGTCGCTCCAATACCGCACGGTCGAAGGCGATCTCCGCGCGCAGTCGTTGAACCCTTGCGTTCACAGCTCGATCCCCTCCGCCGCGATGCGCTCCGCCAAACTCACCGGGGCCTCCTCCAGCCGCACGAGATCCACCGGGCCGTTGACCAGGCCCATCAGCTCGGCGAGCGCCGCGAAGTAGCGGGCCGGCGGAATGCCGCTGGCTGCCAGATCGAGGTCGCTGCCGACATGGTGCCCGCCGGTCGCGAGCGAGCCGAACAGCACCACGCGCCGCGCCCCGTAGGTCTCCCGCAGGCAGCGCGCCGCCTCGGGCAGTATCGCCCGCAGCCGCGCCGCACGGGCGTCGGCCGCCGCCTGCTCGGCGGCGGCGCGGCGACGCAGATGGCGCGCGGTGTCAGCGGCTGTGATGGGCGGACTCATGCCCGGATTCTAGCGCGGAAGCTCAGGGTAGGAGCGGCATTCATGGCCTCGCTCCAACGCTCCTGCGGTGGATCGACTGGCGGACGCTTCGCATCCAGCGGCTTTGCGGCAGCACTCAATGCTTCAACGGCATGAAGGTCACCGGCTGCTGCTTGACGTAGTCCTGCTCGAAGTCGAGTTCGATGGCGAAACCCTCGCCCTCGCGGCGGATCTTGACCTGCTTCAGCTCGGGTAGGCGCACGGCGAGGTAGGTGGTGAAGGCCGCCGCCTGGGCCTCGTGGTCCGAGACAATGGCATGGGCGAGGTTGGCGCAGATGAACTGGGCCTTCTGCGCCTGCGTCGGGGCGTCGATGCGGGCGCCGTCGAGGTCGATGCCCTCGGTGTCCATGCGCCGGTCCATCTTGTCCAGGTAGGCGCCCTGGTGATCCGGCAACGGCTTGCGGCGGTCGAACTCGATCTGTGCGATGCCGTCCAGCAGGACGGCCATCTGTTTGTTCATCCTCGTCTCCCCTGATGCTCCACTCGACAGCGGCCTGTTGCGCCGCTTCCGATCGCTCGTTGAAAGAACCCTGCCCGGCCCTGCGTCGTGGTGATGGCACGCGCGGTCGACCTCCGACCCAACAGGCCGACCGCCACAGCGTTTGCGACCATCAGCCGCCCCGGCGCCGGCGACCAAACACCCGCGAGTCATGCGATGAGCCGGTGGCGCCTCACCTTGCCCCACGGAGCCTGAGCACATGACGCCGATGCAGGCCAAAATCACCAACGACACGACCCCGCCGCCGCTCCGGAACAGGGATCCCAGCAACGAGCTCGCCATGCTGGACGCTCGTCCGGGCGAACCCCGAGCGCGTGCCGCGGCCCGGACGGGCAGAGGCCCCAGCTTCCCGAGCGACGCTGCACCGGAGGCAATTGTTCTTGTCGTTGACAAGCAAGGGCTTCTGGGTCATGCTGATCTGCTTTCTCGCCTGCAATGCGATGCTCGTCTGGGTCGGCCCTACCGACGCATGCCCTTCGTCGGCACCGAGTCCGAGCTGTTGGTGCGGTGCGAGAGCACATCCATCCGGCTACCCCGAGCGTTCGAGGACACCTAACTAGTCATGGCCAATTCCGCCCAAGCCCGCAAACGCGCCCGTCAGGCCGAGCAGCACCGTCAACGCAACGCGGCCCAGCGCAGCACCCTGCGCACCGCGATCAAGAAGGTTCTCAATGCCCTGCGCAGCGGCGACAAGGCCGCCGCCGCCGATGCCTACAAGGCCGCTGTTCCGCTGATCGACCGTGCCGCCGGCAAGGGTCTGATCCATGCCAACAAGGCAGCCCGTCACAAGAGCCGCCTGAACGCGCACATCAAGGCAGCCGGCTGATCCCTGTGCCCCAGGCCCTCGCTCAGGCCCTGAGCGAAGGCAGGCGCAACGCTTGACCGATCCGCGGACTCGGCCGCGTCCACACCGGCTGGCCGGACGCCGCAACAGTCCGATGAACGCGACGGCGCCGGAGGCAGGCAGTGTGCCGTCGCCCCTGGCCCTATCGATGTCGCCTAGGCATCGAGCTCCACCGCGCCCCATGAGCAACGATGCGCCGTCCGGGCGCGATCGCCGGTGACCCACCGACCGCGCAACCTCTTCGAGGCGCTACCGCGCGTCGAGTCGGGCGAAGACTTCGAGTCCCTCCTGCGCCTGCCCGGTATCCACATCGAGCGTATCGTCAGCAGCCCCCGACCCGAGCCCGTGCTCTACGAGCAGGCCTGGGATGAGTGGGTGCTCCTGCTCGACGGCGAGGCGACGCTGGACCTCGACGGCGATCTGGTGCGGCTGCGCGCCGGCGACCACCTGCTGATTCCCGCCGGGCTGCCGCATCGCGTCCTCGCGACCTCCGACGAGCCCCGCTGCCTCTGGCTCGCCGTGCATCTGCGCAACGCCCCCGCCACGTCCGAGTCCGCCGGCTAGCGGCTGGCGGCTGACAACCACCCGATTCGCCCGACTGCCCCGGCGCCCATGTCCGCCCACCTCTTCATCGCCGCCACCGCCCACGGCTACGGCCACGTTGCGCAGGTCAGCGCCATCGCCCATGGGCTCTTGCGGCGCGATCCCGGGCTCCGGATCACCCTCGCGGCTACCGTCGACCAGGGCTTCCTGCGCGAGCGCATGCCCGCGGGCGTCCGAATCCTGCGCCGTGCACTGGATGTCGCGCTACCCATGGACGGCCCACTCCGGGTGCGCTGGGAGCAGGGGCTCTCGGTCTATAGCGAGTTCGACGCCGAACACGAGCGGCACCTCGCCGAGCAGCGTGCCCTGCTGACGGAGCTGAGGCCCGATCTGGTACTCGCGGACGTGCCCTGGGTGCCCCTGGCCGCGGCGCGCTCCCTGGGCATCCCGGCGGTCGGGCTCTGCTCGCTCAACTGGCTGGATGTCCTGCGCGAAAGCCCGATCGGTGCCCGTCTGCCCGCGACGCTGGCCGAACACATGCACGACGCCTATGCGGGGGCGGAGTTGTTCCTGCGCCCGGCGCCGTCCATGCCCATGGGCTGGCTGCCCAATGGCCGCGACATCGGCCCCATCGCCCGGCTGACACCGCGCGACAGGGCCGGTCTGCGCCGACGCCTCGGGCTCGCCGACGACGTCCGCCTGGTGCTGGCGCAGTTCGGCGGCGCCGGCTCCCTGGTTCCGCCCCTGCATGCCTCGCTGCCGCCGAACACCCGGCTCCTGACGCCGGTCGCCCGGCTCGCCGAGCGTGACGACACCCTGTTCGTCGGCCCCGAGGCCGGCCCCCATGCGCCGTCCATCGCCGAGGTGCTCGCGAGCTGCGACGCCCTCATCACCAAGCCCGGCTACGGCACCTTCGCCGAGGCCGCCTGCCACGGCGTGCCCGTGCTGTCGGTGCCACGCGGCGACTGGCCCGAAGAGCCGCACCTGGACCGCTGGCTCGCCCGGCAGGTGCCGTTCCGATCCCTGCCTCTGGCGGAATTCGCCGCCGGGCGCATCGCCGGGCCGCTCGAGGAACTGCTCACCGCGGGCCCCGCGGAGCCCGTTCCGGCGAGCGGCGTCGACGAGGCGGTGGAACTGCTCTGGCCCTGGCTGGGCGGGGCTGGCACCCGGTAAGCTGACCGAGCCTATCTCAACCCGCAGATCGGCTGTAAGCAAATAACAAAAGTGTGCGGTGTGGCTCGGTAGCATTGGAGTGGGTGCTTGGTTCTCCGGCATTGATCGATGCCCTCATCGACCACCGTCGCGATTCGCGCCCACCCGCACCCGATAGGTCGGCTCTTCCAAGAAACTGGACAGGAGTCGTCGGCGCGTCTTGGCGCCGACAAGACTGAGCTTCACGTGCTCCGTGCCGTCGGGTGTGCGTTCGTCGAAGCCTTCGCCCAGTCCGATGCCGCCAACGTCGGTGAGCGCGTACCGATCATGCTCCTTGGACTTGGGCCAAGCGCAGCAGCGAATCTCGAAGCCGGCTGGACACTCACTCAGCAGATGCTGGCGCAGAGAGTCCTCCATGTCCTGACGATGATCCGAGATGCCGCCCTGCCAGAATTCGAGCCAGAGTTTGTCGATCTTGTTGCGGAGGTCGCCGGTGATCATCGAATGCGCGGGGCTCCTGTTACCAAAGGGTGGGGACGTCGTAGTTGGCTATGGCGGCATCGGCGGTGATGAGGGTCATGTCCTCGATCTGCGCCTGGGCGATGAGCATGCGGTCGAAGGGGTCGCGGTGGTGCATCGGTAGCTGCTGCAACCCCTGGATGTGGCGGAGCGACACCGTCAGTGTTTGTAGTCCGTTGGCTTGCTGCTGGGTGTGAAGCATCCTCGGCCAGGGCACGGTGAGCTCCAGCTTGCCCAGTTGATGCTTGATCTGAACCTCCCAGAGCGACGCTAGGCTGAGGTGCAGGCTGTTGGCCTGATCCTGACAAGCCGCGAGTGCGGCTTCGCCGACGCGTGTCGGGTCGGTGTTGAGCCACAGAAAGGCATGGGTATCCAGCAGCAGCTTCATGGGTTGCCGCCCAACCAGAATTCGTCCGGCAGCTCGGCGTCGAAGTCGTCGCTCATCGTGATGGCGCCGGGGAATTGGCCGAAGGTGCGCACCGACTTTCCGACATCCGGTTTGTCGGTGGTCGCGGGGCTTTCGTACATCACCACGACCTTGGCCTTACCGGCCTGGACATCGTCCGGCAGCTTGAGGTGGATCTCGTGGTTCTCGTCGATTTCGGTTTCCAATTCGATGGCTTGCATGTCGTTAGCGCCTTTGTTGGGCGATGCCTGATGGGAATGGGTATTCGGGCGGCTCATGCCCCGTCATTCTGCTCGCTGACGTTCGGCGTCTTGCCGAAGCTCGCGACGATCTCCAGCAAGCGGTCGATCTGGTCGTCGGAGTCGAAGACGCTGTCCGGGTCACCGAGCTTGGCGAACGGCATCTCGTAGAGGCTCTCCAGCTCAATGGCGCCGCTTTTGGCAATCTGGCGCTTGAGCATGCCGAGAAACTGCACCTGCTTGGCGGTGAGGCTCGGGTAGGCCTGCACGAAGTCGGCAAAACGGGCGTTGACGGCGGCCTCGTCCATGCCGACTACGGAACGCAGCACCTGTTCCATGGGCGCGGCGGTGTCGTAGAAGCCCTTGAGCACGTTCAGGTCAAGGTCCGGATGGCTGGTGTGGACCAGGGCGTTGAGGGCATCCAGTTCAGCCGGGGATACGGGCTCGCCATCGCGGATCTTCTTCAGCACAGGATCAGTCTCGAACAGGTCTTGAAGGGCCTGTTCCACCTTGACCTTGTAGGCCTTCATGTCGACGGAGGCCAGGTAGGTGCCTTGGGTCTCGCGGACCTCATTGGTGTCGGTGACGTCGATGACAGGCGGCGCGACCGGGGGCTGACTGCTACCGTCGCGGTACTTCATGATGTCCCGCAGCTCGATCCGTGCCTGTTCGAGCTCGTCCAGGGATGCCGCGCTCCACCACGCCGGGTCGCGGGCCTGCTTGATGGAGGTGGCCTTGGCCTGGACTTGGTTGAGGTTCATCTGCAGCTGGTGCAGCCGGTCCACGGCCTCGCCGACGCGGTCATCGAATAGGCCGGAGTTGTTGATCTTCTCGCGCTGGATGCGGGTGACGAGCAGATCCCACTGGTAGGCGTCGGACTGGCCGCGGATGTCCACCCACTGCATGAGCGGAGCGATCTCGGTCTCCAGGGCAACGACGGTGTTGGGGGCGAGCTGGCGAATGACCGGCAGCTCGCTCATGGTCTGCTTGACCTTCCACTTGTCCCGAACCGCCAGGGCCTTGTCGTCCAAGCTGTTGATGGCCTTGTGCATCCATTGCGCCAGCACGTCCACGAAGTCCACCTCGGCGGCCTGCAGCGCGGATTGGGTCAGGTCCAGACGGGCCTCGAACAGCACCTGCATAGTGGACTTGGATTGGGTGACGACGACATCGCGCTGCTTTAGACCGTGGTACTCGACGACGCCCCAGTGATCGAAGATCTGGAAGTGGGTCTTGTCCTTGCCGGGGCCGAGCAGGCGCTTGTACAGCCTCGTGCCGCGCCCGACCATCTGCCAGAACTTGACCGGTGACTTGACCGGGCGGGCGAAGACCAGGTTGACCACCTCCGGCACATCGATGCCGGTGTCCAGCATGTCGACGGAGATGGCGATGGTGAGTTGGTCGTTACTGCCGTCGCCTTTGAAGTCGTCGATCAGGTCCTCGGCGCGCGGGTCGTAGTTGTCGATGACCTGGCAGAACTTGCCGGCGTACTGCGGGAACAGTTCGTCAAACAGCTGTTCCAGCAGCTTGGCATGGCGATGATTGCGGGCGAAGACGATGGTCTTGCCGAGCGTCTGGCCGTCCGCTTGGCGGATGCCGTGATCCATCAGGTTCTGCAGGATCTTGCGGTTGGTGTCCTTGTTGTAGATGGCGCGGTCGATCTGGTCGCTGTCGAAGTCCAAGGCGTTGGGATCGATGCCTTGGTCCTCCAGCTCGGCGACCTGCTCGGCAGTCAGCGCGTGGCCTTTGATGCCGTCGCGCAGGAAGCCGGTGGTGTGCTTGACGACTTGGTAGGGGACCAGATAGCCGTCCTCCACCGCGCGGTCCAGGTCGTAGTTGGCGGTGGGCTGTTTGAACTCGCAGTCGAACAGGCGACAGGTAGAGCGGCTGACCATCTCCACAGGCGTGGCGGTGAGGCCGAGTTGAAGCGCATCGAAATAGCGGAACAGGTCACCGTAGACGTTGTAGATGCTGCGGTGGGACTCGTCGGCGATGACCAGATCGAAGAAGCCTGGGTCGAAGCGCTCGAAGATCTTGAGCATCGCCGGGTAGGTGGCGAGGAAGACTTGGCTCGCGACGTCGTCGGCACTGCTGCTATTCAGCACGGTCACCGGTGCGCTGAGGAACTGGCTGTAGGCGTTCTTGGCCTGTTTGCGCAGCTCGCGCCGGTCGCAAAGAAACAGGATGCGCTTGGCCCAACCGGCCTGCATGCAGACGTCGGACAGCGCGATGGCGAGACGGGTCTTGCCGGTGCCGGTGGCCTGCACGGCCAAGCCCCTGCGCTGCTTGGTCTCGTAACGCTCACAAATGCGCTTCAGGGCCTCATGCTGATAGAGCCGGTCGGTGAGGATCTCCGGTTTCGGAGAGACGCTGGCGAATGGCTTGCGTTCCGAGCGCTTGCGGATCAGGTGTTGCAGGCTGCCCTTTGCGTAGAAGTCGTAGAGGCGCCGGGGCGGATAGGCCTGAGACGGATGGTCGTCCCAGACCCAGATGTCATGGCCGTTGGTGTAGAAGATGACGGGTCGCTGGCCGTGCATCTTCTCCAGTCCATCGGCATAGTGACGAGCCTGATGGCGGCCTTTCTCCGCGTCGACCGCGGTCTTCTTGGCCTCGATAACGGCCAAGGGCTTGCCGTTGTCGTCCCAGAGTACGTAATCGGCCCGGCCGATGCCCGTGGGCGTCGGCTGGTGCAGGATGTCCACCTCTTGGCCGACCTGCTCTGTGCTCGCACCATCGGCGCCGATGTTCCAGCCGCGCCCGGCAAGCAGGGTGTCGATGAGCCGGCGGCGGGTGCTCTCCTCGTCGAGTTTGAGCTGACTTGCGGCACCCTGGGCCTTGGCCTTTAGTGCATCCAGTTCTGTCTGAGTCTTCTCGAGCTCAGAGGACTTCTGCTTCTCTGCCTCCAGTTCCGCCAGCAAGACTTGCATCTGAGCCTCTTGCTTCGCGAACTTCTTCATTAGAGCTTTGCGTTCCTTCTTGAACTGGCTCTTGGCGGACGCCTGCGGCTGGGGCTGCTTAAAGGTCGGGAGGTCGCTTGCCTCACCCTGCCCATAGCTCACCAGCACCCAACGGCTCAGATCCCATGCTTCACGTAGCAGCCAGAGCGCAGTCTCCGCAGAGACCTTGTCGCCGTGAGCTGCCTTATTGCCGTGGATACGCATGGCGTGGAGCTTATCCAGCACGACCCTCGGCGAGATCGCCTGGAAGGCATGGCTGCTGAGCAGTTCCATGAAGCTCGCCATCGGCGGACGGGGGAGGTCCGCCCTATGATAGACAACCGCGACGAGCCGCTCGGCGAACGCCCGAAGCTTGACCAGGGCGCTTGACGGGTCCACCGCCGCGTATTGCTCCGCGAAGCCTGCGAGTGATGCCAGCTCAGGCCACTTGGGCCTCAGATGCTCGAAGTTCTGCGATTCCATGATCTGCGGTGCGCTCATGCCTAAGCTCTAAGCGAAGGCCGTGCCAACTACGTTTCGACGCCGTGCTTCTTGATCCAGCCGTTCAGCGTCTGGTAGCTCCCGAGCCCCAGGAGGGCGGCCGCCTTTGAGCGATTCTCGCCTGTTTGTGTTAGCGCCCGAACGACGTAGTGTCGTACGACCTCATCGATAACCGAATGAATATCAAAGACTTCATCAATCGTTCGACCTAAGACTCCCTGTTCTTGGGACAGGCCGCGGAACATCGCTGCTTCGAGGTCTGCTGCATCGATTCTCTTGTTCTGAGACCAGAGTGATGCTCGCAGCAAGGTCGAGTTCAGCTCGCGTATGTTACCGGGCCACCGATGCTGTCTGATAAGATTTCTTCCCTCAACAGAGATTTTCTTCTGCACGAAGCCAGGCTGACCAGCGGCGTCACGGTTGATTCGTTGCAGCAGCGCGTCGGCGAGCAGCGGGAGGTCGCCGGCTCGCTCCCGCAGTGGGGGCAGATTGAGCACGCCGACCGCGACTCGGTAGAAAAGATCCTCTCGGAACCGACCCATCGCGACCTCCTGGACGAGGTTCCGGTTGGTCGCGGCGATCACGCGCACATCGACGCCTTTAGCCACGGTGCTTCCTACGGGATAGAAATCCCCCGTTTGCAGGACACGGAGCAGCCGAACCTGCGCGTCCAGGGAAAGTTCACCGAGTTCATCAAGGAAGAGCGTACCGCCGTCTGCCCGCTCGAAATAGCCGGCCTTGGATGCGCCAGCCCCGGTGAAGGCGCCCTTCACGTGTCCAAAGAGCGCAGAGTCAGCTAGCTCTCGGGGGATCGCGCCGCAGTTAACCGGCACGAATACTCGGTCGCGGCGCGGGCTGGCGTTGTGGATAGCGGTTGCGAACAGCTCCTTGCCTGTACCCGTCTCACCGTGGATCAGGACCGGTACTTCGCGTGTGGCCATGACGTTTGCTTGAGCGATGAGCTCACACATCGCCGGATCTTGTGTGAGGATGTCATCGAACGCTGCGTCAATCGGGACGTCTGCGGCGAGCAGGCGTCCGACCTGCCTTGCGCTGCGAGCAGACAGCTCAGGCAAGAACTCCGCGGAGATATCGAACGGGATGTTGACCTGTTCGACACCCTCCTCGACGGACGACTGGAAAAAGACAGCGGGATACTTGGTCTTGCCGAGCAGAACCCAGACGGCCTGCATGGCAGGAGTTCCAGGGCTGAGCAGGATGCAGAGAGTGTCGGAAGGATGCTCTGCGCAGGCCTTCGCCAGGCAACCGTCGGCTGCTTGGTAGATGTCATGGTAGTGGACAGGGGAGCGTAGCTGGGCGCGCGCGCTCTCGATTGGCGTGTCAATCACCGAGTGCAGCAGATTCAGGTATGGCGTTATCTCCTCGGCCGCGTAGTTGTAGAGCAGATAGGCGCACCGAAATCGCTCGGCGAACAGGGTTGAGGCAATGGGCCCAGCAGCTTCGGCGCCTTCGCTCTCTGCGGAGCTGGCGGTAAGGTCAGCGCGACCGATCCAACTGACTAAGACTCTCGACAAGGACACCTCGGGCGACATGGGTACACGATGGCATCAGAGTCTACACGCCTCCTCGCAGTGCTGGCGCGCACCTACGAAAAGGCTGGGTCATTGGCGTTTCCCGTTCAGGGCGGGTTGCCCCGCTATGTTCAGCGGCGCCTTGGTCAGAGTCAGGGCTGAGAATGATAAGGAAGCGAACACCACGCCCTTGTCAGAACAGGGCGCTTCCCTGCCAATTTCGGCCATGGATGACAAGAATCAGCGTTTTGCGTAAGGGCAACAGACGGGACTTGGTCAGCTCGCGCCAAGCGGGCCGTCTTTGCTCAGACCCCATGGCCCCGGTCCAACTCGCACCGCGGCACCCAGCAGCCGTGGAAGCCGACGGGGACGGCATGCGGCAGGGTGGCGGTGGCCTGGAGGCTCAGGTCCGCGGCGCGCAGGACGACCAGATCGGTTCCGCCCGTCCCGGCACGGAAGACCAGACTCAGCAGCCAACCCTCGCCGCCGTCATCGTCCGGCACCAGCATGGGCTCGCCGACCAGGTCGAGGCCGAAGTCCCGCGTGGTGAGCCGGCCGGTCTCGGTATCCAGGCGCTGGATGGACGTCAGGAAGGGGGTGCGCCGATCCGGCGGCGCGCCGACGCCATAGAGGATGCGCTGCCGCTCACCGAGGGCCGTCGGGGCGCTGACCGGCAACTCGAATGCATGGTCGTCGACCTCCGGGCCGAGGCTCAGGCGCTCGCAGCGACCGGCGGCCGGGTCGATGAGCAGGCGCTCCAGGCGCGGCACGACGCCGTCCGGTGGATTGCGGAGCAGCTCGTCGAAGGCGTCGAAGTCCGGGTATCGGCCGAAGCGGATCACGTCCAGCACCAGGTGCCGGCCGTCGTCGAAGGCCTGGGCGACATGGAACACGAAGCCCGGCGGCCCGGACAGGACGATGGGCCCCTGCGCAGCCGAGGTCTCACCGCGCGGCAGCAGCAGCACCTGCATGGGCCGGTCCGTCTCCAGGCGCAGGGAGCCGACTGGCGTTTTCAGCCCCAACAGCGCCCGCGTCAAGTCGAAGTCCGCATAGGGCAGCAAAAAGCAGCGCCAGCGGCGGGTGATGGCGAAGTCGTGCAGGAAGCTGAAGCGCTCCAGGGCATGCTGCTCGGGCGCCTCCATGCGCCCGTCGGCGCCGATGCGGTAGAGCATCAGCAGATTCGGCCGGCCGGAGACGAGGCCGAAGTTGTGCAGTTCCCCGCTCGCGGCATCCAGCGTCGGGTGCGCAGAGAAGGGCAGCAGCGGCGCCAGCCACCGACCCAGGCCCGAAAACGGGCTGGCCAGACCGCCGCCGAACTCCTCGGTACCCAGGTTGGCAAGCGTGGCTGGGTCCAGGCGGTGGGGCGGGCCGCCCTCCCAGAGCGCGAGCAGCCGCCCGGCATGCCAGCGGACACTGGTGTTGGCGGCGTTCTTGAAATTGAGCCGAAACAGATTGGCCGGCAGCCCGCCCGGCAGATTGGTGCCGAAGGCGCGATAGCGCATGCGCCCGCTGCGTTCCTCCTCCAGGTACTCGCAGGTGCGGACGAAGCGGTTGCTGTAGCGCACCTGACCGGCGCGCAGGTCGAGCTTGGTGATGTGCCCGTCGCCGTCGAAGGGATGGCGGTAGCGCTGGCCGCCGCGCTCGAAGCGGCCGGGGCCGTTGCGGAAGTAGCAGCCGTCGATGGCCGCGGGGAGCTCGCCCTGCACCGGCAGCGGCACGTCGCCGTGTTCTTCTCGGACGGTCCGGGTCGCGGCCGCGAGGACCTGCTCCATGTCGGTACTGGTCAAGTCCATGCGGTGGAGCTCCGGGCGTTCGCGGGGTTGGGCACTACATTGGGGTTCATGCCCGTGTTTCGGGCCGGCGACGCGAACGCCTGCACCTGCGCCTGCGTCTACCCGTGGGCCAGACCTCAACCCTTCTTCAGCAGGTCCGCCAGATCACCGAAGGGCCGGTGGGTCGTGGTGCTGGCCTTGCCGGCGTCGGCGTTGTCGGCGTCCGGGTCGCGCCCGGCGGCGATGGCCGCGATGCGCTCTTCGAACTTCTGGTGCTCGTTGTCGTGACAGTACAGGCAGAGCAGCTCCCAGTTGCTGCCGTCCGCCGGGTTGTTGTCGTGGTCCATGTCCTTGTGATGGACCGTCAGCTCGCGCAGGTTGGTGCGATCGAAGCTGCGCCCGCAGCGCCCGCAGACCCAGGGGTAGAGCTTCAGCGCCTGCTCGCGGTAGCCGGCGGCGCGTTCATCGCTGGCGCGGCGCGCGGAGGCGACGATGCGATCGAGCTTGTCGGTGTCGATGGTCCGTCCGGTCTTGCCGTGGCGGGGGAGGTCGTTCTTGCCCATGTCTCGAACCCAGGAGGATGAAGCTTGAAGGGTGAAGTTTGAAGTGAGAAGGGGGAGTGTGAAAGGGCGGACCGCGTCTTCTTCTTTCACACTTCACACTTCATACTTCGAACTTCACGCATGCCGACTCAGCCAGTATCCCAAATGCCAGCCGATCCAGCCCAACGCCCCTGGGCCGGGGCGCTCGCCCATCCAGCGCGGGAGTTCGCCGCTACCCGGCTCGAGGTCCGGCGCGGGGCCCTGCCGGCGGGGCTGCGCGGCACGCTCTATCGCAACGGCCCGGCCCGGCTGGAGCGCGGCGGGGTCCGCGTCGGTCATTGGTTCGATGGCGACGGGGCCGTGTTGCGGTTGTGCTTCGGCGGCGACGCCGCCGAGGCCAGCTATCGCTACGTGCGCAGTCGGGGCTACCTGCGGGAGGAGGCGGCCGGCCGGCTGCTCTTCGGCAACTACGGCATGACCGCACCCGGGCCGGTCTGGAACCAGTGGCGACGCCCGCTCAAGAACGCCGCCAATACCTCCGTGATCGCCCTCGACGACCGCGTGCTGGCGCTCTGGGAGGGCGGCGGCCCGCACGCCCTGGACCCGACGACCCTGGAGACCCTCGGCGAGACGAACCTCGATGGCCCCGGCGGCAGGCTCGAGCAGCAGCAGCCCTTCTCCGCCCACCCGAAGCAGGACCCGGAGACCGGCGATATCTACAACTTCGGTGTCTCGATTCCGGGGCCGAACGCCCGCTTGATGCTCTACCGCTGCGACCGCGCGGGGCGACTGCAGGCCAAGGCGCAGCAGCCGCTGAGCGGCGTGCCCATGATCCACGACTGGGTCCTGGCCGGGCGTTGGCTGGTCTTCCTGGTGCCTCCGGTGCGCATTTCGGTCTGGCCGGTGCTGCTCGGACTCCAGTCCTACGCCGCGGCCATGTCCTGGCGCCCGGAGCTCGGCACCCAGATCCTGGTGTTCGACCGCCACAGCCTGGAGCTGGTGGCCCGCAACGAAACGGGGCCCTTCTACCAATGGCACTTCGGCAACGCGGCCTGCATCGACGACGGCTGGTTGGTGCTGGACCTGGCGCGCTATGCGGACTTCAGCACCAACCAACACCTGCGCGAGGTCGCGTCAGGCCGCACGACGACACCGACCGAGGCCCGGCTCTGGCGCATGACCCTGGACCCCCGCACCGCCCGGATCGAGGAACAGGCGGAGATGTCGCCTCGCTCCGTGGAGTTCCCGATGGTTGCCCCGACCGAGGTCGGCCGGCCCTGGCGGCGCACCTACATGGCCACCCACCGCGCGGGCACCGACACCACCGCGGAGCGCTACGACGGCCTGGCCTGCTTCGACCATGCCGCCGACCGGTTCATCGAGGCCGACCTCGGCGCCGGGCGCTATCCGTCCGAGCCCATCATCGCCCCCGACGCGGACGAACCCGGTCGGCACTGGCTCGTCAGCGTCGTCTACGATGGCAACGCCGACGCCGGCGAGGTCTGGGTGTTCGACGCGGATCGGCTGGACGACGCACCCGCCTGCGTGCTGGCCCTGCCGGAGGTCGTGCCGCTGAGCTTCCACGGCTGCTGGCGCGCGGCCGTCTGACACGACTCCCTGCATCCGTCCGCCCCGATCCCTCGCACGAGGCCCTGACCAGCGCATGGAGTTGCTGAACACCCTGTTTCAATCCGCCCCCTGGGGCGCGTTGCGCATCGGCCTGCACGCCGTCTTCCTGCTGGCGGCGGCCTATGTGTTGAAGCAGATGCTGGACCTGCGGGCCGTTGTCGGCCTCAAGCACCTGGCCAAGCCCAGGGCCGGCTTCGCCCTGGCCGGCCTGGTGATGGCGGTCGCGTTCCTCGGCGTGCTCGCCTATCAGGCGACCTGGCAGCTCTCCGGCACCGCACGGCCGGAGTTCATCGCCTTCATGCAGCTGCACGACCGCCGCCAGTTCAACCCGGCGCACTGGATCGACCGCGGGCGCATCCTGGATGCCTCCGGCACCGTCCTCGCCGAGACCCGCGCCGAGCAGACGCCGGACGGGCTCGCAGCGCGGCGGGTGTATCCCTTCGGGGCGGACTTCGCGCACGTGGTCGGCTACGCGGACCCGCGCTTCGGCGCATCCGGCGTCGAGGGCTCGGCCAACATCGACCTCAACGGCGGCAAGCCCGGCTCGCTGAAGGAGTGGGGCGAACTCACGCGTCAACTCATCACCCAGGCGAAGCGGCACAAGGGCAACGACGTTGTCCTGACCTTGGACGCGGCCATGCAACGCCTCGCGATGGAGCGCCTCGGCGAGCGCGCCGGCGCCGTGGTGGTGCTGCGCCCGCAGGACGGGGCGGTGCGGGTGATGGCGAGCACGCCCTCGTTCGACCCCAACCGGATCGACGCCAACATGTTCCTGCGCGCCGACCCGCGCGCCCGGCTCCTGAATCGGGCCACTGCCGGGCTCTATCCGCCGGGGTCCACCTTCAAGGTGGTCATCGCCGCCGACGCCCTGGACCGCGGCTTCTCGGGTCGCATCGACTGCCCGGCCGACGGCTGGACCACCTCGGGGCGCTATCGCAAGATCCGCGACCACGAATACTACGAGGCCCGCCGCGCCGGCCGCAGCTGGCGCGGCCACGGGCGCATCGGCCTGGGCACGGCGTTGGCGGAGTCGTCCAATGTCTTCTTCGCCCAGCTCGGGGTGTACCTGGGCCACGACGCCTTCACAGGGACCACGCAGCGCTTCCTGTTCAACGGCCGCATCACCATCGGCGCCGGCCAGACACGCCAGCAGTACATGCGCACCGGGCGCATCCCGCGCATCCCGAGTTCCGACCGCTACGGGCTCGCCCAGGCCTCCATCGGCCAGGGCAAGGTGCTGGTGACACCGGCGCAGATGGCGCTCGTCGCCGCCGCCATCGCGAATGACGGCGTTGCGGTGCAACCGCGGTTGGTGGTGCGCGATCAGCCCGTTGCGGCCGGACGCTTCATGCGGTCCGGTACCGCAGGCCAGCTGCGCGGCATGATGCGGCGAGCGGTAACCGCGGGCACCGGCCGCGGCATCGAGACACCGGGGCTCGCCATAGCCGGCAAGACCGGCACCGCGGAGAATCCCTTCGGCGCCTCGCACAGCTGGTTCATCGGCTTTGCGCCGGCGGACCGACCGGCGCTGGCCTTCGCGGTGCTGGTGGAGCACGGCGGCTACGGCTCCACCGTCGCCGCCCCCATCGCCCGCGACCTGCTGATCCTGGCCAGGGAGCGGGGGCACCTGCGATGAGCCTAGTGCAGCGGTACGAGAGTTCGAAGACAGTTCCCGGTTCTGATCGGGGTCGGTATCGCTATCGGAATCGGTATCGACAATCCTCTTTCGATCAGTTGGACACCGATCCCGACAACGACAACGAACGCGCTTCACCCTGCCGACGCAACAAGCATGACTCGTCGTCCGAGTTGAATCCTCGCTGAGTCTCAAAAAAAATGGCCAAGAAGCCCGCCCGCCCCGAGACCCTGCCGGACCGCTGGGCCGCCCGCGCGCCGGAGCGGCAACTGCTGCTGTGGGTGCTGTTCGCCATCGGCGTGGGCTTTCTGATGGTGCTGGGCGCACTGCCGAAGGACGGCATCGCCGTGCGCGGGCTGGACCTGCTACCGCCGCTGGGCTTCGGGCTGGCCTTCTTTGCCGTGCATCTGGCGTTCGTCGGCGTCGGCTTCCGCGGCGACCAACTCCTGCTGGCGCTGGTGGCCTTCATCGCCGGCGTCGGGCTACTGGCGCAGTTCCGCATGGGGGTCTACGCCGGCCGCAGCCTCGGCCTGTCGCACCTGGTGCTGCCGCTCGGCGTTACCGCACTGACGCTGGTGGTCGCCGCGCTGATGGACGGGCGCTATCGCCTGCTCGCATCGGGGCTCTGGGTCTGGGCGCTGTTGTCGCTCGGCATCGTCGTCTTCGTGCTCGCCACCGGCCAGCGCTTTCGCGGCGCGGTCTACGGCTCCGGCTTCATCACGCCCACCGAGGGGCTCAAGCTCAGCGTGGTGCTCTTCGCCGCCGCCTTCATCGACCACCACGCTAAGGCCCTGGCCAGGTGGCGCGGTCCGATCCCGTTTCCGCGCGTCCGGCCGCTGTGGCAGCTCGCGCTGTTCGCGGTGCTGCTGCTGGGTCTGCTGATGGTCCAGCGGGACCTCGGCCTGGTCCTGATCCTGTCGCTCACCATGCTGCTGATGCTGGCCGCCGGCACCAAGCGCATCGGTTTCCTGGTCTACGGCGCGCTGGCGGCAGGCGCCGCCGGCTATGCCGTGTTGCAGTTCTTCAGCCACGGCCAACGCCGGGTCGCGAGTTGGCTGGACCCCTTTCAGGACCCGACCGGCGCCGGCTGGCAGGTGCTGCAGGGGCTCTCGGGCATGTACGCCGGCGGGCTCTGGGGCGAGGGCTTCAGCCAGGCGCGGCCGCGCTACACACCCATCGCCGAGTCGGACTTCGTCTACGCCGTCGTCGCCGAGGAGCTCGGCTTCATCGGCAGCGCCCTGTTGCTAGTGTTCTTCGCGCTGCTCTGTTGGCGGCTGATGCTCATCGCCTCCCGCGCCAAATCCCCCTTCGGCATGCTCGCGGCCACGGGCATCGCCTGCGTGTTCACGGTCCAGACCCTGCTCAACGTCGGCGGCGTCGCCAAGGCCATCCCCATCACCGGCGTCACCCTCCCCTTCATCAGCCAGGGCGGCAGCAGCCTGCTCGTCACCTGCATCGCCATCGGCCTGGTCCTCGCCATCTCCGACGGCGAGCCCAAGCCGGTGCGGAAGAAGGCGAACGCAAAGCGCACGGCGTCATAGGCGCCTGTGGCCATAGGCGCGGCCCGGCCTTGCGCACAGCGCAGCCTGTCCATGGAGCACCCCTGCGTGGATCCGCGGCGTCGAAAAACCATGGCTCCCGCGCCTGTGCTGGACCGCCCACCTGACGCTGGATGGCGGAAAGGGTGCCTGTATGGACCTCTTCGAGTGAACAGACTGCGTGGCACTGTCCGAGGTGTCTGGGTCCCCCCACCACAGCTCGAACGGCGCATGGAAGCCCAGGGTCCGCAGCTACTTCACCTGAAGCGAATCCCGTCCAGCGGCTGCGAGCGCGCACGCCTCTCGGCGGAAGGCATCGGATAACCCTTCACCCAGACGGACATTGACGGTGCCACCCCACGGCTTCAGGATATTGCCAAAGGACCTAAGCAACGTTGGCGGTGTGACCGTGGTTGCACCCCACGTCGATGCTTCAGGCCCTGCTCACCGGTCGGCGGGCGTCTGGTCCTTCTGGATAACATGACCGCCGGGGGGGTGTCCGGAAACCAGAGAATCACTTGTTGGCCTAAATACCCCGGACAGCCGCGAGGACATCCATCATGAGATTATCGACTCCTGTGATCGTTGCAATTATCGGGGCACTCGGCGTGATTATTGCTGCCGTTATACCTGCCATTATTACTTGGACAAATGCTGACGAGCCAAAGCCCCTTCCAAAGTTTTCGCCCCGATCGCTTGATTCCGAGTTCTTCCCGTCTGGTTGGATGGGAGACGCGGAAAAGGGAGATGCGTTTTTGACAATCAGTACAGTCGCAGAAAAGATCAACGGTAATTCCGCAGTTGCTACTTGCTTCTCGTACACCCGTGGTGATGAAGGATGGGCAGGTGTTTATTGGCTATATCCTGAAAGAAACTGGGGTGACCATCCTGGGCTGAACCTCCAGGGAGCATCGAGCATTAAGTTCTTCGCCAGAGGCCAGAATGGAGGGGAAGTTGTTGAATTTATCTCTGGCGGAGTTAAAGGAGAGCACACAGATAAGTATCGCGTTTCAACGGGGAGGAAGGCGCTGAACACGGACTGGACAGCGTATGATCTGACCCTTAAGGGTAAAGACCTATCGAGCGTCATCGGAGGTTTTGCGTGGTCTGCTCCGGGCTCTGCCTTAAACCCAATTGAGTTTTGCGTCGCAGATGTCACGATTCTTTAGCCTGCTTTCTTGGTTGGAATCATTGCTCGGCCAACAAGCCCGCCAGCCCGACGCCAAACTGCGGCGGGCGCTTCGCGCGTCGCCGCAGTTTGGCGCGGGCTGCGGTTAGCGTTATAGCGCCGAGCAAAGCTCGGCGTCTCTTGCCGGGTGAAAGTCCCGGTCGGGTAAGGGCTAGCCACCCACCCGTATCGAGTGTTGGTCCGGTTGCGGAGCGGCGTAAGCCGCGAACAGAAAGCCGGGCAAGTGGGAAAAGCGGGAAAAGGGGCCACGGGAAAAGGGGCCACGGGAAAAGGGGCCAGGCTCAATAACATCATTGCTGATGAATGAAATCGTCCAACTAGCCCGCCAGCCCGACGCCGAACTGCGGCGAGCGCTCCGCGCGTCGCCGCAGTTCGGCGCGGGCTGCGGTTGACGTTGGACATACAGAGACTCAGGTAGGCAGCGAATGCAGAATCAGATACATGGGCACGAAGTAATGAAGATGATGATAGAAACGGGCACTTCATACACCAGAGCCACGCTTCGCTCCGCGATTGTTGGCCGATTTGGAGATGATGCCAGATTCTATACCTGCTCTGCGGAGAATATGACGCCCGACCAACTCATCACGTTCCTTGAGGCCCAGGGCAAGTTTGTCGAAAACCGCGACGGCTTCACGACAGAGCCCGGCCGGATATGCGATCACTGAAGGTGCCGAACAAAGCCGTTGAGCGTATGCCTGTCCGCATGTCTGCTACGGCATGGCAAACGGCGTATGTAAAGAGTTGTTCGAGTTCAAGATTGTCGATAAGAAGTCAAGCATGTACCTCTGGTAGGCAGAATGCGTGCGCGTAGATCTAGGTGACGCCCAAGGCGCACTGGATTTCGGTAGTTGGACCACGCTGGGTCGGATTCTGCGATTCTCTAGGCGCCGGTCCCCTGGAGATTCCAACATGGCATTCGAGAGCATCAACCCCGCCATCGGCGACGTCGTGGAGCGATTCGACCCCATGGCCGAGTCGGATCTGGGCACTCGACTGGAGGCCGCCGCCGCTGCCGCAACCCCTTGGGCGGAGACACGCATCGAGGAGCGTTGCGCCTTGCTCGCACGCCTGGCGGTGCGGTTGCGGGAGGACAGGGCGGCCCTCGCGGCCCTGATCACGCGCGAGATGGGCAAGCTCATCGGCGAGGCCGAGGCGGAGATCGACAAGTGCGCCCTGCTCTGCGACCACTATGCCGAGCACGCCGCCCACTATCTCCAGGACGAGCACATCGCCTCCGACGCCGGACACAGCCTGGTGGCGTGCCAGCCGCTGGGCGTGGTGCTGGCGGTGATGCCCTGGAACTTTCCCTTCTGGCAGGTGTTCCGTTGCGCGGCACCGTCCCTCGCGGCAGGCAACCCCGTCCTGCTGAAGCACGCCTCGAACGTGCCCCGCTGTGCGCTCGCCATCGCGGACCTGTTCCGAGCGGCCGGCGCGCCGGAGGGCGTCTTCTCCACCCTGCTCATCGAGGCGGGCCGCGTGGAGGCGGTGATCGCCCACCCCGCGGTGCGGGCCGTGAGCCTCACCGGCAGTGAGGCGGCGGGGCGGCGGGTCGCGGCCGCCGCCGGCGCACGACTCAAGAAGGTCGTGCTGGAACTCGGCGGGTCCGATCCCTTCGTGGTGCTGGACGACGCGGATCTCGATCTGGCCGCGGAGACGGCGGTAAGGGCGCGGTTCATGAACGCCGGGCAGAGCTGCATTGCGGCCAAGCGCTTCATCGTCGTCGAGTCCGTGGAAGCGGCCTTCCTGGAACGCCTGCGCACGGGCATCGAAGCCCTGCAGCCCGGTGATCCGGCCCGCCCCGAAACCACCCTGGCCCCCATGGCCCGCGCGGACCTGCGCGACGAACTGCACGAGCAGGTTAGGGCAAGCATCGCCGGCGGCGCCGAGTTGCTGCTGGGTGGCGCCAGCCTGACCGGGGCGGGCTTCCACTACGCGCCGACGCTGCTCCACCGGGTGCAACCGGGCACGCCCGCCTACGCGGACGAGTTGTTCGGGCCGGTGGCGGCCGTACTCTGCGCCGAGGACGAGGCGCACGCCCTGCGCCTCGCCAACGACACCCGCTTCGGCCTGGGCGGCAGCGTCTGGACCGAGGACAGCGCACGTGGCGAGCGATTCGCGCGGCGCATGGCCTGCGGCGCCGCCTTCGTCAACGGCATGGTCAAGAGCGACCCGCGCCTGCCCTTCGGCGGCATCGGCGACTCCGGCTACGGACGCGAACTCTCGCGCCACGGCATCCAGGAGTTCGTCAACCTGCAGACGATCTGGGTGCGCTGAGCCCGGAGCGGCCGGGAAACGGGCCGCTGGAGCGGCCGCCCGACACTCCGACGCCGGAGCGTCGGAGCGAGCGCTGACGCGGTGGCTACCCCGCCATCGCCGCCTTCATCTCCGCCGCGTACTGATCGGCGTTGAGGCCGACGATGAGGTGCAGGACGTTGTCCGGCAGGTGCATGACGGCCTGCACGCCGGCGGCCGTGAGCGCGGCCTCGTCCAGTTTGGCGACATCCACCACGGCGACGCGCAGCCGCGTCTCTGCGGCGGGCTCGGTCTGGTCGATGTTGCCGGCGCCGCCGAGGGCCGCGAGCATGGCGCGGGCCTTCTCTGGTGCCTGCGGATCGCGGGCGCGCGGGCGCAGGTCGTCGGCCTTGTGGCGGACCTTCGGGGCCTTGGCGCCCTGGGGCAGCTCGGCCTCGGGGCCGGCGTGGGCCAGGTACTCCTCCATGTCCGTCTTCAGGTTGTCGGACTTGGGTCCGAAGATGGCCTGCAGGTTGTTGCCGACCATCACCACGCCGGCGGCGCCCATGGCCTTGAGCTTGTCCGGGTCGGCCTTGTCGATGTCCGTCACCTCGATGCGCAGGCGCGTGATGCAGGCGTCGAGCCCCTGGATGTTGCTCTTGCCGCCGAAGGCGAGCACCAGCTCCTTGGCGTACTCGTCGGCGACGACGTCCTTGTAGTCCTCGGCCCCGGCCGTCTCGGCCTCGCGACCGGGGGTCTTGAGGTCGAGTTTCAGGATCAGGGTGCGGAAGGCGACGTAGTAGACGAGCGCGAAGATCGGCCCGAGGACCAGCACGATCCAGGGCCTGATGTTGTTGACGAAATAGAGCGCGTAGTCGATGAAGCCGTGGCTGAAGCTGTAGCCGAGCCTGGCGTCGAGGAGGTAGGTCGTCAGGTAGGCGATGCCGACGAGCACCGCGTGCACCGCGTACAGCAGGGGCGCGACGAAGAGGAAGGCGAACTCCAAAGGCTCCGTGATGCCGGTCAGGAAGCTGGTCAGCGCCGCCGAGCCCATGATGCCGGCGACCCGCGCCTTATGCTCCGGCTTGGCGGTGTGGTAGATGGCCAGCGCGGCAGCGGGCAGGCCGAACATCTTGAACACGAAGCCGCCACCGAGGATGGCCGCCTCGTAGTCGCCGGCGAAATAGCGGCTGATGACGCCGTGCACGGCCTCGCCGGTGTCGGGGTCGATGTAGGTGCCGACCTCGAAGAAGAAGGGCACGTTCCAGATGTGGTGCAGGCCGAAGGGCAGCAGCATGCGCTCGACCACGCCGTAGATGGTCACCGCCGCGGCCGGATTGCCGTAGGCGGCCCAGTCACCGAAGCTGCGGATGGCACCGCCGATGGGCGGCCAGATCACCGCCAGGACGGCGGCGAGCCCGATAGCCGCGAAGGACACGACGATGGGCACGAAGCGCTTGCCGGCGAAGAAGCCGAGATACGGCGGCAGCTGGATGCGGTAGTACCTGTTGAACAGTGAGGCGGCGATGAGGCCGATCAGGATGCCGCCGAAGACACCGGTGTCGATGGACTCGATGCCCATGACCTCCTTGATCTCGGCGCGGCTGCGCGCGACCGGGAAGGGCACGGCGTCGCCGTCGGCACCCTGGAACAGGGCCAGCGCGCCCTGCCCTTGCTCGACCTCCTGCACCGAGAAGGGCACGCTCACGGCGGCCTCGCCTTCGCCGCAGGTGACGGCGCGGGTGGCGGCATCGGGAATCTCGTCCAGCCGCACCTTGCTCAGGGTGCGCCCGGCGGCATCCAGGCAGACGAAGCGCTCGTGCGCCTGATCGTATTCGACGTAGGCGCTGCCCTCGGCCAGCTCCAGCGGCTCCACCGGTGCCGTCCATTGGATGAACATGAGCCCGATGACGCCGAGGGCGGCCAGCAGCACGAAGTAGCCGACGGTGGCCGCCAGCGCGGCGACGCCGTCGTTCTTGGTGAAGCCCAGCACCACGCCGATGGCGAAGATCAGCGGCAGGATGGTGAACACCGCCCCGCCCGAGGCGGCCATGACCTCTCCCAGGGAGACGAGCCAGGCGGGCAGGGTCTCGGCGCCGGCGATGGAGCTGCCGACACCCAGGAGGATGCCGGCCACCGGCAGCACCGACACCGGCAGCATCAGCGCCTTGCCGATCTTCTGCAGGTTGCCGAAAGCGGCATCCCAGGTTGCTTTGAGGCTCATGGACGGTTCTCCCTTTTCGGTGGTCTCGGGGGCCGGACGGGGGCTGACCGGTTCCTGTTGCTCTTGTTCTTTGAGTCGACGGCGCCCCGTCTGCTGCTCCAGCGCAGCGCGCTGGTCGGGCCGACGTCAGGAGGCCCGACAAACATGCGCTTACGGCACGCGGCGCGTCGGGCTTCGTACCTCAGCCCGACCTGCGGCGGTTCTCCCGCCCGGGTGTGTTGGACGGGCGCTCGCCATCGAGATGCCCGATCGGTGCGTCATTCCGCCCGCAGTCGCGACAGCTCGCCCTCCAGCTCCTCGATGCGGGTGTCGTAGTCGTCGACGACAGCCTGCATCTCGACACGCTTCTCGACCCGATAGGTGTCATCGGCGCGGTCCTCGGTGCCGCGCTGACGCTCGGCCGCGAGTTCGCCCAAGGTGCGGTCGCGCGCCTGCTTCAGCTCCGAGATCTCCCGTTCCGTGGCGGCGATGCGCTGCCGGCGTTCGTCGTCGGCGGCCGCGGCGTCTGCAGCGGCCGCGGTCTCCTGCGCGCGGGCCGAGGCCTGCGAGGCCTCGGCGGCGGTCGGTTCGGTGTATTCGATGTCGACGGGCTGGGCGTCGCTACCGCAGGGCGTCTGTGAGAAGGTCACGCTGTCGTCATCCTGGCAGCGGTACATCTGCTCGTCAGCGGCCTGTGCGGGCGAGCCGAGCAGCAGGAGGGGCAGCGTCCCGACGATGGCGATGGCTCGTGCGAACCCGCCGGCGCGCACCGTGACCCGGCCGGCGGTTGCGGGGAAAGCGTCCCAGGGCTTCGGCATGTCGATCTCCCGGTGTCTGCTGTGGAATGGAACCGGACGGGCGCCGCCCGCGGCCGCGGGTGAGGGTCAGTCGTCGCTCGCCACCAGGGCGCGCACCTCGGCGGCGGTATCGCAGGCGAGGGCCTGATCCGCCAGGGTCCGGCAGCCCGCCAGGGAGCGCTCGCGCACCGCGGCCTTCACGGTCGGGATGACCGGCACGCTCACGGACAGCTCGTCGACGCCTAGCCCAACCAGAATGGGCACCGCCTGCGGATCGCTGGCGACGCCGCCGCAGACGCCGACCCACTTGCCCTCGGCATGGGCGCCGTCGCAGGTCTGCTTGATCAGCTGCAGCACGGCCGGATTCAGGGCGTCGGCCTTGGCGCCGAGCTTCGGGTGACCGCGATCCATGGCCAGGGTGTACTGGGTCAGGTCGTTGGTGCCGACGGAGAAGAAGGCGACCTCCTTGGCGAACTGCCGCGCCATCACGGCGGTGGACGGCACCTCCACCATGATGCCCACCTCGACCTCGCCCGCGTCGGCGACCCTGGCGCGCTCCTCGTCGATCAGCCCCTTGACGGCACGGATCTCGTCGATGGTGGCGATCATCGGGAACATCATGCGCAGCCGGGCCCGGGGCGTTGCACTGGCGCGCAGGATGGCGCGCACCTGGGTGCGCAGGATCTCCGGCTTGTCCAGCCCGATACGCACGCCACGGATGCCGAGGAAGGGGTTCTCCTCTCGCGGCATGGGCAGGTAGGGCAAGGGCTTGTCGCCGCCGACGTCCAGGGTGCGGATGAGCAGCGGGCGGCCCTCCAGGGCGGTGGCGATCTCGGCGTAGATGCTGGTCTGCTCATCCTCGGTGGGGGCGGTCTGGCGCTCCAGGTAGAGGAACTCCGATCGCAACAACCCAACGCCCTCGCCGCCGAGGGGCAGCGACGCCCGGGCGTCGTCCAGTCCACCGATGTTCGCGACCACCTCCGCACGATGGCCGTCGGTGGTGATGGCGGGCTCGTGCGCGGCGGCGAGATCGGCCTGCTTCCTCTGGGCCATGCGGTGCTTGAGGGTCAGGATGCGTTCGACCTCGGCCGGGTCCGGATCGATGCGGAGCTGGCCCTTGCCGCCGTCCAGGATCACGTCCTGACCGTCGTCGAGCTCGAGCGCGCGCGGCTCGATGCCGGCCACGGCCGGGATGTCCAGGGAGCGGGCCAGAATGGCGACATGGGAGGTGGCGCCGCCGCCCACCGTGGCGAACCCGAACACCATCGCCGGGTCCAGCTTGGCGGTATCGGACGGCGACAGGTCCTCGGCGATCAGGATGGCCCCCTGCGGGATCTCCGGCTCCTGCACCGGCTGGCCGGTGAGGATGCCGAGCACGCGGCGGCCGACATCGCGCAGGTCCGCGGCGCGCCCGGCCATGACCTCGTTCTTGAGCCCGGCGAGGCGCTCGGCGTGGGTGGCGTAGGCGCGCTGCCAGGCGAAGGCCGCCGACTTGCCCTTGGCGATGGCACTGTCGGCGATGTCCATCAGGTCCGGGTCCTGGAGCAGCTCCTGGTGGGCCGCGAAGATGGCCGCCTTGGCCGGGTCGGCCTTGGCATGCAGCTCGGCCTGCAGGGCCTCGAGCTCGTTCTTGGCGTGCTCGATGGCATCCTCCAGGGCGCGGGTCTCGACCCGCGGCTCACCTGCGGCCAGCTCCGTCACCTGGAGCTCATCGCGGCGCAGCTGGAACACCCTGCCGACGCCGAGGCCGGGTGATGCGGCGACGCCGAGCAGCAGCGTCGGGTCGTCAGAGCGCGGGCGCGGGGGCGGTGCCGCGGCCGGATCCGGCTCCGTGGTGGCCGGGGCCGGCGCCGGGGCCGTGCCCTCGTCGCCCAGCCCGGCGGCCAGCTCGGGGGCGATGGCGGCAATGGCCTCGTCCGCGTCCGGCCCGGTGGCGATGACCACCACCTTGTCGTTCAGCGAAACCTCCAGGCCCATGATGGAGACGACGCTCTTCGCGTTGGCCTCGTCCTCTCCTCGCCGCAGCAACACCCTGGACTGGAAGCGCTTGGCCAGATTGGCGAGCACCGCGGCCGGGCGGGCGTGCAGGCCGGTCGGGTTCGGGATCAGGATGGCCTCGGAGCTGGCCGTCTTGCCGCTAGACTCGGCCTCGGCCGCGTCACCGGCCGCCGTCTCGATGCCGAGGAACAGGTCCCGACCCGCCTGCACCAGCCCCGTGGCGGGCCTGATGCCCGCGACCCGCTCCATGTTGGTGACGAGGACTTGGGTCAGCAGGCTCTTGGCGTGGGTGGCGAGGTAGTCCGCATCGAAACCGAGCAGCGGGTCGCCGGTGCTGACGGTAGCGCCCTCGGCGACCTTGGGCGTGAAGCCCTCGCCCTTCAGATTCACGGTGTCGAGGCCGATGTGCATCATCACCTCGATCCCGTCCGCTGTGGTCAGGGTGACGGCGTGATGGGCCTTGTGCAGCTGGGTCACCTTACCGTCGCAGGGCGCGACCAACAGCGCGTCGATGGGATCGATGGAGGCGCCATCGCCGACCATCTTCTGCGAGAACACGGGGTCCGGCACCTGTTCGAGCGGGACCACGACGCCGCTCAGCGGCGCCTTCAGGCTGATGCTGGCCAAAGGGCTTCCTCCTCCCGGCCTGGTCGATGGCGGCGCCTTGGCGCCCGCGCCCGGCCGATGCTGTCGTCGTTGTGGGCGTTCTGCCGGCTCGGAGTGTAGCCTAGTTCAACGGCGCCGCCTTAGGGGAAACACGCTCAAAAGGGATCGCGCTCGACCCCGCCCGCGTCACTCCCAGCGAAAGACCCGCGCCGCCCCGACCAGCAGCAGCGCGGCGAGCGCCAGAAGCAGCGCCACCTGCGGCATCACGTCGAACACGCCGGCGCCGTCGATCATGATGTCGCGCGCAGCGTCCACCAGGTGGGTCAGCGGCATCAGCTGACTGAGCCACTGGGCGGCGGTGCTGGTGCCCTCCATGGAGAACCAGACGCCGGACAGCAAGAGCATGGGGAAGGCCATGAGATTGAGCAGGCCGTCGGCCAGTTCTTCGGTGCGGAGCCTGGCCGCGACCGTGAGGCCGAGGCTGATCATGCATAGCGCGCCGGCGAGGTAGACCAGCACCAGCGCAGCGTAGGAGCCGCGCATCGGGAAGTCCAGCAGCGCCAAGGCGCCCAGGTACACCACCGTGCTGGTGGACATGACCACCAGCAGCCGCGAGAGCACCTGGGCCGACAGGAACTCCAGCGGGCGCAGCGGCGTCGCCTTGAGCCGCCGCAGCACGCCGTTCTTGCGGTAGCGCACCACCACCCAGCCGACGCCCCAGAGGCTGGAGAAGACCACGTTCATGGCGAGCACGCCGGGCAGGGCCCAGTCGGCATAGCTCAGTGCCTCGCCTTCCGCGACTCGGCGCTCGGGGGCCGGCTCGCCCGCGCGGGCTTGGGCGCCGAGCAGCAGGCGCTCGACGATGACACCGTTGGGTGACTCCGGGTTGACCCAATAGCCGGCGATGTCGCCGGCCGGGGCGCGGGCGTCTAGGAGCAGGTCCAGCTGGTGATAGGCGATCTTGTTCACCGCTCCCGCCTCGTCATCCATGGGCACGAAGGTCACATGCGGCGTGGCGAGGAACGAGGACTGCTCCGGAGTCTCGTGCGCATCGCCGAGCAGCCCGACCTTGAAAAGATCCGACGGCTCACCACCGAAGATGAACGCGAAGGCGCCGATCAGCATCGCCGGCATGAAGATGTTCCAGATCAGCCCGGCGCTGTCGCGATAGAACTCGCGGTTGCGGGCGACGAAGATGGCAAGGATGCGTTGCAGCATGGTCGAGGCGCCGAAGGCTGTGCGATGACTCGGAGGGTGTTGTCGGCTGTTGGCCCGAATAACGGTGGCGCATCCGCGCGCCGGACGAGGGTCTTTGCAGGTTGCAAACTCCCGCTCGGGGGAAGACGGCTTGAGGCGGTACGAGTGTCGACCTCCAGGTCGATACGCCACGCAACCGACACGCCGCCAACGAACTCAAGACCGCAAGCTGTGCCCGGTCAGCTTCAGGAACAGGTCTTCCAGGCTCGGCGTCTCCACCCGCAGCGCGGTCAGCTCCGCGCCGATCCGCTCCAGGTAGTCCAGCACCGGTGGCACTTGGTCGGTGTGCAGCTCGATCTCGTCATCGCCGCACCGGGCGTAGTCGGGCAGCGGCGTCGCCTCGGGCCAGGCCGATGTCGGCAGACGCACCATGGCCGGCGGAAAGTGCTCGCGCACCAGGGTACGGGGCGCGCCCTGGGTGATGATCCGCCCGTGGTCGACGATGGCGATCTCATCGCACAGCCGCTCCGCCTCCTCCATGTAGTGCGTGGTCAGTAGAATCGTGGTGCCGCGGGCGCGCACCGTCTCGATCAGACGCCAGAAGTTGCGCCGCGCCTGCGGGTCCAGCCCGGTGGTCGGCTCATCCAGGAATACCAGGTCCGGCTCGTTCACCAGCGCGATGGCCAGCAGCAGCCGCTGGCGCTGGCCGCCCGAGAGTTTGCGGGTGTCGCGATTCATGATCTCGCCCAGGTCACACAGCCGGATCAGCTCGTCGCGGTCTGTCGCGCGCGGATAGAGCCGCGCGAACATGGCCAGGGCCTCGGCGACGGTCTGAAAATCCTGCAATGCCGTCGCCTGGAACTGGATGCCGATGGACTCGCGGAAGTCGACACCGATGGGCGAGCCGCGGAACAGCACCTGCCCGGAGGTTGGGCGCTGGATGCCCTCCAGCATCTCCAGCGTCGTGGTCTTGCCGGCACCGTTCGGCCCGAGCAGCCCGAAGCACTGACCCGGCCGCACCGAGAAGCTGAGACCGTCCACCGCCGTCACCCCCGGAAAGGACTTGCGCAGCTCGCGCGCTTCGATCAAGGGTGGGTTCGAGGGGGCAGATGCGTCCATGACAACCTAGGTGGGGGCGCGTGATGCCGGCAACAGCCCTCCGGGCATTGTCCTCTCGGTCTTTCGCAAGCGGCGCGCTGAGCCGCGAGGACTTGTGCATCACCACCAAGCTCGCCCACCCGGCGGCGCCCACACACGTGAACATCTCGCACAGGCGTACCTGGGACGCGGACAAGGTCGAGGACATCGATGCCCCGGGCGCCGGAGAGCCACGACGCACCTGCTCGGACCCCGCGAGCGTCGCTTGACGACAGCGGTTGCCCAGGTCCGCGCAGCGGACCCTATGGATGTCGTGACCGGTGTCGTTCTATGAGGCCCGTCGGGGTCCGCCGGGTGCACCACTGGCGGCTCCGGCGATGCGTCGAAGGCTAGGCGCGCAACAGCCAGGGGGCGGGGGCGGAGCCGACGGCGGCGTGGCCGGGTGGCGGCGTGCCGAGCTGTGCGAGCGCGCGTGCGAAGGCGCCGACGCCGGAGCGCTGCATCAGGACGCAGGGCTTGGCGTGCTGCTTGCAGAAACGCTTGGTGCGCAGACAGGCGTCGTGGCTGACGGCGTCCAGTGGACAGACCACCGCATCCGCGCTGGCGAGCAGGGCCTCCAGCCGCGAGCGGTTGTCCTCCAGCCCGCCGTCGTGGCGCACCAACTCGCCGTTGCAGCGCTCCACCAGGGTCCGGTAATGGGCGTTCAGCGAGCCGCGACCGCCGACACAGAGGACGCGCTTACCGCACAGATCGATGTACCCGGCGTCGCCTATCTGATCGAGTCCGCAGTGTCCGCAGTCGCCGTCGCAGGCGGTGTCCTCGGACGCGGTCGGCGCCATCAGCAAGGCCTCCATCGCGCGCAGTGATGCATCGCGATCCGCCAATTGATCCAGCGCGTCCGAGCGCTGCCGCTCGGCGGCCTCGAGGCGCAGTTGCAGCTCCTGGACGCTCGCGGCGTGTCGGCGCGCTTCCCGGCGCAGGGCGGCCATTTCCTCGTCCTGGGCATCGACACGCAGCCGCAGCTGCGCGAGTTCCTGTCCGGCCTCCAGCGCAGCAATGCGCGCCCGCGCGGCGCTGAGCTCGGCCTCGACGCCGTCGAGCTCCGCGAGTCGCCGTTGCGCGTCCGCCAGGGCCGCGTCCTTCTGCTCCGCGCTCTGGCGCGCACGGGCGCTCGCCGCCGCGCATTCCTGCCGTTCTCGGCGCAGCGTCTCGCGCGTGTCGGCCAAGGCCTTCAGGTCGGCGCTCAGGCCGGCACCGATCTGGTGCGAGAGCATATGCACGTCCTCGTAGGCGAGGGTGCGCAACTCCGCCGAGGCGCAGGGGTGTGTCATCAAGGCCCAGAGCGCGCCTGGCACCTCGCCGTTGGCCATGGCCTCGTTCCAAAGCGCTTCGATCTCGTCACGGGTGCGGGCGCGGGAGAAGCGCTTGACCACTTTGGCGTACTTGCGCTCCAGCACACGCTGGGTGGCCAGCGACAGGGCGTTCTTGGTGTCCGCTGCGGCAACGAAGCTGACGTGGACCTCGAAGTCGCTCAGGTCCGGCCGCGACGCGCAGCCGGCCTTCTGCGCCAGCCGCCGCAGCTCGTCCACGTGCAGGCAGGTGCCGATCACAGGACAGTGGAACTTGTGCGGTAGGTCCCACAGGCGGCGCTTCGCTTTGGCGACCGGCCGCGGTGGAACGTCGAGCGTCGGAGGGTTGGTGAGAGTGCCGAGTCCGGACAGTGCGGACGCCGACCGGGACCCCAGGTCGTCCAGCGGCAGATCAGCGAGGCTGCACTTTTTGCACATGCTGTGTTCTCCTTAGTTCAAGGTCAGAAGGAGCGCCGGCACGTACATCAGGGCCGGGTCGGAAAATGGCCCGAAGGCTTGTCGGGGTCAGGTCCGGATCAGGCCCAGGGGCAGGCCCGGGTCGGGGGCCAACGTCAGGCCGCCGCGGCCTCTGGGCACTGCGCGGCGAGCAGCCGCCAATGCTGGCTCAGGCGGCAGTAGGCGTTGCATTCATCCGGCGAGTCCCGCAACGCCGGGTGCATCGCCAGCGCCCGGGAGTAGTGGACGACGCAATGCGCGAGTTCAGGGGAGCGCCGACTGACGTAGGTCCGGACCGCCTCGGCGACCCGCGCCTTGAGCGTGTCGAGCGGCAGGGGGGCCGCGGATGTCAGCGGCGCCTCGGCGGCGAGTTCGTGGTCGGCACTAGGCATCTTCTGG
The DNA here is from genome assembly GCA_028277725.1 of Thiohalocapsa sp. GTDB lineage: Bacteria > Pseudomonadota > Gammaproteobacteria > Chromatiales > Chromatiaceae > Thiohalocapsa. The sequence goes on from JANQFX010000102.1 coordinate 81,250, forward strand.
TCTCCGTTGGGCACGGCGGTGCAGTTGCGGGATGCCCTGGTCCAAGGTCCAATCTGGTTGTGCCCGTGCCGACACCTGCCGCCGGAGGGCCACGGATCGCTTGGGTAGATCGGGCTGCATTCGCCATCGACCGCCTGGAATTGCGCGAATGCGAACGATTCGCGTTAGAGGCTATACGCTAGCTGACCGAAGGTCAAGCGCCCGAAGTGCTTGAGCATTGGGGTGCGGGGCGAGGGCCGAGCACCGCCCAGCCGGGCAGCTGCCGGTCGAGGCATCCCCCGGACTGCGAGCAGGTCGATGCACCGGTGATTCGCGGTACACTCCAGCGTTATGCAACCCACCCGAGCCGAGCCCCCGCGGCGGAGCGCCGTCCGTGCGTCCGCAGGCGCACTGCTGGAGACCCTGTCCCGGCCCCTGTCCCAATCCCGGTCCGGCCCCGCCGACGCGCCACTGCGCTGGCTCGCCAACCTCGGGCTCGCCTGGTCGACCCTGTCGCAGTGCCTGGGGCACTATGGGGCCGTGCTCATCGGCCGCGACCGTCTCGACCTGCCGGCGCTGGCGGACGCCCTGCGTCAGGCGGGCCTCTCGATCCTATTGCCCGTCACCCTGGTCACCGCCGCGCTGGGCGTCATTCTCGGCCGTCAGGCGGCATCGGCCCTGGAGAGCATCAACCTGCCCGGTATGCTGCTCGCCGGCATCACCTATGCGGTGGTCATGGAGTTGGTGCCGCTGCTGGTGGGCGTGCTGGTGGGCGGTCGCGCCGGCATCGCGCTGGCGGTGCGCCACGCCACACTGGTGGTCACGGGCCAGATGGACGGGCTGCTCGTGATGGGCGTCAATCCGATCCGCTTCATCACCGCGCCCGTGCTGCTGGCGATGCTGATGATGTCCTTCGCGCTGCTGGTCTGGGGCAGCCTGGTAACCATCGGCGCGGCCTATGTCTGGATGGGGCTCTTCTCGGAGGTGCCGCCCTATCAGATGATGGACGCCGTACGCCAGACCCTGGGGCCGGACGAGTTGCGGGAGGCCGTCAGCAAGCCGCTGGTCTTCGCCGTGGTCATCGCATTGATCGCAACGGTGAACGGCTCTATCGCCGGGCGCGACCCGGATGCCATCGGCGATGCGGCCACCCGCACCATGATCGGCGCAGTCACCGCCATTTTGCTCATCGACCTGTTGTACGTGCTATGGCCGGAGGGATGAACCTTGAGCGACCCTGCGCGACAGGAGGCGCCACAACCGGAACGGGCGCCGGTGCTTGCGATCGACGAGGTCTTCCAGCACGTCGCCGGACGCCTGGTGCTGGACGGGGTCTCGCTCAGTATCGGGCGCGGCGAGGGCCTGCTCTTGATCGGCCACAACGGCGCCGGCAAGAGCCTGCTGATGCGCCTGGTGCTCGGGCTGGATACGCCGTCGGCGGGCGAGGTGCGGCTGTTCGGCCAGTCGCTGTCGCGCCTGTCACGCGACGGCCTGCATACGCTGCGCGGACGCATGGGGGCCGTATTGCAGCGCGGCTCGCTGCTCGACGGCATGACGGTGCTGGAAAACCTGCTGCTGCCGCTGCGCGTGGCCCGACTGTCGGACAAGGACATGACCCGCTCGGCGCGCCTGGCGATGACGCAGTTCCAGCTGGACGGCCTGGAGAACCACTGGCCGCGGGCGCTCTCCGTCGGTCAGCGCCGCCGCGTGGAGCTTGCGCGGGCGCTGGTACATCGCCCGGAGCTGCTGGTCTGGGATGGCATCACCGACGGCCTGGACCTGCCGGCGGTGACGGAGATCCTGGACGTGCTGCGCACCCAGATCGAGCTGCGCGGCCTGACCGTGATCGCCACAGCCAACAGTACCTTCAGCCCCCTGCGCGACGACGAGCGGGTCGCGGTGCTCGACCAGGGCCGCATCCTGTTCGATGGCAGTCGCGAGACGCTCGCCGCCGAGGCGGCCAACAGCCTGGCGCTGCGCTATCTGCTGGAGGGCGGGCTATGACGGACATGCCGCGCACGATCGTCGGCGGGGCGAAGCACAGTGTGCCCGTTGGTCAGCGCTCATGGCGCCGTAGGACAGCCACATGAGCCGCATGGAACGCCTCTATCAGCCCCCCGAGATCGGCGCCCCGGGTAGGCGTCGCGGCCATCGGCGGCGCTGGGATCTGATCCTGTCCGGGTTGTTCGTGCTGGCCATGGCCGCGGTGGTCGTGGCGGTGGTGTTCTTGAACCTGCCGGCGCTGTTCGGTGGCTATGAGCTCAGGGCCTACTTCCCCAACGCCGCCGGCGTCGACCGGGGCATCAAAGTGGTGCAGGAGGGATTCCCAATCGGCCATGTCGGCACCGTGGCGCCGGTGTTCGAGGGCGCAGAGGATCGCGGCGAATGCCCGCCCCGCGTCGAGCCCGCCTCCTCGGAGCTGCCCTGTTTCCGCGTCTCCCTGCGCATCCAGCGCGGCTGGCCCGTGCCGGAGGGCAGCCAGGCGCAGCTCGCGCCCGCCGGCTTCCTTGGCGGCAACCAGATTCGCATCCAGCCAGGCCTGGCCGATGCGCTCTTGGCGGCGGGCTCGGTCATCGAGACCCTGCCACGGCAACCGGACCTGCCAACCCAGGCGGCGCTGGCACTGACCCGCCTGCAGATCGCCATCGACGAGACAATCCGGCCGGCCCTGGTGCAGCTGCAGGAGCGTATCCAGGGGCTCATCGGCAGCATCGACAGCGGTGCGGGCGACGGCGACGGGCCCGCCGGCGCGCTGAGCGATCGGCTCACGGAGGTGTTCACGAACCTCCAGGCCATCACCGCCGATGTGCAGCAGAGCCTGAACCCGGAACGCATCGACGCCATCCTCGCCGCCATCGAGCAGCTCACCGCCAACCTCGCCAGCACCTCGGAGGGCTTCGAGGAGCGCAGCGTCGCGGTCGGAGCGGCCATCGAGCAATATACCGACCTCGGGCAGAGCCTCCAGGAGCTGGTGCAGAGCACCCAGCCCGCGGTGACCGGCTCGCTGGACGACATGCAGCTCCTGTTGCAGGACCTGTCCGCGTCGCTGTCGCCCATCCTCGCCAACATCGAGACCACCTCGCGCAACTTCTCGGCCCTGTCCGCGGACCTGCGCCGTGATCCGAAATCCCTCATCCTCAAATCACCCGACAAGGAGCCGACCCCGTGGTTGGAGAGCCGATGAGTCCGCCGCGATTGGTCGCGGCCCGCGGCCCGCGACCTATTCTGATCGCATGGGTGGCGGCGGCGGCTTTGCTGCTGTCGGCCGCGCTCACCGGCTGCGGCGGCACTCGGGTCCAGGACCTATATTTCAGCCTGGAACCGGACGTGGTCGTGGTCCCGTCCGCGCGCACCGTACCGGGCACGCTCCGCGTGTCTCCCCTCTCCGCGCGCGGCTTCGTCGCGGGTAGCCGCATGGTCTATCGCACTCGCGAGGAGCCCCTGGAGGTCAAGCGCTACGGCCAGATCCTGTGGGAGGAGGTACCGGCGCGGGCCATGGCCGACGCGCTCACCGCGGCCCTGCGCGCCTCCGGCAGCTTGGAGCATGTGGTGGCGGCAGGCGACCCGGCAAGGGCGGACTTCCTGCTCACGGGTCGGTTACTGGCCTTCGAACATCGGCCCACGGATGACCCGCCGGCGGTCCTCGTCGAGCTGCGCCTGACGCTGGTGCGCGGCAAGGGCCGCGAGGTGCTGGTGGAAGGCACCTACACCGGTACCGAGCCGACCGCCGTCGATGCCGATGGGCGCACCACGCCATCCGCCATCGTCGATGCCTTCAACCGCCTGAGCGGGCGGCTCGTCGGCGAGGTGCTGGCCGACGCGCGTCGTCTCGCGCCGCAGCTGTGACCCCTGGTCTTGTCTGAGCCCGATCCACGCGACCCATTCGCGGCGCTACTGCCGGCGGCGGCCTGGCGCATGCCGGTGGTCTGGAATGGGCTCACCGTGCCGGGGCCACCGGCGGGGTTCGAGCTGACCGCGGAGGAGCGCGGTGCCGGGCCACCATTGATGCGCTTCCGGCGCCGGCTCATCGCCCTGCTGGACTGCGCTGCGCACAACGGCGACCGGCTCGCGCTGGTGGACAAGGCCATCCCGCACACCCTGTTCGACCTGATGCTCTCCGAGGCGTCGGAGCTCGACAAGCCGAGCCCCGACGACGTGGCGCCGGTCACCGGCCGCGTGCTCTGGGGCACCGGCCTCGATTTCGTGCGCTATGTGTCGCGGCCGGATGTGATGACCCGCTTCGGACTGGAGGGCGGGACCCTGCACCTGGCCCTCAACTGCGACCCGAACACGCGTGATCGCGAGAGTGTCCAGGCCGCGAAACAGTTCCACCTGCACCTGCTGTACTGGACGCTTGCGGAACTCGCACCGCTGTCGACCGTAGCGAGGATCCGCGGAGGCAAGGGGATCGCCGCGCACCCGGGCGACTTCGACGCGCGCACGCGCCGGCAACTGCTCGACCCGCTGACCTTCGCCGGCGCGCGCGCCCTGACGACCCTGCTCGCGGACATGGAGCTGGGCGTCGACGGCGCGGCGCTGGAGCCCATCGACGACGCGGCCGTGGCAGCGGGCCGCCGCCCCCTGGGTGCCGTCATCCAGCTGCCCGGCTGGCGGGTGCTGGGTGATGCTGCCTTCGAGGACCTGATCCGTCGCCTGCACCAGCGCCTTGCGGCCTTCTCGGCAGCGCTCATGCTGGCCTGCACGGGCCGGGCGGAGCCACCGCCGCCCTGGCGACGACACCCACTGTTGCCCGGATTACAGCGGCGCTCGGCGCTGAAGGATCTAGGCCTGCGCGAGCCGGAGCGCGGCGAACTCACCAAGCTGCTGATGCAGCTGCGGGACTTGTCGGCGCCGCTCGGCGGGCGTCTGCGGCGTGGCTCGCCCGCACTGCGCCGGCACCTGATGACGCTGGCCCCGCCGAGCTACAGCCTCAACCTGCACGCGCCGGTGTCCAACAGGCCGGACGCCCCGCTGCTGGATGCCGCGCCGGTGTACCTGAGCATTCAGCCGAAGCTCTTCTCAGGCATCGGCGGTGCCGGCTTGTTGTGGCTGGGCGGCGTGCCGAGTGTGCGTATCCGCCGCGGCGTCGGGCGCTTCACGCTCGATGACTGGCGGCGCCGGGCCGAGTTCCAGCGCGGCTTCGCCCTGGACGCGCTCACCCGACCGAGCGCCCGCTCGGGTGTCGGCTCCGGTCGGGTCAGGCGGTTCGTGGATTGCCAGCACGGCTGGGTCTGATCCGCCCTACAAGAGTTTCTGGTATTCAACACCCTTTTCTGACCGCCTTGCTCGAGCAGTTCTACGGTTTCGATGGACTTCACCGGTCTCGCCTCCTTCTGGATCGTCTTCTCGCTGCTGTCGGCGTTCTTCCACGCCTCCCGTCTGGCGGTGACCAAGCACCTGTCGTTCAGTTTCTCGGCGCGCGCGCTGACCCTGTACGTGAACCTGGCGAGCCTGGCGGTGACGGCGCCGCTGATCATCTGGCACCACGACTTCCCCTTTCACGAGCCGATCTACACCCTGGTGGTGCTGCTCGGCGGCGTCGTATCGGGCATCGGCGGTTGGGCGCTCAATACGGCCATCCACCGGAGCGACGTCTCGCTGGTGGGGCCGGTCATGACCCTGACGCCGGGCTTCGTCGTGGTGATCGAGTGGAGCGTGATCGGCGAACTGCCCGGCCGTCTCGGCCTGTTCGGGCTGGCGCTACTGGTCCTGGGCGGCTATGTGCTGAGCGCACAGCAGCATGAGACCAGCCTGCTCGCCCCCGTCCGGCGGCTGTTCATGGACCCGGGCAGCGTGTTCACCCTGATCGCGGCCTTCTGTTTCGCGGCGGCGTCCACGTTGGGGCGGGTCGGCATCCAGATGAGCGATCCCCTGTCCTTCGCGGTGGTCGTCGCCATCGTCAACCCATTGGTGCTGTTCGTGATGTTCAGCCTCCAGGACCATCGGTTCTACCGCGAGGCCTTCCCGCGGCACCTGCGCCGGGAGGTCCGTCCGCTGCTGCTGCTCGGGGTGCTGTTCGCGCTGATGCGCATCGCCGACCAGATCGCACTCAGCTTGACGCTGGCCTCCTACGCCATGGCCGTGAAGCGAACGGCCGGGCTGTTCTCCGTGCTGCTCGGCCACTGGTACTACGGCGAGGGACACCTCGCCGCCCGCCTCGCCGGCAGCGCGCTCATGCTCGGCGGGCTGTTCGTGCTGACGCAGTCCTGAGCACTCGCCATCCCCCATCACCGCTGCGCCCGGGCCGACAAGCCCGCGTCAATACCGACAGGGGCCGTCGCTTTCTCCTACGCATGCCCTCGGTTTGTGGGAGCGGCCGCAATCTGCGGCGCGCGGGCCGTGTGCTCGTGTACGCTATGGGTCTACATCCAGGTCACGGATAGAACCCGCGCGCACCATGTCCGATCTTCTCAGTGCCGATTCAGGCGGCGCCCATACGCCCGGCACCGACAACACCAGTCCCGAAACCGGGCCGGCGGCCATCGACGCCTTCATCGCCCGCTGGCGCAAGGCCAGCGGCTCCGAGCTCGCAAACCACCAGCTCTTCGTCACCGAGCTCACCGCGCTGCTCGGCCTGCCGCCGCCGGACCCGGCCAGCGCGAACAACAGCGAGAACGCCTACGTCTTCGAGCGTCGGGTGGACTTCCAACACCCGGACGGCAGCACCAGCACCGGGCGCATCGACTGCTACCGGCGCGCCTGCTTCCTGCTGGAGGCCAAGCAGTCCGGCCTCGCCATCCAGTCTACCGCCTGGGACGCGGCCATGCTCAAGGCCCACGCCCAGGCGAGCCACTACGCCCGCGCCCTGCCGCCGGAGGAGGGTCGCCCACCCTTCCTGGTGGTCACCGACGTCGGTCGCCACATCGGCGTCTACGTGGATTTCAGCCGCAGCGGCGCGACCTATATTCCCTTCCCGGATGCCCTGTCCCACCGCATCTACCTCGACGACCTGCATCGCCCCGAGATCCGCGAACGCCTGCGCGCCATCTGGCTCGACCCCCTGTCGCTGGACCCCTCCCGGCGCAGCGCGCGGGTCACCCGCGCCATCTCCTCCAAGCTCGCGCAGCTCGCGAAGAGTCTGGAGCTGGGCGGCAACGGCCCCGAGCGCGTCGCGAGCTTCCTGATGCGCTGCCTGTTCACCATGTTCGCCGAGGACGTGGGCCTCTTGCCCCAGGAGTCCGACCAGCACAGCTTCAGTCAGCTGCTCAAGGACATGCGCGCCGACCCCGAGCACCTGCCGCACCTGCTGCGCCAGCTCTGGACGGACATGAACTCAGGATCCGCCTTCTCCGGCGTGCTGCGCGCCCCGGTGCCGCACTTCAACGGTGGCCTGTTCGCCGAGCCCGACGCCCTGGCACTGACCCGCGAGCAGATCGATCTCCTCATCGACGCCGCCGCCGCGGACTGGAAAGAGGTGGAGCCCGCCATCTTCGGCACCCTGCTGGAGCGCGCCCTGGACCCCGTGGAGCGGCACAAGCTCGGCGCCCACTACACCCCGCGCGCCTATGTCGAGCGCCTGGTGCTGCCCACCGTCATCGAGCCCCTGCGCGCCGAGTGGGCCAACGTCCAGGCCAGCGCCTTCCGGCTGGACCAGGACGGCAAGCGCGACAAGGCCGTCGAGGCCGTGCGCGCCTTCCACCGCCGCCTCTGCACCGTGCGCGTGCTCGACCCCGCCTGCGGCAGCGGCAATTTCCTCTACGTGACACTGGAGCACCTGAAACGCCTGGAGGGCGAGGTGCTGGAGGCCCAGGCGGACCTCGGCTTCACCCAGCAGGGGCTGGAGTTGGAGGGCGGCACCGTCAGCCCGGAGCAGATGCTGGGCCTGGAGACCAACCCCCGTGCCGCGCGCATCGCCGAGACCGTGCTCTGGATCGGCTACCTGCAATGGCACTTTCGCACCTACGCCAAGACGCCGCCGCGCGAGCCCCTGCTCAAGGACGCCCACAACATCGATTGTCGCGACGCTGTCCTCGCCTGGGACGACATCCAGTTCGAGACCGACGAGGCCGGCCGCCCCATCACCCGCTGGGACGGCCGCACCACCAAGCCCCACCCCGTCACCGGCGAACCCGTGCCCGACGAGACCGCCCGCCTGCCCGTGGAGCGCTACGTCAACCCCAGGTCCGCCGAGTGGCCGGAGGCGGAGTTCGTGGTGGGAAATCCGCCCTTCATCGGCGCCAAGTACCTTCGTTCAGCCTTGGGCGACGGCTATGTGGAAGCGTTGTGGAGAACGTATCCCGAGGTGCCCGAGTCTGCCGACTACGTCATGCACTGGTGGCACAAGGCCGCCGAGCTGACCCGCACCGGCGCCGTCCGCCGTTTCGGCCTCATCACCACCAACAGCCTGCGCCAGACCTTCAACCGTCGCGTCGTCGCGCACCACATGGCGCAGAAGCAGCCCCTGTCCCTCGCCTTCGCGATCCCGGATCACCCCTGGGTGGATGAAGCGGACGGCGCCGCCGTGCGGATTGCGATGACCGTCGGCCAGCCGGGCAGCGAGCAGGGCGAGTTGCGCACAGTAGTGGCGGAGCGCGCCGGCGGCGGCGAGGGGATGGAGGTGGAGCTGGCGACGTGCGAGGCGGTGGTGTTCTCGGACCTCACTGCCGGCGCCGATGTGGCCTCTGCGAAAGTCCTCGCCGCCAACCTTGGCATCAGCTCCCCCGGCGTCAAACTGCATGGCGCGGGATTCGTGATTTCCCGAAGACAAGCATTCGACTTGGGGCTCGGCAGAATCTCGGGCCTAGAGCAGCATATTCGCGATTATCGCAATGGCCGCGACATAACGGCCACATCGCGCGATGCGCTGGTAATCGACTTGTTTGGATTGAAAGCACCAGAAGTGCGGCGACGTTTTCCAGAGGTTTATCAATGGATTTACGAGCGCGTCAAGCCAGAACGTGACGAGAATCGTCGTGCGACTTATCGTGAGAAGTGGTGGGTTTTCGGAGAACCACGCACGGAACTCCGCGAAGCGCTTGGTGGACTATCGAGTTATTTCTCTACCGTTGTCACAAGCAAGCACCGATTCTTCGTCATCAATAGCGCGACTGTTCTACCAGACGATGCATTGATTAACTTTGCAAGCAGCGATCTGTGGATGCTTGGGGTCTTGTCTAGTCGTACTCACTCCGCCTGGGCATTACGCAGCGGAGGCACGCTCGAAGATCGCCCGCGCTATATCAAAACCCGCTGCTTCGAGACCTTCCCCTTCCCAAGCCGCGCACCCGAGGCAGGCGAGCACCTGCCCGGACCGGACGCGGAAAGGTGTCGCGCAACGAACGCCAAGCACGCAACGCAGGACGAGTCGCCCGACCAACCCGTCTCCACCGTTGCGCCGTCGCGAGCGTCGCGCGAAACCTCTTCAGCCGGAGTCGGGGCAGCGGGGCAGGCGCCGCCACTTCAAACTCCACCCGTCGAACTTCAACCTTCCATCGCTCGCCTGGCGGAGCAGATCGACGCCCACCGCAAGCGCCAACAGGCCCTGCACCCAGACCTGACGCTCACCAACGCCTACAACGTGCTGGAGCGCCTGCGCCGCATCGCGCACCTGCCGGGCGAGCCACCGCTGACGCCCAAGGAGCGCGGCGTTCACGACCAGGGATTGGTCTCGGTGCTCGGACAACTGCACGACGAGCTCGACGCCGCCGTGCTCACCGCCTACGGCTGGGCGGACCTGATCCCGGCCCTGGTGGGCCGCCCCGGCGGCACCACGCCCTACCCGGACAAGCCCGCAGAGCAGGCGGCGGCGGAGGAGGAACTGCTGACCCGCCTGGTGGCCCTGAACCGCGAACGCGCGGCCGAGGAGGCCCGCGGCCTGGTCCGTTGGCTTCGGCCGGAGTTCCAGAACCCCTCCGGCCAGGGCACGGAACAGGCCGCCGCGGAGATGACCGTCGCCATCACCGAGCCCGCCGCCGCGGCCAAGCAGCCCTGGCCCAAGGGCCTGCCCGAGCAGTTCCAGGCCGTGCGCGACGTGCTCGCCGACCAGCCCGCCCCGGCGGGCGCGGAGCAGATCGCCCGCCAGTTCAAGCGCGCGCAGACCAAGAAGGTGGCGGAGCTGCTGGAGACGCTGGCCGCGCTTGGGCAGGTGCAGCAACCGGAGCCTGGTCGTTATGCCGCTTGAGCCGATGCCGACCCGTCCCCTGCCAGGTCGGATGGGCAACGACCCAGCGGATGCCCGCGCGGGCGATCTGCCAAGCGGAGCCCCGCCACAACCCCAGAGAAGAGCGCAGGCATGAACCCGAGCATACTGGTAAGCTTCTGCCATTGCTGACCATTCTTCCAGCGAGGGGCCGCCTCGGGCGCTGCCCCGGGAGCGCCCGTATGGCCCGAGGCCACCGCCCGTTCCACGTCGAACTCATCAAGCCGTCCCACTACGACGACGACGGCTACGTCATCCAGTGGCTCAAGGCCTGGATTCCGTCCAACTCCCTTGCCAGCATGTACGGCCTGACGCTGGAGGCGAGTGAGAAGAACGCCCTCGGCGATGCGGTCGACGTCCGCGTTCAGGCCTACGACGAGACCAACACCGTCATCCCGGTCCGGCGCATCATCAAGCGCATCCGCAAGGCCGGCGGCGAGGGCCTGGTCTGCATGGTCGGCGTGCAGTCCAACCAGTTCCCGCGGGCCATGGATATGGCGCGGCAGTTCCGTGCCGCCGGTGTGCAAGTGGCCATCGGCGGTTTCCACGTCAGCGGCTGCCTGGCCATGCTGTCGGAGCTGCCGGCGGACCTGCAGGAGGCGCTGGAATTGGGCATCACGCTGTTCGCCGGCGAGTCCGAAGGGCGCTTTGTGGACCTGCTGCGGGCGGCCAGGGCCAAGCGCATGGAGCCGCTCTACAACTACATGGACGACCTGCCGGGCTTGGAGGGCCAGCGCATGCCCTATCTGCCGCCGGAGGTCGCGCGCCGCTATGCCCCCATGCCCGGTACCTTCGACGCCGGTCGCGGTTGCCCGTTTCTGTGCAGTTTCTGCACCATCATCAACGTGCAAGGGCGCAAGTCCCGCTACCGCAGCCCGGACGACGTGGAGCGCCTGCTGCGGGCCAACCTGGCCCACGGCATTCGGCACTACTTCATCACCGACGACAACTTCGCGCGCAACCGCAACTGGGAGCCGATCTTCGACCGCATCGCCGCGGTGCGCGAGGAGCTGGGCGTGAAGTTCAACTTCACCATCCAGGTGGACACCATGTGCCACAAGCTGGCGGGCTTCGTGGACAAGGCGCGCAAGGCGGGGGTGTCGCGGGTGTTCATCGGGCTGGAAAACGTCAATCCGGACAACCTCAAGGCCGCGAACAAGAAGCAGAACAAGATCGCGAATTACCGCGACATGCTGATCGCCTGGCAGCGCAAGCGGGTCACCACCTACTGCGGCTACATCCTGGGCTTCCCGGGCGATACGCCGGAGTCCATCGCCCGCGACATTGAGATCATCAAGCGCGAGCTGCCGCTGGACATCCTAGAGCTGTTCTGTCTGACGCCGCTGCCGGGCTCCGCCGACCATCAGGCCCTGGTGGAGCAGGGCGTCGAGTTGGACCCGGACATGAACATCTACGACCTGGAGCACGTCTGCACCGCGCACCCCAAGATGTCCAAGGCAGAATGGATCGGCGCCTACCGCGACGCCTGGGACAGCTACTACTCCGACGAGCACTTGGAGACCTTGATGCGCCGCGCCGCCGCCTTCGGCCGCAATCCGAAACGGGTCATGGAGATCGCGCTGGAATTCTACGGCTGCCTCAGATTCGAACGGGTGCACCCGCTCCAGGGCGGCTTCATCCGGCGCAAGATCCGCACCCAACGCCGCCCCGGTTTCGGCCTAGAGCACCCGCTGCTGTTCCATCCGCGCCGCGCCTGGGAGATCACCAGTACCTACTCGCGCCTGTTCGCCTACGCCCTGCGCGTCTGGATGCTCTACAAACGCATCCGCAAGGAGACCTGTAACGGCGCCGGCCTGGACTACCTGGACGACGCCATTCGCCCGAGCGAACCGGAGGCGGCCAACGACGCCGAGCCCCTGGCTCTCACCGGACGGCGGGATGGGCAGGACGTGAAGCCCGAGTCGGAGCCGGAACCCGTCAAGATCGCGGCAGGGGCCTGACGACTCGGCCGCGGTGTCGAACTCGGGCGCTTCGGTTGCCCGTGCTTTCCGTGGCAGCACTATGCGATCCTTGGTGTCATGACCGATCTATCCTCCGCTGAGCCCGGCACGGGCGCCGATCGAGCCGAACTCGCCGACTATGTCGCAGGCTGGCGCGAACGTGCCCGTCGCGAGTCCGAAGCCGCTTGCGCCTGGCGCGAGGAGGTGCTGGAGCGTCTGCCGGCCGTCGCGCACCTGCTCCGAACCGAGTTCGGCGCCACCCGTGTTCTGCTCTTCGGCAGCCTATCTCGAGGCATGGGTCGACCCGGGAGTGATGTCGATCTGCTGGTGGACGGGCTCGGCATGGCTGATCTGATCCGCGCCACTGTGGCCGTCGAGCGACTGCTGCCCGGGGTCGATGCCGATCTGGTGCCGACGGCGTCTGCGCGCCAGGAGGTGCGCGCGCGCGCCGAACGAGAGGGCCGGGTCATCGATGGCGTCTGACGCTGAATCCCGTCTACGCCTGCTCACCGCGGAGCTGCGGGGCGAGTGCGTCCGCATCAGCAGAACGTCGGATGCCGGCCGGTTGAACGAGGCGCCCGAACGGCGCACGCTCGATCGTGCGGCCCTAGGTCGTTTTGTTAAGGTCCGCTAGACAAGCAGCTGCGATGGCGTCGCCTCTTCCGTAGGCGTCTGCTCGCAGCCCGCTCCTGATGCTTCCTCAACACCGCGCCCCGGAGGTCACCGTGAGCAACTTCGACGTGCAATTGGAGAAGATTCGCAGCGCCGACGGTTTCATCGCCGCACTCGATCAAAGCGGCGGCAGCACACCCAAGGCGCTGCGCCTGTACGGCCTGGACGAGGGCGCCTGGTCCAGCGACGCGGAGATGTTCGATCTGGTGCACCAGATGCGAACCCGCATCATGACCAGCCCCGCCTTCACCGGCGAGCGCATCCTCGGCGCCATCCTGTTCGAGGACACCATGGATCGCAGCGTCGGCGGCAAGCCGACGCCGCATTACCTGTGGCAGGACAAGCAGATCGTCCCCTTCATCAAGGTTGACAAGGGGCTGGAGGCCGAGGCCGAGGGCGTGCAACTGATGAAGCCCATGCCGCAACTCGATGACCTGATCGCACGCAGCAAGGCGCTCGATGTGTTCGGCACCAAGATGCGCTCGGTCATCAAGCAGGCGAGCCCGGGCGGCATCAACGCCATCGTCGCGCAGCAGTTCACGATCGGCCAACGGATTCTGGACGCCGGCCTGGTGCCCATCATCGAGCCCGAGGTGGACATCCATTGCCCGGACAAGGCCGCCGCGGAGGACCTGCTCAAGGCCCAGCTCCTGGAGCATCTCGGCCGGCTCGGCGAGCAGCAGGTGATGCTCAAGCTCACCCTGCCGACCCAGGACAACCTCTACGCCGATCTGGTCGCGGATCCCAGGGTGCTGCGGGTGGTCGCGCTCTCCGGCGGCTACACGCGGGACGACGCCAACGCCCTGTTGGCGCGCAACCGGGGCGTGGTCGCGAGCTTCTCCCGCGCCCTCACCGAGGGGCTGACCGCCCAGCAGAGCGACGATGCCTTCAACGCCGCCCTGGATGCGGCCATCGAGTCGATCTACCGGGCCTCCGTTGCCTAAAGACCGGCGCGGACCAATTGCTTCCAACGCCTGATTCGTCCCATCATGGGGTTCGTACAAGCGTCCCGACCGAAGGTGGCTGATGGAGGCCATAGCGCTCAAGACCGTTGAGGACCTATTGGCGTCGCCTGATGAGCGGATGGAGCTGATCGGCGGCGAGATCGTACGCCGACCGATGACGCGTGCGCGTCATGGGCGAGCGCAGCGTCGCATCAGTCGAGACCTGGGCCCGTTCGACGACGGGCCGACGCCTGGTGGCTGGTGGATCTTGACCGAGATCGGCGTCGCGTACGAGGCGCATGAGTGCCCGTCTCACGATCTGGCTGGCTGGCGGCGTGAACGCTTGCCACGGTTGCCCGATGGGCCTGTCGAGCTACCTCCGGATTGGGTCTGCGAGATCGTCTCGCCGGGCCATGAAAAGAAGGACACGCTGACGATTCCGCTGCTGTTGCGCCGTCATCGGGTGCCGTATTACTGGACCATCTGGCCTGAGGACGAGACCTTGGTGGCCCATGTCTTGGAGGGCGGAGAGTGGCGCGTAGCCGCCACCCTGCGGGGGACGGACAGGGGACGCCTGCCGCCGTTCGAGGCGGTCGAGCTCGACCTCGGTGCGGTACTCGCGACCGAGTAGGCGCAGGTCCGCCCGATGGGGAGCTTGCTCACAACAACGCGAACACCGTAGAGCGCTCAAGCGACGCCCATCCGCCTTGGGGCAACCGGGCCTCGATCACCGGCTGTCACGTCGCCTGGCCCACCCGGCCGCTCCGGCCGCCGTCTAGCCAGCCCGCCTCTCGCGCCGCCGGAGCCAGACCTCCAGCCCCTGGGCGTTCAGGTCGAGATCGACGGCCAGCAACTCGCGCATGGTGGCGTCATCCAGCGTGCAGCCGTGGGCGCGGGCGTCCGCCAGCAGGTGCGCCGTGACGTCCTGTTCGATGCGGTCCTTGCGCTCGGCGCCGGGCTCGCCTTGGTATTGGAGCGCGATGTCCGCGAGGTCTCGGATGCTCCGGCGCAGCCGGTCCACGAGCGCGGGCGGCTCATCGATGCGGCAGTAGTGGGTCAGGAACGCGGCGGTGGGCTCCAGGGCCATCATGTGGTCCAGGCTGCGCTGCCAGGCCTCCGGGTCGAAGGCCACCGGCGTGGTGGGCGCGAACAGCCAAGGCCCGGCGGCGGTGTCGAAGGCCCGGTAGGAGATGCCGAAGGTGTCGCCGGTGAATAGGCCCCGCGAGCCCGCATCGAACACGCAGCCGTGGTGGTTGGCATGGCCCGGCGTGTCGATGAAGGTCAGCAAACGCCCGTCGAGGTCGAAGGTCTGGCCGTCCTGCGCGGCGATGACCCGCGACTCGGGCACCGGCAGCAGTTCGCCGAAGTCCCGCGCGAAGACATCCTCGCCATAGACGGCGGTGGCCCCGGCGGTGAGCTTGGCCGGGTCGATCATGTGCGGCGCGCCCTTGGGGTGAACAACAAGCGTCGCGTTGGGGCAGGCGGCCATCAAGGCCCCGGCACCGCCGGCGTGATCGAGGTGGACATGGGTGGGGATCACATAGTCGACGTGCGCGGGCGTCAGCCCCAACTCGGCCACCACACCCAGGAGGCCCGGCACCGCAAGCTCGGTCCCGGTGTCGACGAAGGCGAGCCGATCCCGCTCCCGGATCAGATAACAGGCGGCGAGTCCGTCGCGATACAGGCCGGTCTCGATGCAATAGATGCCGTCTGCGACGGTTTGGAAGCTGGCGGTGGGCATGGTTGGCAAGGGTCCTCGGGAGGCGCGAAGTGTGCGGGCGGCTAGCCTAGCATCGTCAAGCGCGTGCTTGGATGGTGCAGGCGGACTAGGTCTGCGACGGCCAGGGCGCCCGACTAGGACAAGTGCGCTCGACTCGTTGTCGTTGTCGCAATCGTCGGCATCGCGGACGTCCTGACGAGTCCTCGATCACGACAACGATCCAGGAGCAGCCAGCGTTGGGCGTTGCTTGCGGAGCTTGGGCGCGCCAGGACGAGTCGCGGCCACAAGGATTTGGTGTTGGGTGCTTTTCGGCTATTGTTGGGCGCTGAGATCGACGAGGTAAGAACCCATGGCAGAGACAGAGTCGCTCAAGGAACAGATCCGTCGCGAACTGCCGGAGTGGTTGCGCACCGCGGTTGATGGCGGCACGCATATTCCTTACTATCCGAATTTGTAAGGTTCGATTTGGATAGTAAGGCGATGACGATTCAAGCAACCGTCACTTCGAAGGGGCAGATCACCCTTCCCAAGGCACTGCGCGACCTTCTGGCTCTCAAGGCTGGAGACCGTGTGGAGTTCATCGTTGAGGACGGCGGCGTCGTGCGCATGAGGTCTCGTTCCGCGCCGGTGACTCGGCTCAAGGGGATGCTGCCTGCGCCGCCAAGACCGCTCTCGGTGGAGGAGATGGACGAGGCCATCCAATCGCGTAAGCCATGATTGGTCTGGATACGAACGTCCTGGTCCGATACATCACGCAGGACGACCCGTCGCAGGCGGCTGGCGCGACCCGTCTGATCGAAGGGCATTGCAGTGGCGACTCGCCCGGCTGGATCTCGTCCATCGTTCTCTGCGAGCTTGTTTGGGTTTTGCGCCGAGCCTACGGATATCAAAAGGCCGATGTGTTGGCCGTCTTGGATCAGCTGCTGATTACGCTGGAGTTGAAGGTCGAGGATGAAGAGATCGCGCGTTTGGCCGTCGATGCATACAAGACCGGCGGCGCCGACTTTTCCGATTACCTGATCCTGCTGAGCAATACGGCCGCCGGTTGTGAGACCACCTACAGCTTCGATGGCCGACTCGCTCGGCATCCCGCCGCCGAGGTGCCCCGGTGAATCCAGGCCCCTTCGGCCTCGATCAGCCGCCGCTCCGCCTCAGCCCCCGAACAGATCCTTCACCACCTGCACCGTGGTCTGCCGGCCCAACTCGCCGATGGCGCTGGTGAGCGGGATCTGCTTCGGGCAGACGCGCACGCAGTTCTGGGCGTTGCCGCAGTCGCTCAAGCCCCCCTCGGCCATGATGGCGTGCAGCCGGTCCGGCTTGTCGTAGCCGCCGAGGGGATGAGCGTTCAGTAGGCGCACCTGGGCCAGCGCCGCGGGGCCGACGAAGCCGTCGGCCTGGGGTTCGAGGGCTCCCGCGCCATCCGGGAACTGAGGGCAGGCGGCGGCGCAGACGCCGCAGTTGATGCAGCGGCTGAAGAGGTAGTCGGCGGCCCACTGCTTCTGGGACATGCGCGGCGCCCGCTCGTGGGTGTCGTAGGCGCCGTCCAGCCGCACCCAGGCGCGCACGCGCTTGAGGTTCTCGAACAGCCGGGCGCGATCCACCATCAGGTCCCGCACCACCGGGAACTTGGGCAGCGGCTCCAGCTGGATCAGGTCACCCAGCTCCGAGAGCAAGGTGGAGCAGGACGGACGCGGGCGGCCGTCGATGAGCATGGCGCAGGCGCCGCAGACCTCCTCCATGCAGTTGTGCTCGAAGGCGACGGGCCCGACCCGCCGGCCGTCGCTGGTGACCGGGTCGAGCCGGAGCTTGCGCAGCATGGAGACCACGTTCTCGCCCGAGCTCACCCGCACGCGGAACTGCTCCCAGTAGGGCAGGCTCCGGGGATGGTCCTGGCGGCGGATGCGCAGGGTCACCGTGCGGGCGTGCCCGGCCGGGTCGTTGCGCTGGGGGGTTCCTGCGGTGGTCTCGCTCGGGGTGGCGCCGGCCGAGATCAAGTGGTTCGGCGCACCGCCGCGCGCCCGGTTGTCGCCCCGGGTGCGCAAGGCCGCGACCGGTCGATCCTGTGCGCTGGTGATGCTGGTCATGTGGCGTCCTCCGCGTCGAGGTGCTGCTTGCGGCGCGGGTTCATCGGTAATCCCGCGGTTCGGCGGGCGGGAGCACGCTGAGGTCCACCGGCTCGTGTCCGATGCGGGGACCGTCCGGCGTGTGCTCGGCGACGCTCGTCTTCAGCCACCGCTCGTTGTTCGCGCGCCAGCGCTCGAGGTAGGCCTGCCACTCGGGATCATCGGCACCGCTCGCACGCCGCGCCGGCAGCGGCAGTTCGAACTCGGGCTTGTAGTGGGCGCCGCGGCATTCGTCACGGGCGCGGGCGCTGGCTGCCATGACACGGGCGAGGCGGATCATGTCCTGCACCTGGCGGGCATAGGCCAGGGTCTGGTTGGCCCAGGGTCTGGTCTCGGCCAGGTCGATGCGCGCGGCGCGCTGCTCCAACTCCGCCAGTTCGGCCGCGGCCCGGTCAAGGGAGGCGTTGTCGCGGACGACGCCGACGCGGGTGGTCATCAGCTCGCCGAGCTCCTGGTGCAGCTCGTAGGCGTTGTCGCCGCCGCGATTGGCCATCAGCTCGGCGTTGAGGGTGCGTTGGCGGTGCACCGCGTCGTCGAAGGTCTTGTCCGGCAGCCTGTCCGCCCCGCGCTCGATGCCGGCCAGGCGGCTCAGCACGGCCTCGCCGGCCACGCGCCCGGAATAGGAGGCCGACAGCAACGAATTGGCGCCCAGGCGGTTGGCGCCGTGGTAGCCGTAGTCGCACTCGCCGCAGGCGTAGAGCCCCGGGATGTTGGTGGCGTGGTTGCGCGGGCTCCCGGGCCTGATGCCGCCGCCGGCCGGGTCGACCTCGAAGTCGATCCAGAGCCCGCCCATGGCGTAGTGGGCCGCGGGAAAGATCTGCATCGGCTCGGCGACGGGGTCGGTGCCGGCGAACTTGCGGTAGATCGACAGGATGGCACCGAGTCGCGCCTCGACGAAGTCCCGATCGAGATGGGTCAGATCCAGGTAGACGCGGTCGTCGCCACCGATGCCCTGGCCGAGTTCGCGACAGACCCGCCAGATGGCCCGCGAGGCGATGTCGCGCGGCACGGTGTTGCCGTAGGCCGGGTACCAGTCCTCCAGGAAGTAGTAGCGCTCCGCTTCGGGGATGCGGTTCGGCTCGCGGCGGTCGGTCGGGTCCTTCGGCACCCAGACGCGTCCGCCCTCGCCGCGCGCGGCCTCGGACATGAGCCGGGTCTTGTCCTCGCCGAGCATGGCCGTCGGGTGGAACTGGAAGAACTCCGCGTTGGCGAAGCGCGCACCCTGCTGATAGACGCGGCTCGCGGCGGCGCCGGTGGAGTTGGTGGAGCAGGTGGTCTGAGGCGCATAGAGTTGGCCGAGTCCGCCGCTGGCGAGCACCACCGCGTCGGCACGGAAGGTCTGGACGGACAGCGAGCGGAGGTCCATCGCGACGATACCGCAACAGACCCCGCCCGCGTCCTGGACCAGCCCCAGGAACTCCCACCACTCGTGCTTCCGCACCAGGCCGTCCGCCTCCAGCCGGCGGACCTGCTGATCGACACCTGCCAGCAGCTGCTGCCCGGTGCTGGCACCCGCGAAGCAGGTGCGTTTGTTCTTGACGCCGCCGAACAGCCGCTGGTCCAGCAACCCTTCGGGCGTGCGGGAGAAGGTCACACCCATGCGTTCGAAGGTGCGAATCAGCCCCGGTGCGTCCTCGCACATGGACTTCACCGGTGGCTGATTGGCCAGGTAGCTGCCGCCCTTGAGGGTGTCGAGGATGTGCTGCTGTACGTTGTCGTGCTGGCCCTTGGTGTCCAGCACCGCGTTGATGCCGCCCTGCGCACAGGCGGAGTGCGAGCGCATGACCTCGAAGAGCGAGAACAGCTGCACTCGGTGCCCGCTGCCTGCGATGGTGAGCGTCGCCCAGAGCCCGCCGAGCCCCCCGCCGATGACGACGACCTCGCGTCCCGACTTGTTCATGCGATGCCCGTCGTCGGTGCGATGAGGTAGCCGATGAGCCCGTGCGTACCGATGACGCCGAGCAGCAGCCCAAGGCCCAGACAGACCCAACCGAAGCGTCGCTGCGCCGCCGCGCTCGCAGTCAGTCCCCAGGAGATGGCCGCTGTCGCCAGGCCGTTCGAGAGGTGCAGCACCGCCAGCCAAAGGCCGACCAGGTACACACCGAACACCCAGGGGTTCGATAACGCGGCGCGCATGTGGCCGAACAGGTCGGCGTGGATGGCCGGGTCCATGAGCCCGGCGATGCGCGTCATGGCCACGTGCATCAGGATGAACAGCAACAACCCCACGCCCGAGACGCGCTGCAACCAGTACAACCAATTGCGCGTATAGCCGTAGCGCAGGGGTTCGGGCCGTCCGCTACCGATGATGGCGAGCCCGTAGAAGGCGTGGAAGGCCAGCGGCAGCGCGATGAGCCCGATCTCGATGAAGGGCAGGTAATTGAGGCCCGACAGCGCGTCGACGACCTCGGTGTTGAAGTGCTCGGCGCCGAAGCGCGACTGGCTGTTCTCCCAGAGATGAAACGCCAGAAAGGCCCCCACCGGCACCACGCCGAGCAGCGAGTGCAGCCGACGCAGGACGAAGTGGGGGTTGTCGATGGAGGACATGGCGGGTACTGCTGGTCGGGTGGGAGGCCCGGTTGCGAAACAGCCGAAGCCTGAGGGAAGCCTCGCGCCGGGACCTGCCTCTACGCCACAGCATAGACGCCGCCGCCGGGCTTGCCCTGACCCGGCTCAGTGATTCGGCATATTCCTGATTGCTTATGGGCGTGCCCGTTGCGATGGTCTGTCCTGCGTCCGCTCGCCACCCCGCCGCGACTGTGGCAGGATCAGACGCAATCGCCGGGGTTTTTCGGCATACCTTCCGGAGGCCAGCATCGCATGCGACTCGGCATCGACCGCCTGCTCATCGAGCCCGAACTGCGCAAACCCCTCGCCGGCCGGCGTGTCGCCCTGCTCGGGCATCCCGCGTCCGTGAACCATATCGGCCGGCACAGCCTGGACGCGCTGATGAACCTGATCGGCGGCCACGCGGATGCCGGTGGACTGCAGATCACCGCCGCGTTCGGCCCACAGCACGGCATGCGTGGCGACAAGCAGGACAACATGGTCGAGTCCCGGGACTACGTCGACCCGATCCACGGCATCCCGGTGTTCAGCCTCTACGGCGAGGTCCGCTATCCCACCGACGCGATGCTCGACAGCTTCGACGTCCTGCTGGTGGACCTGCAGGACATCGGCACCCGCATCTATACCTATGTCACGACCCTGGCCTATGTGCTCGACGCCTGTGCCAGCCACGGCAAGGCCCTCTGGGTGCTGGACCGCCCGAACCCTGTCGGCCGGCCCATCGAGGGCAGCATCCTGGAGCCCGGCTGGGAGAGCTTCGTCGGCGCCGCGCCGCTGATGATGCGCCACGGACTGACCCTGGGCGAGCTGGCCAAGTGGTTCGTCGCCCACAAGGGGCTCGACCTCGACTGCCGGGTCATCGCGATGCAGGACTACGACCCCGCCGCCGCCCCCGGCTACGGCTGGCCCCGGGACGAGATCGCCTGGATCAACCCCAGCCCCAACGCCTCCAGCCTCAACATGGCCCGCTGCTTCCCCGGCACCGTGCTGCTCGAGGGCAGCACCCTGTCCGAGGGCCGCGGCACCACCGTGCCACTGGAGGTCATGGGCGCACCGGACCTCGACATCTGCCGCCTGCTCAAGCGCATGGAGAGCCTCAGGGCCGACTGGATGGCCGGCGCCCAGGTGCGCTGCTGCGGCTTCGAGCCCACCTTCCACAAGCACCAGGGCCGGCTCTGCCAAGGCATCCAGCTCCACACCGACTCCGTGCACTATCAGCACGAGGTGTTTCGTCCCTACCGGCTGACGGCGCTCTTCTTGAAGGCGCTGCGGTTGGAGTACCCGGACTACCCCATCTGGCGCGACTTCCCCTACGAGTACGAGACCGAGCGCCTCGCCATCGACCTGCTCACCGGCGGCACCTTCCTGCGCGAATGGGTCGACGACCCCGAGGCCACGCCCGCGGACCTCGACGCCCGACTCCAACCCGACGAGGCCGCCTGGGCCGAGCAGCGTGCGCCCTTCCTACTCTACTGAGCACAGGCCGAGCGGACGCCGTGGGCGACGGCGCGACCCCTCTCGAGCGCCAGCAGGGCTTGACGAAGCGGACCAGAGACGATTAAATGCGCGGCTTGGTCGTACCAATAGTGTGACGACCAACCAATACCTGCCCAGGTAGCTCAGTTGGTAGAGCAGGGGATTGAAAATCCCCGTGTCGGCAGTTCGATTCTGTCCCTGGGCACCATCTCGACAAAGGTCTATCGGCGACTGCCGGTGGGCCTTTTCTGGTTTTGGCGCTTCGCCTTCTCCGCCTCAGTCCGTGTCCGCGCAACCCGACAAAGAGCGCGCACTCCCCCGCCTCGGGCGCGGCTAGGCTAGCCACTGTCGGACCTCCGCGAGCCCCAGGCTGCATGGCCATCGAAGGCCGGCGCCGGTGCTGATCCCACTGTCCGGGTGCAGGTGCCGCGGCGAGGGCGAGCGCGCCAATGCTGATACAAGGCAAGGGACGCATCGACGGCACTTGGATGGTTCGAGCAAAGGGTTTCAAATAGCGACCATTGGTCTATTCCATCACAACCGGCCTGGAGCTGAGCATGACCGAAGCGACGAAGTGGGTGTTTTCCTTTGAGGAAGGCGACGGCAAGGACAAGAAGCTGCTGGGCGGCAAGGGCGCGAACCTCTGTGAGATGACCCAGATCGGGCTCAACGTGCCGCCCGGGTTCGTGATCTCCACCGCCGCCTGCCTGGAGTACCTGGACACCGACGACCGCGCGCTGCCGCCGGGCGTCATGGACCAGGTGCGCGACCAGATGGCTGCGCTGGAGCGCAAGACGGGCAAGGGCTTCGGCGACCCGGACAAACCGCTGCTGGTGTCGGTGCGCTCCGGCTCGGCCATGTCCATGCCGGGCATGATGGACACCATCCTGAACCTCGGCCTCAACGCCGAGACCCTGCAGGGCGAAATCGCGGCCACCGGCGATGAACGCTTCGGCTACGACGCCTACCGCCGCTTCATCCAGCTCTTCGGCAAGGTCGCGCTGGGTGTGCCGGACGAGCTGTTCGACCGCGAGTTCGAGGCCGTCAAGGAGCACGCCCATGCCAAGCAGGACGTGGACCTCTACGCCAGGGACCTGAAGGACATCAGCGAGCGCTTCCTGCGCGTGGTGGAGGAGCACACCGGTAAGCCCTTCCCGATGAACCCGATGCAGCAGCTGGAGATCGCCATCAAGGCGGTGTTCAACAGCTGGACGGGCAAGCGCGCGGTGGACTACCGCAACCAGTTCCACATCACCCCAGACATGGCCAACGGCACCGCGGTCAACGTGGTCACCATGGTGTTCGGCAACCGCGGCAACGACTCCGCCACCGGCGTCGCCTTCACCCGCAGCCCCGAGACCGGCGAGAACGCCCTCTACGGCGAGTACCTGGTCAACGCCCAGGGCGAGGACGTGGTAGCCGGTATCCGCACGCCGAAGCCGCTGGCCAAGCTCAACGACGAGATGCCCGAGATGGCCCGCCAGCTGGCCGAGCTGCGCGAAAAGCTCGAGACGCACTACAAGGAGGTGCAGGACTTCGAGTTCACCATCGAGCGCGGCGTGCTCTACTGCCTGCAGACGCGCAACGGCAAGATGAACGCCGCCGCCATGGTGCGCACCTCCGTCGAAATGGAACAGGAAGGCCTCATCGACCGCACTCAGGCGCTGCGGCGCGTCGACCCCATCAGCCTGGAGCAGATGCTGTTCCCGCGCCTGGACCCGACCGCCAAGGACGAGCCCGTCGCGGAGGGCCTGCCGGCCTCGCCGGGCGCTGCCTTCGGCATCGCCGTGTTCGACGCCGACCGCGCCGAGCAGCTCGGCAGGGACCTGGGCAGCAAGGTCATCCTGGTGCGTGAGGAGACCAAGCCCGAGGACATCCACGGCTTCTTCGCCTCCCAGGGCATCCTCACCTCGCGCGGCGGCAAGACCTCGCACGCCGCCGTGGTGGCCCGCGGCATGGGCAAGCCCTGTGTTGCCGGCGCCGAGGGCATCAGCGTCGATGTGAGCCGGCGCGAGGCCAAGGTCGGCAGCACCAGCTTCAAGGAGGGGGACATCATCACCATCGACGGCACCAGCGGGCGCGTCTACATCGGCGCCATCCCCACCGTGGAGCCGGAGTTCACGCCGGAGCTCTCGACGCTGCTCGGCTGGGCGGACGAGGCCGCCCGACTCAAGGTCATGGCCAACGCCGACACCCCGGACGACGCCCGCAACGCGCGCAAGTACGGCGCCGTGGGCATCGGCCTGGCGCGCACCGAGCGCATGTTCAACGCCGTCGAGCGCCTGCCGGTGGTCATCGAGATGATCGTCGCCGAGACACCGGAGGCACGCCAGGCGGCGCTCGATGAGCTGCTGCCGCTGCAGCGCCAGGACTTCCGCGAGCTGTTCGAGGTGATGGCGCCGCACCCGGTCACCATCCGGCTGCTGGACCCGCCGATCCACGAATTCCTGCCCGACGAGCACCAGCTCGAGCGCGACCTCGCCGATCTGCGCGTGCTCGCCCAGAGCACCCGCGGCATGAGCGCTCTGGCCGGCACCATGGGCCTGCTGCACACCCCGGACAAGGAGCGCATCGCCTTCGACGACCTGCGCCGCGTCGTCGACCCGATGATGGTCGAGGAGGCCATCGCCAAGAAGGAGACCATGCTGCGCAAGGTACGCGCCCTGCACGAGACCAATCCGATGCTCGGCCACCGCGGCGTGCGTCTTGGGATCAGCTTCCCCGAGATCTACAAGATGCAGGTCCGCGCCATCCTGGAAGCGGCGGCGGAATGCGTCGCCGCCGGCGTGGACGTGCACCCGCAGATCAAGGTGCCGCAGGTCTGCACCAAGCAGGAGCTGCTCGCGGTCAAGCGCTACGTCGATGAGATCCAGGCCGAGGTCGAGGCCGCCCATGGCCGCCCGGTGCCGTTCAAGTTCGGCACCATGATCGAGGTGGTACGCGCCTGCATGCGGGCCGAGTCCCTGGCAGAGCATGCCGAGTTCTTCTCCTTCGGCACCAACGACCTGACCCAGGCGACCTTCTCATTCTCGCGCGAGGACGCCGAGAACAAGTTCCTACCGTTGTACAACCAGTGCCAGGTCCTGCAGGACAACCCCTTCGAGGTGCTGGACGTGAAGGGCGTGGGCAAACTGATGCAGCTGGCCGTGGAGTGGGGCCGCGCGCGACGCCCGGACCTGCACGTGGGCATCTGCGGCGAGCACGGCGGCCACCCCGCCTCCATCGCCTTCTGCGACGAGGCCGGGCTCGACTACGTCAGCTGCTCCGGCCCGCGTGTACCGGTGGCCCGCCTCGCGGTGGCGCATGCCGCCTTGGCGCAGCAGTCGGCGTCTTGAGTGCCGGGCCGGCGCGAGTCGCCGGCTCGATGTCAGGGAGGAGCTGCGCCCGCGCGCGGGCTCACCTCGGCCCGACGCTCGACCGCAAGGTCGAGCGTCGGGCCGACTTCGAGAATAGCTTCCATGAGCTCAAGCACCGCCGGGGCAGGGGCGGCTCGACCACCGCCGGTACGCCCCGCCGGGCCCGCGGATGACGCAGCCCATGGCACTGCAGCCCACCATGTATTGGGGCGAGGCGTCACCGGAAGCGATCAAGACGGCGTCAAGGTGGACAACGCCAAGGTCGTCAAGACCGACGTCATGGCCAGCAGAGTTATGGTGATTTCTGGTGTACGGCGTAGGCCGGGAGTGGTGGCGTATCCTGTTGACTGATCACCGCCAAGATCACAGCCAACAGAGGTGGATACGCCATGTCCGAGTCTACGCTGAGAGTTCTTTCACAACCAGAGATCGAGGAAGCCGACCCGCTGCACGCGCTGCTGCGTGAGGGGGCCAAGGAGCTGATCGCCAAGGCGGTGGAGGCGGAGCTGGCCGCGTTCTTAGATGTCTACGGCGATCGGCGCCTGGACGACGGGCGCCGTGCGGTGGTGCGCAACGGCTACCTGCCCGAGCGCACGGTGCAGACCGGGATCGGCGACGTTGCGGTGCGGGTGCCGAAGGTCCGCGACCGCAGCGGTGGCGGGGCCGTGTTCCGCTCCGAGCTGCTGCCGCCGTATCTCAAGCGCGCGCGCAGCGTCGAGGAACTGATCCCGTGGCTGTACCTCAAGGGGGTGTCGAGCGGGGACTACCAGGAAGCGCTCTCGGCGCTGCTCGGGGATCAGGCCAAGGGACTGTCGGCGAACACCGTCTCGCGGCTCAAGCAGCAGTGGCTCGACGAGCATCGGGCGTGGTGTCGACGCGACCTCAGCGATCGGCGCTACGTCTACTGGTGGGTCGACGGCGTCTACAGTAACGTGCGCTTGGACGACCGCCTGTGCCTGTTGGTCGTCATCGGCGTCACCGAGCACGGTCACAAGGAGCTCATCGCTGTCGAAGATGGCCACCGCGAGTCAGAGGCGAGCTGGCTTGAGCTGCTCACCGGGCTGCGCGAGCGGGGGCTGACCCAGGGAGCAAAGCTGGCCGTCGGTGACGGCGCGCTGGGGTTCTGGAAGGCGCTGAGCAAGCTCTACCCCGACACCGCCCACCAGCGCTGCTGGGTGCACAAGACGGCGAACGTGCTGAACAAGCTGCCGAAGTCGGTACAGCCCAAGGTCAAGGCCGAGCTGCACGAGATCTGGATGGCCGAGACCCGCGAGGCCGCGCACAAGGCCTTCGCGCGCACGCTCAAGCGCTTCGAGGCCAAGTACCCGCAGGCCATGGACTGCCTGGCCAAGGACCGCGAGGCGCTGCTGGCCTTCTACGACTACCCGGCCGAGCACTGGGTGCACATCCGCACCACCAACCCGATCGAGTCAACCTTCGCCACGGTGCGTCTGCGCACCAAGCGCTCGCGCAATTGCGGCTCACGTGAGACCACGCTGGCGATGGTCTTCAAACTGCTTCAGAGCGCGCAGAAGCGCTGGAAGCGCATCAAGGGATTCAGGAAGCTGGAGCTGGTCGTCAACAACGTCCGGTTCCGCAACGGAGAGCAAGTCGTCGATCAGCAAGACAGGGTCGCCGCCTGAGTGGCGGTACACCAGATTTGACAATAACTCACCCCCATCTCATGACCCCCATCTCATGTTCGTGCGCATGACCTCAGACATTTAGAGCAGCTCGTCTACGAGCATCAGCAAACCCTCTTGGAAGTTCTTCATGAGTTCCATGGCCGTCGAAACTGAAACCTGCGCGCTCCGAGCCTGGGCCGAAGCGCGGGTGATCTTCCTTGAGCTCACTGATGGTAGGATTTTCGGATTTCCCGCGGATCGCTTCAAGATTCTACGCGCCGCCTCGGACGAGGAGCTTAAACAGGTCAGTCTGGAACTCAACGGGCACGCCCTTCGCTGGGAGGTTCTCGACGAGGACATCACTGTCAACGGCGTAGTAGCAGGCCGTTTCCAACTTCCGCTGCCCGAGAAGGCTGCATAGACGGTCGAAGAATGCCGAACAAGCGCACAAGCTGCGACGCCTTGGAGCAGCCTGAGCGATATCGAAGGCTGTTCCAAGGCGCGCGCTGTGCGTAACGTCGGGCGCGACAAAACCAGCCCGAAGCGGAACGCGCGAAGGGGGCAAGTCTTGCAATCAAGCATGCGCGTGACTGCAAGACCCCCACCTCCGGGAAGACTTGAACCCCCCTCCGTGTGACCCCCACCTCCTTACCCGCCGATCTGACCCCCACGTCCGATCCGCAACGTGTCCCCTTCGTCCCGACTTGTCGCGCAGCGGTGAATCGGGGAGACTGGGGGCCATGAATCCATCGAATCACATCCGTCGCCACAACAGCGTCCCGAACCGCGTCATGCGCTGGCTCGGCCGCCGCCGTGTGCCTGAATGATTCGAGCCGACACCTCTGCGCTCATCACACATTCAACAGGCCGCGGCACTCCAACCGCGGCCTTTTTTGTTTCCAATCCAACAGCATCGGAGGTGAAACGTGTCCGTTCCGGCGGCTTTCATCGGCGTCGTCCTCATCTGGGCGACGACGCCGTTGGCGATCAAGTGGAGCAGCGAGTCGGGTAGCTTTCTGTTCGGCGTCACCGCCCGCATGGTGCTGGGCGTCTTCGCTTGTCTGGTACTGGTCGCCTTGATGAGCCGCCGCATCTGCTGGCACCGCCAGGCGCGGCACACTTATCTGGCCGCCGGGGTCGGTATCTGGGGTGCCATGAGCTGCGTCTATTGGGCCGCTCAGTTCATCCCGTCCGGCCTGATCTCGGTCCTGTTCGGACTCGCACCGCTGGCAACGGCCTTGATGGCCGCCGTCTGGCTCGGCGAGCGTGCGCTAACGGCGCCCCGGCTGCTCGGGATCGGACTCGGGATCAGTGGACTGGGAGTCATCTTCGGGCACAGCCTCGCGCTTGGTGGGAATGCCATGCTCGCGCTTTGCGCGGTGCTGCTCTCGGTCTCGATACACTCCGCCAGTGCGGTGTGGGTCAAGCGCATCGGGGCGTCGCTGCATCCGCTGGAGGTCACCACCGGGGCGCTCCTGATCGCCGTTCCGCTGTTCCTGGTGAGCTGGGGCCTCTTCGATGCGCAGCTCCCCGGTGCACTGACCCCGCGGACTGTCTGGTCGATCGTCTACCTGGCGCTGTTCGGGTCGACGCTGGGGTTCATCCTCTATTACTACGTCCTGCATCGGATGCAGGCGAGCCGCGTCGCCCTGATCACGCTCATCGCACCCGTGCTGGCGCTGCTGTTGGGACACACGGCCAATGGTGAGGTGCTGACAGCACGGGTGTGGATCGGCAGCGCGGTGATCCTCGCCGGACTCGCCTGCTTCGAGTGGGGGGACCGCGCCAAGCGCGCCGCGGCACTGCCGACAAAGACATGAACCGAGCGCAGCCGGAGGGGCTTGCGGGCCGCGGCGCCAGCGGTGTCCTCTCGGAGACAATCGAGGACACCCCGATGGCTATCGGCCTTGCGGTAGGCCATGCCAGCGAACGGCCAAGACGAACGATCGGTGCAGCCGCGGAAACACGGCTCGCGCGTCAGCGGGCAGGTTGGAACGCGCCGGCGATTCCGACGCTATTGCGAACCCCTATGCCGGCCACCAGGCATCGTTCAGCGTCTGCTCGATACTGAACGGACAGTCCACCGGAAAGGCGTCTTCGGCGCGGCCGGTCTGGCGGGCGGCCTCGAGCACCGCGTCTCCGTAGGCGTCCTCGCGGGCCTGGGCGAGCTTGGATTTCAGGCTCGGGTTCTGGGCGAGGTGGCGGCGTAGCCGGCGGCGCTGTTCCTTGATGGTCAATTCCCAGCTGCGGCTGCGGTGGGTCGGCTGGAAACGCCACTTGAGCAGATGCGTGAACAGAACCGCCAGGCGGTTCTCCAGTTCGCGCAGCTCGCCCTTACCCATGCTCTCGATCTCCTCGGCGATGTGCTCGATATCCGCTTGCTGGAGCTTGCCTGCACGCAACAGCGCCGCCTGGGTGTTGGCCCAGGCGTAGAAGTCGGTGTCGTAGGTCTCTTCCTGCATCGGGGCTTGGTCCAGTGCTTCGATCGCTGCCGTGGGTCCGATACTGCCGCGCCCGAGTTCCGGACACAAGGATTGGCGCTGTCTGCGTCCGGGTCGCGGTCGTTGTGGTTGTCGCGATTGCGGACTCGTTCAGATTTCCGTGCTCGCGAGTGGCGATTACGACAACGCGTCGAGCGGGTTTGTCGTCCCTCGGCGCCGATGGACTCGGGCGGCGGGGTGTTCGGTCGTCTGGTCTGATGCCGGCGTCAGTCCGTGATCGGCGCGAACAGCTCGTCGATGTCCTCTGGCGTGAAGGCCTGGGCGCCGCTGCCGCCGCCTTCGCGGTAGATGCCCTCGGCCAGGGCCTGCTTCTTCTGCTGCATGGCGAGGATCTTCTCCTCGACGGTCTGCTCGGTCAGCAGTTTGTAGACGAACACGGGCTTGTCCTGGCCGATGCGGTAGGCGCGATCGGCGGCCTGGGCCTCGACGGCGGGGTTCCACCAGGGGTCGTAGAGGATGACGGTATCGGCGGCGGTGAGGTTCAGGCCCAGGCCGCCGGCCTTGAGGCTGATCAGGAATAGGTCGACCTCGCCGGAGACGAAGCGCTCGATGACCTCGTCGCGCTTCTTGGTGCGTCCGGTGAGTTTGGTATAGGCGATGCCGCGGCGGCTCAGTTCCGGCTCGATCAGCGCCAGCATGCTGGTGAACTGGCTGAACAGCAGGATGCGCCGGCCCTCGTCGAGCTGCTCCGGCAGCAGGTCCAGCAGCAGTTCCAGCTTGGCGCTCTGCTTGACCCGGCGCGCGGCGGGCAGGTCCAGCAGGCGCGGGTCGCAGCAGGTCTGGCGGAGCTTGAGCAGGGCGTCGAGGATGGTGATCTGGCTGCGCGCCATGCCGTGCTCGGCGATGGCATCACGCACCCGCTTCTCCATGGACAGCCGGATGCCCTCGTAGAGCGACGCCTGCGCCTCGCCGAGGCCGACGCTGCGCACGATTTCGGTCTTCGGCGGCAGCTCCGTCAGCACGTCCTGCTTGCGCCGGCGCAGCAGGAAGGGGGCGACGCGACGCGCCAGGCGTTCGCGCCGCTCGAGGTCACCGTGCTGCTCGATGGGGGTGCGCCAGTGGCGCTTGAAGCGCTGGTGGTCGCCGAGGAAGCCGGGCAGCAGAAAGTCGAACAGCGCCCACAGCTCGCCCAGGTGGTTCTCCATCGGCGTGCCTGTCAGACACAGCCGATGGCGGGTGTCGATCGCGCGCACCACCTGTGCCGCCTGGGCGCGGGGGTTCTTGATGGTCTGCGCCTCGTCCAGGATCAGCAGGTGGAACAGCTCCTTCTCGAGACGCTCGCGGTCGCGGGGCAGCAGCGGGTAGGTGGTCAGCACGAGGTCGTGCCGGAGGATGTCCTTGAAGCGGGCGTGGCGGTCGTTGCCATGCAGCACGAGCACCCGCAGCGCCGGTGCGAAGCGCTGTGCCTCGCGTCGCCAGTTGCCGATGAGGCTGGTGGGCGCCACCACCAGGGCGGGCCGATCGAGTCGACCCTGCTCGTGCTCCAGCAGGATGTGGGCCAGGGTCTGCACCGTCTTGCCGAGGCCCATGTCGTCGGCGAGGATGCCGCCCAGATCGAAGGCGCGCAGGAACTGCAGCCAGTCGAGCCCATGGCGTTGGTAGCTGCGCAGCTCGATGGTGAGGCCGGTGGGTGGTTCCACCGTCGGGATGCGCGAGAGGTCGCGCAGCTGTCGGGCAAGGTCGCGCAGCCGTCGGCCGCCGGCAAGGGTAATGCCGCGCGCGGCGAGGTCGTCCAGCGCGGGGGCGTCGAAGCGGGACAGGCGGATGTGCCCGTCGCCGTCCGGCGGCCCGTCGCCGAACAGCTCGCGCAGGGTGTCGAGCATGGGCCGGATGCGTTCGCCGGGCAGATCCACGTAGCGCTGGCCGTCGTCGGCGTCGGGCAGGGGTACGCTCACCACCGGCGGCAGCTCCACGTCCGGCCCCAGGGCCAGCAGCGGCGCGACGATGGGCACCAGCGGCAGCCGACGGCCGTCCACCTGCAGGTCGAAACGCAGGCCGAACCAGTCGTTGCCCTCGGCCTCGTCATCCTCGATGGCGGCCTCCCAGTCGCCGGTCTCGAAGCGCAGCCGGAAGCTGTCGTCGAAGTCGATGCGCCAGCCGTCGAGCTCGAGCATCGCCAGGTCGTCGCGCAGCAGTGAGGACCAGCGCGCGGCGCGGTCCAGTGCGGTGTCGCCGGCGGCGGCTAGGGCGAGGGGCCCGCGCGCCGGCTGCTCGTCGGTGGGCAGAAAGCCGAGCTCCGCCAGTCGGGATTCGGCGGCGGCCTCCGCTTCCAGGTCGCGGGTGACGTCGGCGAGTCCGCGCTCGGTGTCGATGATGCTGTGTGGTTCCCTGGGCCGCGCCGGTAGCGGGTGGTCCGCGTACAGGAACTTCAGATGCAGGCGATGGCCGTCCGCGCCGCTGCCGGTGCCTTGGCGATCGCCCACCAGGGTCAGTTTGGGTCGGGCGTCGGCGCCGGTGACGGTAAGCAGCTCCACCGGCGTCGGCAAGGGCAGGTGCAGCTCCGGGAATTCCTTCAGCAGCAGCCGAGAGACCGCCTCGGCGCGCTCCGGCGGCAGGCGTGGTGCGCGCACCAGCTCCCGCAGTTGCGCACTCTTGAGGCCGTGCGTATCGAGGAGGCCGACGGTCAGCCGTGCCGGATCGAGGTACAGCGGCGGCTCCGTGAGCAGCATCCGGCCTTCGCCTCCGGCGGCCTCGGCGACCTCGAAGGCCAGCCCCAGGAAGCCCTCCGCGTCTTCGCGCCAGCTGATCTCGAGTGGCCTGGGGCCGTCTGGCGTCAGGGCCGGTTCGCTCTGTTGCTGCCAGTGGCAGCGACCGGTTTCGAGCATGCGCTCCAGGCTCAGGTGGCCGAGGATGCCCGTGAGCACGGGCACCATCGGCCAGCTGCCGGTGCTGAGGCTGCGCAGTAGCTTCAGGATTTCGGCGTCGCCGGGCCGCATGTAGGCCGCCTGGGCGTTGGCCTCCGGCAGGTTGCCGAGCACCAGCGGCCGACCCTTCGACAGCCGCCCGCTGGTCTTCAGGGGCCGCACGACGCGCAGTTCCACCTCGATGCCCCGCCCGCCGGGCTTGAGCAGGTAGATCAGCCGCTCCTGGCCGGCGGTATCGTCGCTCCGCTCGGCATCGCGCCCGGCGGCGGCGACACGGGTCAGCCAGCCCTTGGCCAGGTCGCCCTCGCTGTCGTGCAGCACGCGCTCCGGCGCCGAGGCGAACTGCAGGCAGGCGGCGGCGACGTGTTTGCAGTTGTAACCGACGGGGCAGCTGCAATCGCCGTCCAGCGAGGCGCCATAGGACTCCCAGCGGATCGAGATGGTCTGCTGGTAGGTCCGCCCGCCGCTGCCGCGCACGCTCGATTTCAGGCGAACGCCCTGCTCATCGGCCCGGGTGGCGTCCACCGACACCACGCGGCCCTGCTCGAAGTAGGACTTGCCGCGCTGGAAGTAGGTCGTACCGACGTAGGCGCGGATGTCGGCATGGGTCAGACGGGGATGGTCGGACATACTCCTGGGGTGTCCGGCAGAAACAACCCCGGAAGCTTACGCAATGCCAGCCACGACTGAAAGGCGCAGCGGCAAATTCGTCGGTGGCGATTGCGGCCTGCTGCAACGGTGCCGACGTGCGACAGACAGGATCCGGACGCAGTCGGCGCCGGGTGTTGTTCGCGGGCCTCGGGTGCGGCGGTGCGGGTGCACCGTGACGATGGCGCCGAGCATCTCCGGCACCACCATCGGCCCGCCCAAGCCCGTGGTTCCTTCGGGTCCGAATAGGGCGCGTCCGAACAGGGCGCGTCCGGATCAGAGCGCCCGACAGCTCTCCAGCACGACCGGCTGCTTGGTGGCGCCGCGGCGGCTGCCCTGGGCAACCATGGCGTCGATCACGTCCATGCCGTCGACGACCTTGCCGAAGACGACGTGCTTGCCGTCGAGCCAGGGCGTGGGCGCCACGGTGATGAAGAACTGGGAGCCGTTGGTGTTGGGGCCGGCGTTGGCCATGGACAGCAGGCCGGCCTCGGTGTGCTGCAGCTCGAAGTTCTCATCCGGGAACCTCTCGCCGTAGATGGACTTGCCGCCGGTGCCGTTGCCGTTGGTGAAGTCGCCGCCCTGGATCATGAAGCCCGGGATGATGCGATGGAAGGGGCTGCCGGCGTAGGACAGGTCCTCGCCCTGTTCGCCGGTGCAGAGCACGCGGAAGTTCTCGGCGGTCTTGGGCGTGACGTCCTCGAACAGCTCCAACTCGACGGTGCCGGCGGGCTCGCCGCCGATGCTGACCGCGATTTCGACATGGGGATTATCGGCGACGGCCGCGGTGGCCATCGAGACGCCGGTGAGCAGCAGGCAGGTCTGGATGAAGGGGCGCATGGTGAGCTCCTGTCTCTTGAGGATGGATGTCGTGCCGTCCGCGTGCGCCGGCGATAGAACGGACTGTCGTGGTCCAGGCCGGTCCGAACGGGGCGGCGCGGCGGGCGGCGGATTGGTCGCGCCCGCATTGTAGCGATGCGCTCGCGGTGTTGCCTCGCCGGTCAGTCCTGCTCCGCGTTGTCGCCTGCACCCTGCTTGATCCCGTGCTTGACTCGGTGCAGGCCGAGCCAGGCGGCGGCGACCACCAGGGGCGCGGCGATGCCCAGGGCCAGGCCGGTGTCGATGGCGAGGCCGCCGGCGTCCAGGCCCTTCAGCAGGTAGCCGATGAGTCCCACGCCGTAGTAGCTGATGGCGATGACCGACAGCCCCTCGACGGTCTCCTGGAGCCGCAGTTGCAGCCGGGCGCGGCGGTCCATGGAGTCCAGCAGCTTGCGGTTCTGTTCCTGCAGTCCGATCTCCACGCGCGCCCGCAGCAGGCCGGTGAGCCGCGCGGCGCGGGCGGCGAGGTTCTCCTGGCGCTCCTTGACGGCGGTGCAGGTGGCCACCGATGGTGCCAGGCGTGCGTCCAGGAACTCGGTGAAGGTCTGCAGCCCCTGGATACGGGTCTGGCGCAGCTGCTCCAGGCGTTGGCGGATCACCGCGTAGTAGGCCTCCGTGGCGTCGAAGCGCGAGGTCGTCCTGGCGGCGACGGTCTCGATCTCCGCCGCCAGCGCCGTCAGCTCCGCGAGCAGGCTGCGCTCGTTTGCCAGCCCCTGGTCCGAGGCCATGCCTCCCTCGTCGCGGGCGTTGAGTGCGGCGGCGACCTCCGCCAGGCGTGCGTCGGCGTCGGCGAGGACCGCACCGGCCTCGCGCGCTTCCGGCAGGCCGAGCAGGGCCATGGCGCGGTAGGCGTTGAGCTCCAGCACGCGGCGCACCAAACGCCCGGCCTGGCCGTCGGATAGGCCCTGATCGCGCACCAGGATGTGTCCGTAGCCATCCGCGTGGATGCGCATGTCCGCGAACACCTTGCCGGCACCTCCGGCCACCTCGGCTCCGATGACGGGATGACCGTCGAACAGGGTGCGCAGGGCCTCGGGTTCGCGTTCCGGCATGTCCGCCGATTCGATGACCAGCAGCACCGAACTCACCACCTGGCCGGGAATGGTCCGCAGCCACTCGGCGGGCAGCAGATCGATGGGGTTGGTCGAGAAAGGCGCGTCGAGGTCGTCCGGATAGCTCGGGCTCAGGGGCTGGGTCAGGCTGAGGGTGATGAACTCCGTGTGGCGCTCCCAGCGCATGCAGAGGTCGCCGATGTCGGCGCTGAACTTCAACCCCGGGTCCTCGGGCAGGGACTGGCCGTAGTGCGCCAGGAGTCGCCGCAGGTGCTCGACCTGGCGTCCGGTGCCGCGTCTGCCGCAGAGGTAGGCCAGGCCGAGGACGCGGGCCGGCGTGCGCAGGGGGTCGAAGTTGCGAACATGGAGCTCCGCGGTCAACGCGTGCCGCAGAGGGTGTTCGGGGAAGGGCAGCGACATGGTGGGTCCGCACTCCTTGGGCTGGCCGCCGGGTCGTGGTTGGGGGCGATGCCGGCGCTGTCGCCGGTGCCGGCATTGTACGTCCTATGCTCCGACGCCATCCGGTCGCCGGTGTCGGGGTCCGCGGCAGCAGCTGCAGCAGGCCCGTTGCCCGCTGCGCCGTTCCCTTGCGGAGCGGGCGACGGGGGTGCGATGCGCTGCCTTGCGGGGGTTGATCCGCACGGCGGGAGCGGCTTGCTTGGTGATAGGGTGGGCGCTGTCCGGGCACGTCCATGCCGCGAGGGCCGCAGAGGCCCGCACCGCACTACTTTCGAAAGGGTCCAGGTCATGACCATCTCCGAGGAGATCGAACGCCTGCACAGGCTCAAGGCCGCGGGTGCCATCACCGATGAGGAATTCGCGCAGGCCAAGCAGCGGGTATTGTCCGATGCCTCGCCCGGCGGCGATTCCGTGACGGGCGCCTACGGCAGAGCCACGCCCCGATCGGCTGTGCGCACCCCCGAGGACCTGGAGGCCCGCGGTCGAGAGTGGGCGATGTTCCTGCACCTCTCGCAGCTGTTGGGCTTCTTGCTGCCGTTCGGCGGGGTCATTGCGCCGTTGCTGATCTGGCAGGTGAAGAAGGACGAGCTGCCGGATATCGACGACCATGGTCGGGTGGTCATGAACTGGGCGCTATCGGTCCTGATCTATTTCGTGGGCGCGGTGGTATTGGCGTTCGTGCTGATCGGCATCCCGCTGCTGCTGGTCCTGGCTGTGCTGGCCGTGGTGTTTCCGATTATCGGCGGCATCAAGGCCAACGAGGGCGAACTCTGGCGGTACCCGTTGAGTATCCCGTTCTTCGAGACGGGCTTGTCGCGTTAGCCTAACTCGATTGTCGGGCCACGCATCGGGCGGGGAGCGGATACAATCGGCCGGCCGCTGCGCCGATATCGGTGGCCGACCGCCGACGCCCGGCACTCCGACCTAGCCATCCCGCACCGGGGCGCTGGCGTTGCGCGCGCTTCCGGGCGGCCGGCCGCAACCGATCAAACCGAGTATCCGACAAACCCTATGCTAGTGAAACTCGTCCGCGAAGGCCTCGGGCGCACCGTCGCGCTGGTGGACCGACTGACACGTCCGACGCCGCTGGAGCGCTCGCCACGGGCCCAGGCCGAGGTCGAGCAGTCCGTCGCCGGTATGGCGCTGTATCAGTACTTCGCCTGTCCGTTTTGCATCAAGACCCGGCGTGCACTGCATCGGCTGAACCTGCCCATCGAGCTCCGCGATGCCCAGAACGACTCGGACCATCGCGCCGCCCTGGGGCAGCAGGGTGGGCGCATCCAGGTGCCCTGTCTGCGGATCGAGGATGAGGACGGCAGCCGCTGGATGTACGAATCCAGAGACATCATCGCCTACCTGGAGGACCGTTTTGGTGACGATGCCCAGGCCGGGCAGGCCGCATAGGGGGCATCCCGTGCCGACGGCTGTAGGCCGACATGGCCCAAGGGTCACCCTGCTGCTCGCCCTGGCGCCCGCCGTACCGTTCGGGATGATCGTCGCGTCCGTTGCTGCGGCATCCGAACCCTCGGCGGAGGCCGCTACCGGTGCGCCCCGTCAGGCGGTGCCCAGGGTGCCCGTGGTGGAGGATATGGACGCCCTCGATCGCGTCGAGCTGCGCCGCGAGATCGCCCGTGCCGAGGGGCGGCTCAGTGACCTGCGCAAGGAGCATGTCGCAGCGATGCGCGGCCTCGACGCGGCGGCCGAGCGATCGGGCGCGGAGCCGGACGGGAGCCTGGACATGCGTCAGGTCCCGGGGCAGCCCGCGCCGGATGACGCGGCCGAAGGCCGACGCGCCGAGCTCGAGCGTGAGCGGCGGCGGACCGAGGCGCTGTTCGAACGCGATCTGGCCGAGGCGCGCAACCGGCTCGATCGACTGCTGGACCGCCAGGCCCGGATCGACCCGGCCGCCATGGACCAAACGCGCCTGCGTGCCAAGCCATCGGCGGCGGGGGAGGGCGCTCGCTAGCCGGGGCGTCCGCTGGACGGAAGGACCCGGCCGGTCCATCGGCTCAGGCGCTTCGTTGCGCGTCCCTATGCCCGCCGAGCGGCCCGATGGCGATGCGGCCCTTGTGGGGTCCGAACGCGAACCCGACCCGTTTGCTGCGAGCCCGTCAGTCGCGGGTTTCGAACAGCATCCGCCAGCGGTAGGGGTCGAACAGCAGTTCGATGCGGGTGATGCGACCATGCTCCACCCGTGCCCACTGGGCCGCTGGTGTCGAGACCCGTTCCGAGAGCATGGTGTCGAATACGAGCCAGTGACAGACGTCCGCGCCGTCGGCGAAGGCATGGCGGCGCCGGATGCCCTGCAGGATGCCGCCGCTCACCATGATGAACTCGAGGAAGGCGGTGGTGTCGTCGATGTTGGCAATGGGGCTGCGGTAGCGAAAACCCTCTCTGGCGATCAGCTCGGGCAGCGCGTCGTGCTCATGGCCGGCGAGGACGTCCAGGTAGCGCTCGACGATCGCGAGGGCCTCGGTTTCTTGCTGAGTGTTGCCGGACATCGTCGAGCTCCACCGTGGGGGTCAGGTCGGACCCGATTCTAAGCGACAGGACGCCGCCCTGTCGCTCGCGGACCGAGGTCTTCTCTGATCCTATTTCGCTCCGGAGTGCTCGGCCTGGCGGGGATGGGTCGACCTGACGAGTGTGTTGGTCGTACTTCGGCGCCGTCGTACCCGTCCCCCGAGCCGCGCCGGGGTCATGCCGGGGTCGTGCCGGGATCAGTCGTCCCTGCCGCCGCCGAGCAGTGCCGGCACCTCGGTGCGGCGGCTCGTGCGCGCATGCCGCGGGGTGCGGGAATGCTCGGGCTGCGGTTTGCGGTGCGGCCGGTTGGACTTGGACTGATTGCCGCCACGCCGCTCCGCGCCGTCGCGGCCGTGCGCCGATCGACCCTGCCCGGCGCGCTCGCCATCGGGGCGACCATCCGTCCGCGCCGATGCGCCGCGACGACCGCGCCCGCCATGCTCCTGCCGCTGTCCTCCGCCCTGGCAACGCTCGCCCCCTCGGCCGCCGGCGCGCTGCTGGCCGTCGTGGCGGCGACCAGCCCCGCGCTGACCGCCACCGCCGCGCAGGATCGGCTCGGCGGGGATGCTCGGGTCCGGCGCGTAGCCGTCGAGCACCACCTTGGCCACCTCGCGCTTGAGCAGGCGCTCGATGTCGCGCAGGAGCTTGTGCTCGTCGACGCAGACCAGTGAGATGGCCTCGCCCTCGTTGCCGGCGCGGCCGGTGCGGCCGATGCGGTGCACGTAGTCCTCCGGCACGTTCGGCAGCTCGAAGTTGACCACGTGCGGGAGCTGGTCGATGTCGAGCCCGCGGGCGGCGATGTCGGTGGCCACCAGCACACGAACGTCGCCGGTCTTGAAGCCGACGAGCGCGCGGGTGCGGGCGCCCTGGCTCTTGTTGCCGTGGATGGCGGCGGCGGTCAGGCCGTCCTTGTTGAGCTGCTCTGCGAGGCGGTTGGCGCCGTGCTTGGTGCGGGTGAACACCAGCACCTGGCGCCAGTCGTTGGCGCCGACCAGATGGCTGAGGAGTTCACGCTTGCGATGCCGGTCCACCGGATGCACGACCTGCTTCACCGTCTCCGCGGCGGTGTTACGGCGCGCGACCTCGATGAGCTTGGGGCTGTTCAGCAGCCGATTGGCCAGGGCCTTGATCTCGTCCGAGAAGGTGGCGGAGAAGAGCAGGTTCTGCCGACTGTCGTTGTCGGGCAGCAGGGCCAGCACGCGGCGGATGTCGTGGATGAAGCCCATGTCGAGCATCCGGTCCGCCTCGTCCAGCACCAGGATCTCGATGCGCGAGAGGTCCAGAGTGCCCTGGCCGGCATGGTCCAGCAGGCGGCCGGGCGTGGCCACCAGGATATCGACGCCGCGGCGCAGCTGGGCGATCTGCGGGTTGATCTTGACCCCGCCGAAGATGACGGCGGAGGTCAGCGGCAGGTGTTTGCCATAGGTCTCGACACTCTCCTGCACCTGGGCCGCGAGTTCGCGGGTCGGCGCCAGCACCAGCGCGCGCACCGGTCGCGGGCCGCGACGGTTCGACCCCGCTGCCGGCCTCGACTCCATCAGGCGCTGCAGCAGCGGCAGCGTGAAGCCGGCGGTCTTGCCGGTGCCGGTCTGGGCGCCGGCGAGCACATCGGCACCGGTCAGGATGGTCGGGATGGCCTGGCGCTGGATCGGCGTCGGCTCGGTGTAGCCCTGCTCGCCCACGGCACGCAGGAGGTCTTCGCGAAGACCCAGTTCTTGAAAGGACATTGGACAGACTCCAGTGGCGCCCTCCTGGCGTCGCA
The DNA here is from genome assembly GCA_028277725.1 of Thiohalocapsa sp. GTDB lineage: Bacteria > Pseudomonadota > Gammaproteobacteria > Chromatiales > Chromatiaceae > Thiohalocapsa. The sequence goes on from JANQFX010000102.1 coordinate 120,497, forward strand.
TGCGCCCAATACGGTGCACGCGCCGCGGAGCCGGTCCGGGCTGGTGATTGGAAATGCTTGGCAGGAACGAGAGGTGTCGGCCGGGACGATGGTCCGCGAGGGCCGGCACGGCAGCACGAACGGCTGAAGCGGGTATCGGCGGCGAGTGGCTCCTGAATGGAGGTGGCCGCGCCGCGACGGTGCCGACCGGTCAGGCACCCGAGATGAACAGCCTAACAGAAACCGATCCCGTCCGTGGGAATTCGTTGGCGCGCGATCAATCGTCCCGCGGCGGCTTGCCGCCGATGCGCCTGATGGCCAGTGGCCGACCGCAGACGCGGGTCTTCTTCAGGTGCTGGAAGATCTCCTTGGGCATGCCGGAGGGCAGATCCAGGGTGGTATGGTCGTCGCGGATGTCGATCCGGCCGATGTAGCGGCCCTCCAGGCCGGCCTCGTTGGCGATGGCGCCGACGATGTTGCCGGGTTTGACGCCGTCCTCGTGGCCGACCTCGATGCGATAGCGCTCCATGCCGTCCTCTGGCGGGCCGCGCCGCTCGCGCGGGCCACGATCACCGTCGCGGCCGCCGAAACGGTCCCGAGGGCCGTCGCGGAAGCGGTCGCGCGGCTCCGGCTGGCGGTCGTCACGGTCGAAGCGCCCGCCCCGATCGCGATTCCCGTTTCGATCCTGGCCCCGATCCCTCCCTCGATCCCGATCACGGTCGCGACCGAAGCGCCGGTCGTCGTCGCGGCGCGGGCGGTCGTCGCGATCCTGGGAGCGGCTGCGCACCGGCACCTGGGCGCCGTCCTCACGGGCGGAACGCGCCGGCGGCAGGTCGCGTTCGACCGGGCTGGCGCGCTCATCGCGATCCCGCGACCAGCGCGGCTCGCGCTTCGGTGGGCGATCATCGTCCCAGCCGCGTCGGTCCGTCGATCGGGGTCTGCGATCATCGCGGTTGCGGGCGCGCCAGTCGTCGCGGTCGCGTCCGCGACGGTCGTCCCGGTCACGCTCGTAGCGCGGTGGCCGATCCCGATCCTTGGGACGGTCTCGATCTCGGCCGCGATCCGGGCGGTCGCGCCCCTTCTGCCGCGGCGGGCGTTCGGGCTCCGGCGGCAGCAGCAGCGGCTGCTCGCCGATGACGAGTCGGGCCAGGGCGGCGGCGATTTCGACTGCTGGGACGTCGTGCTCCTGCTGATACTGCTCCACCAGACCCTGCAGGAAGTCCAGCTCACCTGCGGCCAGTGCATCGGTGATGCGCTGCTTGAAGGCGGCGACGCGGGCGTCATTGACCGTCTCGGTGGAGGGCAGCTGCAGCGGCTCGATGGGCTGCCGCGTGGCGCGCTCGATGGTGCGCAGCATGCGCCGCTCGCGCGGGGCGACGAACAGGATGGCCTCGCCGGTGCGCCCGGCGCGGCCGGTGCGGCCGATCCGATGGATGTAGGCCTCGGTGTCGTAGGGGATGTCGTAGTTGACGACGTGGCTGATGCGTTCCACGTCGAGCCCGCGTGCGGCGACATCGGTGGCGACGATGACGTCGAGCTGGCCCCGCTTCAGGCGCTCGACGATCTGCTCGCGGAGTTTCTGCGGCAGGTCGCCGTTGAGCGCGGCGGAGGCATAGCCGCGGGCCTCGAGGCGCTCGGACAACTCGACCGTGGCCGTCTTGGTGCGCACGAAAATCAGCATCGCGTCGAAGGGCTCGACCTCCAGGATGCGGGTCAGGGCGTCGAGCTTGTGCAGCCCGCTGACCAGCCACCAGCGCTGGCGTATGGTCTCGGCGGTGGCGGTGCGCGCCTCGATGCTGACCTCCACCGGGTCCTGCAGATGCGACTGCGCGATGCGCTCGATGGCGCGCGGAAGGGTCGCCGAGAACAGCGCCAGCTGGCGGTCGGCCGGCACCTGCTCCAGCACCCATTCGACGTCGTCGATGAAGCCCATGCGGAGCATCTCATCGGCCTCGTCGAGCACCATCATGCGCAGATCGTCCAGCACCAGGGTGCCGCGGCGAATGTGGTCCATCACCCGTCCGGGGGTGCCGACGACCACATGCACGCCGCGCTCCAACTGCCGCAGCTGGCCGCGGTAGTCCGAGCCGCCGTAGATGGGTAGCACCTGAAAACCGCGCAGCTCCTGGGCGTAGCGGCGGCAGGCCTCGGCCACCTGGATGGCGAGCTCGCGCGTCGGCGTCAGTACGAGGGCCTGGGGCACTCGGTCCTCGAGATCGAGGTTGGCGAGCATGGGCAGCACGAAGGCGGCCGTCTTTCCGGTGCCGGTGGGGGCGTGGCCGAGCAGATCGTGGCCGGCCAGCAGGTGTGGGATGGTCTGCGCCTGAATCGGCGAGGGCGTCTCGTAGCCGACCCGCTCCAGCGCGGCGAGCAGGGCGGACGGCAGGCCGAGGTCGCTGAAGCCGGTGTCATCGCCCCTCAAGTCGTCCAAGGCGTCGGTCGCCGTGGGGCGGGCTGGCTCCTGTTCGGGTTCGGCGTCGGATGCCGACTCTGGAGCGGCCGCAAGCTGCGCGCCCGGGCCGTCGGTGCTGTCGGCTCGGGTGGCCAATGGGTCGTCGGATGCTGGGTCGTCGGACGCGGGTGGGCCGGATACCGGGGGGTCCGATGTTGGGATCTCGGATATCGGCGCCTCGGGTGGCGGATGATCGGCCGGCGATTCGGTTTGCAGCTCAGCGGCCTGGTCGGCGTCGCGCTCGTCCGCGCCTGTGGGGTCGGATACGTTCATGGGGGTACGTGATCGAGGTAATCCCTCAGTATACTCCGGTCCAATCTGTTGCCGTGACACCGTTCGGCGACTGGAGCAACGAGGTCTGTTCCGCACATGCACATCTGGGTCGATGCCGACGCCTGTCCGAGACCGGTCAAGGAGATCCTGTTCCGTGCCGCCGAGCGCAAGCAGGTCCACCTGACGCTGGTCGCCAACCAGCCACTATCCACGCCGCCATCCAAGGTCATCCGGTCAGTCCAGGTCGGGGCGGGTTTCGACGTCGCCGACAACCACATCGTGCAACAGGCCAAGGCCGGTGACCTGGTCATTACCGCGGATATCCCCCTCGCGGCGGAGGTGGTCGCCAAGGGCTGCACCGCCATCAACCCGCGCGGCGAGCCCTACACCAAGGAGAACATCCGCGAGCGGCTGAACATGCGCGACTTCATGGATACCCTGCGTTCCAGCGGCATCGACACCGGCGGCCCCGCCGCCTACGGCCAGAAGGAGCGGCAGGCCTTCGCCAACACGCTGGATCGGCTGCTGGCGCAGCAGCGTCCCTGACCATCCGTTCATCCCCCCGTGACCGGGCGGTAACCCCGCCCAAGGCACCCTGAAGCTCCCGTTCAACGCGCCGCCGGCAGACCCCGGTCGGCGCACATCCCGTGCGGACCGTAACCTCGCCGAGGAGCCCAGACCATGCACATGCCCACCACCACCCGCCGCAACCGACGGCCCGGCTCGCGACATGCAGTACGCCTGGATGGCGGAACTGGACTCGAACTTGGCACGCATCGAGGCCGAGCTGAACTCGCGGGCCAAGGTCATGACGCTCGCACCCGGCACCGGCTTCGGCCTCAACAGCGGCGGTCGTGCCGCCAGGGTCGATGTGGAAGCCATCGATGCGGCACTCTACGGTATCAACGGCTTCGAGGTGGAGCATGTCGACGAGACACTGGTGGACGTGTCGATGCCGGACCCCTTCGGCCCGGCGCCCGCGGTGCGTGTGGTGGACGCCGTCACGGGCGAGGCCTTTGCGCGCTTCAGCCGCGTTGGCGGCTTGACAGGCGCTCGGCGGCAGCCAACCCTTGGCGACACTCAACCTCCACCGCAAACGGATGAGGACCTCCGATGGCAGCACAACGCCGCTCGCTCATCGACGGAGTGCCGGCTCGACCCCGGGAGCCCGCCGCATGCTCAACGCCTTGCATCGCAACGTCACGCCCCGCTTCAGGTCGTCCCGATGGCATGCGACGCGGGTGCCGGTCGCCTGTCTCGGAGTGCTGCTGGCCTCGTTCGCGGCGGCGCATGCGCTCGCGGAGCAACCGGCGCCCAAGGCGGACGGCGGCGCCCCATCGATCCCAGCCACACGGGCAGTGGAACTGGAGCAGAGCACCGATGAGGACCCGCTCAACGCCCAGCAGGCGGAGGCCGCGCAGCGCGCCGAAGCGACACCCGCCGGCGCGCGGGACGATGAGCCCAACGATCTCAAGCTCTACGGCAGCCTGCGCGTGCGCTACCGCTCCGAGGTGACGGCACTCGGCGTCAAGGAGACGGGCTTCGACGACGGCGGCTCCCGCATCGGTGCCGAGGGACGCTACCAGTTTCTTCCCCAACAATGGGTCTTCGCCCGCGGCGAGGCCGGCTTCAACCTGCTCGACGAGTTCAAGACGCTGTTCGATGCCAATGCCAATAACCCCGGCGGCGGCCAGGGCGACACTTTCTTCCGGCGCCTGCTCTATGTCGGCTACGAGTCGCCTAATCTGTTCCTGATCGCGGGCAAGACCTGGTCCACCTACTACCAGATCAGCGGCTTCACGGACCGCTTCTTCGGCACCGGTGGCCAGGCGGCCGGCACCTATAACGCCGGCACCGACGGTGGCCACACCGGCACCGGCCGGGCGGAGAACGCGTTGCAGACCCGGGCGCGGATTCGATACCTAGCGCGCGGACTCGGGCTGGAGCCGTTCAGTCTGAACATCCAGGTCCAGGACGGCGAGCCCATCCCGCATCTCAACGGCCACCGCTACGGCACCGCCATCGGCCTCAGTGCCCTGCTCGCCACCCGGGAGCACTTCAGCGCCGGGGTCGCCTACAATCGCGCGCCCGTCCCGGATGCAGGCGACCCGGTCGTCCGCGCCCAGGGCATACACGGTGCCGCGGAGGCCGTGGCTGTCGGAGCTCGTTGGTTCGACGACGACTGGTACCTGGGGACCGTCGTCGCACGGCTGCGCAACCACATGACCACGGATCAGAACATCTACTTCGACGGCTGGGGCTGGGAGGTCTACGCCCAGTATCGGCTGCACCGGCGCTGGTGGCTCACCGGCGGCTGGAATTGGTTGCAACCGAGCGCGGGCAATACCCAGGCGGGCGATTACCGAAAGAAGTACGGCGTGTTGGGGCTGCGCTATGCGCTGGACGACTTCAAGCGGGTCATCTACGTCAACTTCCGCGGCGAGGGGAGCCGGAACCAGGACGGCTCCAGCCTCGGCAATGTCCTCACGGCGGGGATTCGCTGGGGCTTCTGATCGGTGCCTGTCGCGCCGCCACCCGCAGCATCGCAGGCGCTCAACATGCAAAGCCCGTTGCCTTCCCTGCGCTTGGTTTCGTCGGTCGACGGCCCGACCCTGCCGCGCATCGAGTTCTTGCAAGCAATCTGGAGCCACCTATCCATGAAGACTCCCGTGCCCAGCGCCACCATCCGGCTGCTGATCCTCGCCCTGCTGATCCTCGTCCTGCTCAGCGCCTGTCAAATCAGCCAGGGTCCGACGCTGACCGCACCCGAGGCGCTGACGCGCGCGCAAGCCGGGGAGCTGACGCTGGTGGACATCCGTACCCCCAAAGAGTGGCGCCAGACCGGCGTGGCCGAGGGTGCCGTTCGCATCGACATGACCAGCAAGACCTTCCTCGACGACCTGCTCGGCGCCGTCGAGGGCAACAAAGACGCCCCCATCGCCATCATCTGTCGCACCGGCAACCGCACCACCTACACCCAGCGCGCGCTGATGGAGCGTGGCTTCTCCAACGTCTACAACGTCAAGGAGGGCATGGCCGGCAGCGGCGCCGGCCCCGGCTGGCTGCGGCGTGGTCTGCCGGTGCAGCGCTGCGAGACCTGTTGAACCTAGATTCAACCTGTCGGCAGCGGCAGCCGGCCGTCGACGCTGAAGTCCGCGCGCTCGAATCGATACAGATCCTGCGTTGCCTCCGGCGCAAAGCTCACCTGCCGGGCGCGGGTCTCGCACAACCAGCGCGTCAAGCCCAAGGGCCCCCGGCTGAGCAACGCCGCTGGATGGAACAGGGCAACGTTGAGGCCGGCATCGTGGTCGCGCGCCGACGGGAACTCGAAGGCGTCGATGCCGGCGCCGCGCAGGGCGCTCCCGAGCCGCTGGGTGGGGCCGTACTCACTCGGATGCCGCAGCACGGCCGCGTGTGCCGCGCAGGGCGGCTGCTGCAGGCGCACACCCCGCTCGGCGCGCAAGCGCGCTCGGAAGACGCTGTGCTGGGTGCGCAGGCGGCCGCTCGGCGGCGGCTCCGCCATCCCGGACCAGAATACGAAGCGGTAGTAGGCGGCCTCGGCGAGCAAGGTCGGCAGCCTGCGGGCCCCGTAGAAGAGGCTCGGCTCGAAGCGGCGGCCGAAGCGCGAGCCGTGGCGCAACGGCGGATAGCGGAACGGCGTGGACAGCAAATAGTGCAGACGCTCGGCACCCGCCGGCAGCGGCGGCTTGCTTTGCTCCAAAAGGCCCTCCAGCACGGATTGCTCGGCTAGATCGTCCACCAGGGCCAGCGTCGCGACCTGTTGCTGGCTCTCGACGATGCGCAGCAGATCACCGCCGATTGGGGCAATGCGCAGCGCCCGCTCGCACATGGCCCAGAGGTCGGTCATCGGCGCACGAGCGAAACCGTCGGGCCGGGCGCACGGGGCGCGCAGGCAGCCGCCACAAGCCGATGCTCAGCCATGCCCGCGCATGGCGTCCAGGTATTCCGCCACGGCCACCAAGCCCTGCACCGTGCGCACCTGCTCCGCGGGCACGCCGCCGGTGTCACGGTTCGGGGTGTGCATCCAGTGCCGCATCGCCGTCGGGTCGCCACCCACCAAGGCATAGAGACTGCGATAGCAACGGATCAGCAGCAGCGCCAGCTCGCCGGCCTTGCCGGCCGGGTCTAGGCCGCGGCTGAAGGCGGTCCGCTCGCGACCGATGATCTCGCCCAGCCGTTGCCGAGAGAGGCCGAGGGCGGTGCCGGCGTTGAGCAGGGCCTTGGTCAATACGGCTTGGGGATCAGGTGTGACGCCGGGGTCAACTTGGGCGGCGGCGGGCATGCTGGCGACTCCACTGCAGACAGCAAGATATGCAACGAATCAATCGTTGATGTGATATACGCACCAGTATAGACCAGCAGAATCACAACGGGCGGCGGTGCGCTCGAGAAAACCGCCGGAAATCCGCTCTCGGACCTTGACCCCGGCGACGAGGGACGCATGATGCTGCGGCAAGGTGCCCGAGGCCGGCTTCGTTGCCGGCCTGAACGCCCGATCTTCCCATCAATCGCTCGCCTACCCCGCCATGCTCGCCACCGCCTCCCACTGGATCGACCGCAACATCCTGGAGCTCGGCCGCGAGCTGCGCCTGTCCTACCTGCCGCCGCTGATGATCTACATCGCCTTCGGCATCCAGGGGCTGACGGCCATCGTCGGCACCTTCTTCGTCAAGGACTACCTCGGGCTGTCGGCGGCCTTTCTGGCGAGCCTTGGATTCTGGGCTGGCATTCCCTGGGCGCTGAAGATGCCGCTCGGGCACCTGGTGGACCTCATCTGGCGCTGGAAATCGATCCTGGTCTACATCGGCGCCGCCATGCTCGCGTCCAGCTTGCTGATCATGATCGGGCTCCTGTCCGACCCCGTGGGCATGGCGCAGGTCATGCCCGTTGCGGCCTGGTATGTGCTGAGTGTGCTGTTGGCCCCGGTGGGCTATGTGGTGCAGGACGTGGTGGCGGACGCCATGACGGTCGAGGCCGTGCCGCGCGTCAACCCGGACGGCAGCGAGGTGGACCCGGCGCGGCGCAAGCTGATGCACACCACCATGCAGACGCTCGGGCGGGTGGCCATCATCGGCGGCGGGGTGCTGGTCGCGCTCGCCAACATCTATCTGTTCGCCGGCGTCAACGGCATGTCCGAAGAAGAAAAGGTCGCGACCTATATCCTGATCTATGAGCTGGCGCTGCTGATCCCGGTGATTTCGGTACTCGGCCTGGTGCTCGCGGCGATCATCCGCAGGCGCGACCTCGGCCGGCTGCGGCGCTCGGGTATCGACCGGGCCGAGGCGCTGCGGCTGCTGGACGGCGAGCAGACGCACACGGAACCGAACTGGTGGATTCTGGGCGGCAGCCTCGTGTTCGTCGCCTTCACGCTCACGCTCGGCCTCGGCGAACTGCCTTACAACCAGGAGATCATCTTCGCCGGGTCCATGGGGATCATCGCCTTCCTGATCTCGCGGCTGATGCGAGAGCTGGAGCCCAACGCCCGTGCCGTGCTGCTCGGCACGGCCATTGTGATTTTCGTCTTCCGCGCAATGCCCAACCCGGGGCCGGGACAGACCTGGTGGTTCATCGATCAGCTCGGGTTCGATCAGCAGTTCCTGTCCGTGCTGTCGCTCATCGGCAGCACCCTGACCCTGGCGGGCATGTTCATCTTCCGCCGCTTCATGGCGGAACGTTCGATCCTGTATGTGGTTGTCTTCCTGACCATCGCCAGCACGCTGTTGTACATGCCCATCGTCGGCATGTACTACGGGCTGCACGAGTGGACGGCGGGCCTCACCGGCGGCGTGGTCGATGCGCGCTTCATCGCCGTGGTCGACACGGCGCTGGAGTCGCCGCTGGGGCAGATTGCGATGATCCCGATGCTGGCCTGGATCGCCAACTCCGCGCCGCCCAACCTCAAGGCGACCTTCTTCGCCGTCATGGCCTCCTTCACCAACCTGGCCCTGTCCGCCAGCCAGCTCGGCACCAAGTACCTCAATCAGGTGTTCACGGTGACGCGGGAGGTCCAGGACCAGGCCACCGGCGGCATCAGCGTGCCGGCGGACTACACGGAACTGGGTTGGCTCATGCTCACGGCCATGCTCATCGGCCTGTTGGTGCCGCTGGCCGCAGTCGCGCTGGTCAAGCTGAGTCCGCTCAAGAGCGCCTGACCGGCGCGGGCGCGCCTGCCGACACGGTAGGCCGAGTTGGGCGGTTCAGTCCTTCTCGGAATCGGCGATGACCAGCTGCAGTCGTGACAGGTCCGTCAGATCGCCCACCAGCCGGCGCTCGATGCCGCGGGAGCGCACGACCAAGGTCGGCGTGACCAGGATGTCCGCGACCTCGGCGAGCTGCGGGTTCTCGAACACATCGACGATGCTGAGGTCGTAGGGAATACTCAGGATCCGATCCAGCATCTCGCGGATGCCGGCCTCGCTGGGCACCGATTTGCTCGGCATCCCTGCTAGGAACAGCTTCAGGCTCAGGCGTTCAGCCAAGGGAACCTCCTACTCCGGCTGGGACCGCGGAGTCGGCGAGTGGCAGCAGGGTGCCGATGGCGGTGCCGAAAGCAGCGCCATCACAAACCGCTCCTGGGCAGTTCCCCGACCTCGCCGAATAGCACGCCGCGGACGGTGCGGCGGATCTGCTCCGCGTTGAGCGGCTTGCGGGCCAGTTCGAAGTTCATACCTGCCGCCTGCGCCCGCTTGAGGTCCTGCATGAACTCCTGGTGGAAGGCCGTGACGATATAGATGCGCAGGGACTCGTCCTGCTCCAACAACCGTGTCATGGTCTGCACGCCGTTGATGCCTGGCATGTGGAGGTCGAGGAAGATCAGGTCGGGCCGCGCGGCGGCCGCGGCCTCGACGCCCCGCAGCCCGTCGGGGGCGGTCATCAGCTCCAGCTCGGGCTCGTCGTCGAGTGCCAAAGTGAATGCGTCACGGACGCCCTCGTCGTCGTCGATGATCAGGATTTTTCTTGTCATGGTCCTCGCACAAACTATGCCGTCGCCATAAGCCCCGCGTGTGGGCGTACATCGTGTCGCCGAGCCGCTTCGCGCGTCCTATGCCTGGCAGGATGGCCGGCCCGTCCGCTCAGTCTAGGCGAAAGCCTGCGCTTGGAGCTCGCTAAGAGTGTGTTTGCAGTTTGTAGACACCCTCATCGGGCCGAGGCGGCAGGATGTCGTCTTCCGCGTCGGCGGCCGGAAGTCCAGTTCGAAGCACCCACCGTTCCCGCCAGGAACATAGATGAGCGTACCACCGTTGCTCTCCGCCAGGCGTCTTGCCAATGTCAGGCCCAGCCCCGGCGCCGAGCGTGCGGATCGGGTGGTGTAGAAGGGCTCGAGTATCTGTTCGCGCATCGCTTCTGCCTGGGTTCAACCTAGAAAGAGCAGTTGGACGGTCGTCAGGGTGCGTCCCGCGTGGTGTCCAGCAAGGCACAACGACGCGGAATAGTCACTCTATTCCAAGGAGTTGTAA
>JANQFX010000044.1 GCA_028277725.1 Thiohalocapsa sp.
CCGGTGCCAGGCGGCCGGCAAACAGGACCTTGCGTAGGCCGTCGCGCAGCGGCTCCGCCGGCGCGTCCAGAAACGCCTTCGGGATCGGCGTACCCATGAGGCCGACGTGCTTCGCGCCGATGTCGCGCGCGATGTCGAGCATGTCCTCGGAGTTGGCCAGCACCAGGTCGCCCTCTCGAAACAGCTTTCGATTGCAGGCGTTGAGGTAGGTCTGGGCGACCCGGCCACGTAGCAGCCAATCATCGGTGATCTCGGCGAGTCGCTCGAAATGGGTATGGAAACCGACCACGAGCCTGGCGTGCCAACGCTTGGCGAGCACCATGCCGAGCATGCCGAAGGGGCCCGGTGTCGGCACGATGACCACATCCGGGCGCAGCCTGCCCATGCGTCTCATCACCAGCGGCAGCGACGGTAGCACGAAACGCTGAGTGGGATCGCCGGGCAGAGGCAGCGCCAGGCCGCCGAACCAGTTGCCTCCGCGGAAGCGTGGCGAAATCAGGTCGACCCGGGCGCCGACCGCCTTCAGGTGCTCGGCGAGGTCTCGGTAGTAGGCGCCGACGCCGTTCCGCTCGGGCGCCGCGTCGGAGACGATGGCGACCCTCAGGCCGGTGCCGTCGGGGAGCAACGCCTGCGGTTCGGTGGCCGCTTGCACGTCGCTCGATTGCGAGGAATTCAGCATGATCCCGCCTCGTCGATGGTCGCCGTCCTGCGCGGTGCATCCGGCCCAGCGTCGTTGGTTCGCGGCGGCTCGACCTGGCCCCGTGGCTCGGAGGCTCGCAGTGCCGGATGTGCATAGGCGCGGGCGAAGCGCTGTTCAACCTGCGCCTCATCGAGGCCGAACTGCACGAGGTCGTAGCGGTGGCCGCTGCGGTAGGCGCGCGCGGGCGCGGTGGCCTCGGCGAGCGTGCCGGCAAAGTCTTCGCCCAGCTGCAGCCCGAGGCGATCGTAGGCGTGGCGCACCGAACCTGCGAGGTCCGCCTTGATCTGCGGCAGGGTCAGGGTGACGGTCCGCTCTCGTGCGTGCTCGTCGGCGAGCTGCAGTAGGTTGTCGTAGTAGAAGCAGAGCTGGTCCACGAATCGCTCTCGAATCGGGGCGCTGTCGGGTTCGACGCCGAAGAAGGCCAGCCCCGGACCGATGGAGCTGAGCTGGGACGGGATCGTTTGCTTCGGGTCACGCAGACAAACCAGAAAGCGTCCGTCCGGGAAGGTCTCCGCGAGGCTGTTGGCCAGGGACGCGAAGGCCGCATTCTTCGACAGCAGCCGCTTATCCGGGCCATGCACGTAGAGGTGGCGGCGCAGGGCGTTGGCGTAATAGGTCAGCAGCCGCCGCCGCATCGGCTCCGGCATGTCGCGGTCGAAGCGTCCCATGCGCCAGAGATGGACGCTGCCAGGGAAAGGCAGTACCAGGATGAAGCAGCTCAGCACCGGCATCAATGCGAAATAGTCCTCCTCGGGGGTGTCCAGGCTCATGGCATGGACATCGTCCAGGGCGGAGAAGACGGCCCGCTCCACGACGCCGACGAGGCCGCGCAACGGGCCGCCGATGCGCTCGTCGAGCCGTCCGAGTGCGCGCCAGAACAGGCGCTGTGAGACCGACGGCGCGAACAGACACTCCCAGGTGGAGAAGGTGGTGAACTGCGGGTCTCGGGCCAGCACCGAGTGCAGGTTGGTGGTGCCGCTGCGGGGCACGCCGAGCACGAATAGGGGCTCGCGGATGGGCACGGACCGGTAGCCGCGGAAGAAGAGCTCGTCCAGCAGCAGGCCGGCCCAGTGGATCAGCTGGGCCAGCGCGAACACCGGGATGAACAGTGCCATGATCAGCACACGGCGCGCACGCAGCCGCTGCACACCATCGGGCGAACGAAAAAGGGCGTCGGCCGCCATGCGTAGGAAGCCGATGGTGCTGGTCAGGAAGAGGTAGAGCATCCAGATACGCTTGGCAGATACGCTTGAGCCATGGGCCGGGGCCAGGCAGCCAGGCAGGGCGGACAGCCGGGAGCTTTGACCCAGGGACTGGGTTCCAGTGGTTGCGGGCGAGCTGACCTCGACAGCGTACGCGATGGCGCCGGAGCCTGGGCGGCGTTCCATACTTGAGCCCGTCATGGTAACGCAGGCGGGGTTTATTCCGAAACGCGGCTCAGGGTGCGGTGCGCACCCCGACAACCGCTCTACTGACTGCCTTCGGGGAGGGGGGCCGGCTCAGCTCGGGGCCTTGCCGTCGGCGGCAGCAGGTTCCGAGTCGTCCGGCATCTCTCGTTTGCCCTGTCCCTTGTCTGGCTGGTGGTGTTCGCTGGTCATGGGTTTCGGCGTCGAGTGCGGCGCAGCCAAGGTCGGACTGGGCGCAGCGCTTTCCCCCGTTGGCGCCGGCGGCGTGGCCTTGCTGCTCGGTTCCGAGCCGGGCGTGCCAGCGACTGCCGCAGGGCGCGCGGCCGCCTGCGTGCCGGAGTCAGTGGGCTGGGGCGCGAACGAGGGTCGGGCCGAGGGCGAAGCTGGTGCTGCCCCTGGTGCTGCCCCTGTCGCTGACGCAGGTGCTGAGCTTGGGGCCGACGCTGACGCTGGCGCGGCCGCTACAGCTGGGGCCGAAGCGGCCGTTGGCGCAGATGCGGCGGGTGCAGGTCGGGCATCGGCCCTGGGAGACGGCTGCGCGACGGGCATTTCCGCCTTGGCCTGGGCCGCAGACCGGCCCGGGGATGGCGCGGGCGTCCGTCTATGCGCTTCCTCTGGGCTGTCTCCCTCGTTGGCTCGCTTGCCCTCTTGTCTCGGTGGACGCTCCGCACCGCCAGCGTCGTCGCCGGGCTTCGTTGCGGAATCGGCCTCGGCCTTGGCGGGCGCGACATGGTTGGTGCCTGCGGTCGCATTGTTTGCCGACGCCGGGTTGCGTGGCCCCTTCGGCGGGCGTTCCTGGGCGTTGGCCGCGTCTGATGGTCTCGGGGATGCCTTGGGTCTCGGGGTATCCTCAGGTGCTCGGCCCTGTTCCGATGCGCCTTCTCGCGCGGTGGGCTGCGGCTGTGCTTGGGTCTCAGCTGTGGAGCCGTTCATCGAATCCACAGCGTTGCCGTCCGCCTCTCGAGCCGCGGAGCTGCGACGTCGACGGCCGCCGCGACGGCGACGACTGGAGCGCGACCGGCTGGTTGCCTGTTCCTCGCCGTCCGTACGCTGGGGTTGCTCGCCGCTGGCTGCCCCTTCGCCCTGCTCGGGCGTGGCGGTCTGCGTGACGCCCTCGGACTTAGGCTGAGGGGATGCCTGAGTGGACGCGTGGGTCTTGTCCTGGGCAGGTTTGCGCCCGCGGCGGCTGCGGCTGGAGCGCTGCTCGCCGCCTTCCGGTTCGACGGCCATCGGCAGGGTCTCGCCGCGCTTGGCCAGTGCCTTGCGGGCATCTTGGATCGAGTCCTTGCTTAAGGTCGAGTCAGGGGTCGAGGCATCGGCCTTGTTGGGCGCCGAGTCGGCCGACCGGGGTGTCCGCCCGTCGCCGTCGGGCTTGGGCGCCTTGTGCTGCCGTGCCTCCTGGCCGGACTGTTCACGCTGTCCGCCGCGTCGCGAGCGTCCACCGCGTCGCGAGCCGCGCGCGCCGTCCTCGGTGCGCTCGCTGTTCTCGTCGCGCCGCGAGCGCTTCTCGCCCTGGCTGTCCACGTCGTCGCCGCTCTTCTGGTCGCGCCGTTGCTGGGAGCGGCGGTTGCCGCCGTTTCTGCTTGACGAGCGACCCTCCGCGGCCTGCCCAGCATCGGCGGAACGCTGTGGACCGCGCCGCGATGTGGCCCGTTCGTCCGCCGCTGGCGCCTGCTGCGCGTGATCCTGGGCCTCCTGGGTGCCTCCCTGTTCGTTACCGTCGAGTGGCATGAACAGCATGCCCCAGAGCTTCTTGAGCATGCTTTCCTGGTGTGTGCCAGCTTCGTCCTGCGTCTGCTCGGCCTGGGCAGCGCGGCGTGCCAGTGCCCCGGACGGGGATGCCGCCGTCGCTGCGGTCGGTTCCGCACGTTGGGGGGCGGGTTTGGATGGCGCGACGCCCTTGACGGCGGGTTCTTCGGCCTTGGGCGCAGGCTGTGCCCTGGCGTAGGCCGGCGCGTCCGCCTTTGGCGCTTCGGCCAGGGTATAGCTGGGGTCCTCGTCACGGAGGCGGTCCGCGTCCTGCGTGCGCACGCGCTCGATGCTGTAGTCGGGCGTCTCGATGTGCTTGTTGGGGATCAGCACCACGTCGACCTGATGACGCTGCTCGATCTCGAAGATGTTGCGCCTTTTCTCATTGAGCAGGAAGGCCGCGACTTCCACCGGCAGCTGCGCGAGGATGCGTGCAGTACTGTCCTTCATCGCCTCCTCCTCGACGATGCGCAGCACCGACAGGCCGAGGGACTCGATGCCGCGGATGGTCCCCTGGCCCTTGCAGCGGGGGCAGACGTGCTGACTGGACTCGCCCAGCGAGGGCCGCAGACGTTGGCGAGACATCTCCAACAGTCCGAAGCGCGAAATGCGGGCCACCTGCACCCGCGCACGATCCTGCTTGAGGGCGTCGCGCAGCCGGTTCTCGACTTCGCGTTGGTGCTTGGCGGGAGTCATGTCGATGAAGTCGATGACGAACAGGCCGCCCAGGTCGCGCAGGCGCAGTTGACGGGCCACCTCGTCGGCGGCCTCCAGATTGGTATTGAGTGCGGTTTCCTCGATGTCCGCGCCCTTGGTGGCGCGTGCGGAGTTGATGTCGATCGAGGTCAGCGCCTCGGTGTGGTCGATGACCAAGGCGCCGCCGGAGGGCAAGCGTACCTCGCGCTGGAAGGCGGACTCGATCTGGCTCTCGATTTGGTAGCGCGTGAAGAGTGGCACCTCGTCCTGATACAGGCGCAGTTTCTTCTTGTTGTGCGGCATCACCTGCTGGATGAACTCCTCGGCGCGGGCGAAGACCTCCGCATGGTCGATGACGATCTCGCCGATGTCCGCGCGCAGGTGGTCACGGATGGAGCGGATGATGAGGTCGCTCTCCTGATAGATCAGGAAGGGGGCCTTGCGGCCCTCGCTGGAGGTCTTGATGGCGCCCCAGAGCTGGAGCAGGTAGTCGAGGTCCCACTGCAGCTCTTCGGCGTTCTTGCCGACGCCGGCGGTGCGCACGATCAACCCCATGTCCGCGGGGATCTCGAGCTGACTCAGGGTCTCGCGGGCGTCGGAGCGGTCCGCGCCGTCGATGCGCCGCGAGACACCCCCAGCGCGGGGGTTGTTGGGCATCAGGACCAGGTAGCGGCCGGCGAGCGAAACGAAGGTGGTGAGCGCCGCGCCCTTGGTGCCGCGCTCTTCCTTGTCGATCTGCACGACGACCTCCTGGCCTTCCTTGATGAGGTCCTTGATGTTGGCCTTGTTGCCGGGCTTGAGTTCCTGGTTGAAATAGCTCCGCGAGATCTCCTTGAGCGGCAGGAATCCGTGCCGCTCGGAGCCGTAGTCGACGAAGGCGGCCTCCAGGCTCGGCTCCACCCGGGTGATGGTGCCCTTGTAGATGTTGGCCTTCTTCTGTTCGCGTCCCGGGCTTTCGATGTCCAGATTGAACAGCTTCTGGCCGTCCACGATCGCAACGCGCAGCTCTTCCGGCTGCGTTGCGTTGATCAGCATGCGTTTCATGTTGTTTGTCGTCTCTTGCCGTGGCGCGCGCACCGCGGTTGCCGACCCGACGCTCGCGCGGACGGGGGCAACGGCGTGCAGTCGGCACCCCATGCCGATGCGCTCGATCGTCGCGGCCGGCGAGTCGCATACAAGCGTCCCGCTGCGTGGCGGCCAGGCGAGCGTCGAGCACGCGCCCATGTTCACTCTGTGCGCCTGGGATTAGGGTTGGTCCGAGGCGCGGGGTCGGGCAACCCGTGGATCGTTGCCCGGCGATGTCTGTTCGATGTCCGCATCCGGCACCCATCGGGGCGGGGTGCGGCTCATCGGTCTGTTCGGCTGGTGATCGTCCCGGAATTCGGTTCCGGCTGTTCGTTCTTTTCGGCTGCTGCCACGCATCCGCGCTGGTCCCTGGGGGCTGGCTGCTCGGCCGGTTCGCCGGCCTTGGCTGCTCCGCTGCGCCGGCGGGTGTACCATGCATCGCTGCGCGGCGTTGGGCCCTGCGGTCGGCCCGTGGGCTTCCCGATCCAGCATCGGTCTTGGCGGCGGAAACTCGATATCGATGGCCGCCGCCCGGTGATGGCGGTCACACGCTGATCCGCCGCCGCTCGGGTGTACCACGGCTCAGCATTCCGCCGCAACGCGGCAAGGCTAACAAGGTTTTCGAGGGGCAGCAATTGGTTGAACCGACGCGCCCCGCGGGGCGTCCTGCAACCGCGGACAGGGCTCCCGCGGTGCGCCACGTCCGCATCGACGACGCCGCGGCCGGTCAGCGTGTGGACAACTTCTTGATCGCGCAGCTCAAGGGCGTGCCGCGCAGTCTCGTCTACAGGCTGTTGCGCCGAGGTCAAGTGCGTGTCAACAAGGGGCGCGCGAAGCCGCACCAGCGGCTCGCGCTCGGCGACGACGTTCGCATCCCGCCTGTGCGCATGCCCACCCGAGACGACTCGGGCCCAGCCCCTGGTGGCATGACCGAGCGGCTGCTGGAGTCCGTGTTGTACGAGGACGAGCGCGTGCTGGTCCTGGACAAGCCCTCCGGTATCGCTGTGCACGGCGGCAGCGGCATCGCCCACGGCGTCATCGAGGCCCTGCGGGCCGGCCGTCCGGGCGCGGAGCTGGAGCTGGTGCATCGGCTGGACCGCGATACCTCGGGTTGCCTGATCATCGCCAAGCGGCGCAGCGCGCTGCGCTGGCTGCACTCGGAGTTGCGCGCGGATGCGGTGCGCAAGCGCTACCAGGCCCTGCTCTGCGGCCCGCTCGCGGAGCGGGTGCAGCGGGTCGAGCTTCCGCTGCGCAAGTTCCAACTCCAGGGCGGCGAGCGCATGGTGCGCGTCGACCACGAAAACGGCAAGGCGGCGCTGACGGTGTTCCGGCGCGTCGAGGCCTACGGTGGGCTGACGCTGGTGGACGTGGACCTACATACGGGTCGGACCCACCAGATCCGTGTCCACGCCGCCAGCATCGGCACGCCCGTGGCTGGTGACGAGAAGTACGGCCGCCCGGAGCATCGCGCCCTGGCGCGCGAGCTGGGACTGAAGCGGCTCTTCCTGCACGCCGCGTCGCTCGCCTTCCGACCGCGCGAGGACGCACCCACTCTCCGTGTCGTGGCGCCGCTGCCGGAGGCGCTTGCGACGGTCATCGAACGCGCCGTGGAGGGCGCCCATGCAGTCTGATTGCGACGGTTACGAACTCCTGGTGTTCGATTGGGACGGCACCCTGATGGACTCAGCGGCGCGCATCGTCGCGAGCTTACGTGCCGCCTTCGAGGACATCGGCCTCGACCCGCCGGAACCGGCGGCGGCCCGCAACATCATCGGCCTTGGCCTGTCGCACGTGATGCAGTGCCTGGCGCCGCATGCGTCCACGGAGACCCATGAGCGCCTCATTCAGCGCTATCGCTCGCACTATCTGGAGGTAAACGACACCCCGACGCCGCTGTTCCCGGGCGCCGCGGATGTGATTGCCGAACTGCATGCCCAGGGCTACCTGCTGGCCGTGGCCACGGGTAAGAGCCGCATCGGACTCGACCGGGCGCTGGCGGAGTCGGGGATTGGGGCCTATTTCCACGCCACGCGCTCGGCCGATGAGACCTTCTCCAAGCCGAACCCGCAGATGTTGTTGGAACTGCTCGACGAACTCGGCGTGGACGCGCAGCGCGCGCTGATGATCGGCGACACCGAGTACGACCTGCTCACGGCCCAGAACGCCAGCGTCGACGCCCTGGCGGTCTGCTACGGCGCACACGAGCCGGAGCGCCTGCTGAGCCTGCAGCCGCTTGGCTGCCTCTCCGCCATCGACGCGCTGCCGTCCTGGCTCGCCACCGGCGGCCGCGACACCGAACCAAGCTGACCAGACGACCACCGCATGAACCTGGACTCTCTGAAATTCTGGAAACCCCGCGACCCGAGCCGTGAAGAGGGCATGCCCGCCCCCGGTGATCCGGACTGGGAGCGTGCCCTAATCAACCGAATGGCCGCGGAATTCCTGCGCGAGCAGCGCCGCTCGCGCCGCTGGGCGACCATTTTCAAGATGGGCATCCTCGCCTACCTGCTTCTGCTGGTTGGCATCTATGCCGCCGACGGACTGATCGACAGCAGTGCGGCAACGAGCGAGCATACGGCGCTGATCGACGTCAAGGGTGTCATCTCACCCAGCAGCGACGCCAGTGCCGACCGCATTATCACGGCGCTGCGTAAGGCCTTCGAGGCCGACAAGGCCAAAGCCATCATCCTGCGCATCAACAGCCCCGGCGGCAGCCCGGTGCAGTCCGGCTATGTCTACGACGAGATCCGCAGGCTGCGGGAGGAACATCCGGACAAGAAGCTCTACGCCGTCGGTGTCGATGCCTGTGCCTCCGGCGCCTACTACATCGCCGCCGCCGCCGACGAGATCTACGTCGACGAGGCGACGCTCATCGGCTCAATCGGCGTGCGCATGGACAGCTTCGGTTTCCAGCAGGCCATGGAGGAGCTCGGCATCCAACGCCGGTTGCTCACCGCAGGCGCCAATAAGGGCATCCTCGATCCCTTCTCACCGCTCGATGAGCAGGACCGGGCCTTCCTGCAAGGGCTGCTCGACAACATGCATGGCCAGTTCATCGACGCGGTCAAGGCCGGCCGCGGCGATCGGCTGAAGGGCGGGGACGCGCTGTTCAGCGGCTTGTTCTGGACCGGGCAGCAGAGCATCGACCTGGGCCTCAGCGACGCCATCGGCAGCTCCAGCTACGTCGCCCGCGAAGTGATCGGCGTCGAGGACATCGTCGAATACAGCACCAGGCGCGACCTGCTCGATCGCTTGTCAGAGCGCTTCGGCGCCGCCCTGGCCCAGGGCATCCTCGCCAGCGGCATCGAGATCGGTGCCTGGCAAGGGCTGCCGCAACTGCGCTGAGCGACGGGTCATGCCGCGGGTGGTCAGGCCGCCAACCCCATCCCCCGCAGCTCCTTGATCTGGTCGCGAATGGCGGCGGCGCGCTCGAACTCCAGGTCGCGTGCCGCCTTATACATGTCACGCTCCAGCTGCTTGACCTTGGCGGCCATCTGCGCCGGGGTCAGGTCGGCGTACTCGGCCACCTGTTCCGCTACCTTGGCGTAGTCGCGGGCGCTCTTGGGCGCGCCGGGTGCGTGGGCCTCCATGATGTCGGCGACGGCCTTCTTGATGGTCTGCGGCGTGATGCCGTGTTCCTGGTTGAAGGCGATCTGCTTCTCTCGCCGGCGTTCGGTCTCCTCCATGGCGCGCCGCATGGAGCCCGTGATCTCGTCGGCGTAGAGGATGGCCTTGCCATGGGCGTTGCGCGCCGCCCGGCCGATGGTCTGGATCAGCGAGCCCTCGGAGCGCAGGAAGCCCTCCTTGTCGGCGTCGAGGATGGCCACCAGGCTGACCTCGGGCATGTCCAGCCCCTCGCGCAGCAGGTTGATGCCCACCAGCACGTCGAACTCGCCGAGACGCAAATCGCGGATGATCTCCACCCGCTCGACGGTGTCGATGTCGCTGTGCAGGTAACGCACCCGCACGCCGTGCTCGCCCAGGTAGTCGGTCAGATCCTCGGCCATGCGCTTGGTGAGCGTGGTGGCCAGCACCCGCTCGTCGGCGGCGACGCGATCGTGGATCTCGCTCAGCAGGTCGTCGACCTGGGTCAGGGCAGGGCGGACCTCCACCTCCGGGTCCACCAGACCGGTGGGCCTGACCACCTGCTCGATGATGGCGCCGGAGTGCTGGGTCTCGTAGTCCCGCGGGGTGGCGGAGACGTAGATCGCCTGCGGCTGCTTGGCTTCGAACTCCTCGAAGCGCATGGGCCGGTTGTCCAGCGCGGACGGCAGGCGGAAGCCGTACTCCACCAGGTTCTCCTTGCGCGAGCGGTCGCCTCGGTACATGCCGCCGAGCTGGGGCACGGTGACGTGGCTCTCGTCGATGACCAGCAGCGCGTCGGGCGGGATGTAGTCGAACAGGGTCGGCGGCGGCTCGCCGGCGGCGCGGCCGGACAGGTAGCGGCTGTAGTTCTCGATGCCGGAGCAATAGCCCACCTCCACCATCATCTCCAGGTCGAACAGGGTGCGCTGTTCCAGGCGCTGCGCCTCCACCAGCTTGTCGTTGGCGCGCAACCACTCCAGGCGGTCGCGCAGCTCGTCCCTGATCTGCTCGACGGCATTCAGCACCACCTCGCGCGGGGTGGCGTAGTGGGTCTTGGGGAAGACGGTGTAGCGCGGCACCTTGTGCTTCAGCTCGCCGGTGAGCGGGTCGAACAGGCGCAAGCCCTCGACCTCGTCGTCGAACAGCTCCACCCGCAGGGCCTCGTCGTCGGACTCGGCCGGGTAGATGTCGATGACGTCGCCGCGTACCCGGTAGGTGCCGCGCGCGAGCTCGATCTCGTTGCGGCGGTATTGCAACGCGGTGAGCTGGCGCAGGATGGCACGCTGGTCGATGCGCTCGCCGCGCGACAGGTGTAGCACCATCTTGAGATAGGCCTCGGGGTCGCCGAGGCCGTAGATGCTGGACACGGTGGCCACCAGGATGACGTCCGGGCGTTCCAGCAGGGCCTTGGTGGCGGACAGGCGCATCTGCTCGATGTGCTCGTTGATCGACGCGTCCTTCTCGATGTAGGTGTCGGAGGCCGGCACATAGGCCTCCGGCTGGTAGTAGTCGTAGTAGGACACGAAGTACTCCACCGCGTTGTGCGGGAAGAACTCGCGCATCTCGCCGTACAGCTGCGCGGCCAGGGTCTTGTTGGGTGCCAGGATCAGCGTCGGTCGCTGCACCTCCGAGATCACGTTGGCCACGGTGAAGGTCTTGCCGGAGCCCGTGACGCCGAGCAATGTCATGCCCGCCTCGCCGTCGCGCAGGCCCTCCACTAAGGCCCGGATGGCACCGGGCTGATCGCCGGCGGGGGCAAACTTGGACTCCAGCTCGAAGGGTTTGCTAGAAGGGCTAGGGGAGACAGCGCTCTGGGGCATGGTGCGATGCGGATCGGTACGGATGTCGGCGGGGGCGCAGATTGGCTATTATTCGGGCCTGTGCCAATGCTTGCCAAGCCGGCGCAGACACGCCGCCGCGGCCCGCGCCCGTCTGTTGTTCCCCCATCCTTCAGCACCTCGGAAGTAGACCAACCCGATGACCATCAAGCTCTCCGCCCGCGTTCAGGCCGTGAAGCCCTCCGCCACCCTCGCCATCACCGCGCGCGCCAAGGAGCTGAAGGCCGCCGGCAAGGACGTCATCGGCCTCGGCGCCGGCGAGCCGGACTTCGACACGCCGGACCACATCAAGCAGGCCGCCATCGAGGCCGTCAACGCTGGCTTCACGAAGTACACCGCGGTGGACGGCACCCCAGAACTCAAACGCGCCATCATCGCCAAGTACCAGCGCGACAACGGGCTTGCGTACCAGCCGGATCAGATCCTTGTCTCCTGCGGCGGCAAGCAGAGCTTCTACAACCTGGCCCAGGCCGTGCTCGACCCGGGCGACGAGGTGGTCATTCCGGCCCCCTTCTGGGTCTCTTATCCGGACATGGCGCTGCTCGCGGGCGGCAAGCCCGTGCTGGTGCATGCCGGTGCCGATCAGCGCTTCAAGATCAACGCCGAGCAGCTGCGCGGCGCCATGACCGAGCGCACCCGACTCGTGGTCATCAACAGCCCGTCCAACCCCACCGGCATGGCCTACAGCCTCGACGAGCTGGCCGCCCTCGGCGCGGTGCTGCGCGACTTCCCGGATGCGCTCATCGCCACCGACGACATGTACGAGCACATCCGCTGGGACACGACGACGCCCTTTGCCAACATCCTCAACGCCTGCCCGGACCTCGCGGACCGCACCCTGGTGCTGAACGGCGTCTCCAAGGCCTACAGCATGACCGGCTGGCGCATCGGCTACGCCGGTGGCCCCGCGGCGGTCATCAAGGCGATGAAAAAGGTGCAGTCCCAGAGCACGTCCAATCCCACCTCCATCAGCCAGGTTGCGGCCCAGGCGGCGCTGGACGGGCCGCAGGCGTGTATCGGCGAGATGCTGACGGCCTTCAAGGAGCGGCACGACTTCGTCGTCGATGCGCTCAACGCCATCCCCGGCATCGACTGCCTGCCGACCGACGGTACCTTCTACGTCTTTCCGGAGGTGTCTGGGCTCATCCACCACCTGGATGGGGTCAACAACGACCTGGAATTGGCCGAGTATCTGATCGAACAGGCCGGTGTCGCCCTGGTGCCGGGTTCCGCGTTCGGGCTCGAGGGTTGCGCACGCATCTCCATCGCCACCAGTCGCGACAACCTGGAGCAGGCCATGGCGCGGATCGCCGCCGTAGCGGGCTGACGGAGCGGGGCATCGCGATGTCGTGATGCCGTAGGTGTTGCGGTCGTGGTCCACGCGATCGGCGATCGACTATGCTCTGTGCTCCGTAAGGGAAGACCGCGGTCAAGCACTGATGCAAACCACAACCGCTCGACGCCGGCAGTGGGGTGTCACGCTCATCGAGATGCTCGTGACCATGAGCGTCGTCGTGATCCTGCTCACCGTCGGTGTGTCCGGGATGACGACCCTGGTCAAGCTCAACACCCGTGTGACGGAAGTCAACACCATGATTGGGCACCTGAACTTCGCCAGAGCGCAGGCCATTATGCGGGCGGCCGATGTTCGCGTCTGTCCCGTGGACCCGGAGGACCCTGCGGCGGGCTGCAGCGCGAGCGCCGACGGGAGTTCCTGGAGCAACGGCTACGCGGTCGCCCTGGTCGACGCCGACAACAACACCCTCGAGGTACTGCGTCTGCAAGAGCCGATCGAGCATCTCGCCGTGGATAGCGGGCGCCGCAAGGCGTTCGAGTTCAGGGATGACGGTACTGGCATCAACGGCACGATCACGTTCTGCGATACCCGACCCGACGGCGTCGACGGTGCCTCAATCATCGTTTCGAGCCTTGGGCGTGTCCGCAAGGTTGAGCACGAGTGCGCTGGCGGCGATGACGAAGACTGATGTCAGGCGCCGTCCCGACTGCGCGCCCGAGCCAACGCCAGCGACACACGACCCTTGCTGCCAGCCTCCGGATTCTTGTCCCGAACCCTTGACCAAAGGCGCCGGGTCCAGGTAAACTTCGGGGCTTGTTCTTTCCCCGATAGCTCAGTTGGTAGAGCAACTGACTGTTAATCAGTGGGTCACTGGTTCGAGTCCAGTTCGGGGAGCCAACACAGGATCAGGGGGTGACGGGAAACCGCCACCCCCTTTTTCTTTGCCTCAGCGGAATTGCATGAGGAACCGAGCTCGGCCCCTGTCGGACTCACTGGCCCACCGTGTCCTTGTCGAACAGCCACTCGTTCAGGGCCGCGGCCTCGATCCGACCCGGCACCTCACCGTCCTCGCTCCACTCCAGAAGAGTTCGGGGCGTCGCTCGTGCTCGGCTGGTGGGACCTGCGAGCCACTCTGCGCCCTGGGCGCGCTCAGGCGGCGGGCCGGCGAGCTGAGGAGTCGAACCAATCACCTCTCGTTTTATGCGGTCCTATAGCCTACGGCACCAACGGAACAATGGTCACCGGACAAGTCGCGTGATGGATGACGCGGTGGCTGACGCTGCCGACGAGCATTTCCGAGAAGCGCGATAGGCCGCGGCTGCCCATGACCAGGAGCGGGCGGTCAGCCCCTTTTGCGTGCTCCAGGATCGCAGCGGCCGGCTCGCCGCTCAGCAGCACCTCCTCGACGTCGACGGCCGCGCCGAGCAACGCACTGCGCGCACGATCGAAGACTTGGCGGCTCCGGCGCTGTCGTAGCTTGGCGAACTGTTCGGGTGCATAGGCCTTCAATTGGTCGACGCCCGCTGCCTCCGTCGGCATTCCCAGGACGTCGAGCGCATCTTCCGGTATTGCGAACAAGAAACGGATGGGCACGCTCAGGGGTACTGCCAAAGCGGCAGCGAATGCCACCGCGGCACCGGCGCCGTCTGATCCATCCACCGGCGCCAGGATCACTGCGGGTGCTTCAGCCATATGTCTCCTCACTCGGCATGGGCCGTCATCGAAACCTGCGACCGCGGTGCGGGTGAAACGGAACCGCTCACTGCTTCTTTCTCAGGTTGCCGACGAACGTCTTGACGATCACGAAACAGGTCAGCAGCATCAGGATGACCGCTATGGGCCTCGTGAAGAATGCGAACGGTTCGAACTGGGACGAGATCACCACCTGCTGCAGCGAGCG
Source organism: Thiohalocapsa sp. (assembly GCA_028277725.1). Classification (GTDB taxonomy): domain Bacteria; phylum Pseudomonadota; class Gammaproteobacteria; order Chromatiales; family Chromatiaceae; genus Thiohalocapsa. Next base: position 14,237 of record JANQFX010000044.1, read on the forward strand.
CTCCCACTCCGGCACCAGGATGAAGCCGATCAGGAAGGCCACGTAAGAGAAGTCGAGCTTGCGCATGAAGTAGCCGATGACGCCGAAGATCAGCATCACCCAGACGTCGAACACCGACGACTGTCCGAGGTACGCGCCGATGATGCAGGTGAAGATCACGATCGGGTACAGCACCGAGGCGGGAATCTCGACGGCGCGGCAGAACAGCCTGAGCCCGACGCGCCCGATCAGCAGCAGGAAAACGCTCGCGATCACCAGGCTCGCGAAGATGCCGTAAATCAGCTGGGCGTTCTGCTCGAACAATAGCGGCCCGGGCATCATGCCATGGATCATGAAGGCCCCCATGAGCATTGCGGCCGCCAGGTTGCCCGGGATGCCGAGCACAAACAGCGGGATCAGGCTGGCGCCGACAACCGAGCTGTTGGCGGACTCGGACGCGGCAATGCCCTCGAGCTTGCCCTTGCCGAACTCCTCCGGCTGCTTCGAGCGCTTCTGCGCCTGATCATAGGACAGGAAGGACGCCACCGGTGCGCCGAGCCCGGGCATCGCGCCGACTCCGACGCCGATGATGCTGGAGCGCAACATCGTCCAGAAGCTCCCCAGCAGTTCCTTGATGGACACATAGCGATCCTCAGGGCGCTTCGAGAAGGTCATGGCTGAGTCTTCGGCGCTGGCGCCGCCGATATGGCGCTCCAGCTGGATCAGTATCTCGGAGAACGCGAGCAGGCCGATCGCGACCGGGATCAGCGACAGTCCGCTTTCGAGCTGATAGATGCCGAACGTCAGCCGCGGCAGTGCCGTCACCGGCTCGGTGCCGATCATGCCTGCCAGCAGGCCGAGACCGGCGGCGATCAGGCCGCGTGAGATGGACTTGGTGCCGATGCCGGCGATCACGGTCAGCGCCAGCGAGATCAGCGCGAACATCTCCGGCGGTCCCATGTAGAGCGCAACCGTCGCCAGCGGAGCGGCGATGATCACGAGCAGCAGCGTCGAGAAGAAATCCCCGGACACGCTACTGTAGAGCGCCATGCGCAGGGCCTTCTCGCCCTTGCCCTGCTTGGTCAGCGGATAGCCGTCCCAGGTTGTCGCCGCCGCCTCCGGCGTGCCCGGCGTTCGCAACAGGACCGCCGAAATGGCACCGCCGAAGAAGGCGCCCTTGTTCAGGCCGACCAGAAAGCCGATCGCGGCCAGCGGTGACATGTAGTAGGTCAGCGGAATGAACAACGCGATGGCCATGGGACCGTTGATGCCCGGAATGGCGCCGATCGCGACACCGATAGCGACGCCGGCCAGCAGAAACAGCAGGCTCACCGGTGAGATGGCATCCAAGATGCCCGCGAGAATGGGCTCCATAATGGCTTCCCCTACCAACCGTAAGGACCCGGAATGGGCACGTTGAATCCGTAGCGGACAGCGGCATACATCAGACCCGCGACGACCACCGCGAGCACGACGGCACGCACTGGCCTGACACCGCCGATCAAGACCTGGATCACCAGGAGAAACAGCACAGAGGATGGCAGGAAGCCGATCCACTCCATCGCGGGCAACATCAGGGCGCAAGGGATCATGAAGCGCGCCAGGTGCCCGAGCCTCAGTCTGCCGAGTTGGCTGAAGCCGCCCGAGTCCGTGTCCTCCGGATATTGCCTGTCCTCCGGCGGGCGCGCGCGGCCCGACCATCGGCCGACGCCGGCGCGGATCAGCTCCAGCACCGCCATCACCAGGGTCAGTCCGACGGCGACGTTGGGCACCAGCGCCGGCGACGCACCGTAGCCCGGATAGGGCGGCGTGAACGTCGGGATCACCCAGATCAGCATCGCCACGCAGGCGAGGGCAATAGCGACATAAGTCGTCGTTTCTCGTTGTACGCGTGTCATGACGATCGTCTTGGGCTCTTCGTCAGATCGGGGGCGTGGGGCGAACGGAATCCGATCGTCCGCCCCCGCGGGTCGACCGCGCGGCATCTCCAAGGGTGCCCGCGGCGTTAGGGCACAACCAACGCGATCACTTCGCCGCTTGGGCCTGACTGCCGAAGCGCTGGTACATGGACTTCATCGAAGCATCGGCATGCTCGCTGCCCCACTCCACCGGAAGCATCAGCAGTTGCTCGGTGATGAAGGCCTGCGTCTCGTCGTCTGCAGCCAGATTCATGGCCACCTCCTCGAGCTTCGCCATGCGGTCCGCGGGAACGTCGGCGGGGGCCACCAGCGCGATGATCATCTCGATGGCCTCGTCATAGCCCTGCTCCTGCAGCGTCGGCACGTCCGGCAGCGGCGGCAGACGCTGACCCAGCGCCGAGGCGATCAGCTTCAGGCGGCCGGCCTTCACATGCTCGTACAGGATCGCGCCCGTATAGCCGATGTCTGCATGGCCGCCGCTGACCGCGGTAATGGTCGACGGGCCGCCCTTGCTCGGGATCAGGGAAATATTGACGCCCTCCTGCCGCGCCATGCGCTGAATCGCGTCGCGGTCATCGGAGCCGTGGAACATGCACACCAGCGCTTTGTCGTTCTCCTTCGCCCAGGCGAAGGCCTCCTTCAGCGTATTCCAGGGCTTGTCCGGGTGCGAGACGAAGCCGCTCGAATTGAGCGCGACGAGGGTGATGTAGTCGAAGTCGTCGAAGGCATACTTCACCGGCGAATGGTGGGGCTGATAGGTATAGGCCGTTGTCGCGGCGACACCGAGGGTGTAGCCATCGGGCTCCGCCTTGCTCAGCTCGGTGGCCATCACGCTGCCGTGGGAGCCGCCGGTGATGTTTCGGACCGTCACCGGCTGCCCGAGTGCCTCGCTGAACCGGTCAGCGAGCCCGCGGGTGAGGCGGTCGATCTGGGCCCCGGGCTGAACCATCGTATAGAACTCCAGCGGGCGCTCCGGGTAGTCTGATGCGAGAGCGGCTTGCGTGATCACTAGGCAGGTCAGCAGGATGCCTGCCCGGATGTTCCACTTGCGAATCATGGGTCGTCTCCTCCAGCGGATGTCGTTGTTTGGGCAAAGGCGCCTCGTCCTCACGCAGCCACCTTTGTCGCTGGACGGGAGCATAGGCGGCCGACAAGGGCAGGTATGTCGCCTGCACGACAGGTTCGCCGCCGCGCCGGTGGCGGCGTGCGGCGTTCACTCTAGATGGGGCGATTGGACGGTCGTCGGGGGGCGTCTTAAGGGGACCTTGAAAAACTGCCGTCCTGGCAACTCTTCAAGACGCGAAGCGAAAACGCGGTTTCCGCTTCGCTCCATTTTTCAAGCGCTTGGGCGCTTGAGAAATGGCGGGGCATCCGGCCCCGGACGGGCACCTCGACTGTTTCGAGGTGCCCCTAAGTGATGTCCAGCATGGCGCACCAAGGCGGAAATGGTGGCTACAACGCGACGCGGTGCAACGCCGCGCGGCATGTTCTGGCGGCCGTAGCGGGCCTCACCCAGACGGTGCGACCGCGATAGACGCCGGACTCGACGACGCGCCCGACGGTTGCGGTTCATACGAAACGCGCGACGGCTTCACCGAGATTCCATGCGGGCATTCGCGACGATCGGCCCTGTCCGCAACTGCCGACCGGCTTCCCGGGTGGGCAGCGCGGTTCCCGCGGCCCAGTCCGGACGGCCCTTACCCGGCGCCTCGGGGACGCTAGTCAAACGTTGGCTCGAGCAGCAGGGTTTCGAGCCGCGTGGGCTCGACGTGCATGTGCCGCTGGGCCGTCTGCAGGGCGCCGGCCTTCTTCAACTCGCCGATCACGCTGGAGACGGTCTGACGCGACGTGCCGAGCATATCGGCCATCTCCTGATGGGTCAGCGGGATATCCAGGCAGATCGCGCCGTCGCCGCCGAGGATGGCGCAGCCCGTGTTGATCTGTCCGTACCGTGAGCAGAGTCGCAGCAGCAACTTGATGATGCGTGAGGTGGCATCGTCCGTCGCCAGATTGGTCAGGATGTCGCCCAGCACCCGCAGTCGGCACGACAGCAGATCGATGACCTGCATCGCCACCCGCGGCCGGGACTCGACGAACTGCGAGAAGTGCTGGCGCGGGATGCGGTGCACCACCGCGTCGGAGCAGACCTGTGCGAAGACGTCACGCGGGCCGCCGCGGCTCGCCTCGGCCAGCCCGAAGACCTCGCCCGGGAAGCAGAACCATAGGATCACGTCCTTGCCCGACTCGGAAACCTTGTAGATCTTCGCGCGCCCCTCGCACAGCACATAGACATTGCGCCCTGGATCACCCGAGCGGAACACGAACGCGTTCTTGTCGTAGTTGCGGCTGTCTCCGAGCCGGAAGAACGCAGCGCGGTCGTCCTCGGACAGATTGCCCAAGAAGTCTGAGGGTGTCAGATACCAAGGTTCTTTCATCGTGATGTCACCGTGCATGGACGCCGGTGCAAAAAAAAGTGTCGCGTGCATGACAGCCAACCGCACGGCTCTTCGCCTATAAAGCCCGCACCAGGACTCTCAAGTATAGCCACCGGAGTATAGCCATCGGAGCTTTGCCGAACGCCTCGGTGCGGTCCGCCGTCTCCGCTGTGCTCGAGTGGTCACGGGTCCATCACGCCACCACGATTCTCAGGAGTCTATGCCATGAAGAAGCTGTCCCCGACCGAGCTCGAAGAGCGCCTCGGCCAATACCATGCCCCCGAGGGTCTCTATGGCATCATCAAGGACATGCCGTTCATCGGCCGGGTGAGCTGCAACGTCGAGGAGATCGAGGCCGGCTCCTGGCAGGAGATTGTCATCGACTTCGAGGTCGGCTCGTCGGGCCTGGCGGACGGCTCGTGGTTCAAGGCGACCTTCCGCTTCTATTCGGACTGGGCCCTGTTCCAGACCGTGGACCCGCAGGGCGCGAACTATGTCTCGGCCGAGTACCACGCCTGCCGGACGGTGCCCGGCCAGAGCCCGGCCACCGTGCAGAAGCTGTCGGTGCGCTTCGACCAGAAGGGCCATGAGCGCCCGTTCCAGAAGGCCGTTATCGTCGATACCTTCGACGGCTACACCAAAGCCGGCGACCACATCATCATCCGCCTCGGCGACCGCCGCTTCGGCGGCCCCGGCACACGGGTACAGACCTTCGTCGAGGAGAACTTCAAGATCCGCTGCTATGTGGACCCGCTGGGCACATCGCGCTTCTCCGCGGTCGCGCCCGACCTGGTGTTCCAGATCGTGCCCGGCGCTCCAGCCCAGCTCGAATGGGCCTGCCCCCGCATCGTGCGCCAGGGCGAGCCGCTGCCTTTGCGCGTGCGCGCCGAAGACGCCTGGGGCAACACGTGCTGGAACCGGCCCGAGCGGGTCGAAATCAAGGCGACGCGCGACGGCGAGCCGGTCTACGACAAGACCCTCACTCTCGCCGAGCGGGGCTGGGCCGTCCTGCCGCTGAACGACCTGCCGACCGACCGACCCGGCGAGCTTGCGATTACCGCAACCCTGACGGACCATCCGGTGGTCAAGCCGCGCACCTTCTTTGTCGACGTGGACCGGGAGCTGAGCTTCCCGCGCATCTTCTACTGCGACCTGCATGTGCATTCCGAGGACACCATCGGCACCAACAGCACCCGCTACAACCTGACTTACGGGCGCGACGTCACCGGGCTGGACGTGCTGGCCTTCGCCCATAACGACTTCAACATCACCGAGGAGCGCTGGACCAATACCGTCAAGCTGATCCGCGAGATCACGGAGGACGGGCGCTTCGTCGCCTACCCCGGCACCGAGTGGTGCGGCAGCAGCTGCGTCGGTGGCGACCACAACGTTGTCTACCTGCACGACCGCGACCCGGAGTTCCCGTTTCTGAAGAACGGAGAACATGTGCGCTCCGTCGACTGGAACGAGGACAGCAAGAGCAACGAGGCCGTCCCCGGCGCCTGGCCGCTGGAGGACCTTTGGGTTGCCTATGCCGACGACCCGGAGGGCCACCTGCTCATCCCCCACGTCGGCGGGCGGCGCTGCATTCTCGACTGGCATTACCCGGAGCTGGAGCGGCTGATCGAGATCGGCTCCTCCTGGGGGCACTTCGGTTGGCTGTACCAGGAGGCCATGGAGCGTGGCTACAAGATCGGCGCCACTATGGCGGGCGACGAGCACCGCGGACGTTGCGGCGGCGGCGTGCCCGGAACTGCGGTGTTCGGTGTCAAGGGCGGCATTGCCGGCGTCGTCTCCGGCGCGCTGACCCGCAAGGACATCGCCGAGGCCCTGCGTGCGCGCCACACCTTCGCCTCCACCGGCGAGCGCACCTACGGCATGCTCGCCTGCGGCGAGCACATCATGGGCGACGAGTTCAGCCATCGCGGCCCGGCGCTGCTGAACTACCGCTTTCTCGGCGATGTCGGCTGGGACGAGGTCCTCGCCTTCGATCACACCGGCGAGATCTGGCGCCGCGACCTGCAGGCCGAGATGGGTTACTCCGCGCGACGCGTGCGTTTCAAGTGGGGCGGCGCCCGCATCAAGGACCGCTACCGCTGGGCGGCATGGAAAGGGCGGGTCACCATCACCAACGCGGTCATCAACGACTTCGTCGGCGTCGGCTTCGAGCACAAGGAAGAGACCTGCTGGCGCGAGTCCGCTACCACGGTCGGCTTCAAGAGCGACACCTACGGCGACGTGGACGCGCTGGAGTTCGACATCTCGCACCTGGAGACGGCGGTCATCCGTGTCGAGGGCAGCATCGACGGCTACGTGAAGGTCGGCGACCCGACCAAGGGCAACCCCTTCGTGCACTGCCCCACCTTCTCCTGGGAGCTGACCGGCCGCGAACTCTTGGAAGACGGACGCCTTCGCAAGGATCTGCCCGGCGTGGAGATGTTCCTGGCGTTCGAGCGCATGGCCGACTCACCGACTCAGCGGGCCGTGTCCGGCGAGATCGAGATCGCCCCCGAGAACGGGCCCCACGGGCATCGTCCGGTCTACCTGATGGCCCGCCAGCGCGATGATGCCAAGGTGTGGACTTCGGCGTTGTTCATCCGGTTCGAGCCGTAACCCTAGAAGGAGCAGTTGGACGGTCGTCAGGGTGCGTCCCGCGTGGTGTCCAGCAAGGCACAACGACGCGGAATAGTCACTCTATTCCAAGGAGTTGTAACGCCGCTGGGCG
>JANQFX010000060.1 GCA_028277725.1 Thiohalocapsa sp.
CCTCGGCCACGTCAGCCCCGTTCAGGCGCTCAAGCAATGGCATCAGAAGCAACCGGATCTGTTCCTGATCGATCCTTGTAATCTTCCGGGACCTGACACTTATGCCAGAGAAAGTCGCCCTCCATCAACCCCTCGGTGAGATTTGCGGGCTAGTCCTGTCCGCGCGAGCAACAAGTCCTTCATACAAGCGTTGAAGCGCCACCTCGGGACGATCCGTTATGCTGGACGCAATACCGAGCGCCTCCATAGCTTCTTGCAGCCTCTTTATGGAGTCTTGCGCAATCTCGATAAGGTCTGCTTCGGATGAAACGCGGCACTGGCAAGTTTCAGGCGCGAGTTTCGCGACAGTTTCACGAGCAATCCCGGTATAGGATTCCATCCAGCGGACGTCTTCCCAGTTCAAGCCGGAATGTACGATGCTGTCAGACAAACGAAACGGACTGCGGAAAGTCTTTTCAAGTTCTCCGAGCATTTCGCGAATGGCGGATACGCCACTAACCGTTCGGATCTGACCAAAGTTCGAGCGATTCCAGCAATACAACAGCGCTGTTGACTCAAGGCTCAGACTCTTGTTGGATCGCGCTGATGGTGCCCTCAAGCCTTCGGGAGCGACTCCAACCCGTTGGCAAAAATCGCTCACAACTGAACGCCCCGGAAAAGTATCTGGATCAAACAAGACGAACTGTACCGCATCCCGACCAAGTACCCCGCCGAGTGTTCCAAGCCTCCTGCGATAGTTGGGTTGCGGAATCTCGAATACGGCACGCCCTGCACGGATCTGTTGTTGAAATACGGATGAAGCAAACGACATTGGCTCGCGAACGTAAACGATTGCTGTCACGGTCTCGGCGTATCGACGAAGCGATCTGACGAACGCTGCTACAGCGTGCTTGGGCATCGAGCCAAGCTCTTCGGCAGAAAAAATCAGGCGCTCCGCAGGCGTTGTGAGTTCGTCCTTGATGATGCTGCGGAAATGATACTTGGCGCGAATCGATGACGCTGCCGTTTTTCCAATCCGGCGATATTGAGGGATCTGCCAGGGGAAAAACGAGTACGCCGCTCGAATAGGTATGGAGTGATTTGGGATGGACAGGCGAGCATATCGCACGCTGCTGTCAACGTAGCCCTCGAATGCCTCCTGGATTGAGGTGCTACCGGTCTTATGCATGCCGCCGTGCAGAACGACGTGACCAATGTTTGACATTCAAATTCCGAAACGCTGAAGCGTTGCTTTAGGGCTGAATTTATACTTGGCAGAAGAGGTCTGCCAACAAGATGTCCTATTGGCGAAACCCGGTCAATAAACGTACCAAAAATCGACTTCCTCGTCTTCGTGTTTCGGAATATCCGAAAGCGGCATACGCCGCGATCCGTTCGTAGCGGTTTCCGCCGTGGGCTTCGCAGACGCGAAGGAATATCAATATCTGTTGGCGAAGGGGGTCGAGGCGCTCATAGGGTTCCATTTGGGCCGCGACGGCACGGTGAATTGCCGCTGAGCGCAACTTTACGGCATTGCGCAGTTCGCTGCTTCCGCGGGGCAGGCGCATCGCCCGCATTGCGGTCCTCTCAATATTTCCGCTGCAACTACGCAGACTCCTGCGCTGGCGCAGGCGGCTGTCCAGCATGGCACAGATGTCCTTGGCGGGTGCATCGTTCAGAATAAGGTGCACAATCAGTTGGGCATATCGGCAATCGATCTGACGGGCGATCACGTCCGCTGCAGCGCCGGCTCGATTCGGCGCCGGATAGACGCTGTTCAAGCGGTCTTGACCCAGTCCGTGCAGTAGATCGATCACTCCCAGCACGTGGTCCCGCATGCGCGATTGAGTGGCAGAGGCAGCGGACATCCGGTAGGTGGCAACGGTTCCTCTGATCGGCAGAATGCGGTAGCCGCGTCGGAGGAGGTCTTGCACATATGCGCAGTCTTCGCCGTAGCTTACGCCTGCGGGGAACCGTGCCTGCCGCAACACGCCTCGCCGCGCCATGACGCCGTTGATATTGAGACTGCAGAAATTGGGCGTGCCGAATGCAACCGCGGACGGGACGGAGATGTCGGCGTTCAAGGGCTTGTCGTCCTCGGTGCGTAGGGCGACGTCGCCTGCGACGATGACATCGTCGGCTGCATCGCGGAGAAGCCGCACTCGACTGCTGAGGGAGTCCGGACCCGTAAGCCTGTCATCGCTGTCGAGGAACGCGCAATAGCGGCCTCGGGCCGCGAGCAGTCCAAGGTTGCGGGCGGCGCTGACACCGGCATGATCTTGCTCGATGATCCGCACCTTGCTGTCCTCGCGGGCATGGCGCCGGGCGATTTCCAGGGACTCGTCGGTCGACCCATCGTCGATGACCAGGAGTTCGTAGTCGACTTGGCGCTGATCCCGCACGGATCGAATAGCGTCATCAATGAAAACGCCCGAGTTATAATTCGGCATGATGACGCTGACATCGGGCGAAGGTTGGATGTTCAATAGGTCTAGGTCTGAATCGAAGCGAGACTTCAGGGCAGGAACATGACTGTCCGTCAGGCAGCATATGCGATACCCATTGGTTTCCAGGGTGTCTAGATAGCGTCGTACAACATCGATATGGGTCAAATAATAGTCGTCATAGTCGATGGCAAAAAAGGCGGGGTGTGCCTGCTGGATCGACGCCATCTCGCTGTTGATCTGGACCGTCGAGGAGTGCTGCCAAAAGTAGTCGTTTGCCTCCAAAGACCTTCCGTCGAAGCCGCCGAGCACCAACTCCTTCGTCAGGCTCGCTGCCACCGGCAGCAGCAGTAAAGTCATGACATTGCCCGTTGTCGCAGTACTCAGCGATTCGGACATCCGGTAGTTGATTTGCCCTGGGCTGGTCAGTGGAACTGGAATGAGTTGATGTTGGATATGGGCCGGCAGGTGGGCGGTGTACACACCGACATCGCGCATCGGAAAGATGAATTTCGCATCATATCGCTCGATTGCCGAGACGAGTTTGTGGCGAAACTCATAAGCGTATCGCGATGGCCCTGCGTGAAAGATCGGATCGGACGCGACGATGATATCCGGCTTCAGTTGTTCCAGAACGTCGGGGTTTGCCACCATGCTATTGGTCGCAATGCGCAATCCTGGAGGCAAGGCTGCGAGGTCGACCTTATCAAAGGATGGGCCAGTACCGAAGAGGAATGCGCGTTTCGCAGTGCAGGCTTTTGCGATGGCCGCAAAGCGGGCTCTGGCCTCGCGCAGTTGTTCTGCCGTACCTTCGCCGTTGTTGGAGGTCGCTTTCAGCCAGGCGCTGGACGCAAACTGGAATCGAGCGTGATCAATGATCAGGGGGCGCTTCCCGCGGTCGCGGATCCGCTGAAGAACGCTTCGTCGAGCGGGCTGGGCGGTTGCGTCATGACAGAGCCACCGAACCCGGCCTCGATCCGTTGCCGGGATCTGATCCGCTGAGCCGACCAGCTTCAGCTGGTGCTCGAAGTCTGCTGCGGTTTCTGCGAGATCGGGTGCAAGCACCTCCGGGACCGCCGTGGGTCTTGTCAAACCCGGCGCAACGAAATAGACCGTGGCGCCTCGCATGAGATCCTGCTTCAGATACCAAGCGGTTCGATAGTAGTAGTCGGCGAGGCGCGCTGCATCGGCGAAGGCTGGCGTGAATGCGTAGGCTAGGGGGCTCATGCGTCAACCTGTCGGCGCTGCAGGTATGGAGACAGTTCCGGCTTCAGCGTTCGGCGACCAAATCGCTCGGCTATTCTGTGCCGCACTTCGGGCCGACAAGCAAGGCATCACGCAGAGCCTCCAGTCGACCGCGTCCGAATTCGGCATCGGGCTCGATATAGTTGCCCTCGGCCCATTCGTTCCAAGAGTTGAGAAAGATCAAACGATGTTCCCGTGGTCGATGTTTGACCTTCTCGACCGCCTCGCGGACGAGGCCTCCGAAGAGTTCGGGAGTTGCCCCCGTGAATATGACCGCTTCTCGGCCGTATCTCGGTGTTGTGTCCCAATTGCATGTAATATTCGGATACTCATGCGGCGCATAGCTTTCCTTGTGCATGAAGCGGACGGCCTGAGCATATGGGAAACGTCTCAACCGGTACTTTCGAAAGAGGTTGAATGCACGGCGGGCGAGCGGTGCATGCCGGAATAGCGGGCGCAACTTTCGGTCCAAACGATGCGAGATTTCGCGGTGTCGGCTAACGTGCAGGGCATCTAGGCCGAGCGCCATCGTGTCGACAGATGGGTGTTCTGGGCCGACGATGAATAGCCCTTTCAGACCAGCGGCGCAAGCCTGGTCTCGCCAACGTTGCAGATACCTGGCCGCGTCTGGAATCTCCTCGGGTCGGTAGATGTATAGCAGGGGTTTCTCGTCTACGCGGATGTATCTTGGATCTTGAAATGCTTGGAGCAAAAACCCGAAATGCGCATCTTGGTCCTTGGTCCCGGGATATGTCTGCTCCATCAGGCAGCGTCGACCAGCGCCCATGATGTTGCCTTTCCAGTCGTGGTTTGCCCAGCCCAAGCAAAACGGCAGGTTGGGCTTTCCGCTGGACAGTACCTCGTCGAATGGTCGCTCCAGGATCCTCTTGCCGCTGCCTAGCCAGTAGTGCCAGTAGCAGAATCCCTCGACGCCATGTTCGGCTGCGAGGGTCGCCTGCTGTTCCCGAACCTCTGGGACACGCAGGTCGTAGAAGCCGAGTTCTCCCGGGAGCTTCGGCTGCACATGGCCGCGAAACAATGGCTTTGTTCTCGCCACCGCGGTCCATTCGGTGAAGCCCTTGCCCCACCACTGGTCATTTTCAGGGATCGGGTGGAACTGCGGAAGGTAGAAGGCGATGACGCGTGCAGACCACTCAGCGGTAGCGGGTTGATCAGGATTCATGCTTCAGCAGTCATTTGCGAAGGAAGGCTGCAAGACCTCACCGGTTACCGGCGTTGTAGACCGAACGCAAAAAAAGGCTTGAGAGATTTGCCGTAGTGGGCGCCCACGTCGATCATTGTTCTGGGCGCTTGCGAGTCGCGCAGGACCGCGTGAGCAATTGCGCTTTCGTCTGGTTTTGCTCGCTCGGCCTTCGGCGGTGCGGATGCCGCAATCCGTACGGCGACCCTAGCTCCTTCGTAACGTGCAATGCGGAGGAGTTCACTAGGAGTTGGCATAGTAGGTCACGCTACGCGGTCATGCAGGAGAACTCAATCCGGATCATGCAAGCGCACGCCTATCCCGCCATCCATGTCGATCGCCGCGCCATTGACGAAGCCTGCCTCGGATGAGGCAAGCGTGACGGCCATGTGTGCGATCTCATGAGGCTCTCCGATGCGTCCGACCGGATGGTATGCCTCAAGCGCGGCATATCCTTCCGGGTTGTCGGCGAAGCCTGTACGCAGCATTTCGGTGGCAACTGCGGCCGGTTGAATGGTGTTGACGCGGACCTTGCCGCCCAAGTCGACGGCCAAGGCCTGGGTCAGGCCGTGCAGTGCGCTTTTGCTGGTGGCGTAGGACACAAACCCCGGCTTCGTCGCACGGGCATGGATGCTGCCGATGTTGACGATGCTGCCACTGGAGTGCTCGAGTTTAGGCAGCAGCAACCGCGCGAGCACCAGGGGCGCAAAGACGTTGACCGAAAGCGTACGTTGAAAATCGACATCGGTGATTTCGCCCAAATGGCCGAGAATCTGTGTCGCTGCGTTGTTCACGCAGACGCGCAGCTCGTGGCCGTTCAATGCTTGTTCCAACTGGGCCAGAAACCTCTGCTGCAACGCCTCGTTGTGCGGCAAAAGGGTCAAGTCCAAGGGTAAGAAGTGCTCCGGCGTTGTACCCGAGCCGGCATTCTTGTCGGTGGGGATGACCTTGTAGCCAGCCTTTGAGAATGCCTCGCAAAGCGCCGTGCCGACGCCGCCGAGTGCTCCGGTCACAAGCGCCGCGCCTTGCATGGGGGCGGATTCGATCATGGTTGCTGCCGGGACTCGGCTCAGCCGTGGGTCAAGAAGCCCATCAGCTTCTCGATGGCGATCTCGGAAGTCGCGGCGACGGCATCGCTGGTATTGGAGCCGTTATGGGAGCCGAAGATGCAGCGCTCGAAGTCGCGCAGGGGAGAGTCCGCCGGCAGCGGCTCTTGCTCCATGACGTCCAGGGCGGCGGCATCCACATGGCCGCGGGTCAGGGCGTCGATGAGCGCGGGCTCGTCGATGAGCGGGCCGCGGGCGACGTTGACGATGCGCACGCCCTGCTTGCAACGCGCGAGGGTGTCCACGTTCAGCATGTGGCGGCTGCTCTGGGTCAGGGCGCAGGTGAAGACCAGGAAGTCGCAGGTCTCGATCTGTTGCGGCCAGGCGTGGACTGGGGCGAGGGTATCGGGCTGTCCGACGAAGGCCGGGTCCCAGGCGATGACGTCCATGCCGAGTGCCTGTAGGCGCGTGATGGCATGGCGTCCGATGTCGCCGTGGCCGATGACGCCGGCGCGCTTGCCCTTCAGGGAGATGCCGCGGGGCTTTGGCCAGTGGCCGGCGCGCACCTCGCGATCGATGAAGAAGGTGTCGCGGGCCAGGCCGATGACGTAGCACAGGGCGACGTCGGCGACCTCGGCGCCGAACATGTCTGGCGTGTTGGTGATGGGGATGCCCAGACGCTCGCAGGCGGCGAAGTCCACATTGTCGATGCCGATGCCCCACTTGACCGCCGCCTTGAGGTTGCCGGCCTTGCCCGCCTCGAAGACCTCCGCGGTGGCCGGGTCGTCGCCGATGATCCAGCCGTCGAACTGGGGCACGAGCTCGATCAGCTCCGGGACCGACAGGGTTTGGACCACCTCCGGGCAATGGGCCTCGGCATCGCGTTCGGCGAACAGCGGGTGGAAGGCGTCCATCATGCCGAGCATCGGCGGGCAGGTGACGAGGATCTTGTGGCTCATGCGTGCAGGGTTGTCCGGGTGGAGGGGCGTCAGGCGTCGTGCTGGCGTTGCTGGTGCGTCGCCACCGCCTCGGCGAGGAACCAGTCATCGGGTGTGTCGATGTCGATGGATTCCAGGGCCGGTGTCTCGAATTGCACCGGCTTGCGGCCGATGCGCGCGTCCGTGGTGGCGAAGCTGTCCGCGGAGAAGATGTAAAGGCAGGAGTTCTCCTCGAACCAGGGCTCGAGGTCCTGAGTGCGGATCAGGTTGTTCGGGTCGTGGTTCACGGCGGAGCCGTCGGTGCGGTAGAAGCGCGTTTGGATGCGGTTGACGGTGAACAGCGAGTCGCCATCGCCGCTATCGATTGCCTGCCGATACCGCGCCAGTGCTCCGGCGATGCTATCGCGCCCGAGCAGCGGGTTGGTGGTATGGGTCATCAGGTAGGTCTCGGCCGGGACATTGGCGATGTCGTCGGCGAGGATGAGATTCATGCTGACCAGATCACCGCAGATATCGGGGCGACGGTCGCGGATCAGGACGCGATCGCTGTCGACCAGGCCGTTGTCGGCCAGGATCTGGCGGGCGTCGGTGTTGATGACCACCAGATCGATATCTGGTACCGCCAGTAGCGTGTCGAGAATCCAGCTGAACAGGGGCTTGCCGGCCAGGGGGCGGAAGTTCTTGCCGGAGACGCGCTCGCTGTGTGCCTTCATCGGGAGCAGCGCGACGGTTTCGTGGTTCGACATGGAGTCCCTCGTACGGCCTCGCGGCGAGGCGACGGTGCCTTTCGGGTTGGGTGTTTCGCCCGCTCCAGCTTAGGCCGGGTAGAAATAGGCCTCTTTGGCGGCATGCGAGAGCTTGCGGTGCTCGTGGTTGCCGCGGTAGGTACCCCAGTACTGCATGAGCCGAAACATGAAGATCTCGCCGAAGCGTCGCGTCAGGCAGCGCTGCTCCAGAGCCGCGCCGCAGTCTAGCATGAGGGCACTGAAGAAGTAGCGGAGGAAGTCGGTGGCGGTGACATGTACCTGCGGCATGATGGCCTGTAGGGCGATGGCCTCGCGCTGGTAGCGCAGGCGCACCTTGTGCCAGGTCTCATCATGCAGGTGGTAAACGGGTGCCTCTGCGACGTAGCCCACCATGCCGCCGCGCTCGACCAGGCGCTTGGCGAGCTCCATATCCTCGAGCCCGGTGAGGTCTTCATCGAAGCGCAACTCGTCCCAGGCCTCGCGACACAGCGCCGCGTTCGCGTTGTTGCAGAAGAAACCGTCCTGCGGGACCGTGGTGGTCTCGGGGAAGTACTTGCTGAAGAGCTGGCACTCGCTGAATCGACTCTCGCCGTTGCCGAGCTGGCGACCGTAGGTGTACGCGGCGCGGCCCGTCTCGATGGGCTCGATCAGGCGTTCGAGCCACTCGGCGGAGGCGGGGATGCAGTGGCCGCTGACCAGGACCAGGGCTTTGCCCCTGGCGTGCTCGCAGCCGAGGTTGAGCGAGCGCCCGAAGGAGAAGTCCTCCTTCCTGATATGTACCACCACCACGCCGAGCGCGTGCTCGTCCGCGATCCGCAAGGTGTCGTCCGCGGAGCCGGAGTCCACCAGCACGACCTCGATGGCCTCGGCAGGTAGGGTCTGGGAGGCGATGCCGTCGAGCAGTTCGCGTAGGTGCTTGGCCTCGTTGTAGGTGCGGATGATGATGCTGGCGCGCATGCGGGGACTACTGTTTGGGTTAGCTGTGCGGACAGTCGGGGCCTCGTCGCCCGTTCGCTCGAGTGCTGAGCCTGCGTGGGACAGAGACAGAGTATGGAGTGCTTAGGCGATTTCTGTCATGGAACATACTTCCTGGCTTGTCTTCTCGCCCGCCTTCTTTTCTGCCGGGTTGGTCCGTCGCCACGGTCCCGATGGCGGGATCGTAAGGCCTGCCCGTAGTCATCACCGCAAAGGCAATCCGGGCTATCCTGTTGGCCATCGCCACCATGGCGACGAAGCGCATGCTCGGGCGCTGTGCGGCCTCCCAGGTCGCTTCGGCATTGGCTGCGTCTTTCTTGTTCGACTTCACGAACGGCTTGACGAACTGTGGCCCGATCCAACGGACCGCACACCCTTAGGTTCGGAACTTCCGCGTCCAGTGGTGCGCGCGTTGCCCACACTGCGCCGCGCGACCTCCAGCGCAAACCGTACACGCCTGCGGCGCGACAACAACAAACTCCTTGAAATAGGCGGCCTCATTCAGCCAGCATCAACCATTCCGAAGATCCCAAAACCGAAGCTTATTTCCACCCTTCGGCTGTCCAGCTCATGGGGTCCACCTCAGTGCATCAAGTGTACAGCAGGGCTGGGTCGTGTTTGTACGCTCAAGATCGATCGGCATACGTAGACAGCTATGATTTCACGTCCTAAACAGTTCCTGTATCGAAACTACCACGCCGTTCAGCGCAGAATGGGCTCTCCAGTTTGGGGGAGCCGAGTCGTCCCCGCGCAGAAGGCCCGTTTGTTGTACGTGCCGATCCCGAAGAATGCGTCGGGATCTGTGCATCAAGCGTTTGGCCGAATCTAGCAGACGCTCGCGCCCAATCTCCCCGTCGGTCAGCTTCGCGTCGCTTACTCGCGTAGATACGCGTTCTTTGCGAATGCTCAAGAGTTTGCGGCACTGGAGGGCTACAAGTTCGCAATTGTGCGTGATCCGTTGGAACGCCTCGTCTCATGTTACGCGCATCGGGTGGTCGACCGAAGAGATTTACTGTCGTCAGCAAGAATCTTGGCGTTTGCGGGTCTGCCCATCGAGCCTGATCTGTCGGCTTTCGTTCGCTATTTGGAGAGGTATCGGCGCTACAACGCATTGATTCGTCTGCATAGCGATCCGCAGGCATACTTCCTGTTCCCAAAGATCTCGCTGTATGACCGAATCTTCGTGATGTCCGAGTTGGCAGAGTTATCGGATCTAATTGAGTCCCGTTGTCCCGGAGTAAGGCTGCCGCATAATCAGCAATCGGGAACCAAGATTCCCGTTGGTGCTCTTTACTGCTGCAGAGCGCGAGAAGCTTCGTCTATTCTACGCTGCTGACTATCGCTTGCTAGGGCATCTCTTCTAGCTTGGCATCGGGTGAGGCGCACGATCTTCTTATCGGCAACCACGTGGGTTTGACCTCCTTCAGAGGGAGTGCATATGGTGATTAGCACCATCGCTCAGCCGGTAACTGGAACGGCTTCTCGCAGCCACTTCTTGGGGCAAGGCCGTGTTGGAATTGGATCGTATGCTGGGGTCATGGCAGAGACTCCGCCAGCGGACACGCTGCGTTGTCCGCGCCCAGCACTAGCTCAGCCTGCGAGACCCGTGGCTAAGGAAGAGCGCTAATCACCCTAATCCGCCCTAAGAAACGCCTCAAGAGTTCGCCGAGGAAAAACCTCCAACTTGCCGCCGACCGTGCAGTTGACGACCTCGCCATCGTAGGCCTCGAACATCTGTCGGGCCATCTCGTAGCTGACTTCACTCTGGAAAAGGTCCGGTAATACCCAATTGACACCTCCGGAGAAGTACCTTGGGTCGAAATGGCTCTTGTCTTCTCCCTCCGCGACATCGACTTTGTTGGGGGTTCCTTTCGTTGCGAAGCTATGATCAGCACCAATCAAAGCGACGCGACGGAATCCCATGTGGAACGCGAGCTGTAGGGCCACGAAGGTGACCGTGTGGCCGTTATCGACAGCCATAGAGCAGTCTTTCGAAAAAGCGCGTACGCCAGATGAGTACAGGAAGATCGTATTGTCCCGCGGCATAATCGTGCCGAGGCGGGAGTGCGAGACGAATAAAGGAATCTCAGTCGAATTGTAGAACTCGGCATTCTGTTCGAGCACCAGCTCCTGCATCGCGACGATACAGGACGGCCGGAAATCACTGGAGTCGAACAGCAGGTTGATCTTGTTCAGACCGAAGCTGAACGTGTTGTCGAGGAGTGACAAGTCGGTCTTCAGCAGGCTTGGTCCATTGCAGACGATCACGGCGATTTCGTTGCGATGGCAATCCCGTAGCTTCTTGAGCTTGCGTCTCGACCTCCAAGACTCGGGCCGGACGTCCCAGAGCACACGTCTAGCAACAAGGTCTGCCGCGCGAAGGTACGGGTTGACTGCGTCCCGCCTTCTTACGAGATGATGATCGGTGTCCATAACTGTACTCTGGCAGTTGGGTGAGTCGACGCTCTTAGTGGCATGCCGGAGGCGCTACGTTGTCGACAGCGTCGCGAACGATTTTCGAGAGCGCGTGCTGGGACATGTTTCGCTCTACCCATGCGCGTGCCTGCAGGCCAAGGCGCTGCGAGGCCGAGGGGTTGTCTAGATAGTGCTTGATGTGCTTGATCATTGCAGGCGCGTCTTCTGCAATGACTAGGGGTAGGCTCTGCTTCGAGATACCTTGGGCCCCGAGCGGTGTCGTCACGACGGCGCGTCCCGCAGCCATGCCTTCAATGACTTTCAGATTGCTGCCTGAGCCCGCAAAGATCGGCGCGACAACGAGACTCGACCGGGCAAGGTAAGGAGCAGTGTCTGCGACTTCTCCGACAAAGTCGACTGCCGGCGCAGCGGTGGCTTCTTCACGGAGCCACACAGGGGCGTCTCGCCCGACAAGCTGCATGCGATGCGGTACCGACTGCGCCAGCAGGTGTTGCGAGATATCAATTAAGCGTTTTGCGGCGTCTTGATTTGGCCAGTGGCGATACCAGCCGCAAAAGGTGATAACTCCTGGGTCACCGGGCCGGCGCCAATCATATCGGTCCGTATCTACGATGTTCGGAACAACCGATTGCGGTAACTTGGGGAAGTGCTTTGCGTACCAATCCGCATCAGATTGTGACACTGCCCAAATCCCGCCGAATCGCGGGAGCCATGTTCGCTCGAAGCGGGCAAGGTAACTCGCATGAAGTCGTCCTGTCCATCGCGCGACTGCGCTTTGCCTTTGGTTGGCGATACGTCGAGCCAATACCGACTCGACGTTGTGAGTGTCAAGAATGACCCGTGCGCGGAGCCCTTCGGTCGCGGAGATGGCGGGTGCCAAGATGGTGTGGCCAAAAACCACCAAGTCGGGATCGTGCTGCGCGATCGTGGTCCGCAGCTTCTCCAGTCTTCGTGGCGTCAGGAATCGCGCGGCGGACGGATCTGTCTTGGAGAGGGCGGCGGCGTATCGTTTGAGGCGGTGGCGGACCCTGGGCTCCCTGCGGCCCGGCATGAACAAGACGCCTCGGTCGCGCAAGTATCGGCGGGTCGCTGTGTCGCATGTGTCGCCGAGCACGATCAGTTGGACCTGGGCGAGGTTCTTTAATGCGGTCCAGATTGCGTTGTCCCGAAATCGGCCTCCTGAATTTAATGGCAAGGGGCTGTGTCGAGTAATGTAACTGATGCGCATGGAGAACTATTTGCTTGGCCGGCTCCGGCTCCGATGGCGGATCTAATCTTAACAGGTTAGCTCGCTAGTACGTCGCGGCAGGTGCGAAGATACTGAGTGACCATGTTGTCAAGGTCGAAGTGCTGCAATACATGTCGGCGTGCGGCCTTACCCATATTGCTGCGCAGATTGTCGTCGAAGGCCAAACGTCGGATGGCCTCGGCAAAGGCTCCAATATCATCTTGGCGGCAAAGAAATCCGGTTTCGCCGTGCCGAACGATCTCGGGTAGTGATGACCCGTTGGTCGCGACGACGGGCAGGCCGCAAGACATGGCTTCGACCGCTGCGTAGCCGAAACCCTCCAATCTGGTGGGAAAGAGCAGAGCATCGGCTTCTCGATAGGTGGCGTGGAGCTGCTCATCGGTCAGTCGACCCGTCGGATGCATATGGGGGGCCAGCGTCGGGCCCGTTTCAGCACGTAGTCCACCCGTATACTTGAGCTGAAAACCAGGGCCGAGCCGTTCCATGATTGGAGCGAGCAAGTCAGCACCTTTGCGTGAACTCATGTTGCCCACAAAAAAGAGCTGAAATCCGGAGGACGCCTTTGCGGCGCAGCGTTCGGATGCAGATGGAGAAAAGACTTCGGTATCGATGCCGTTGTGTATTGTTTGGGGGAGAACGTCGGGGAAGATTTGTGCAGTTGAGTTTGCTGTGTAGTGGCTGACGGCAATGACCCGGTCTGCGACGGCGAAGCTGGCGCGCTCGAAACGCTTGACCAGGGCGTCGTGGAATACACCTTGCGCGAAGGTACGGTACGGAAGGTACGCGGGGTCGAAAACGCAGTGGTGCTCGACGACGATGAGTTTTGCCGGTGGCCTGTGGAAAGCGAAGCCGTTCCAGCTATTGGTGATGATGATATCGGTATGTGCGGGTGGCTGAGCACCGCGCAGAAGCGCTGGTGCGTATTGCAGCGTATGCGGGAAGGGCTGCGCGATCGCGTCTGTCCCATGGGCCTGCAGCCCATGCGCAAGGCGTTGCGTGAAGACGTCCACGCCGCTGCCGCAGATGACGTAGGGAAGCCAGATCTTCATGAAGACGGTTCGGGCGGTGCGCTGGGCTGTGCCAGAAACAGGTACGTGGGTAGGATGCGGAAGACTAACCACGCCCAAAGCTCTGGTCGGCGTAGCAGTTGTTGCAGGATGCCGGGCCGAGTTTCGAGTTCGGCCACCTGTCGGATTCCGTCAATCGTGATGTGCTCGAACGTCAAGCCGGCTTCGCGCAGGAGTCCTTGCAACTGGATGCGGCTTGGCGGTGCGCAGTCATAGCGATCGCCTTTGCCCGCGGCCCGGACATACCGATCGCTGAGTGATTGGGGTAACCAACTCAGAAATGGCAGCCGAAAGTGCGGCTCGATGAGTGTGTAGCGGTTGGGTACTGCCAGGTAGAGCCAGCCACGGGGGCGCAGGACGCGCCTGATCTCCCGCAGGTGGTGCTGTTGGTCATGGGTATTGCCGACATGTTCGATCACATGGTTCGAGATGCAGATGTCGAACGTTGCGTCGGGGAACGGAAGTGTCGTGTCGTCAACCCTCTGGAAATAGTAACCGCGCTGAATCTTGCGCGTGTCGTTGACATCAACCGCGTGCACGCGGCCGGCCGGCCCGACTTGGTCAGCGAAATGTGCCGCGATGTAGCCGGCACCAGTGCCGATCTCCAGCACTCGTGCGCCATCGATCTGGCATACCCCGGAGAGTAGCGCTTGGATCTTACGCGCCTTTCGTATCCGCCGGTCGGCGTCTGCCGAGGCGTATCCGCGGCGCGGAGCGGGGCTGTTGGTCTGCATGGACGAGGGCTACGCAGGTTTCAGCCGCGGCGCTGGTCGACTAGGTCGTCAAACAGGGTTGAGAAGGCATTGGCCGAGGCGTCGCGCGAGAACCTCTGCCGCGCGAGCGCCAACGCGGCTTCGGTCATGCGGGTACGCAGACCCGCGTCATCGGCAAGTCTCTCGATGGCGCTGGCGAGTTGTTCGGGTGAGCGTTCGTCGATCAGCAGGCCCGTCTGTTCGTGTCTGACAACGTCGATGATACCGCCGATGCGTGTGGCGATGACGGGGGTTTGCGCGACCATGGCCTCCAGGAAGGTCAGCCCCTGAGCCTCAACCCAGCCGTTGGCGGCGGTTCGGGAGGGACCGACGAAGATGTCTGCTGCCTGGAGGTAGGCCGGGACGTCCGAGGGATTGACCCAGCCGGTGAAGGTGGTGATGTCGGCGATGCCCAGTTCTTGAGCGGTCTGTTCCAATGCGGGTCGGTCTTGGCCCTCGCCGACGATCAGGCTGCGCAAGCCCGGAAGTCGTGTTCGCAATTGCCGCGTGGCGCGCAGCAGATCGTCGACGCCCTTCTCCTCAACCAGGCGGCCGACGAAGAGCAACAACGGACCATGCCCGGTGCGATGGCGCTGGCGGAGATCGACGGCGAGCGCCTGTTGCCTGCTATCCAGCGGGCGTGTGGACACGCCCATAGGGACGCGCTCGATGCGGCGGATGCGGTCGGACGTGTCGCGAACCGCGGCCTCGGTGACGGAACTGTTGACGGTGACGGCG
Source organism: Thiohalocapsa sp. (assembly GCA_028277725.1). Classification (GTDB taxonomy): domain Bacteria; phylum Pseudomonadota; class Gammaproteobacteria; order Chromatiales; family Chromatiaceae; genus Thiohalocapsa. The sequence continues at coordinate 14,817 of JANQFX010000060.1, forward strand.
TCTGCGTCTCGCAGGGCGGCGCGTTTGAAGGGCGCCATGAGCGGGCCGCGCAGTCCGAAGACGTCGCCGCCGTGGACGGTCAACACGTGCGGCAACTGGCGCAGCCGACGCGCGAGCATACCGGTGAAGCCCTGGGGCAGAATCCAATGGGAGTGCAGTAGGTCGTAGTCGCGGCGCATCAGGCGCGTAGCAGTGGCGACCGATTCCGCCGCGATGAGGGCCGGCAGCTTGAGCTTGTTCAGGGGATTCTTGCGCAGGTTGATGAGCGCGCCGCCTTGGTAGCACACCGTTTGGATATTGGCGGGCCAGAGGTACTGGAAGCGTTCTACCCGGACGCCGTTCATGGTCTCGGTGTAGGCGCTACTCGGCGCGTGGGGGGCCAGGACATCGACTTGCCAGCCACGTGCCTGCAGGTCCTCGGCGAGGTGCAGGACGAACGGCGTCGTCGAGTCGCCGGGCCATCGCGGGAAGTTGGAGGTGACGCACAGGATGCGGCCTAGGGGCATGCGCTAGGCCTCGTTTTGGGGGTCGCAGGGTGTTCATTGCGGACCCCGGGGCGATGGTTCAGGCTGCAGACGGCCCCGCTGCGTTTGATCGGCCGTTCGGCTGGGTGCGGTGTGGCCCGCATAGCGGAATCCGATGGGGTTGCATTTCCTGACCAACCGCGGCGATGGGTGCAGCGACCTGGGACAGGGACGAGGCGATCTCCCGGTTGGTTGCCGACGAGTCGGTCAGTAGCTGAGGGTCGTCGGTGTTCTCGTGTCGGATGACGCGGGTACATTGTTCGGTGAGTCGCATGGCAGGGGAAGTGCTACTTCCGGTGCACGGAGTCGGAGCCGAGGGTCGCGTCGCTCTCGAAATGGTCCAATTCCAGACGTCTGACGCGTTCGAGGGTCATTTCCAGCAACTGTCGGTTGAAAGAGATCAGGTCCGCAACCAGGCCGATCATGAATGTGATGAAGCCTAAGATGACGAAGACACTGCCGAGCAATAGGGATTGCAGGTGGCCGGCGCCGCCGTCCGTGAAGTAGAGGAACAGGAATCTCAGGATCGGCAACAGGCCAATGACACTGAGGGCCAGGCCGACGAAGAAGAACACGCGCAGCGGCTGGTACATGGCATACATGCGCATCATGGTGCCGAGGGAGTTCTGGATGAAGTGCGGAATGCTCCTGAACAGTCGAGAATCGCGCGTCTTGGGGTTGGTGCGAATGGGGACGGAGAGCACCATCATCTGACGCTTGCCGGCCTGGATCACGGTCTCGATGGTGTAGCTGAACGAGGAGACCACGTTCAGGCGGATGGCGGCCTCGCGGGAGAAAGCTCGAAATCCGCTGACGGTATCTGGCACCCAGATGCCCGCGAGTTTGCGGACCACACCACTGCCGAGATACTGCAGGAGCTTCTTGACCGGTGAGAAGTGCTCGATCTTGTGTGTCTCCCGATCACCGATGACGATGTCCGCGCGCCCGCCGATGATGGGTTCGACCAGCTTGGCGATGTCCGCGCCGACGTACTGATTGTCGCCGTCGGTGTTGACGATGATGTCCGCTCCCCGCACCAGGCAGGCGTCGAGGCCCTTACGGAAGCTGCGGGCGAGACCGACGTTGCGCTTGTTCCGCACGATGTGGTCGACGCCGATGTCGCGGGCGACCTCGACGGTACGGTCGCGGCTGCCGTCGTCGATGACGAGCACTTCCACTTCATCGATGCCGTCGATTCGGCGCGGGATGTCCGCGACGGTCTGTGGCAGCGTCTGCTCTTCGTTGAAGCAAGGGATTTGGACGATGAGCTTCACGATTGGGGATCGACCTAGTCGTTTGGAGCGATGATGAACGCATCAGAGGCCGTAGAAGTCATGCAATTGGGGCTTTGTCAGGGCCTCGTTGCGGTTTTGGCGTCTGGACGAGGAGCGTGGGTCTCCCGCGTGAGCTGTGGACATGATACCCGTGCCATGGGGGCTGGGAGAAGTATGGCGGGATGGTGCCAATGCATCGACGGGTGTGTTGTGGGTCGAGGGCGTCGGTGGAGGTCGATCGAGTCAATGCCTGCCCCCACCGGTCTCTTCGCTTGGCGGGTTGAGCTGACGCTGACTCGACCTACGCAGCCTTCTGAGGGAGAGATCGCTGGCCGCGATGTGCAGCGTTTGAGCGGCGCGTCGCGACGTGGCACGCCTGGCGTGCCGCGGATCAGTCGGTGTCCTGCAACCTGATCAGTCGCCCGTCCGCAAAACAACGCCTCATGGTGCGGGCCGACGGGCATCGTGGCAGCCGGGCCAGGTGGGCGGGGCAGCGGCTGCAGTCGCTGGCGCCGAAGCGGGGTAGGGGGTGTGTCGCGCCGGGCAGTGTCGCCAGGGCTCGGGCCCAGTCATGCTCGAGGTTGGTCGTCCCGTAGTGGACCCAGATCCCTATGACCCGGCAGTGCGGGCGCAGGTAGTCCAGATGCCAGTGCGGCTTGGCCCGAGCCAGCAGGTGGTGGCGGCAGCGGGCGGCGACACCGCCTGGACCCTGCGCGCTGCCGACGTAGATCAGGCAGCCGCCGTTCAGCGTCAGGGTGCCGAGGCGGCCGATGGTGACCCATCCGCTGGTGGAGGGCCGCAGCAGCAACGCATAGCTGCCGGGCTTGGGTTGGAGGGGCGGGATCCTGGCCCTGGTTAGATCCATGGTCGGTGCTGCGGCGTCCGCGGCCATTGGCGACCTCTGCCAAGGCGAGGCATCATGGCCACCCCCATCCGCCCACCAGCGACACAGCTCCATGACCGACGCCCAGCTCGACGACGACCACTTCTACAACGACCTCGACGCGACCCTGGACCAGGTCTGGAAGCGGCTCAGGCGTGGCGTGGCGGATCGGCGCTCGGCCATGCATACAGCCCAACTGGCGAGCATCGGCTTGGACGGCGCGCCGCGGGTGCGGACGGTGGTGCTGCGCGGCGCGGATCGCGGGGCGCGCAGGCTGCGGGTGCATACGGACCGGCGCTCGCCCAAGTTCGCGGAAATGGCCGCCCAGCCGCGGGTTGAGGTCTGTGCCTACGACCCGCGAGGCAAGGTGCAGATCCGGGCACGGGGCGCCGCGGAGCTGGCGGTGGCCGCGGGCGCTGAGGCGGCCTGGTCGGCCACCGGGCGCAGCGGGCGGGTCTGCTATCGCTCGCCGGCGGGGCCGGGTATGCCGCTGGATGATCCGGCCTGGACGGACCCGCAGTCGGGGGCAGATGCGGTCACCGATGCCGACGCGGGGCGGGAGCATTTCAGCGTGGTGTTCATGACCTTGGAGCACATCGACTGGCTCTACCTCGCCGCCCGCGGCCATCGGCGGGCGGGCTTCGACTGGCACGATGGGCGCTGGGTGGGGCGCTGGCTCGCGCCCTGATGCCGGTTCGCCCCGGTCCGGCGCCCCCAAGTCAGCGAACTGCCGCCCGCCAGCCCACTCCCTCTCCCCGCCGTCGCTCAGCGGAAGCGGAGCTGCTCCGACGAGCCGTCTGCATGCTCCAAGTCGATCTCGAAGGCCGCGTTGGCCAGGTCCACGCTCAGGGTTGCGGCGTCCGTCCCGTTGCGCCAGCCGAGTTGCAGGTGTTGGTCGTCGGTATCGGCGACGCTGAACTCACCCCTGAACGCGGGGTGGCGGTTGCGTAGGCGGATCAGGGCCAACTGGTCACGCACGACGGGGCGTTCGAGTTGTTCGAGTGCCTCGTCCAGCGGGAGGTTGCTGCGGTTGATCTCCTTGTGTCCCGCGGCACCTCCGGCGTCCGCGGCCGCGTAGTCGTTCTTGCCGGCGAACAGGTCCAGGTACCAGACCTGCGGAATGCCAGGCATGAAGAGCTGGATGGCGCGGGCCAGCAGCAGGCGCTGCTCGTCCTCGCCGAGGGCGCTGAAGAATGTGGCGTTGATCTGGTAGTAGGCGATCTTCTTGCCATCGCTGCCGTAGAGGTTCTTGACTCGGCCGCCGTGGCCGATGATGGCCTCCATGACCGCGTCGATGCGCTCGTCGTCGAGCAGGCCGGGGCGGGCCTCACCGTCGACCATCGCGCCGCGCAGGTCCAATACCGGGATGCCGTCATGGCAGCCGAGCATGTTGATGGTCTCGAGTCGGCGAGATCGGATCTCGTCGATCCAGCGCTCGAGGGGGCGCGCATCTGCGTGCTGGATGGCGTCCAGCACCAGGCCCGGGAAGAAGAAGTCGTAGATCGGGTAGCCGTGGTGGGCCACCTCGTCGTGCAGGCCCTTGCCGTATTCGGCGTGCACCTCCGGAAACACGGTGAGGTCGTGCTGGCGGGCGATGGCGCGCAGCCGGTCCAGGTACTCCCAGGTGCCGGGCTTGTTGAAGAAGTTTGGCTTCCCCGGCGCCTTGTGGAGGTAGGCGAAGGCGTCCAGGCGGATGATCTTGGCGCCGTAGCTCGCGAGCTTGTCGAGGGTCTGGTCGTAGAAGTCCCACACCTGTTCGGACCCGGCGTTGAGGTCCATCTGGCCCAGATACTCACGCTTGCGGTCCACCACCGAGAGCGCCTGGCTGCGGAAGTTGTTGTAGCCGTCCAGGTCGATGTCGTCCGGCGCCACGCCGTTCTCGAGCGCGCCGTTGACCATCATGGCGACGGATGTCGCCACGGACTCGTCCACGCCGGCCGTGATGAGCTCATCCGGAGACACCGGGCGATAGGTGACCTTTTGATAGAAGGTGTTCCAATAGGGCCGGTCGGTGCCGTCGGGGAAACGCACGTCCAGGATCGGCAGGCCGGGCTTGCGCAGAAACAGCTGCTCCAGGTGTTCCGGCTTGGGGATCATGTGCCCGCCGGGACCCATCTCACCCTCGCCCCGCCAAAAGGCGTTCCAGTCGACGAAGAAGTGCTTGAACTCGGATGCGTCGCCGTTTCGCAGCAGGTCGCGGAACTGCGGCGAGGCGACCGAGAGGTGATTCAGCACCAGATCGAACTTGAGCTGGATGCCGCGCTCGGCCAGTGCCGCGAGGTCCTTGGGCGTGACCAGGTCCTCGTTGAGGTCGTAGTCGATCACGGAGAAGCCGCGGTCGAGGTCGCTGTGGAAACAGTTTGGCAGCAGGTACAGCAGCGAAAAGGCGTGATCGAATGCGGGCTCATGCAGCAGCTTGGCGGTATCGGAAAGACGTTTGCCGATGCTGTCCGGATACAGGTTCAGCATGACGCCGTTGGGCAAGCTGTGGAGCATGGTGTTGTCTGCCATCACGGGGTTCCCCGGCGAGTTTCGATGGTGCCGGCCGGACACGCGAGCGGAGCCGACGCGGCTTCGGCATAACCGGCGACCATGATGGACGTTCCCGCGCGGCATCCACAAGGTGCGGGCTTGATATGGCGCAAGGCGGGGTCGTTCCTGTGTGTCTAATCGCCGCTAGTGGACGACTGGGAGCGATGGGATTGTCATGCCTGGGGCGCGGTGTCGACCTTGCGCACCCGAAATGGCCCGGGCCGCGCCCCGTTGCCAGACTGCTGATACCCTTGCGGTGTCGGTCGCGGCGTCCTAGTCTCCCCCACGCGCGACGTACGAGCACACAACAGAGGAGGCCGACGCGCCATGTTTTTGAACCTTCCGGATGTCGTTTGGGTCATGCTGATCGGGCTTGCGCTGGTCGGGCTCCTCCCTCTGCTTGTCATCTATCTGGCCTACCGCTACTTCCGATGATGTCAGGGGTAGGCGCGGTCATGCGGCGGTGCACCGCCACAACGCGCACGCGGCATCCACTTGACATAATCTTGTTTGGGCATTACTTTACATAACGCCGGAGCTCATCGAGGCCGGCTGAACGTGCGGTTCCGTGAACGCACACCTTCAACATGTTGCTCAACTGGAGAATATGTCCATGACGACCATCGACTTCTCGCCCCTCTTCCGGTCCATGATCGGCTTCGATCGACTGTCCAACGCGCTCGAGACGGCCTACCGCAGCGAGCCGGGCGGTTACCCTCCCTACAACCTCGAGGTGCACGGCGAGAACGACTACCGCGTGACCATGGCGGTCGCGGGCTTCTCGCGCGATGAACTGGAGATCGAGGTGACGGACAACGTGCTCCGCGTCTCCGGCGCCCGCGGCGATCAGGAGGGCAGGGACACCAAGTACCTGTATCGCGGCATCGCCAACCGCAGCTTCGAGCGCAAGTTTCAGCTCGCGGATTACGTGCGGGTGGTGGACGCCCGCCTTGAGAACGGCCTGCTGCACGTCGATCTGCGGCGCGAGATCCCCGAGGCCATGAAGCCCCGTCGGATCGAGATCCACGGCGACGATGCGAAGCTGATCGAGGGCGGTGATGACAAAGCCTCGACCAAAGCAGCCGCCTGATCGAGAGCGGTCAGGGTGATAAGCCGCCGCAGGGATGCGGCTTGAACCGAGAGGCCGGGGTCGAACCCTGGCCTTTGTCGTGTCTGGCGGGATCGCGATTCCCCTGTTCGGGACCTGTCAGCTCGGCCTGTTCTAACTCCTCAAGTGTTCGGCGGCCGCAACGCGTTGGCGTCGGCGCGATGGCTGGCGGCGGGAGGTGGCCTTCGGCGCGGAGTCTGGCTCGGGCGTTCGGCCGATGCGTGTGCCGGTCGGCAGATCCGTGTACAAGTCGGCGATCCGGGTCAGCGCCGGTCCTGCACACGTCGGGTCGGCCGCGCGCCGCGGCGGCTGCCATGCCGATGCTGTATCTCCCTGGCCTCGGCGCGCGACTCGGCACGAGTGCGCAGCGCGCCCATTCGTTGCCGGGCGCGGAAGTAGGCCTTGCCGTTGTCGACGATGGGAACCGGGTAGTCCCGGCCGATAATGCAATGGGCGGCCCGCTGCATCAGCACCGGCATGGTCTCGGGACGCGGCAGGTAGTCGTCGGGCACCAGCTCCAGTTCCGGGCACCAGCGGCGGATGAACGCGCCCTCAGGGTCGTGGTCGCGTACCTGCTTCACCGGGGAGTAGATGCGCACCGCATTGATGCCCGTGGTGCCGGATTGCATCTGCGCCTGGCTGAAGTGGATGCCGGGCTCGAAGTCCAAGAAGAGTCGCGCGAGGTCCAGCGCTGGCTCGCGCCAGTGCTGCCAGAGGTGATAGCTCACGAAGCTCATCAGCATCGCGCGCATGCGAAAGTTGATCCAGCCGCCCGACGCCAGTGCGCGCATGCAGGAGTCCACCATCGGGTAACCAGTCTGTCCGAAGCGCCAGGCGGATCGATCCGGCGTCGACGTTGTCGGCTAGAGTTAGCGATAGAGGAACATCACAATTTGTCCGGCCGCGCGGACAGGGAACGCGCCGTCGAGGTCGAGGATCGGGAATGCTCATGAACAACGAAGAAGAATTCGCCCAATGGGTCGCGAGCCTCGAGAGCGGCGACTGCGGCTACACCTACATCCGCTTCTACGGCGACGCCCCGTCATGGGTGCGCGACGAGGCCGTCAACCGCTTCGGCAAGGGGACGGTCTTCCTACCACCGCGCCAGAACCGCCCGCCGGCAGGCGCCGTCGCTTGAGCCGGACGCTCACGCGCAGTCGCACGCCGCGGGCTCCTGCACGCCCCGGGTTTCCCGCTGTTCGCGCGCTTCCGTCGTCGCGCGGCCTGAGAATCGCATCTCTCCACGGTCGGTTCAGCGCAGCCTGATCCGATCCCCATCGCGAGTTCCATAGCCCAAAGGTGGTCTCGGGTTACGGCATCGCCAGTTCGCCCGTCAGACCATGGGAGCGGCCCCAGGCCGCGATGGCGGCGTCCGGGCCGAGTGTTGCGGCAGGATGATCTTTCCCACGGCTCTTGGGTTCAGCGGGGCCGCTTGGGCCTCTATGCTGATAGACTGCCGCGCCGAAGCTGGTCCAATCGTTGACCGTCGGCCTAAGTTGGGTGCGTCTGGGGCGAACCAGTTCTGTCTTGCAACCCGCGGGCGGCGCGCCCGCGCGGCTCGAATCGAGGAGTGCGTTCAGGTTCCATGGCCCCGCTCGCCTACGCCCTGGTTCTACTGATGTTCTGCTCGGCGCTCGCGGTGCGCTGGAGTGGCCCACGCCTGGGCGAGGCGGTGGCGCGGATCAGTGTCGGCGCCAGTGCGCTGACCTTCATGCTGGCCCTGAGCTTGTTCTTTTGGCGCCTGTATGGCGAGGGCCCGGGCGCCGAGCTCTATGGGATCGGGCTCGGCGTGCTCACGCTTTACGTGGACCCGCTCAGCACCCTGATGGCGGTGTTGGTCAGTGCCGTGGGCCTGGTGGTGCACGTGTTCAGCGTCCGCTACATGCAGGACGACCCCGCCTACACTCGCTTCTTCTGGCTATTGGACGTCATCATCGGCGTTATCCTGCTGATGGTGCTGGCCGGCGACCTGCTGACCCTGCTGCTCGGCTGGCACCTGCTCGGCGTTTGCCTGTATTTCCTGCTGAATCACGATATCCGTCGCCGTGCCGCGAACCGCTATGCCTTCTGGACGCTGTTTACCCATCGTGTGGGCGACCTGCCGCTGCTCGCGGCCATCGCGCTGATCTTCCACGGTTACGGGACGCTGAGCTTTCCGGGCCTGTTCGAGGCCGTGGCGGCAGCGCCGCGGCAGACCACGGTGCTCGGGCTGCCGCTGGCGGAGACGGTCGGGTTCCTCGTCCTGCTCGCGGCCTTCGCCAAGTCCGCCCAGTTCCCGCTGCACACCTGGCTGCCCTACACCATGGATGGGCCGACGCCGGTCTCGGCGCTGATGCACGCGGGCATCGTCAACGCCGGGGGCTTCCTGATCAACCGCTTCGCACCCGTGTTCGTCGAGACGCAGTCGGTGCTATTGCTCGCCTTCGCGGTCGGCTTGATCACCACCATCATGGGTGCGCTGATGATGCTGATGCAGAGCGACATCAAGAAGGCCCTGGGCTACTCCACCATGGGACAGATGGGCTTCATGGTCATGGAGTGCGGCCTGGGGGCCTTCTCGTTGGCCATCTATCACCTGATCGCCCACGGCGTGTTCAAGGCGACGCTGTTCCTGGGCTCCGGCTCCATCATCGGCAACGCCCGCAAGGACCCGAACATCCCCGAGGGGGAGATCTATAAGTTCATGGTCGAGCGCAAGGTGCCGCGGCCGCCCATGTCCTGGGTGGTGTTCGCCGGTATCACCATCACCGTGCCGCTGCTGATCGTGCTCGCCGCCCACCAGCTTGTGGACGAGGGCTTCCTGCATCACCAGGGGGCGCTCATCCTGTTGCTGTTCGGTTGGATCACCGGGGCGCAGACGCTGTTCTTCGTCTACAAGATCGGCGTCGAGCGGCCCTTCACGGTGCTGCTCTACGTGGCCCTGTCGTTCGGCGCCGTGATCATGACCTACGTGGTGGTCGGCCACGCCTTCGATGCCCTGCTGTATCCGGACCCTGCCTTCCGCGAGGCGCTGTATCGAGCCGCATCGGTCAATGCCACGACCTTCGCGCTGCTGTTGGTCCTGCTGATGGTGTTGATCTCGGCGGGGTGGCTGCTGGTGTTCCGCTCCGAGGCGGCCCAGCAGCCGCTGACGAGGCGCTACAAGGAGCTGTACCTCGGCCTGTACGCCCTGTTGTCACGGGAGTTCTACGTGGCGGACCTCTACAGTCGGGCCGCTGAGCGGATGCTCGCCGCGTCCCGGCGTCTGAACGCGCTGCTGCGTTGGGTGTGACCGCGATGTGGGCCTTGGCACTGCCGTTGTTCCTGCTCGCGGGACGGACAGATCTGGATTGGTCAGCTCTACACCTCTGCGCTGGCATTGATCTGGGTCGGTGTGGCCCATGGCGTGCCGCCGCTGCTGCCGGCGCTGGGGCTCGCGGCCTCGCTGCTGCCGCTGTGGTTCCTGATGGATGGGCTGGAGCAGCGCTTCGGCATCGCGCACACCGGGCTCTATCCGGGGCTCGGGCTGGCATGCCGCGCTTCTCGTCGCTATTCGTCACCGCCGTGCTGGTGGCGGTGCCGTTCTCGCCCGGGTTCTTCGCCATCGCCGATCTTGCCTTCGGCGGTGTCGGTGCCAACGAACTGCTGACCCTGATCCCGCTAGCCTGGCTTGGTTGCTGTGGACTTGGGCCGGGATCAATCTACTCTCGGGAATCGTGTTCGGCACGCCCTGGGATGACCTGTGCTACGTCGATATGGGCGTCCGCGCCACGCTGCTGCACGGTGGCGGCATGGTGCTGCTCGCCCTGTTCGGGCTCTTGCTGGTGGAGGTGGTGCTATGAGCGGATCGATGATGGATGCCGGGGCGCGCCGCGCCGGGCAGGCCCAAGGCGGGCAGTCCAGTGAGACGGGGCCGAGCCATGCCCGCGATCAATCGAGCTCTCGCCATCGACCGAGTTTGGGCAAGCGCCTGCGCATCCGCAGCATGGTCTCTGTGGCCGGGGAGGTGTTGCCCTTCTTCTGGCCCATGCGCAACTTCATTCACCACAACCCGCTCAACGGCCTGGAGCACTTGCCGTTCGAGGAGGCCGTCGCCGAGGCCAGACGTTTGTTCCACGCCAGGGGTTGGCTACCTCGCACGGACTACCAGCGGCTGCTCGCCGAGGGATACATCCGGCGCGAGGACCTGGCCGTGGAGGTGGATGACTTCGTCGACGGCTGGCTGGCGGCCCAGGGCGAGGCATCCGAGGCGGATCCGGATGCGTCGGACCCCGACTGCCCCGATCCCCGGGCCAGGGCCCTGTTGCGCGAGATTCTGCTCGCCATGCTCACGTCCACCAGTCAGCCGACTCCCGGCGACCGTGAGCCCTGCGCCGAGGACGTATTGGCGTGCCTGAAGGGCGCCGACCGGGCGGGGCACGGAGGCGGTGAATGCGGCTGATGACATCACGTCCTTCAGTTGCGGCCGGGAGTCGTCCATGAAGCCCCTCGCGGATCAACTCGGCGTCGACCTGACCCTCTGCGACGCGGCGGATCAGCTGTTCGGCACCCGCCTGGGCGAGACACTGAACGAGCTGCTGATCAAGGGGCTGATGGACTTCTTCGACGAGGGGCAGTCCATCTGGCGTATGCCGGGCCGTCGCCAGGGGCTGTTCCGCGGCTGGGCCAACATTGCGCGTCGCAACCGGCGGCTGCGCATGCGCGGTCTCGATGTCGGCACGCTGTTGCTGGAGGCCGAGGGGCCGGAGGCCATGATCGATCTGGTCATGACCCGCCTCGGCGTGCCGGAGCCGCGCTGGATGGACTACTTCACCGTCGAACTGGCGCGTCTGCATGGCTGGGCCGGCTTCGTGCGCTGGCGTGCGCAGGCGCCAAACTACTATTGGCAGCAGCGCAACCCCGCGGACCTGGTGGACTATCTCGCCATCCGCCTGGTGCTCGCGCTTGCGCTGCTGGACGACGCCGGCCGCCGGTTGAGGCGCGACCTGCGCTGGCCGGCACTGATGGCCTTCGCGACGGAACACCCGCGCGAGTGCCTGCTGCGCCGCGAACTCAACGCCGGCACCGTGCTACCGGAGTTCGCGCACCGTATCGAGGTGGTATTGGACGGCGCCGACGGCGGCGCCATCGACGCCCTCTATCTTGAATACGAGCGCCAGAAGATCGCCCGCGAGGCCTGCACCCGCGCCGGGCGCGTGCGCGTGATGGCGGAACGCGCCGGCATCGGACACGATGCCCTGCTGGCCCGGGACGACGACAGCCTGCACCAGGTCATCGACGGCATCTATGCGGCCAAGGCCCGCGAGGGCATGCTCTGGACCCGGGCCCTGGAGCTGATCGCCAACCTGCAGGACGAGCTGGTGGTGCGCGCCGTGGACCGGGTGTTCTCGGTGCGTCGCGAGTCCCTCGCCGGGTCGATGATCGGCGAGCTGCGGGAAACGGCCCTAGGTGAGCGACGGGGGCGCACGGCCTTCGCGCGGCAGTTCGAGGTGGACGCCGCCGCCGAGGCCGTGTTCATCCGCACCCTGCAGGTCGAGTACCGCATCAACCCGGACCAGGCCCGCATCCAGCTCGAACACCTGGCCAAGATCGGCTTTCGGCATCAGCGCCAGGCCCAGCTGGTGGCGAACGGGCTGCGCGGTATCGGCCTGACCGAGGGATTCGGCCGCACCGTCTTGGTGGTGGGTCATGGCAGCACCTCCGAGAACAACCCCTATGAATCCGCGCTGGACTGCGGCGCCTGTGGCGGGGATCAGGGCCTGGTCAACGCGCGCATCTTCGCGGCCATGGCCAACCGGCGCGAGGTCCGCGCGTTGCTGGCGGAGCAGGGCATCCGTATCCCCGAGGACACCCGCTTCACCCCGGCGCTGCACGACACCACCACCGACGAGATCGAGCTCTTCGACCTGGACCAGCTGCCTCCGGGTGCCCTGACTCGGGTCACACGCATCCAGGAGGACCTCACCGCCGCCGGCCGGCTCTGCGCCGCCGAGCGATGCGCTGAGCTCGGCGAGACCGGTATCGACGGGCCGGCGGCCGCGGCCCGGCGGGTCAAGCGGCATGCCCTGGACTGGACCCAGGTCCGCCCGGAGTGGGGGCTATCGAAGAACGCCTCTTTCATCATCGGCCGGCGGGCCGTGACCAGAGGCGTCGACCTCGGCGGGCGCGCCTTCATGCACAGCTATGACCACCGGCTCGACCCGGGCGGCCGGTTGCTGGAGGGCATCCTTTCGGGCCCCCTGGTGGTCGCCCAGTGGATCAACATGGAGCACTTCTTCTCCGTGGTCGACAACGAGGCCTTCGGTAGTGGCAGCAAGGTGTACCACAACGTCGTCGGTCGCTTCGGCGTCGTCACCGGCAACCTGAGCGATTTGCGCACCGGCTTGCCGGCACAGACCATGCTTCGCGCCGATCGGCCCTATCATCAGCCCATGCGGCTCATCACCCTCGTCGAGGCACCGCTGACGTTGGTCGAGAGCCTCCTCGCCAAACTCTACAAGCCCCGGGAACTGGTGCAGAACGGCTGGATCAGGCTGGTTGTGCTCGACCCCGACACCGGCCAAGCGCAGGTGTATGAGCCGCGGCGCGGCGATCGATCGGGCGGGGGTTGGGAGGCACGGCGGGTGCGCTTGCCCTGAGTGGCCGCTTCAGGCGCCATTCGCGCAAGCAACGTGGAACAAGCACAGCGATTCCACAGGGCCGCCGGCGGGTCCGCTTCGCTCGATCCGCCCGACGCCTGTTTGCATCGGCCCAATAACCATCTCAGAGGACGAACATGCAAGAACTCAAACACAGCGCGCTCAAGAAGCTGGAGATCATCGTCCAGGGCGAGCAACAGGACTTCGTGCTCGACCTGTTGGAGCGTGCCGGTGTCAGCGGCTGGACCGTGGTGCACAACCTGTCCGGCAAGGGCAGCCATGGCGCCCACGACGCTCACCTAATGTTCAACGCGGACGACGTGCTGGTGATGGTCATCACTGCCGTCCCGGAGGACATCGCCGACGCCATCCTGGAGGGGCTGACGCCCTTCTTCAACCGCCACATGGGCGTCGTCTTCAGCACCGACATCCAGGTGAGCCGGGTCGCCAAGTTCCAGCCTGTGGCCTGAGCGCATCGGCACGAGCCTGTATCTGCGGCCTGTGGAGACGGCATGCCTGCCGCGACACTCCGCCCGAACGTTGCGCTCTCGGCCGGCGGCCATTCGCAGTGCGACCGCAAGGGCGCCCCATCAGCACCCTGTGCAGCGCGGGCTGGCCGCGGCGGAGTGCGCGCGTCGCTATTCGTTTCGATCTAGGACCCGATAGCCTTCGCTCGCGCAGAGGGCGTCGCGCTTTGCCTCCTCGAGGTCGCTTTCGACCATCTCGGTGATCAGCTGCTCGAACTGGACCTTGGGCTCCCAGCGAAGCTTTTCGCGTGCCTTACTCGGGTCGCCGAGGAGCGTTTCGACCTCGGTGGGGCGGAAGTACCTGGGGTCAATGGACACGATGCACTCGCCGGTGGATTTCTCGTAGCCCTTCTCGTCGACGCCTTCGCCTTCCCAACGGATGGCAAGGCCGATCGCCTCAGCGGCGACATCGACGAAATCCCGCACGGAATACTGCTTGCCGGTTGCGATAACGAAGTCTTCAGGCTGCTCCTGCTGGAGCATGAGCCACTGCATGAACACATAGTCCCTCGCGTGGCCCCAGTCGCGCTTGGCGTCGAGGTTGCCTAGGTAGAGCCGATCCTGGAGGCCGAGCTTGATGCGCGCGATGGCGCGAGTGATCTTGCGGGTGACGAAGGTCTCGCCGCGGATGGGGCTCTCGTGATTGAACAGGATGCCGTTGCAGGCGTAGATCCCGTAGGCCTCGCGATAGTTGACCGTGATCCAGTAGGCATAGAGCTTGGCGGCGGCGTAGGGGGAGCGCGGATAGAAGGGCGTGGTCTCGCGCTGGGGCATCTCCTGCACCTTGCCGTAGAGCTCGGATGTCGATGCCTGGTAGAAGCGCGTCTTTTTTTCCAGCCCCAGGATGCGGATGGCCTCCAGGAGCCGTAGCGTGCCCAGGGCGTCGGAGTTGGCGGTGTACTCCGGTTCCTCGAAGGATACGGCGACGTGGCTCTGCGCCGCCAGATTGTAGATTTCGTCCGGCTGCACCTGCTGCATGATCCGGGTGAGACTGGACGAGTCCGTGAGGTCCCCGTGGTGGAGGATGAATCGCGGATTCGGCTCGTGCGGGTCCTGATAGAGGTGGTCGATGCGGTCGGTATTGAACAGCGAGCTGCGCCGCTTGATGCCATGGACCTCGTAGCCTTTGTCGAGGAGGAGTTCTGCCAGGTACGCACCATCTTGGCCGGTGACCCCGGTGATTAGCGCTTTCTTCACGTGTTCGGTTCTCTTTCGGTGTCGGTATCGTTGCGATTCCTGCGCGTCGCGCTCGGAGGTCCTCGAGAGGATTCACTGCCGCGCTTGGGTCTGGTTTGCGACGAACCACTCGTAGGATTGCTCGAGCCCCGCGCGTAGTGCGATTCTGGGTTGCCAGCCCAGATCAACCAGGCGACTGACATCCAATAGCTTTCGGGGAGCACCGTCCGGTTTGGTTGCGTCGAGCCGAATACCGCCCCTGAAGCCGACCACGTCCGCGATGAGCTCGGCGAGTTGCGCGATGGTGATGTCGGTGCCCGCGCCGACGTTGATGTGGGATAAGCGCGGCTGTGTCTGTGCCCGATATGCCTCGACGTCAAGGTCCATGACGTACAGGCAGGCGGCGGCCATATCGTCCACGTGCAGGAATTCACGTCTTGGCATGCCGCTGCCCCAAACCATGACATGATCCGCCCCCTTGACCTTGGCCTCGTGGAACTTGCGGATCAGCGCAGGGATGACATGGCTATTGGCGAGGTCGAAGTTGTCGCCCGGACCGTAGAGGTTGGTGGGCATGACGCTGCGGAAGTCTGTTCCGTGCTGCCGATTAAACGACTCACAGAGCTTGAGGCCCGCGATCTTGGCGATGGCGTAGGGCTCGTTGGTGGGTTCCAAAGCCCCGGAGAGTAGGGCGGATTCGGCCATCGGTTGCTCGCAGAGGCGCGGATAGATGCAAGAGCTGCCGAGGAACAGGAGCCGCTCCACACCATGGCGCCAAGCGGCGTTGATGGCATTGGCCTCGATCATCAGGTTGTCGTAGATGAAATCGGCCGGAAAGCTGTCGTTGGCGTGGATGCCGCCGACCTTGGCGGCGGCAAGGAAGACCCGTGCCGGGCGATACGCGGCGAAGAACTCCTCGACCAGTGCCTGGCGGGTCAGGTCCAACTCGGCATGCGTGCGCGTGATGATCTGTTCGTATCCGCGGGCCTTGAGCGCACGGACGATCGCCGCACCAACCATTCCGCGGTGGCCGGCGACATAGATGGGGCCTTGCGGATGCTGCGTTGGATGCATGCCAGGGTTTAGGCCGTTTCCTGAGCGGATTGAGGTTCAGTGCGGTAAGCGGGTATCCGGGATCTCGCTGAGCAGCGGGGCTTCGCGGTCCTTGTCGGAGAGTGTTGGAGTTTGGCCTGTGAGTTGCCGCAGCGGCCATTCGATGCCGACGTCCGGGTCGTCCCAGCGGACGGCGAACTGGGTCTCAGGGTGGTAGAGGTCGGTACACTTGTAGCTGAAGAGCGCCGTCTCCGACAGGACCAGGAAGCCGTGCAGGAAGCCTTGCGGCACCCAGAGCTGGTGCTTGTTCTCGCCGGTTAGGTGAACGCCGCACCATTGACCGAAGCATGGGGAGTGGCGCCGGACGTCCACGGCGACGTCGAAGACCTCGCCCTGGATGACCTGAACGAGCTTGCCCTGGCCGAAGGGGTTCTGGATGTGGAGTCCGCGCAGCGTGCCTCCAGCGGAGAAGGATTGGTTGTCCTGAACGAAGTCGGGCTCGATGCCGGCGTCACGGTAACGCTCCCGTTGCCAGCTTTCGACGAACCAGCCGCGGTGATCGCCATGGATCTTGGGCTCGATGAGCAGGACGTCGGGTAGGTTCGTCGGGGTGACTTTCATGATTGATGCGTGTCATCCGATGTCTATGGGAGCGGGATTCCTGCCGCGATGCTGTGCTCAGGGCACTCGATCACGCTCGAGCAGGCTAAGGAGGTAGTCGCCGTAGCCGCTCTTGCGCAGCGGCTCGGCGATGCGTCGCAGCTGTTCTGCGTCGAGCCAGCCTTGCTGGTAGGAGACCTCCTCGGGGGCGCAGATCTTGAGACCCTGACGGTGCTCGATGGTCTCGATGAAGTTTGCGGCCTGCATGAGCGACTCGTGTGTGCCGGTGTCGAGCCAGGCGACGCCGCGGCTGAGCCGCTCCAGGCGCAGCAGTTCCTGCTCCAGATAACGGCGGTTGAGGTCGGTGATTTCCAACTCGCCGCGTGGCGATGGCGTCAGATCCGCGGCGATGTCGCAGGCGCGTTCGTCGTAGAAGTAGAGGCCGGTGACGGCGTAGTTGGACTTGGGCTTGGTTGGTTTTTCCTCCAGGCCGACGACGTTGCCATCCGCATTCAACTCGGCGACGCCGTAGCGCTGGGGGTCCTTGACCCAGTAGCCGAACACCGTCGCGCCCTGGGTCCGGCGCGCCGCGGCCTTGAGGCTCTCGACCAGGCCGGCACCGTAGAAGATGTTGTCGCCTAGGATCAGGCAGCTGGGCTTGGCATCGACGAAGTCGCGGCCGATGAGGAATGCCTGGGCCAGTCCGCCCGGCTCGGGCTGCACGGCATACTCCAGTTCCACACCCCATTGGCTGCCGTTGCCGAGCAGGGCCCGGAAGGCGGGCTCGTCGCGCGGGGTGGTGATGATCAGGATCTCCCGGATGCCGGCCATCATCAGCACCGACAGCGGGTAATAGATCATGGGCTTGTCGTACACCGGCAGGAGCTGCTTGCTGAGCGAGAGGGTCAGCGGGTGCAGTCGGGTGCCGGAGCCGCCGGCGAGGATGATGCCCTTGCGCGTCATGCCGCTTCTCCGGGTGCTGGACGGGGCCTTCGAGGAGAGTTGCTCGAGCTGGATGGACAGGGAGACTAGGGTTCGAGCTCAGTCACCGTCCGGCGCCGTGCCCAGGCGCTGGCCGCGGTAGCTGCCGTCCATGACCCGCTGCACCCAGGCCTCGTTGTCGAGGTACCAGGTCAGCGTCCGTCGCAGCCCGGTCTCGAAGGTCTCACGCGGGGTCCAGCCCAGTTCGTGCTTGAGCTTGCCGGCATCGATGGCGTAGCGCTGATCGTGGCCGGGGCGGTCGGTGACGAAGGTCTTGAGCCGGCTGTGAGGGCGGTGTGGCGAGTTCGGCAACGCCTCGTCCAGCATGCCGCAGAGGGTGTCGACGAGTTCGAGGTTGGTCTTTTCGCTGTTGCCGCCGACGTTGTAGACCTCGCCCGGCCTGCCGGCTTCCAGCACGCGGGCGATGGCACGGCAGTGGTCCTCGACATAGAGCCAGTCGCGGACGTTGGAGCCGTCGCCGTAGATGGGCAGTGGCTCGCCGGCGCGGGCCTTGGCGATCATCAGCGGGATCAGCTTCTCCGGGAACTGGTAGGGCCCGTAGTTGTTGGAGCAGTTGGTGGTGAGCACCGGCAAACCGTACGTGTGGTGCCAGGCGCGCACCAGATGATCGGACGAGGCCTTGGAGGCGGAGTAGGGCGAGTTCGGCGCGTAGGGCGTGGTCTCGGTGAAGGCACCGGTGGGACCCAGGGAGCCATAGACCTCGTCGGTGGAGACATGCAGGAATCGGAACGCCTGCTGTGCCGCGTCGTCTAGCCCGCGCCAGTAGTCGCGGACGGCGTCCAGCAGGTTGAAGGTGCCGACGACGTTGGTCTCGATGAAGGCGGCCGGGCCGTCGATGGAACGGTCGACATGGCTCTCGGCGGCGAAGTTGACGACGACGTCGATGCGGTGTTCGCGCAGTAGGCGGGGGATGAGCTCCGGGTCGCCGATGTCGCCCTGGACGAAGACGTGCCGGGGGTGGTCTTGCACCGAGGCCAGGGTATCGAGGTTACCCGCGTAGGTCAGCTTGTCGAGGTTGACGATGCTGGCGTTGGTCTCCGCCAGCATCATCAGCACGAAGTTGCCGCCGATGAAGCCGGCGCCGCCGGTAACCAGTATTGCGTTCATGCTGTGTTCGTCGCCCGCCGCGATTGGCCGCAAGTTCGGCTGGAAGTCGCGCGGTATCCTAGCATGGGGCTGATTACTCGGGTGATGGGTCGGACCGCGTCGGGGTGCCCGACGATGACTGATCAGTGTGCCCGCTCCACCGAGAGCATGTCGGGCAGCTGCCGCAGGCGGGTCATGATGCGGTCCAGGTGATCGGCATCGGTGACTTCTACGGTAAAGCGTAGGTAGGCGATGTCGCTGGTCGGGTCGCTCTGGGTCTCGCTACCGAGCACGTTGCCGTCGGTGTCCGCCAGGGCCGAGGAGATGTCGCGCAGCAGACCCTTGCGGTCGGCGGCCGTGAGCACCAGGCCCACCGGGTAGCCCGCCTCCGCCGGCTGTTCGGCCCAGGTGACGTCCACCAGGCGGTCGCGTTCGGCCTCGGGCAGGTTCAGGATTTCTCGGCAGTTGCGCCGATGCACGACCACTCCACGCCCCACACTCAGATAGCCGATGAGCTTGTCGTAGGGCACTGGCCGGCAGCAGCTGGCCATGCGGGTCATCAGGTCGCCGATGCCCTCGACGATCACGGTCGACTGCCTCGGGCGCGGGCGCGGGCGCTGTTGCTGCGGCCGCGCGGGAGGCAGGGCGTCCGGCGCCTCACGGCGCTCGGCGCGGGGCTCGCCGACCTGGCGCGCGACCTGGCCCACGGCGACGTCGCCGCGCCCGATGGCGGCGAGCAGGTCGTCGCCGGTGCGCAGGTTGAAGCGCTCCGCGAGCTTCTCGGGTTGCGGTGTGGCCTCGATGCCGAGCCGCGTCAGCTCGCGCTCCAGTATGGCCTTGCCGTCGGTGAGGTTGCGGTCGAAGTCCTGCTGCTTGAACCACTGGCGCACCCGGTTGCGCGCCCGCGAGGTCACCAGGTAGCCGTGGTGCGGGCTCAGCCAATCGCGGCTCGGGTGGGCGTTCTTCTGGGTCAGGATCTCCACCGTCTCGCCGCTGGCGAGGCGATGACTCAGCGGCACCATGCGGCCGTCGACACGCGCGCCACGGCAGCGGTGGCCGATCTCCGAGTGGATCGCGTAGGCGAAGTCCAGCGGCGTGGCGCCATGCGGTAGCTCCACCACCTTGGCCTGGGGGGTGAGCACATAGACGTTGGACGGCGCCAGGTCCGCCTTGAACTGCTCGACGATGTCCTCGTTCGGTTCCGCGTCCCCGGCGTTCTCGAGCCAGTTGCGCATCCAGACCACGCGGCGCTGGAAATCCGCATCGAGCCCCTTCGCCTCCTTGTAGGCCCAGTGGGCGGCGACACCGTACTCGGCGTGCTCGTGCATGTCGCGGGTGCGGATCTGCACCTCCAGTGGCTTGTCTTCCGGGCCGATGACGGCGGTGTGCAGGGAGCGGTACTGGTTGCCCTTGGGTGTGGCGATATAGTCGTCGAACTCCGACGGGATGTGTCGCCAGAGCCCGTGCACCACACCGAGGGCCGTGTAGCAGGCCGGGATGTCCTCCACCAGGATGCGCACGGCGCGCAGGTCGAAGATCTGGCCGATGTCGACAGCTTTGCGCTGCATCTTCTTCCAGATGCTGTAGATGTGTTTCGGCCGGCCGGTGACCTCGCCGTCGATGCCGGCCCGGGTCAGCTCCGCGCGCAATGTCCCCAGCACCCGCCCGATGTAGGCCTGGCGCTCGTCGCGTCGTTCGCTCAGCGCCTTGGCGATGCGCTTGTAGTCCTCGGGCTCGGCGGCGCGCAGGGCCAGGTCTTCGAGCTCCCATTTGAGCTGCCAGATGCCGAGCCGGTTGGCCAACGGCGCATAGACGCGGCGGGTGTCGGCGGCGAGCTCCAGCTGCCGCTCCCGGCTCAGGTGCTTGCTTCGCCGCAACAGGTGCAGCCGGTCGGCAAGGACCACCAGGACCACGCGCACGTCCTCGGCAATACCGAGCAACATGCGGCGCAGGTTTTCCTCGTGTGCCAGGCGCGAGCGATCGGCACGCTTGCCGCCCTCGGCGACGTATTCGACCCGGGTCAGGTGCTCGATGAGTCTCAGGTCGTGGGTCATGCGCACCAGGCTTGGGCCGGCCAGCCCAGCGAGTGCCTGGTCGTCTATACCGGCGCGGCCGACGCAGCCGTGCAGCAGGGCAGCACAGAGGGTGTCCGCGTCCATACGCAGCCGGTACAGGATGTCGGCGCCGGAGAGCCGGTGACGGACGGCGGATTCACCGGTCTCAAGCATGCGCTCGCCCTCGCAGCGTAGCAGCATAGCGGCGGCCTGCTCGATCCGACGGCGGGCGTCCTCGTCGTAGTGCTCCGCGATGTCTTCGAGCCAGAGGCGCATGGCCTCGGCGTCGTCGGTGGTCTCCGGCAGGTGGGTCGCGGTCTGGACCATGATCGATCTAGGGGCGGTGCAGGAACGACGAGGGTGTGCGTCGGCAATCGGGCCCGGTGCGCCGCGGCCGACCCCGGGGGCCGGTGCGGGTTGGATCAGTCGAGTACCAGGCTCACCAGGCCATCGGCGAGTTTGGGCTCGAACCAGGTCGACTTGGGCGGCATGATGGCGTCCGCATCGGCCACCGCCAGCAACTCGTCGATGGAGGTCGCCGGCACCGAAATGGCGATGCGGGCGCGCCCCGCGTCGACGGGTGCGGCGAGTCCGTCCAGGCCGCGGCTGCCGCCGACGAAGTCGATGCGCGAGTCGCGGCGGGCGTCGGTGATGCCGAGGATCGGCGCCACCAGGTGCCGATGCAACAGGCTAACGGCGAGTCGCTCGACCGGGTCCGAGCGGGTCGGGAGTCGGTCCTCGTGCAGGTCGAGTCGCCACCAGTCGCGGCCATCGTAGAGGCCGAAGCAACCGCGACTGGTGGGTTGCAGCGGGCCCTCGGCGCGTTGCACGTGGAAGGCCTCGCCCGCCCGGGCGAGCAGGGCGCCCGTGTCCAGCTCGCCCAGGTCCAGGATCAGCCGGTGGTAGGGCAAAATCACGAGTTCATCCTGCGGGAAGATCACTGCCAGGAAGCCGGCGCGCTCATCCAGCCCGCGCCGCGCGGCGACCCGCACGGCGGCGGCGGAGCGGTGATGACCATCCGCGACATAGAGCGCCGACAGCCGATTGCCCGCGTCGGCGATGGCCTGCACCTGATCCGGTGCCGAGACGGGCCAGAGGCGATGGCGCACGCCCTGGGTGTCTTGGATGTCGATGTCGGGCGCTCGTCCCTGGCTTGCCTCGGCGAGTAGGGTTCGCAGCCTTTCGCTGGCACGGTGAACCAGGAATACGGGGCCGGTCTGGGCGTCCAGGGCGTCGATCTGGCGCACCCGGTCGTCCTCCTTGGTCGGGCGTGTGAGCTCGTGCTTCTTGATACGGCCATCGGTGTAGGCGGTCACCGAGGCCGACGCGACCAATCCGGTCTGGCTGCGCGTGGACGTGTCCAGCCGATAGACGTAGAAATGTGGCGAGGCGTCGCGATGCAGCACGCCGTCATCAATGATGCGTTCCAGGTTGGCCCGTGCCCGCGCGTAGACGCTTGGATCGTAGGGGTCGGTCCCCGCTGGCAGCTCCACCTCCGCGCGGGAGATGCGCAGGAAGCTGTTGGGGCGGTCAGCGATCAGTCGGCGCGCCTCCTCGGCGTCGACGACGTCGTATGGTGGGGCGGCCACCTCCGCCGCCTGGCCCGGTGCCGGGCGTAGTCCGCGGAAGGGTTGGATCAGGAAGGGATGGGTCATGGTCGTTGTGGCAGGGGTTGGGGCGATGGCTGTTGATGGGCACGGCCTATCGGCCTTTGCCCCACGGGGTGCGGCCTGTCTGGCTCCAACGCTCCAGCGTTGGAGCAAGGGCCAAGGCTCCAGCGTCGAGTGGTCTGCGTGGTTGGATCGGGCACGGGCCGCTGGAGCGGCTGCCCTTCATTCCCACGCTGGAGCGTGGGAACGAGGGTGCGTGCCCATCGTTCCGTTCTAACGACTGGGCGGTGCGAACATCAACCCGCCGTCTGTCCAGAGTGCGTTGACGCCGCGCTTGATGCCGAGGCCGGAGGCGGAGCCCAGGTTGCGCTCGAAGATCTCCCCGTAGTTGCCCATGCGCCGGATCACCCGGTAGCCCCAGGCCGGTTCCACGCCCAGCGCCGCGGCCGTGGTGCCGTCGAGGTCCAGCAGGGCGCGCACCCGGTCGCTCTTGGCGCGGTTCCTGGCGCCCGCCACATTCCCGGAGTCGATGCCCAGCTCCTCCGCCTCCACCAGCGTGAACAGGGTCCAGCGGACCAGGTCGAACCAGCGGTGGTCGTCGTCGCGGACCACGGGGCCGAGCAGTTCCTTGGAGACCACCTCCGGCAGGATGCGTTGGGCCGCCGGGTCATCCAGGGTCGCGCGCAGCGCGAACAGCTGAGAGCGGTCCGTGCTCAGGGTGTCGCACTTGCCATCCAGATAGGCCGCCGCGGCCGTGGCGATGTCGGGGTAGAGCATGAGCTCCAGCATCATGCGGTTGAGGGCGAAGTAGCGCTTGGCGTTATCCACGCTGGTGGTACCCTCGACGACACAGACTTTGGCCTTGTGGAGTTCGAGTGCGCTGAGCTTGTCGGTCTTGCGCGGCACCATGAGGCCCTGACCGTCGAAGTACAGGACTCCGACGAAGCTCACGCCCTCGGTGATGTCGCGCTGTCCGGTCCAGCTGGTGTTGCGGGCCAGGAGGTCGACGTTGCCGTCGCGCACGGCGCTCAATCGGTCCTCGACGCTGAGCGGTACGAACGCCACCGCCTCCGGGTCATCCAGCACGGCGGTGGCCAGGGCGCGGCAGAAGTCCACGTCGAGCCCGTGCCAGCTGCCGGCCTCGTCGCGCAGCGACATGCCGGGCACCTCGCCGTTGACGCCGCAGCGCAGCAGGCCCCGTTCGCGGACCTCCTCGACGGTGCCGGCCTGGGTCGAGACGGAGAGCAGCAGAAGACCGAACAGGAGCCCGACGCGCGCCAGGCCGATGCCTGTCCGGCCCTGTTTGCAACGCTTCGTCGGTGTCTGTGGCCGATGTGGCATGCGGTTCATCGCTGGCGTTCCTCTGAAAAAAGACTGCACTGCTGTGACCTTGGCCGCTGTCGGCGGCGTGCGCTGACCATCACCAACTGAGTAAGGTCCACTGGGGCGGCTGGGTCTCCATCCCCGGACTGTTGCGTCGCCATTGCATGTCGCCGGAGCCATCGGTGTCCACCAGGTAGTAGGGGGCGCCGACCGTTGGGGTCACCTTGATCATGTAGGTGTTGCCGTTGACGCTGTACTCCTCGACGGTGCGGTTGTCGTGGTCCTGAATGGTCACCGACGGCGCGATGTCCGAAGGCCGCACGCGCAGGTCGAGGTCCTGCACCGTCGGCTGGGCCAGGGCGACGCCCAAGGCCGCAAACGCCAGCGACGCCAGGGCGACCGAGACCGGGAGTGGGTGCGGGGTGTCGATGAACAGGGCGGAGGACATGGCGCGGCGGCATTCCTTGGTCGTTTCCGAACCATCATAACAACTCGACGGCGGCCGGCGCAGAAGGCGCCGGCCGCGAGCCCCCCGAAAGTCCGAGTCGGGTCGCCTTAGGGAATCGCTGGGTTGTCTGCATCTCCCCTGTGGGGCAGGGTGCCACGTCGTATTCGGCGGCGGAAAGCCGCTGAGAACGAAGGGACGCGAAGACCACGGCTTTCGCGTCCCTGCCGGTCTCGGCCATGGATGTCCAATAACCGACGCCTGCTCAACCCGCTTGTCGCAGCGCCGTGAGCGGGGGCTT
The DNA here is from genome assembly GCA_028277725.1 of Thiohalocapsa sp. Classification (GTDB taxonomy): domain Bacteria; phylum Pseudomonadota; class Gammaproteobacteria; order Chromatiales; family Chromatiaceae; genus Thiohalocapsa. The sequence continues at coordinate 38,932 of JANQFX010000060.1, forward strand.
GACGAGTGTCCGATAGGTGCCTAGCGTGCCGGCCAGCCCGATGGCCACGCCGCTGCCGAGCACGCCCACCAGCCAGAGCCAAGGGCTGGGCGCGAAGGGCAGGTCGAACAACTGGGTGGCCATGACGTAACCCGTCGCCTGCGCAAAGACCGTCGCCGTGAGCCCGGCCAGCACACCGGCCACCGTGAATTCCACCAGCAGGCTCCAGAGCAGCTGACGGCGACGGGCGCCAAGGGTGCGCAAGACGGCATGCTCGGCACGCCGCACCGCGAGGCTCGCCTGGATGCCGGCGATCATCACCAGCAGCCCCGCCGAGAGCGTGAACAGGAACACGTACTCCACGGCGCGGATGCCCTGCTCGATGATGCCGCGAACCTGCGCCAACAGGGCGCCGACGTCGATGAGCGTGACGCTCGGGAAGGCCCGCAGCAGCTCCGGCACCAGCGCCTCCCGGCTCGCCGGCAGATACAAGCTGGTGATGTATGTGGCCGGCTCGGCGCCGAGCAAGCCGGGCGTGCCGATGACGAAGAAGTTGACGTTGAAGCTGTCCCACTGCACCCGTCGCAGGCTGGTCACCGGGGCCGAGAGCTCGCGCCCGGCGACCCAATAGGTCAGGCTGTCGCCGAGCTCGATGCCCAGCGTCTCAGCGATGCCTTCTTCCACGGAGAACTGCGGTGTCGGGTCGTCTGCACCCCACCATTCGCCGGCGACGATCTCATTGTCCTGCTGGGGTTCCAGACCGAAGCTCAGGTTGAATTCCCGTTCCACCAGGCGCTGCGCCCGCGGGTCCTCGTAGTCGCCGGGCGCTACCGCCGCGCCATCGACGGCCGTGAGGCGGCCGCGGATCATCGGGAAGATGCCGGAGCCGTCGATGCCGTGCGCGGCGAACCATGCCGCCAGGGTGTCGGTCTCTTGTGGCTGGATGTTGATCAGGAAGCGGTTCGGCGCGCCCTCGGGCAGGGTCTCCTGCCAGCTGCGCAGGAGGTCGACCCGTACCACCGCCAGCAGCAGTAGGGCCAGGATGCCGAGACCGAAGCCGACGATCTGCAGGATGGCCGCGCCCGGTCGGCGCGCCAGGCCAGCGAGACCGAGTCGCCAGATGCCGCGGCTGCGGTTCGCGGCGATGCCGGCCAGCCAGACCATGAGCCCGCCCAGGGCGACCAGGGCCGTCAACGCTGCGAGCACGCCACCGAGTAGCTTCAGCGCCAGCTCGAGGTCCGCCGCCTGCCAGAGCACCAGCACGGCGAGGGCGCCGGCGGCGGCAAGGGCCGCGAAGGCCACCGACGCCCGCGGCGCGCCGAGGTCGCGGCGCAGCACCCGCAGCGGCGACACGTCCGCGAGCTGCAGCAGTGGCGGCAGCGCGAAGCCGGCCAGGGCGACCAGCCCGGTGCCGAGCCCGAGCAGCACCGGCGCCGGGGAGGCCGCGGGCAGCGGACTGCCGAACCAGTCAGCCAGCAGGGTGGCCAGACCACGCTGGCCGAGCCAGCCGATCAGACAGCCCATCAGGCTCGCGCCGAGTCCGAACACCAGCAGCCGCAGCGCGAACAGCCGCGTCAGCAGGTGCCGAGGCGCGCCCAGGCAGCGCATGACGGCGACGGCGTCGGTCTGGCGCTCCACCAGGCGTCGGCTCGCCAACGCGATGGCGGCGCCGGCCACGAGCAGGGTGGTTAGTGCCGCCAGGTGCAGGAAGCGCGAGGCCCGCTCCACGGCGGACTCGAACTCCGGGCGTGCGTCCGTGGCATCGATGAGCCCGGCGGAGGGCGGTAACCGATCCTCTGCCCAAGCGCTGAACTCCGCGACCTCATCGGCTGGACCGGCGAGCAAGAGTCGGTGGCGGACACGGCTTGCCTCGGTGACCAGGCCCGTGGCATCCAGCGCGTCGAGGCGGATCATGACGCGCGGTGCGATTTGGAAGAAGTTGCCACCCCGGTCGGGCTCGTAGGCGATCAGTCGATCGGCGCTGAAGCTCGCCTCGCCGAGCTGGATCTCGGCGCCCACGGGCTGGTCGAGGCTGTAGAGCAGACGTGGTTCCACCCAGGCCGTGTCTGCCATGGGCGGCCCAACGGCTGCGGCCTCGTCGGCTTCCAGGCCCGTCTTGAGGCGCACGTCGCCGCGCAGCGGATAGGCGTCGTCGACGGCCTTGACCTGGACCAGCTGAGTCGCTTCTCCCGCCAGCACGACGCTGCGGAAGGTCAGCGTACGCGCGATGCGGAGGCCGCGCCGGTCGGCTTCCTCGGCGAAGGTCTCGGGGATGGGGCGCGAGGCGTCGATGACCAGGTCCGCGGCGATCAGCTCGCCGCCCTGGCGCTGCATGGCACGCTCGATGCGGTCGGTGAAGAAGCCGACGGCGGTGATGGCGGCCACGGTCAGCACCAATGCGGTGGAGAGCAGGTACAGCTCGCCGCTGCGCCAGTCGCGGCGCAGCAGGCGCAGCGCGAGGCGCAGGGCACTCAGCCGGTGATGGGGCGCGGCGGCCGGGGGGCCGGCCGCTGCGCCCGCCGTGGCCTCGGCGGGGACGCTCATGGCAGCTCCTCCAGGTGCCCGTCGCGCATGCCGAGCCGGCGGTCGCAGCGCCTTGCCAGCACCTCGTCGTGGGTGACCAGCACCAACGCGGCGCCCGCGTCGGCGCGCAGCGAGAACAACAGCTCGATGATGCGCGAGCCGGTGGCTAGGTCGAGGTTGCCGGTCGGTTCGTCGGCGAAGAGGATCTCCGGGCCGGGGGCGAAGGCACGGGCGATGGCGACCCGCTGTTGCTCGCCGCCGGAGAGCTGGCGTGGGTAATGTCCGGCGCGCTCGGCGAGGCCGACGCGATCGAGTGCCTCGCGGGCGATCTGGATAGGGTCTCTCGAGGCTGCGGCGCCGTTGTTGGATGCGGCACCGAGCTCCAGCGGCAGGGCAACGTTCTCCATTGCCGTCAGGGTCGGCAGCAGCTGGAAGTTCTGGAACACGAATCCAACCCGGCCGGCACGCAGCGCCGCGCGGCCGTCCTCGTCCAACCCCGAAAGTGCTGCGCCGCAGAGTTCCACGTTGCCGTTGCTCGGGCTGTCGAGCCCGGCGAGCAACCCGAGCAGGGTAGACTTGCCGCTGCCGGAGGCGCCAACGATGGCCACCGCCTCGCCGGCGCTGATGTTGAGCGAGAGCGCTTGCAGGATGGTCAGCCGGCCGCCTGGGCCGCTAACATGTTTGGCCAGTCCATCGGCACGGCACAGGGTCTCGGGGGAAGTCATGCGTGGTCGCTACCTGCTCGTGGCAATGCTCACCATCGTCGGGAGCCTGGTGGGCGGGTCGGGCGTAGCGGCGGCGTCCGCGGCCAAGCCCGTGATATTGGTCCTCGGCGACAGCCTCAGCGCCGCGTACGGGATCGATCTAGATCAGGGCTGGGTCAGCCTGCTCAAGGCTCGGCTCGCCGATGAGGGCTTCCCGCACCGGGTGGTGAATGCCAGTATCTCGGGCGATACCACGGCCGGCGGCCAGTCACGACTGCCGGGGCTGATCGAGGAGCATCGGCCGGCCGTCATCATCATCGAACTCGGCGCCAACGACGGCCTGCGCGGGTTCCCGCCGGCGCGCATCGTCGAGCGCATGGTCCAGCTGGTCGAGCGTGCGCAGGCCGCTGGGGCGCGGGTGCTGCTGGCCGGTGTGCGCTTGCCGCCGAACTACGGCAACGCCTATGCGCAGGCCTTTCAGGGTCTCTACGCCGAGGTGGCCGAGGAGACCGGCGCCGCACTGGTGCCGAGGTTGCTTCAGGGTGTCGCGGACGACCTGGCGCTCATGCAGGCCGACGGTCTGCACCCCAAGGCGGCGGCGCAGCCCCTGATACTGGATAATGTCTGGCCGCAGCTGCGGCCGCTGTTGCAGGAGGCCGGCGCGGACGCCCGAGAAGCCGGCTGACGGCGGCATGCGACGGACGGCCTGGCCCGGACCAGACCAGACCAGGGGAACCGCGTTTGGCAGGGATCGGTCCAAACAGGGTCGGGTCCGATCACGCAGCACAATAACGAGTCCGAGGGGGAACGAGGATGGAACGCATTAGTGTCGTTGGCTCTGGGTTCGGGGCCCTCACCGCGGTGCAGAATCTCCGCGAGGCGCGCCGTAACCTGGCCATCACCGTGGTCAGCCCGAAACCGGAGTTCGTCTACTATCCGGGCCTGATCTGGGTGCCATGCGGGCTGCGTACCGGCGACGACTTGCGCATCGATCTGCGGCCGTTCTTCCGTCGCATGGGCGTCACGCATCGCGCCGCCGACGCCACCGGCCTGAGCGACGACGGCCGGGTGCTGCGCACCAGCGACGGCGACATCGAGAACGACGGCCTGATCATCGCCAGCGGCGGTCGATTCATCAAGAAGCTGCCCGGCATCGAGCACGCCATCACGCCCTGCGAGGGTATCGCAGCGGCGGAGCGTATCCGCGACCGACTGCAGGAACTGGACGGCGGCACCGTCGCCATGGGCTTTTCGGGCAATCCGAAGGAGCCGTCATCCATGCGCGGCGGGCCGATTTTCGAGTTCCTGTTCGGGCTTGACCGTCAGTTGCGCAAGGAGGGGCGGCGCGAGCGTTTCCGCATCGTTTTCTTCACACCGGCGGAGCGCCCGGGCAATCGGCTCGGGCCGAAGGCGGTGGGCAGTCTTCTGGGTGAGATGGAGCGGGTGGGCATCGAGACGCACCTGGGCCACAAGCTCAAGGCCTTCGAGGCGGACCGGGTCATCACCGAAGGCGGCGAAATACCGGCGGATCTGATCGTCTTCATGCCGGGCATGACCGGCAACACCTGGTTCGACCAGACGTCGCTGCCGCGCTCACCGGGCGGGCTGATCCAGGCGGATGCGCACTGCCGGGTGCCGGGCCTGGAGCGAGTCTACGTGGTCGGCGACTCCGGCAGCTTCCCCGGCCCGGATTGGATGCCGAAGCAGGCGCACATGGCGGACCTACAGGCGAAGGCAGCGGCCAAGAACCTGGCCTCGGAGCTGGCCGGGCGCGAGGCTGACGCGACCTTCGACGTCGAACTGCTCTGTATCGTCGACGCCACCGACAACGGGATGGTGGTCTGGCGCACCGAAAAGCGTAATTGGGTGCTGCCCAGGTCCATCGTCTTCCACTGGCTCAAGCGCCTCTTCGAGTGGTGGTATCTGCGGCAGTACCGTTGATGTGGGAGCGGCCACTCGGTCACGATCACCAGGTTCGGGCGGAGTGTCGCGGCAGGCATGCCGCTCCCGCGTCGGCTGGTAGCTGGATCAATACACCGGCCGATTGCCGTAGTTGCGGCGCAGATCCGGGGTCGCCATTGCAGTTGCGTCGACGATGGCACTGCGGCTGCCGCTACGCTTGCCCTTGTAGACCTTGTCCAGCCCGGGCGCGCCCGTGGTCTTGCGCCTGGCGCGAAGCCGCAGGTCGATGCGGTTGAGTCCGCCGCTGTAGCGCTGCACGCGCACCACCGTCGGGTCGATGAGCACCTCGGCCTCATTGCTCTCGCCGCGGGCGCTGAGCGGCAACACGGTCGCGAAGGTGCCGGACTCCGAGATGACCCGAACGATCTCTCGCTGAAGCCACCGGCGGTCCGTCTCCGACCCGCCGGAGAACTCCACCGGCGACACAGCGGCGGCGAACTGTCCGCGATAGGTCTCGTTGTCGCTGATCGCGACGTATTGCGATCCACCGCCACCGCCGGATGACCCGCAAGCGACAAGGACGGTGCTCAGCACCGAGACGAGCAACAGCCGATACATGCCTTGGATTCCCCCAGATCGTCGGCCCCGTCAGGGCGCCGATCTTGCTTGTTCATGATCCCCGCATTGTCGCGTCAGTCGACGATGCTGGCCAGTGTCCCCGCCAGTACCCCCGCCAGTACCCCCGCCAGTGTCCTCGTGGCCTGACCGTCGCCGAAGCCGCCAACAACTGGAATGGTCGACGCAAAAGGTTGTTTTTGCGTTCGATATGGAACACAATGCTCGGCTTTGCCGCGCAAGCGGCATCTCCTTGCCTCACCGCGGGCGGCGCCTTTGGTGCCGATCGACGGGAGGCTGTCATCCGCGAGGAGCACGATGCGACATTACGAAGTGGTGTTTCTGGTTCACCCGAGCCAGAGCGAACAGGTGCCGGCCATGTTGGAGCGGTACAAGGGCAATCTGGAAGGGCGCGGCGGCAAGATCCACAGGTTGGAGGACTGGGGTCGGCGCCAGCTGGCGTACCCGATCAACAAGGTCCATAAGGCCCACTACGTGCTCATGAACATCGAGTGCGACCAGGAGGCTCTAGACGAGCTGGAGAACGCCTTCCGGTTCAACGACGCGGTGCTGCGCAACCTGATCATCAAGCGCAGCGGCCCGGTCACTGATCCGTCGCCTCTGCTGAAGGGCGAGGAAGACGGCGGCGAAGAGCGCGGCGGTGAGCGCCGTGGGCGCCGGGATGACGACCGTCCGCCGCGCCAGCGCGAGGATTCGCGCTCGCGCGACGACGACTGAGCGCCACCCGGTCAGCCGCAGACCCGGCGCCGATCCGGAGTCCGATCCGGAACCCAGCCACCCATCCAGCGCAAGAGATTTGAACCATGGCCCGCTTTTTCCGACGCAAGCGCTACTGCCGTTTCACCGCCGAAGGCATCACCGAGATCGACTACAAGGATCTGAATCTGCTGAAAGCGTACGTGAGCGAGTCCGGCAAGATCGTACCGAGCCGTATTACCGGCACCTCGGCCAAGTATCAGCGCCAACTCGCGGACGCCGTCAAACGCGCCCGCTTCCTGGCACTGCTCCCGTACACCGACGGGCATTGATCGCACGCGATATCGGTACGGCGCCGTCCCTCGAGCCAGCCCTCAAGCAGGTGCCGCGCCGTCCGTGCGCTTTCCGACCGTCCCCGCTCGCGGTACGAACACCGCGGGCGAACAGCATTTGGAGACCATGATCCGTGGACGTCATCCTGATGAAGAAGATCAGCGGCCTCGGCGATCTCGGCGATAAGGTCGCCGTCCGTCCTGGTTTCGGCCGCAACTACCTGATCCCGCAGGGCGCCGCCGTGCCCGCGACCGAAGCCAACCTGAAGGCCTTCGAGGAGCGCCGCGCCGAACTGGAGGCCAAGGCCGCCGAGGCACTGGCCATTGCCGAAGAGCGCCGTGAGCGCTTCGAGGGGCTCACCGTCACCATCCCGTGCAAGGCGGGCGACGAAGGGCGCCTGTTCGGGTCCGTCGGTACCGTGGACATCGCCTCCGCCGTGACCGAGGCCGGCATCCCGCTCGAGAAGAGCGAGATCCGCCTACCCAACGGTGCCTTCCGCAATGTCGGCGAATACGAAGTGGAACTGAGCCTGCACACCGACGTGAACGTCGTCATCCTGCTCGAGATCGTTCCGGGCTGATCTGATCTGCCCTTGGTCGGATCTCTCTTCCGGCCGACTTCGGCCCGGCACCAGCCGGGCCATTTCCCCGTACCCCGCCCCGCACCCAGCCCGCAGCGCTCACGCAGGATCTAGCCAGGCTGTGGAAGCGGCATCGTTGCCGCGACACTCCCTCCCGAGCGAAGCGATCGGGGCCGACGGCCCTCCTGCCGAGCCGGCACGAGCATAGGAACGGCATGCCCGCGGCGATACCCAGCGGCCGCCATCCCCATCAGGTCGGCGTGCGGCCCTGTCCATGCGGTTTTAGACCCCGCCACCGGTTCCAATGTCGGCGAATCCTTGCTTGTCCGGGTCGCCGGCTTGGGTCGACAATCGTCTCCCTTCCTGCTTGGCAGAGAGACTCCGCGATGGCACAGCGCTACGCGGAGGTGGGTTTTTTTACTAATTAGAATAGGGGGTTGGGTCGTGGAAGAGGATTATTCCAGCGCCTTCGAGGGCATGCGTATTCCGCCGCACAATGTGCAGGCGGAGCAGTCGCTGCTGGGCGCGCTGATGCTTGAGAACGGGACCTGGGAACTCGTCGCCGACAAGGTGCGCGAGGTCGACTTCTACCGTCAGGAGCACGCGCTCATTTTCCGAGCGGTGGCTCTGCTGGCGGAGGACGATCAGCCCTTCGATGTCGTGACCCTCGCCGAGGCATTGGACAAGCGCAAACTGCTCGATGACGTGGGCGGGGTCGACTACTTGGCGGAAATCGACCGCAACACGGCATCGGCGGCCAATGCGGCGCACTATGCGCGGATCATTCGCTTCAACTCCGTCCTGCGGCAGCTGGTCAAGGCCGGCACCGACATCGCCGACCTCGCCTTCGACACCGAGGGCCGGTCCGAGGCGGAGATCCTCGATGCCGCGGAGGCCAAGGTCTTCGGCATCGCCGAGCAGCTCGCCCGCGGCGGCGGCTTCAAGCACATCGAGAGCCTGCTCAAGATCGCCGTCGACAAGATCGATGAGCTGTTTCATCGCGATGAGCCCATCACCGGCCTGCCGACGGGCTTCATGGACTTCGACATGCAGACCTCCGGACTGCAGCCGGCTGACCTGATCATCGTCGCCGGGCGTCCGTCGATGGGCAAGACGACCTTCGCGATGAACATGGCCGAGAACGTCGCCATCAAGACCGGCAAGGGCGTCGCGGTGTTCAGCATGGAAATGCCGGGCGACTCTTTGGCCATGCGCATGATGTCGTCCCTCGGGCAGATCGACCAGCACCGAGTGCGCACCGGAAAGCTCACCGACGAGGACTGGCCCAGACTCACCTCCGCCGTGCATATCCTCTCCCAGGCGCCGATGCACATCGACGACACGCCGGCGCTGTCGCCGACGGAGGTGCGCGCGCGGGTCCGTCGGCTGCAGCGGGAGCTGAAGCGCGAGGAGAAGGAGCTCGGCATGATCGTCATCGACTACCTGCAGCTGATGCAGGCCCCCGGCGATGGCGAGAACCGCGCGACCGAGATCTCCGCCATCTCGCGTAACCTCAAGGCGCTGGCCAAGGAGCTGAACGTGCCCGTGATCGCGCTCTCTCAGCTCAACCGCTCCCTGGAGCAGCGCACCAACAAGCGCCCGATCATGTCCGATCTGCGTGAGTCTGGCGCCATCGAGCAGGATGCAGACCTGATCGTGTTCATCTACCGCGACGAGGTTTACAACGAGGACAGCCCGGAAAAGGGCGTTGCCGAAATCATCATCGGTAAGCAGCGAAACGGGCCCATCGGTACGGTAAAACTCGCCTTCCTCGGCCAGTACACCAAATTCGAGAACCTCGCCGACAGTCTGTACACGGACGACGGTTACTAGGCTCCTGGGCGCGGCCTCCGGCCGCGATTGCAGTGTCAGAATCGGGAGCGGGGCCGACTAGTCTTGTTTCAGTGCCCGGGTGAGTGCCTGGGCGGAATCGATGAAGGTGACGTCGGTGACGCGACCGTCGGATATCCGCAGCAGCGTCACCTGCCCCGCCTGTCTGGGCAGCAGGGCGGTCTCGGCGGCCTTGCGTCCCAGCAGGATCGGGTAGCTGTACTTGCGCATCTTCGGCAGCGCGAGGGTGCAGCAGAGGAGGACAAGGGTCGGAACCTTGTTGCGGGTGGGCAGCTGGGCAATTGATCTGGACGTGGTGGCTTGCAAGGTGGCGATACCTGGTTTGTGGAGTGTCGAACCGAGATGGAGTAGTTGGACGGTCGTCAGGGTGCGCCCCGCAGGGCGTGCCATGGCGACCGTAGCGCCCGTCACCCAATAGGTGATCTGAACTTCGCCGCGGAACCAGAGCCAAGTCAGCGCCTTGCATGCAAGTCAGGGCAGTCGGTTCAAGTGTTGACTTCCCGGTCTCACCGGAATGCCGGCTTGCATCAATCTGGGGCCGCCCCTGCGGTCTCTGCGCCGAGATGGGGCTGGTTTTTTCGAAAAGACCAGTCCCTATTGAAAAACTCCCGCGGAAGTCGAACAAAACCCCTGCGCAGGGTCATGGGGGCGCGCTATCTTAGGCCGCAATCGGGCAGCGCGGCGGTTCGTCAGGGATCGGTCGACTCTGCTGCCGCGTCCAGCCCATACCGCCCGCCACGCAACCACGATTTCCCTCGAGCCCTCTGCCGGACCATCGATATGTCCCCGTTCAAAGACCTCAGCCAAAGCACGCCCAAGGCCGCGCTGTTCAACCTCGCGCCGCTGCCCATGGACACCGACGGCATTGCCGCCGACTTCCAGCGCTACTACGCCCACACCCTGGGCCGCGATCGCGACTGCAAGTCCGCCTATTACCCGTACAAGGCGCTGGCTATCGTGCTGCGCGACCGCCTGATGGAGCGCTGGAAGCGCACCCGTCAGGCGCACGACGAGGCCAACTGCAAGCGCACCTATTATCTGTCGCTCGAGTTCCTGATGGGGCGTTCCCTATCGAACGCGATGCTCAACCTCGGCGTCACCGACGAGGTGCGCCAGGCCTTGTACGACCTGGGCGTGGTCTATGAGGAACTCGAGTCCGCCGAGATGGACGCGGGTCTCGGCAACGGCGGTCTGGGTCGGCTTGCGGCCTGTTTCCTGGACAGCTGCGCGACCCTGCAGCTGCCGGTGAAGGGCTATGGGCTGCGCTATGAGTACGGCATGTTCCGTCAGCTCATCGATGACGGACGCCAGTTGGAGGAGCCGGACCATTGGTTGCGCGACGGCAATCCTTGGGAGCTGGAACGACCCGAGTACACCCAACGCATCCCCTTCGGCGGCCGCTCGGAGATGTACACGGACGACGCGGGCCGTATGCACCACCGCTGGGTGGATACCCACGATGTCCTAGCGGTGCCCTACGACATTCCGATTCCCGGCTACCGCAACCAGACCATCAACACCCTGCGGCTGTGGTCGGCGGCGGCGACGGACGAGTTCGACCTCGGCGAATTCAATGCCGGCAGCTATCCCGAGTCCGTGGCTGCGAAGAACAGCGCCGAGCACATCACCATGGTGCTCTACCCGAACGATGCCAGCGAGAACGGCAAGGAGCTCCGGCTGCGGCAGCAGTTCTTCCTGGCCTGTGCCAGCCTCAAGGATGTGATGCGCGAGTGGATCAGGCTGCACGGGCGCGACTTCAGCGGTTTTGCGGACAAGAACTGCTTCCAGCTCAACGACACCCATCCGGCGGTGTCGGTGCCCGAACTGATGCGCCAGCTCATGGACGAGCAGCGGCTCGACTGGGACGAGGCCTGGGCCATCACCACCAAGACCATGGCCTACACCAACCACACCCTGCTGCCGGAGGCGCTGGAGCGATGGCCGGTGCGGCTGTTCGAGCAGCTGCTGCCGCGGGTGCTGGAGATCATTTACGAAATCAACGCCCGCTTCCTGTCCGAGGTGGCCGCGCGCTGGCCCGGCGATCAGGAACGCCAGCGGCGCATGTCGCTGATCGAGGAGGGCGGCGAGCCGCAGGTACGCATGGCCTATCTCGCCATCGTTGGCAGCTTCTCGGTGAACGGAGTCGCGGCGCTGCACTCGGAGCTGCTCAAGCAGGGCCTGTTCCGCGACTGGTACGAGCTTTGGCCGGGCAAGTTCAACAACAAGACCAATGGGGTCACGCCGCGCCGCTGGCTGGCCATGTGCAATCCGGGTCTGCGCGATCTGTTGGACGAGGCCATCGACCCGCGCTGGGTGAACGACCTCAAGCACCTGGAGGCGCTGGCGCCGAAGGCGGACGATGCCGAGTTCCGCGCCCGCTGGGACGCGATCAAGCGGGACAACAAGCAGCGCCTGGCCGATTTGGTGTCGGCCACCTGCCGGGTGGACTTCCCGCTCGACTTCATGTTCGACGTTCAGGTCAAGCGCATCCACGAGTACAAGCGCCAGCTGCTGAACATCCTGCACGTGATCCATCTCTACACCCGCATCAAACGCGGCGATACGGACGTCGGCGCGCCGCGCTGCGTGCTCATCGGCGGCAAGGCGGCGCCGGGTTACGAGATGGCCAAGCTCATCATCAAGCTCACCAACAATGTTGCCAAGGTCGTGAATGCGGACCCTGAGGTGAGCGAGTTCCTTCGCGTGGCCTTCGTCCCGGACTACCGGGTATCCATCATGGAGGTGCTGGCACCCGGGACGGACCTGTCGGAGCAGGTATCCACCGCCGGCAAGGAGGCGTCCGGCACCGGCAACATGAAGTTCATGATGAACGGCGCGGTGACCATCGGCACCTTGGACGGGGCCAACATCGAGATCCGCGAGCAGGTCGGCGACGAGAACTTCTTCCTCTTCGGCCATACCGCCGAGGAAGTCGAGGAGATGCGCCGCCGCTACGATCCGAATGCCATCATCAACAACGATCCGGCGCTGCTGGAGGTCATGGGCCTGCTCGAGGCGGGCCACTTCAACCAGTTCGAGGGCGGTATCTTAGACCCGATTATCCAGGGCATCCGCAGCCCGCACGACCCCTGGCTCACGGCCGCAGACTTCGATAGCTATCGCCGTGCCCAGCTCCTGGCCGCCGAGACCTACCACGACCGCGACCGCTGGTTGCGCATGAGCGTGCTCAACACGGCCCACAGTGGGTACTTCTCGTCCGACCGCACCATCGGCGAATACAACGACGACATCTGGCATCTGGACCCGGTGGCGCCGCTCCCGGCGAGCTGAGGCCGGTTGGCCGAGCGGGGATTGCCCGGCCCAGCCCGTCGGCTCAGCGGATGGACTTCGGTGGAGGGGGCCGATTGGACATGGTCCATCCGGCCTCTTCCGGGATCGGACCCCTCCGCCCCGGGCACGTGTCCGACACCCTGCCGCGTTGCCCTCGCTCCAGCCGAAGGGTGCTGTCCCTCGCGATTGTGCGTTGGTCGTCCTTCCCGCGGCTACCGGTGGTCTAGGCTCAGGGAACGACGAGCCGACAACGCACAGGCAGAGCCATGAACGACCGCGCAGAGCACATCGTCAAGTCGGACGAGCTATCGCCGGCGCGCGTCATCGAGGCGCAATTCGAACGCGCGAAGCGCCATTTCGAGCATCTGACGCCAGGGTTGGTGAACTATCTGCGCTTGCCGCTGCGGACCATCACCGTGACCATCCCCGTGGAGATGGACGACGGTCGGGTGGACAGCTTCATCGGCTACCGGGTGCTGCACAGCGACCTGCTCGGTCCCGGCAAGGGCGGCATCCGCTATCACCCGGAGGTGTCGCTCGAGGAGGTCTCGGCGCTGGCGGCGTTGATGAGTTGGAAGTGTTCCCTGGCGCGTATCCCCTTCGGTGGTGCCAAGGGGGGCGTGACCTGCGACGTGAAACACCTGAGTCATCGGGAGTTGCGGCGCATTACACGGCGCTTCATCGCCGGTCTCGGCGACAACATCGGCCCCTACACCGATATTCCGGCGCCCGACATGTACACCGACAGCCAGACCATGGCCTGGGTGTACGACACCTACGACAATATGCATCCCGGCGAGAACAACTTGCCCGTGGTCACCGGCAAGCCGCTGGAACTGGGCGGCTCCGAGGGCCGCGGCGAGGCCACGGGACGGGGTTGCGTCTTCGCGCTGGAGCGCTTCCTCGCCAGCGGCGGACTGCCGGGCGTGGAGGAGGTCGGGGGGTTGCGCATTGCCATCCAGGGATACGGCGAGGTGGGTCGGGTCGCGGCCCGACTGCTCGCCGAGCGCGGCGCCCAGGTGGTCGCCATCAGCGACTCCACCGGCGGCGTGCTGGCGCTCAACGGCGATGTCCTGGACCTGGACGGAGTGGCCTCGCAAAAGGCGGCGGCCGGTACCGTGGTGGGCCTCCCCGAGACGCGTAGCATCACCAACGACGATTTGCTCTCGCTCGACTGCGATGTGCTCATCCCGGCGGCGCTCGGCGGGCAGATCCATTCCGGCAACGCGGATCGAGTGCAGGCCCGGCTCATCGTCGAGGGTGCCAATCGGCCCATCACGCCGGAGGCGGACGACATCCTCGCCGCCAATGGCATCCTGGTGCTACCGGACATCCTCGCCAACGTCGGCGGCGTCATCGTCAGCTACTACGAGTGGGTGCAGAACATCGAGCACCATAGCTGGCCGCTGGACGGCATCAATGGCCGGCTGCGTACGCGCATCAACAACGCAACCGACCGTGTGGTGGCGCGCTGGCGCGAGTTCCCGTCCGATTGTCCGAACGCCTCCGAGATGCTCTGCACCGACCTGCGTACAGCGGCGATGGTCGTCGCGCTGGAACGCCTTGCCTCGGTCCTGGAGCAGCGTGGAATCTGGCCTTGAGGACACCCGCGGGCGGCTAGGGTTTGCCCCGGACCGGAGATCGGGCTGAGGGATGGCGCCCGATCGGCCCTGTCGTTGATCTCTGATCACAGGGCCTACAGCCGTCGGCCCAGCCCACGGAGGGGCCGCTCGTCGTTCCAGCCGTTCTCAGCGCCGATGGACCTCGGTCGGCACCTCGACTTGCCGTGTTCAGTCGCCGCAGCCCGATAGACCGGTTCTTAGCGGTCTTGCGCAAGCCCCTCAACGCGAAGCAGTTCCATCGGTCGCGCTATGCTCAGAGCACCGGCCCGAGCATGGCGATGGCGTTGTGCCAGAGCCGCCGACGCCAGCCCCAGGCCTGAACCGTCTCGATACTGAGGGGGCTGGAGTCCGCGATGTAGTCCTGCTGCCGGCAGCGCACCTCGGCCGTCAGTGCCGCATCGATGAACAGGATGTTGTTCTCGTAGTTCAGGTCGAAGCTGCGCCGGTCCATGTTTGCGGAGCCGATCAGCGTCACCTCGCCGTCCAGGGTCAGGGACTTGGTATGCAGCAGTCCCTTTGGGTACTCCAGGATGCGCACCCCGGCGAGCAGCAGCTCCTGGTAATAGCTGCGGCTCGCGGCGGCGACGACCCAGCTGTCGTTATGGGAGGGGAAGACGATGGTCGTGGCCACGCCACGCCGGGCGCTGGCGCAGAGTGCAGACTGCATGGACTCATCGGGAACGTAGTAGGGCGTGGTGATGATCAGCTCCCGCCGCGCGCTGTAGATGAGTTCCTCGAATACCTGCGGCATTGCCGACCAGCGCACCGTCGGCCCAGTGCCGATGACCTGCGCCGGCACCCCCGGTGAGAGCTTCTCGGCCAGCGGGAGGCTCAGTAGGTGGTCGAGTTCCTCGCCGGTTTGGGCCGTCCAGTGGCTTGCGAACAGTGCCTGATTCGCGCGAGCGACGGGGCCTTCGAAACGCATCATCGCATCCACCCAGGGCGCGTACTTGGGCTTGATACGGAACTCCGGATCGGCGCAGTTCTGGCTGCCGCAGTAGGTGATGTCGTTATCGATAACGACGATTTTGCGGTGGTTGCGCAGGTCGATGCGCCCGCTCAGGGGCCGCAGCAGGGGATTGCCCACCGGCAGCGCGCGGGCCAGGTGGACGCCGGCCGCGCGCATGCGCCGCCAGGGCTGGGATCTGAACAAACGTCTCGAACCGAGGTCGTCGGCCATGGCCCGGCAGGCGACGCCACGTTCCGCCGCACGCACCAGGGCCCGGGCCACCCGCGAGCCGTTGTTGTCCGCCAGCCAGATGTAGAACAGCACATGGACGTGGTCGCGGGCCGCGTCGATGTCCGCGACCAGCGCGTCGATGCTGGCGTTGGAATCCGCCATCAGGGCGCCGCGGTTGCCGCCCACCGCCGGTAGCCCGCTGATGGACTCGCCGACACGGAACAGGTGCCGATAGCGCTCCGGGACGGGTGGCGCCAGCAGCCCCCGGGCGCCGTCGATTCCGCGCAGGGAAGGCAGACGCTCGTTTGCCGCGCGCAAGCGTGCGGCCCGTCTGCGGCCGATGTTGACTTCGCCGAACAGTAGGTAGGCCAAGATGCCGAATAGGGGTAGCGTAAACAGCACCACGACCCAGGCCATGCGCGCGGAGGGCTCCCGGTGTGGGCGCAGCAGCACCCTGATCAGCAGCGCCGCCTGAACGGCCATGGGCAGCAGGAGGGCGAGGAGGGCCAGCAGGCTGTTGGTCGTCATGGTGACAGTCGATTGCGTGTTGTCGCGACGCGCATGTTAGCGCCGACGCGTGTCGCATTCTCACGCGGTGATCGCATCGTCGGTCCAGGCGTTTTCAACCATTGTCCGGTGCGGTGCCGTTGTGTACCGTCCAACTCCTCCATCTAGATTCAAGCCCCTCCTGTCAGGCCCCGACACGACACGATCTCCAACGAAATCCCATCCATGATATTTCAACTCTGTTACACCAGCACCGCATCTCGAGAAATGGAACGTCAGGACCTCGTCGAGCTGCTCCGCACGTCGCGGGCCAAGAACAAGGCGCTCGGCATCACCGGCCTGCTGCTCTACAGCGGCAACCGGTTCGTGCAACTGCTCGAGGGCGACGAGACGGCCGTGCGCGATACCTACAGACGCATCGTCGAGGACGGCCGCCATGAGGGGCTCGCGCTGGTCTTCGAGCAGGAGGTCGAGGAGCGCGAGTGCCCGAACTGGAGCATGGGCTTCCAGGCGCTCGAGGACAGCGAGTGGCTGGAGTTCCCGACCGCGGACGGCTCCAAGCCTGGCCTACGTCCCATGATAGAGGCCATGGGGCGCGCCAAGGCCATGGTGCAGATCGTGCGCGAGCGCGGTCTCGACCCCGCCAGTGGAGTCTAGGGAGATGCCGATTTGTTGGCCGCCCTGATCAACGATCCGATGGAGCACAAAGACGTGGTTTCCGGGGCGTGTATTGCGCTGGGCGGGAAACGCTGAAAGGGTCAGCTCGTATTCCGTTCGGGAGCGCAGTTCAGGGAGGGGGCGGGCCGTCTCAACCAAGCGGTAGGGCGGTTCGCTCCACCACCTGCCGCAGCACGAAGCTCGAATGGACGCCACTGACCCCTTCGATGCGGGTCAGTTCGTGCAGCAGCAGTTCCTGGAAGGCATCCATATCGCGTACGATCACCTTGAGCTGGTAGTCCGCGTCGCGCCCGGTGATCAGTGAGCACTCCAGCACCTGAGGCATCGTTCGGACGCGGGTCTCGAAGTTCTCGAACCGCTCCGGCGTGTGCCGGTCCATGGAAATGCTGATGAAGGCGATCAGGCTCAGCCCCAAAGCCTTGGCGTCCAACAGCGCACGATAGCCGGCGATGATGCCGCTTTCCTCCAATGCCCGAACCCGCCTCAGGCAGGGTGATGGTGACAGGCCGATCCGCTCCGCCAGTTCCTGATTACTGATGCGTCCCTCCTGCTGCAGGATATCCAGGATGTGCTTGTCGTAGTTGTCGAGCATGGTTGCTATGGCTGCTGCTCTGGGCGCCGCTCGGTCGGTCGGCGTGCTGTGGCTATGCTCGCAGGACGCCCGACCATAGCGCAACGACCGGCGTGCGGTGTAGTTCAGTTTGGGCGGTCTCGGGCCGACTCGACAGGGGAGGGGGACCAACGATGAAACCGAACACGACGGTCGCCATGCAGCAGCTCATCGACCGTGTGCGTACCGCGATTCCGTTCGACATGCCGGAGGCGCAGCTCTGCACGGGGGAGTGCAACGGCTGCTCGGTGAAGTTGTTGGAGTACCTCGATGAGGAGCTCGCGGACTGGGAGGGGCGGCTCGCCGCGGGAGAGCGGCCCAACCTCGGTGATTTGGATAGGCTCGGGCGGACCAGTCGCAAGGTCTATCGGGTGCTCACGGCCAATGGGATGGTGCCGCCGCTGGAGTGAGCTGATTCAGACGCTCTGGTGGGCAGGCGGTTGCGCGCTCGCGGCGCCCATCGAGCGGTCTTGACGCTAGCCCCAAAAAAAAGCCCCGCGCTCGCGGGGCTTCAGGATCAAAGGATCTGGTTGTTCAGGTCGACACTCAGTGTCCCGTGGCCTCGCCGGCACCGCGTGGCACGCGGACGTCCTCGACCAGGTGCTGGATGTGGTCCGGCGGCGGAGCCGTGACCGCGGCCACCAGGAAGGCGACGGTGAAGTTCACGACGGCGCCGACGGCCCCGAAGGCATTCGGCGAGATGCCGAAGAACCAGTCAGGCTGCATGCTGCCGAGGAACTCGGTGCCCGGGATGAAGAAGATGCCCTTGTGCTGGAACACGTACAGCAGGGTCACCGTGATGCCCGCGAGCATGCCCGCGATGGCCCCGATGTTGTTCATCCGCTTCATGAAGATGCCCATCATCAGCGCCGGGAAGATACTCGACGCCGCGAGGCCGAAGGCGATGGCCACGGTTCCGGCCGCGAAGCCCGGTGGATTGAGCCCGAGGTAGCCGGCCACGAGGATGGCGCCGATCATGGACAGACGTCCCGCGTTGAGCTCCGCCTTCTCCGAGATGCTCGGCATGAAGACGCCCTTGAGCAGGTCGTGCGAGATGGCCGAGCTGATGGCGAGCAGCAGACCGGCCGCGGTGGACAGTGCCGCCGCGAGACCGCCGGCCACGACGAGCGCGATGACCCAGTTCGGCAAGCCCGCGATCTCCGGGTTGGCGAGGACCATAATGTCGCGGTCGACCTTGACCATCTCGTTGCCCTTCCAGCCGAAGGACTCGGCCTTGGGTGCGAACTCTGCGTTCGTGTCGTCGTAGTACTGGATGCGGCCGTCGTCGTTCTTGTCCTCGAACTGCAGCAGGCCGGTGGCCTCCCACTTCTTGAACCACTCCGGGCGATCCTCGTAGAGCAGGTTGCCCTCTGGTGAGCCGACCTCGCCGACCTGGATGGTGTCCATCAGGTTCAGCCGCGCCATGGCGCCGACGGCCGGGGCCGTGGTGTAGAGCAGGGCGATGAAGACCAGCGCCCAGCCGGCGGAGTAGCGGGCGTCCTTGACCTTGGGCACGGTGAAGAAGCGGATGATGACGTGGGGCAGACCCGCGGTACCGATCATCAGCGACAGGGTGTAGGCGAACATGTTCAGGGAACTGCCCAACACCTGGGTCGTATACTCCTTGAAGCCGAGTTCCGTGACGACCTGATCGAGCTTGTCGAGCAGGCTGATCTCGCCACCGCTGGGCGCATACCCCGAGCCGAGGCCGATCTGAGGCAGCGGATTACCGGTGAGGGCCAGGGAGATGAAGATGGCCGGGATGGTATAGGCCAGGATCAGGACCACGTACTGCGCGATCTGCGTGTAGGTGATGCCCTTCATGCCGCCGAGCACGGCGTAGATCGCGACGATGCCCATACCAATGTACAGGCCCATCGCGTAGCTCGTCTCCAGGAAGCGGGAGAAGGCGACGCCGATGCCCTTCATCTGGCCGATGACGTAGGTGATGGATGCCAGGATCAAGCAGATGACAGCGACGATGCGCGCGGCCTTCGAGTAGTACCTGTCGCCGATGAACTCCGGCACGGTGAACTTGCCGAACTTGCGCAGGTACGGGGCCAGCAGCAGGGCCAGCAGCACGTAGCCACCGGTCCAGCCCATCAGGAACACCGAGGCGCCGTAGCCGTTGAAGGCGATCAGGCCCGCCATCGAGATGAAGGAAGCAGCAGACATCCAGTCTGCGGCGGTCGCCATGCCGTTGGCGACTGGGTGGACCCCCTTGCCGGCGACGTAGAACTCGCCGGTGGTGCCGGCACGCGCCCAAATGGCGATGCCGATGTAGAGCGCGAACGTCGTGCCGACGACCGCGTACGTCCAGATATCGAGGTTGTTCATGTCTTCGGCCCCTTATTCGTCCACGTCGTACTTCTTGTCGAGGCGGTTCATCATTGCCGCGTAGACGAAGATCAGCACCAGGAACACGTAGATCGAGCCCTGCTGCGCGAACCAGAAGCCCAGCGGATAGCCGCCGAGCATGATGCTGTTCATCGGTTCGACCAGGATGATGCCGAGACCGTAAGAGACAGCGAACCAGATGATCAGTAGAACGACCAATAACAGGACGTTCGACCGCCAGTACGCTTTGCGGTTTTCAGGTGTCACCGTATCTGTCCCTCCCTCTGAGACTTTATGATGTGAGTGGTGGATGCGGCTGGCGGCCAAGCCGCCTCAGCCGCAGGAGTGCGGTGCGTGCCCGAAAAGTCGGGCAATTCGGAACGGACCTCTCGTTAGATGTTGTCTTCCGCCATCTCCACGCGACATGCGGGGTCATGGCTGCCGCCGCATTGTGTTGTCCAGGGTCGGGAGGTGTCAACGTTACGCGACAGCGAATCTGGGCTCCACCCGCCGAGGAACTTGCGCAGGTCGCGGCTTTTTCATACTTTGGACCGCTTTGCTGAGGCCCCGGTACCGCCGAGGAAGCACGGCCAACGAACCACAGCAGCGACCCTCACAGACGCGAACAGGGGCGGCGAATGCGGCCCGCGAGAATCCATATGCACTACATCAGCACCCGCGGTGGCGTCGCGCCCGTCGGTTTCGCCGACGCCGTCATGATGGGCTTAGGCACCGACGGCGGCCTGCTGGTCCCCGAGCAATTGCCAGAGTTCTCCCCGGAGACCTTGCGCGCATGGGCCGAGCTGCCGTTCCAGGCATTGGCGCTGGAGGTCATCGCGCCCTTTGTCGGCGATGAGATCCCGCGCGATGACCTGGCCCAGCTCATCGAGCGCTCCTACGCGGGCTTTTCCGACCCGCAGGTGACGCCCCTGCGCGAGGCGGACGGCCGCACCTATCTGGAGCTGTTCCACGGTCCCACCGCGGCCTTCAAGGACGTGGCGCTGCAACTGCTCGGCAACCTGTTCGAGTACCTGTTGGAGCGCGACGGCGGTCGGTTGACCATCCTCGGCGCCACCTCCGGCGACACCGGCTCTGCCGCCATCTACGGCGTGCGCGGCAAGCCGCGCATCGACATCT
The DNA here is from genome assembly GCA_028277725.1 of Thiohalocapsa sp. GTDB lineage: Bacteria > Pseudomonadota > Gammaproteobacteria > Chromatiales > Chromatiaceae > Thiohalocapsa. The sequence goes on from JANQFX010000060.1 coordinate 59,498, forward strand.
TCATCCTGCACCCCAAGGGCCGCGTCTCGCCGGTGCAAGAGCGGCAAATGACGACGGTGCTGGACGCCAATGTCCACAACGTTGCCGTGCGCGGGACCTTCGACGATTGCCAGCACCTGGTCAAATCGCTCTTCCGGGACCTGCCCTTCAAGGAGCAGCATCAGCTCGGTGCGGTCAACTCCATCAATTGGCTACGTATTCTGGCGCAGACGGTATACTACTTCTACGCCTGGGGGCGGCTCAGCGGCGGCGACGCGGATCACAGGGTGAGCTTCGCGGTGCCCACCGGCAATTTCGGCGATGTCTTCGCGGGGTATCTGGCCAGACGCATGGGGCTACCCATCGACCGCCTCATCATTGCCACCAACAGCAACGACATCCTGACCCGCTTCGTCGCGAGCGGCGTCTACGCCAAGGCGCAGGTGCATCACACCCTGAGCCCGGCCATGGACATCCAGGTGGCGTCCAACTTCGAGCGCTACCTCTACTTCCTGATGGACGAGGACCCGACCACCGTCAGCGCCCTGCTGGCGGACCTGGACGAGAAGGGCCAACTTGCTGTCGGCGCCGATAAGCTCGCCCGGGTGCGGCAGGACTTCGCCGCCGGTGCCGTTAGTGACACGGACACACTCGCGCAGATCCGCCGCACCTTCGAGGCGAGCGGCTACATCCTATGCCCCCATACCGCCGTGGGGTCGGCCGCCTCGGCCGATGATCCAGGGGCCGTCGTGCTCGCAACGGCCCACCCCGCCAAGTTCAATGAGGCGGTGCGTGAGGCCATCGGCCGGGAGGCGCCACCGCCGCCGTCATTGCAGGGCCTGATGGACAAGGACGCGCGCTGTGCCGATCTCGACGCCAGCGATCTGGGGCTGCGCGAGCACATCGACCGCACCCTCGCGGCCAACCCCACCGCCTGATCAGAGCCCGTAACCGATCTCGGGCCGACGACCGCACGCCAACCCCGACACCAAGGCCATGACCTTCGAGCAGCCCGAAATCCTGATCCTCGACACCACATTGCGCGACGGCGAGCAGACCCAAGGCGTGTCCTTCTCGCCGGACGAGAAGACCAATATTGCCCAGGCGCTGCTGGAGCATGTGCGCGTCGACCGCATCGAGGTGGCCTCCGCGCGGGTCTCCCGCGGAGAGCAGGCCGCCGTGGCGCGCATCGTCGATTGGGCGCGGGGCAAGCAGCTGGACCAGCGCGTCGAGGTGCTCGGTTTCGTCGACGACGGCAAGAGCATCGACTGGATCCGCAGCGCCGGTGGCGGGGTGATGAATCTGCTGGCCAAGGGCAGCCGCAAGCACTGCGAGACCCAGCTCCGCAAGACGCTCGACGAGCACGCCGAGGACGTGCGTCGCAATGTTGCCCTGGCGCGTGACCAGGGGCTCGCCGTCAATCTGTACCTGGAGGACTGGTCCAACGGCTACGCCGACGACCCGGGCTATGTCTATGCGCTGCTGGAACGGCTCCAGGGCGCGGGCATCGGTCATCTCATGCTGCCGGATACCCTGGGCGTGATGACGCCGGAGAGAGTCTTCACAGCCACCATGGACATGCTCCGGCGCTTTCCGGACAACCGCTTCGACTTCCACCCGCACAACGACTACGGCCTCGCGACCGCGAATGTCGTCGCTGCCGCGCAGGCGGGCGCGGCGGGCGTCCACTGCACGGTGAACTGCCTCGGGGAACGGGCCGGCAACGCGTCGCTCGCGGAGGTGGTGGTGAACCTGCGCGACCAGCTCGGCATGGACGTGCGGATCGACGAACAGCACCTCGACCGCGTCAGCGAACTGGTGCAGACCTTCTCCGGCAAGCGGATCGCCGACAACGCGCCCATCGTCGGCGAGGACGTCTTTACCCAAACGGCCGGCATTCACGCCGACGGCGACAACAAGGGCAGCCTGTATGTGACGCGGCTGTCGCCGGAGCGTTTTGGTCGGCGCCGGGTCTACGCGCTGGGCAAGCTTGCCGGCAAGGCGTCTCTGGCGAAGAACCTGGAGCGGCTCGGGATCTCCTTGAGCGAGGACCAGCAACGCAAGGTGCTCGCGCGCATTATCGAGCTCGGCGACTCGAAGAAGCGCATCACCTTCGAGGACCTGCCCTTCATCATCGCCGAGGTCCTGGAGTCCAGCGAGTACCATCACGCCGAACTCCTTGCCTGCAACGTGTCCTCCAGCCTGGGGCTGGAGTCCACCGCCAGCATCAAGCTCCGCCTGCGGGGCGAGGTCCACACCGCTGTCGGTAGCGGCAACGGCGGGTTCGATGCCTTCACCAGGGCGCTAGCCGTCATCACCGCCCGCTCAGATTTGGCCCTGCCGCGCCTCGCCGATTACGAGGTGCGCATCCCCAAGGGTGGGCGCACCGATGCGCTCACGGAGTGCACCATCGTTTGGAGCTACCGGGGCGTCTCCGGGCAGCGCGGCGCAAAGGCCCAGTCCGAGTTCAAGACCCGTGGCGTGCACGCCAACCAGGTGTTCGCGGCCATCGGTGCCGCCGTACGCATGCTGAACCTGGTGATACATTGGTCCTTGCAGGAGTCCTCGGCGTCGGAGGACGACAGCGATGTGATCGCGGGCGACCGAGCCGCTCGGGCCGAAGCCCGGGCGGGCCGCGTCGTTGCGCCTCCCGGCGCGCGCATCCTGGCCTGACGGCCTACCGGGGGCGATCCTGCGGCGCGATCGTCCGGGGTCGGTCCCTGGCTCACGGACCTGGCGTTGCTGAAACCCACGCCGTCGACACCATCTTTCCGGCAACTCCAAATAGCCGTCCCCGCACCATGTCAGCACCCCCCAAGCTCCCGTCCCTGCTTGCCATCTCCGTCGCATGGTCGTTGATCATCGCGCTGATCATGACCGGCATCACCTTCCTGCATCAGACGCCCGGCGAGGTCGCCGCGGCCCAGGGTGGTTTGACCTTTGGGCAAACCGGTTTCCTGTTCCTGGTCTGGTTCGTCGCCGCCGAACTCACCCTCGTCATCGGCGGCGCCCTCTACTTCGGCATCGCCATGTTGCGCCGGCGCGGCTAGTCCGAGGCCGCGCGGACGTCGCCTGCTCGGCGACCGGGCGGATGGGGTGGGGGCGCAACCGCTGGAGGGCGCCTGCGGCCCAGCTCCGGGTATACTTGCGCGGGTCCGGTAGCGGGCTGTCGGTCTCCGGCGGTCAACCAGTCCCTCGCGGGTCGCCCCCGATCGACCTCCGCCTCGATTCGACAACCCGACGGCCCGTTCGGCCGCAGAGGAGTTCCGATGGATATCGCCCAGGCGAACGAAGAGTTCGGCATCCCCGGGGTGCTGAGTATCTGCGCCGGCAACGGCGGTTTTCCGCTCATCCGGGTCAACAACGAGCACGCGCAGGCGGAGATCTGCGGCTACGCCGGCCAGGTCCTGTCCTATCGGCCGGAGGACGAGGCCGAGGACCTGCTGTTCGTCAGCGAGCATGCCTATTACAAGCCCGGCAAGGCCATCAAGGGTGGTATCCCGGTGTGCTGGCCCTGGTTTGGCCCCGACCCGCTCGGTAAGGGACGCCCGGACCATGGCTTCGTCCGTGCTCGGCCCTGGCGGCTGCTATCGACCGAGACCATGGTGGATGGTGCAACCCGAGTACGGCTCGGCTGCCGCGACGACGAGGCGACGCGCGCCCTGTGGCCGCACTCGTTTGCGCTGGAGTTGGATGTCACCGTCGGCCCGAGTCTCGAGGTGGATTTGGTCACGCGCAATACGAGCGAGGTGCCGGTGACCATCACCCAGGCCCTGCACACCTACTTCAAGGTCGGCGACGTGCGCCGGGCCCAGGTGTTGGGTCTTGCAGGGCACGAGTACATCGATAAGGTCGCGGGTGCCGACACGCCGGACAGCCGGGTCTCGCAGAGTGGTCCCATCAACTTCGACGGCCCCGTGAATCGCATCTATCTCGACAGCACCGATCGGCTCACCATCGATGACGCATCCCTCGGCCGGCAGATCCAGGTCGAGCGCGAGGGTAGCCGTTCCGCGGTGGTCTGGAATCCGTGGATCGAGCAGTCCCGGCAGATGGGCGACTTCGGCGATGACGAGTACCTCGGCATGGTGTGCGTCGAGACCACCAATGCCGCCGATGATGCGGTGAGCATCGAGCCCGGCGCGACGCACCGACTCGAGAGCCGCTACAGCATCGTGCATGACTGAGTCGGTATCAGGCAGCGGCCCGCCGCCGTCTCGCCAAGAGCGGCTGTGGGCACAGTGGCTGGAATGGGCCGCGGAACAGGCCGTCGCCGTGCCCGAAGGTGCCGAGTTCCAGTCGGCGCGCGCGCGCGTCTGGGACGCCAGCGAGTTCGCCGCGACCACGGCGGCGCGCAGTCCTGAGACCCTGGCGGGGCTGCTCGCCGAGGGTGCGCTGATCCGCGCCCCCGCCGAAGGCGAGCTGGAGCGCCTGCTCGGTGAGGCGCTGGCGGGGCTCGATGCCGACACCGCCGACGAACCCGGCCTCGGCCGGCTGCTGCGTCGCTTTCGCAGAGCGCAGATGCTGCGCATCGTCTGGCGCGACCTGGCCGGCTGGGCAGACCTCGACGAGACCCTGGCCAGCCTGAGCACCCTGGCCGACGCCTGTCTGGGTGCTGCCCTGGAATTCCTCACCGACTGGACCGAGGCGGAGCTGGGCGTGCCGCGGGATGCGCAGGGCCAGCGTCAACGTTTGCTGGTGCTCGGCATGGGCAAGCTCGGGGCTTGCGAGCTGAATCTGTCGTCGGACATCGACCTGATCTTCTGCTTCCCCCACACCGGCACCACCGATGGCGGTCCGCGGGAACTCACCTGCGAGCAGTTCTTCACCCGGCTCGCGCAGCGGCTGGTGCGTGCCCTGGACGAGGTCACCGCCGACGGCTTCGTGTTCCGGGTCGACACCAGGCTCAGGCCCTTCGGCAGCGCTGGACCGCTGGCCATGAGCTTCGACGCGATGGAGGGCTACTATCATTCCCAGGCGCGCGAGTGGGAGCGCTACGCCATGACCAAGGTACGGGTCATCGCCGGGCCGCCCGCCGCCGCCGCGGAGCTCGCGGACCTGCTGTCGCGCTTCGTCTACCGGCGCTATCTGGACTTCGGCGCCATCGAGTCGTTGCGCTCGCTGAAGCTCATGATCGACCGCGAGGTCCAGCGCAAGGGCATGGCCAACAACATCAAGCTCGGTCCGGGCGGCATCCGCGAGATCGAGTTCATCGGCCAGTCCTTCCAGCTGATCCGCGGCGGCCGCGACCGCGACCTGCGGGTGCGCCCCATTCAGACGGTGCTCGCCCGGCTCGCCCGCAAGGGTCTGATGCCCGCCGACGATGTGCGCGCATTGACGGCGGCCTATCGCTTCCTGCGTCTCACGGAGAACCGCATCCAGGCCTGGCAGGACCGCCAGACGCATGTGCTGCCAGACCAGCCCGAGGCGCGTGAGCGCTTGGCGCGGAGCATGGGTTGCGCGGACTGGTCGATCTTCGACGCGCAACTGTCCGGGCATCGGGCACGGGTGCAGCGCAGCTTCGATGCCATCTTCGCCGAGCCGGGTGGCGCCGGGCACCCACTCGGCGTGCTCTGGTCCGGCACCGCGACGGCCACCGAGGGCGAGGCCCTGCTCGGTCAGCATGGCTTCCGTAAGCCCGCGGCCGCTCACGCCGCGTTGGAGCACTTCCGCGACAGTGCGCTGCGTCGTGGGCTCAGCAGCCGCGCCGCGTCGGATCTGGATCTGGTCCTGCCGGCACTGCTCACCGCGGTGGCGGAGGCCGAGGACCCCGACCTAGCCCTGCCGCGGGTGCTGAGGGTGCTGGAGTCGATACTCGGGCGCTCGGCCTATCTGGCGCTCCTGTCCGAGAACCCAGGCGCCATCGGCCAGCTGGTGTGCCTCAGCAGCAAGAGCCCCTGGTTCGCGGAGCGCACCGCCAAACACCCGCTGTTGCTGGATGAGCTGCTCGACCCGCGTCGGCTCTTCGAGCCGCTGCGTCGCGCCGACCTGGAACAGGAGCTGGACGTGCTGCTCGACGGCGTCGAGGAGGACGACCTGGAGCAGCGCATGGAGCGGCTGCGCCAGTTCGCCCAGGGTAACATGCTGCGCACCGCCGCCGCTGACATCACCGGCGTCATCCCGCTGATGGTGGTGAGCGACTACCTCACCGAGATCGCCGAAGTGGCTACTGCCCTCAGCCTCGACATCGCCTATCGGGACCTGGTCGATCGCCATGGGCGCCCGCCCGATACCGGGCCGACGGGAACCGGCTTCCTCGTGCTCGGCTACGGCAAGCTCGGGGGAATCGAACTCGGCTACAACTCCGATCTGGACCTGGTCTTCCTCTACGACGAGGCCCAGGCTCAGGCGACCACCGAGGCCGCCGAGGGCCAACGCCCGGTGAGTGGTGCGCAGTTCTATGTGCGCCTGGCACAACGGCTGATCCACATCATGACCACGCCGACCTATTCCGGCGTGCTCTACGAGGTGGACGCCCGGCTGCGCCCCGATGGCGACAAGGGCATGATCGCGCGCACGCTCAAATCCTTCGCGGAATACCAGCGCGATGAGGCCTGGACCTGGGAGCATCAGGCGCTGGTGCGCGCCCGCCCGGTGGCCGGAGACGTGCGGCTCGCCGAGGGCTTCGCGAGCGTCCGCCAGGCGATCCTCCGCCTGCCGCGGGAGCCCGACGCGCTACGCACCTCGGTGCGTGACATGCGCGAGAAGATGCGGAACAACCTGGACAAGTCACGGCCCGAAAGCGACACCGGCGAGGCCGTCTTCGACCTCAAGCAGGGGCGCGGTGGTATTGCCGACATCGAGTTCATTGTTCAATACTCCGTGTTGCGCTGGGCGGCGGAGCATCCGGACCTGACCATCTGGACCGACAACGTCCGGCTGCTGGAGACACTGGATCGGCTGAAGCTGCTGCCGGGCCATGCCGCCGCCGACCTCACCGAGGCCTACAAGTCCCTTCGTGCCGCCTATCACCGCAATGCGTTGCAGGAGACCCCCGGCGTGGTGCCGAATGGGGCGCTGACCACCGAGCGTGAGGCCGTCTCGGCGCTGTGGCAGTCCGTGATGGAGGCCTGAGGTGAGCGGAGCTGCCGGCCCAGCATCCACAGACATTCCCCTGTCGCGGCGCTGCGGCGGTCCGATACCGAGCTGCGCGCCGAGACCATCATCCCGACCGCACCGCGCGGCCGGCCCCCGGAGGCCGGCCGCGCGGTGCGGGATTTCTCAGGAGTAACCACATCATGACCATGGCGGACCGCGATGGCCTCATCTGGCAGGACGGCGAGTTGGTGGACTGGCGCGACGCGCAGACCCACGTGCTGACCCACACCCTGCACTACGGCATGGGGGTGTTCGAAGGTGTGCGCGCCTACGCCACCGAGAACGGACCGGCCATCTTCCGGCTGGAGGACCACACCCGGCGACTGTTCAATTCAGCGCACATCCTCGGCATGCGCGTGCCCTACGACCAGGACACGCTGAACCAGGCGCAGCGTGCAGCGGTGCGCGAGAACGGGCTGAGGTCGGCCTACATCCGGCCCATGTTCTACTACGGATCCGAGGGCATGGGCCTGCGCGCCGACAACTTGAATGTACACGGTATGGTCGCGGCCTGGGACTGGGGTGCGTACCTTGGCGAGGAGAATATGAAGCACGGTATCCGTATCAAGGTGTCGTCCTTCACCCGCCATCACGTCAACATCACCATGTGCCGTGCCAAGGCCAACGGCAACTACATGAACTCCATGATGGCCCTGCAGGAGGCCCTGCGCGACGGCTACGACGAGGCGCTGCTACTCGATGCGGAGGGCTACGTCATGGAGGGTAGCGGCGAGAACGTGTTCATCGTGCGCGATGGCGTGCTCTACACCCCGGACCTGACCTCGGCCCTGGACGGCATCACCCGCCGCACCGTCATGACCCTGGCCGACGAGCTGGACATCCCGGTGGTCGAGAAGCGCATCACCCGTGATGAGGTCTACATCGCCGACGAGGCCTTCTTCACCGGCACCGCCGCGGAGGTGACGCCGATCCGCGAGGTGGACGGGCGTTCCATCGGCGCTGGCACTCGCGGTCCTATCACCGAGCAGCTGCAGAGCAAGTACTTCGATGTGGTCCATGGTCGCAGCGCCGAGCATAGGGGCTGGTTGACCCTCGTTTGATCCGAGGGGGTGGCAGATGGTGTGGGGCACAACGCCCGTAGGCGGACTGGCGATTACGACAACGATTGCGACAACGAGTGCGTCGGATCGTAGGTCAGGCTGAGGTACGAAGGCCGACAAGCCGCCCGACCAACAGCGTTCCACGTCGCGCATTTCCAGGAGACAGATTCGATGTTCAAATCAAAAGCCAAAGAGCAGCCGCAGACCCCGCCGCCGCCCCAGCCCCACGCGGAGGGCGAGGTACGCGTCGTCAGTCGCAAGGACCTCCCCCTGTCCTGCCCGATGCCCGATGCGGAGGTCTGGAACATGCACCCGCGGGTCTATCTGCCCATCGAGGACGCCCCGGGTCATGAGGTCACCTGCCCTTATTGCGGCGCCAAGTACAGGCTCGAGGCCTGATGGTGCGCCCGAAGCGCCTGGCAGAGCACTGCGCGTTCGGGTGGACGGCGCTGCGCTTGTCGTCCACTCTACAGCCCGTCCGTCGTGGCCGAGTTCGTGGAGCGTGCCTTGGGTGAAGACGCACAATCGATGCTGACGGACACGCCGATCGACGACCATGAGCCGGGTATCGGCCCCGGCTTCGAGTCCTTCGACTTGTCCGAGCCGCTGCTACGCGGGCTCGACAAGGCGGGATTCTCAGAGCCGACACCTGTTCAGGCCGCTTCGCTGCCGGTGGCCCTGGCAGGGCACGACCTCATGGCCGCGGCGGCCACGGGCTCCGGCAAGACGGCGGCCTTCCTGCTGCCCATCATGCAGCGCCTGCTCGACGAGCCCGCCCCGCATGCGGGTACCCGCGTGCTCATTCTGGTGCCGACCCGTGAGCTGGCCGTGCAGACGCGGGCGCACTTCCTCGCACTCGGCAGCTACACGCGCCTGATGGCGGAGGTCATCGTCGGTGGCGAGCCGCGCGGGCATCAGGTCGCATCGCTGCGGCGCAATCCGGACATCATCATCGCCACACCGGGACGGCTCCTGGAGCACCTGCAGATGGGTGAGGCGGATCTGTTGGATCTCCGCTTCCTGGTGTTGGACGAGGCCGACCGCATGCTCGACCTCGGCCTCGCCGAGGACGTCTTCGCTATCGTCGGCGCCGCCCCGGCGGAGCGCCAGTCCATGCTCTTTTCCGCCACCCTGAACCGGCGCGGTGTCGCCGGCGTGGCAGAGCACCTGCTGCGCGAGCCGGTGACCTTGACCCTGGACCACCACCGCGGGGCGCATCCGGACATCGATCACGCGATGCTGCTCAGCGACGACCCGGCGCACAAGCAGGCGCAGCTGGCCAGGCTGCTTGAGGAGAGGAGCTTCGATCGGGCGCTGGTGTTCTGCAACACTCGTGCGGGGGCGGAGCGTACGGCAGGCGCCTTGCAAGAGGCCGGCCGACGTTGCGCATTGCTGCACGGCGAGCTGGACCAGCGCGAGCGTCGGCGGGTGATGGCGCTGTTCCGTGACGGCGGCGTGCCGGTGCTGGTGGCGAGTGACGTCGCCGCCCGCGGGCTCGACGTGCCCGGCGTGGAACTGGTGCTGAATATGGACGTGCCGCGAAGCGGCGACGACTACCTGCACCGCAGCGGGCGCACCGGCCGCGCGGGCCGCAGGGGGCTCACCATCACCCTGGTCAGCGCACCGGAATGGAATCGCATGGAGAGTATCGAGCGCTACCTCGGGCTCGACGTTGGCCGGCGCAAGCTGGAAGGACTGGAGGCCAGCTTCAAGGGCGCGCCCAAGCGCCGCAAGCCCGGCAAGAAGGCGTCCCCCAGCGCGCGCGGGAGCAAGAAGGCCAAGGCCCAGGCCGGCAACGATGCCGGCGCCCGCAAGAAGCCCAAGCAACGCCTGCGCGACCGCAAGAACATCGGCAAGCGGCGCAAGCCCGCCGGGGCGGCGGGCGAGGGCGTCGATGCCGGCTTCGAACCGCCCAAGCGGCGGGCCTGAGGTCTAGGGGCTGGGGGACTGGGGATATGGCCGAGGTGCGGCCCCGCGCCCACAGGCCTAACTCTTGGCCTTGGTCTCGGCGTATGAATCGGCAGCCGCTTGCGGAATGGCCGACAGCGGCAGAAACATGGGCCGTGGCTCGGGGCGCTCCGCGAGTATGCCTTCGATCGTCTCCACGGGCTCGAAGCCGAATCGTCCGTAGAAGGATTGCGCGTCCGCCTTGGCATCGACCACCACACCCACGCAGCCCGAATCCGTCGCGGTTCGCCGGGCCAGGCCGAGTGCGAAGCGCAGTAACCGCTGTCCGACGCCTTGGCCGCGCGCACGCGCCGAGACGGCGAGTCGGGCGATGCGCAGCACCGGCAGCGGATAGCGGGGGAGGCGTTTCGCCAGTCTTGGCGGCAGCGCGTCGATCTCGATCATCGAGGGTGTCACGGTGACGAAGCCGACCAGTTCCCCGCCCGACTCGGCGACATAGGTCACACCCAGGTAGTGACGGAACTGGTTCTGACCCGCGAAGCGGTGGAACCAGCGATCGAGATCAGGTTGCCCGCTGTGGAAGCCGGATCGGTCGTCCGCCTTGCCTAGACGTCGAATCCGCATGGGCGTTAAGGCTCGTCGGTGCCGAACTCCCCGTCGAACAGCGCCCGCAAGGCCTCGTTCGGTCCTTCCTCGGACGCCAATCGTTCCGCCAGACGCTCCGCGGCGTCCGGCGTGATGGTGAGTCTGGGCGGAATGATGGCGTCGTCGGGTAGTTCCGCGATCGTCGAGAGGTGGTGGAGCAGAGCCTGTTCGATAACAAAGCCTTTCTTCAGTCCGCGGCTGCGGACATAGCGTTCCAGTCGATCGCGGGTCGCGGGCGAGATCGTCGCGGAAATTTGGGTCATCGGCGTGGTTCCCGGCCTCTACATTTTCGTATAGAAGTTTAGCAGATTTCTATTCACCAGGATCGCTGCTTTGGAAAACCCCGTACATCGCCGGATGCCGTGATAGGCTGCGCCCTCGATCCCATCAACGATTGCCGACCCTGCGATGACTTCCGGACGACCCTTCGGCGCCCTGGGCACCGACCTGCTGCCGACCTTCATGACCGCACCATTGCGCTTCGCCCTGGAGGCGCGTGCTCCCTGGGAGTTCGGGGCCGGCGTAGCGGCACAGCCCCTGCTGACACTGGCGCCCAAGGGTGACGGGCACCCGGTTCTGGTACTACCGCTGATGTTCGGCAGCGATCTCAATACCCTGCCGCTACGCACCTTCCTGTCTGGGCGCGGCTATATGGTCTCGGCCTGGGGGCAGGGCGTGAATCTTGGACCTCGCTCCGGCGTATTCGAGGCTTGCATGGTCCGACTCGCCGAGTTGCGCAAAGGCTACGGACAAGAGGTCAGTCTGGTGGGCTGGAGCCTGGGCGGGTTGTTCGCGCGGGCATTGGCGGCCGCTGCACCCGAGCGGGTGCGCCAGGTGATTTGCCTAGGGTCGCCACTGACGGGGGACCCGAGCCCAGCGGAGCTCTGGCGTGGCTACGAGCGCATTACGGGCGATCCCATGGGCCTGCCACCTGGCTTGGGCGAACTGCGCGGCCCGCTGTCGGTGCCGGAGACGAGTATCTATAGCCATTCGGATGGTATCGTGCCCTGGCAGCATAGCCGGATCGAGCCGTCCGCGACGGCGGAGAACATCGCGGTGGAGTCGAGCCACCTTGGGCTGGGTGGTCATCCGCTCACCCTCTACGCGCTCGCCGACCGGTTGGCGCAACCACGTGATGCCTGGCGTCCTTTTCGGCCCGAGGGCCCATTGGCCATGCTCTATCCAAGGACCGACTGACCGACGGCCTGCCCAGATCAGGCACCTTGTGGCGGCAGGATAGCGGCCGGTGGGTCGACCTCCAGGTCGACCCATCATCACTGGCCAAGCTATCGAGTCGGGTTCATGCCTCTGCAGCACCGCGGAGCAGGATATCGACCCGCCGGTTGCGCTGACGGCCAGTGACGCTGCCGTTGTCGGCGATGGGCTCGGCGTCGCCGACACCCTCCATCGGCAGCCGATCGGCGGGGACGCCCAGTGCCATCAACATCTCGCGCACGGACTCTGCTCGTGCCGCGGCCAACGCGAGGTTGGCGTCCGATGCGCCCGTCGAGTCGGTGTGGCCGCGCAGCAGGGCGACCTGCTCCGGGTGGTCGAGCAGAAACCGCGCCAGCGGCGCCAGCGCTTGCCGCGCATCGACGGGCAGGCTCGACCGACCCGGCTCGAAGCGCAGCGCTGTCTCGTCCAACCGCACCAGCATTCCCGTTGCTGAGAACTGGGCGCCCAGTCCGGCGTAGGCGGCATTCAACTGCGCCTGTTCCTCCCTCGCGTCCGCCACGGCACGGGCCTGGGCCTCGGCCTGACGGATGGCGGCCTCGGCCCGTACCAGCCGCTCCTCCAAGTCGGTGAGGCGGGTGACCAGGGCGTCGCCGATGCCGCCCTGGGCGAGGCGCTCTTCGAACCGGTGGACGCGGACCGCGAGTACATCGCTCGCCTCGGCCTCGGCCTCGGCCTCGGCGGTGAGGTCATCGATGCGGTCGTGGGCATCGCTCAGGCGCTGCTCGAGGGTGAGCAAGGCGTTGGCGTCCAGGCCGTTGGTCGGTTCGCTGCCGGCGGCCGGTGCGCCGTGTGTTTGCTTCGCGTTGGCCCGCACCTGTGCGGTGCCTTCCGCCACCAGCTGCTCGGCGTCCAGGCCCCAGGCGAGCAGGAGCCCGCTGCCGAACAGGGCGGCAAGCAGGCTCAGTACGAGGATGCCGCGGGCGTTGCCCTGGCTGGGAGAGGTCGGGGCCTTCGGCGGCTCGGTGTCATTCATGGTCGTGTCTCCTGAAGTCGGCTGATCTGGTGCTTGGGCGCATCACTCGGGCAGACAGATGCCGCGACGGCGCACGGCGATGCCGGTCTGGACCAGCAGCAGCGCAACGATGCCGCTGAGCATGGTCAGCAGGCCGAAGCCGAGGTATAGGAACAGCGCATTGCCGGTTTCCTCGGCCATGAGCATGCTGGCGATGCTCACCGCCGCGAGCGGGAAGGAGTAGGCCCACCAGGACAAGAAGAACCGCAGGCGGGTGAAGCGGCTCGCCTGCGTCACCAGGAGCAGGGTGAAGAAGACCGCGGAGAAGTAGAGCACCCGGGCGAAGACATCCACGTCGCCCGTGAGGCGCACATAGGCAATGAAGCCCACCGCCGGCGGTGCGATCAGGATGAACAGGGTCGGCATCAGGCGCTCGGGCAACGGCTGATGGAACAGTACGCGGTAGAAGACGATGGTCAGCAGCACCGGCCAGAGCACGATGCCGATGCTGAAGAAGAACCAGGCCACCAGGTCGTAGCCCAGCGGCACACCGGCAACGGGTACCAGCACGTTGCCCACCGCGGGGATGAACCAGGCCGGGTTCATGTGCTGGATCTGGAAGTGCTCGTGGTGGATCCAGGCGTTGACGACGAACAGAGTAAAGCCGAACTGCAGCGCCGCGCCGGTCATCCAGAGCCAGTGGCTGGCCGTCGGCGCCAGGCCTAGGTAGACGACGCTGAGCAACAGCAAGCTGATAGCCATGGCCGGCATGAAGTTGATGCGCACTGGGTGTCGCAACTCCTCGCGCACAGCGCTTGGATGCAGGACGACCTTGGACGCGTAGAGCAGTGCCAGGATGGCGAACAGCACGGTCGTCGCGCCGATCAGCCAGGGCACGAAGGGGAAGCTCCGTTCGGTCACGGCTTGAGCCTTCTCCCAGCCGATGGTGAGCCCGGCCATACCCATGACCATGGAGAAGAACGCCGCGGGGAAGTGCTCCAGGCGGTTGATCGGGACGGATGGCTGGTCGGGCGCCACGCCCTGCGATGCCGGAGCATCCAGGGCGCTGGCGGCCGCGGTCGCCTCTGTTGTCATGCTGCCTCCGAGTCGAGTCGTTGTGGTGGCTGTCCGCCTCCGTGTCGTCGCGGCGGTAGACCTGAATGCGTCGCAGTCTAGGACCCGTGCGGCCCGCGACGCATTGACAAATCTCGGAGTAGAAGAGTGGGTTTCTGTCGCCGCAGGGCGCCGGGGGCCGCGGATCGCGTCCTCGAGCGTCGGCTCAATCTCCTGTCCTTGAAGTGGTAATTGCCAAAGCACAATTCCCTGTGCATTAGAAATCGCTAACGTACTTGGGGAAGGCGGGTGGTCGGGCGGCGAGGCCGTGCCGGGGATGCCGCTTGGACATTCGAGGTCATGATGAAGCACCAGACTCCGGCGATGCCGGCCCCCCCGAGAGCCGACGGGGACATCGAACGCAGCATAGAACAGCGCAGCCGTTCCACCTGGGGCAGGTGGATGCTCCCCGTGGCCGTGGCGACGGTCCTGCTGACGGGGCTATTGATGCTCCATTGGGGGCGGCAGCCCGAGTCCCTGAACATCGACGCACTGGCGCGGGAGGAGCTCGAGGCCGCCGGGGGCGAGCGGGTGACGGGGGCCCTGTTCACGGCGAGCATTCTCGGCGTGGGCGGCACTCTGCTCGATAAGCCGGGCGGCTTTCTGCACAACGATCGCCTGCCGCCCGGGGCCATCATGGACAACATGCCCAGCTGGGAGTGCGGCGTGGTCATGGCGTTGCGCGACGCGGTGCAGGCCCTGCGCGACGATTTCACCCGCTCCCAGACCCAGTCCATCGAGAACCTCCAGGTCAAGGAGGCCGACCTGAAGTTTGCCATGGACCCCAAGCGCTGGGTGCTGCCGGCTGCGGAGGACTCCTATCGAGAGGGGCTCTCGGCGCTGCGTGCCTATTTGGCCGAGCTGGACGCCGGGCGGGCGCCCTTCTATCCGCGTGCGGACAATCTGGCCGACTACCTCGGCCTGGTGGAGAAGCGGCTCGGCAACTTCGGCGTGCGGCTCGGAGCCTCGGCGGGCGTCGGTATGCCCGGCGTGTCCAGATTCGAGGCGACAGAAGCTCAGTCTGCACTATCCAAGGGCGCCGGCGGGGCAGGGGATACGATGCCGCCCGCCGACACCTTCGACCCGAGCCGGGTGGACGACGTCTTCTTCTGTTCGCGCGGCTACACCTGGGCGTTGCTGCACTTCATGCGGGCGGTGCAGCGCGACTTCTCGCAGGTGTTGACGGACAAGAATGCCCACGAGCAGGTGAGCCGGATCGTGCGCGACCTCGAGGGCGCCATCAAGCCCATGCGCAGCCCGGTGGTGCTGAACGGCGCGGGCTTTGGGCTGCTGGCCAACCACTCGCTGGTGGCGGCGTCCTACGTGGCGCGGGTCAATGCCGCGGTCATCGATCTGCGTCTGCTGATGGAGCAGGGGTGAGGGGCGGTGTCGGGCTACGCGCCGAGGCCCTGGCCCGACCTACTGCCTCGTCGTCGTTGTCGTCATCGAGCACCCGACGAGGACGACAACGATAACGAAGACAACGATAACGAAAAAGACCGACGGCTCAGGACTCGGAGACGACCTTGTCGTAGAAGCCGCGGAAGTCGTCCGGTGTCTCACCCTCGCGCCATTCGATGGCGGTGCGCGGGTGCTGGTTGAGCTGCCCGCTGATGTTGTAGGGCAGCGACGGCCCCCAATCGATGTCCGCGCGCAGCGGCAAGACCTGCTCCTGGATAACGTCGACGACCGGCCGCAGGTCGAACTTGGGATTGCGCAGGAAGCCGAGCAACAGCTCAGTCGGGCAGTTGCCGGCGCCACGGCCCAGGCCCAACAGGGTGCAGTCCACCCGATTCGCACCGAGGATGATCGCCTCGATGGTGTTGGCGAAGGCGAGCTGCTGGTTATTGTGGGCGTGGATGCCGATCTCCTTGTCGGTGCCCTCCAGTGCCCGGGTGTAGGTGCGGTACAGGCGCTCCACCTGCTCGCGATACAGGTGGCCGAAGCTGTCGACGATGACCATGGTGCTCGCCGGTGTGTCGGCCACGGCCGTGAGTACGGTGTCGATCTCGGCGTCAGTGATGTTCGACACCGCCATCAGGTTGGCAGTGGTCTCGTAGCCCAGCTCTGCGGCGTGGCGGATCATGTCCTCGGCCTCGGCGAGCTGGTGCGCGTAGAAGGCCACGCGGATCACGTCCAGTGGACTCTCGGCGGCGGGTACGATATCCGTTTGCCAGTCGGACTTGCCGGCATCCGCCATGGCCGCGAGTCGGAGTCCCGTGGCCTTTGGGTCGTGCTCGGAGAACAGCCGGTTCAGATCTGCCTCCTTGCAGTGCCGCCAAGGCCCGAACTTCTCGATGGGGAAGCTCCGTGTGGAGTTCTTGTAGCCGACCTCCATGGTGTCGATGCCGGCGGCAATACAGGCCTGGTAGACGGCGCGCACGAAGTCGTCGCTGAACCGGTGCGCGTTGATGAGTCCGCCGTCGCGCACGGTACAGTCGAGCACTTGGAGCTCGGGTCGATAGGTGATCCAGGGTGCCTTTGCAGTTGCCGTCGTCGTCTCCGCCATGGTGCTCACTCCGCGCTGTGGTTTGCGGCATTGTGCACCGCAAAAGGCGGCCGTAGCATTGGCATCGATCAGCTAAGGGCCTGTTCCGGGCGCAGAGAATCTCGCGGCCCTCGCCGAGAGGAGGGGGCGCTGTAGAATCCGGCGAATGACGACTCGACGCCGGTGGAGCGGAGCGCGCTGGAGTCCCTCGGTCTTGGCGGCATCGGCGCCTGCTTCCGGCGTTGCGTTGTCGGTCTCGAGCACGATGACGGCGGCGAAGGCCTGCTAATCGATACCGATCTTGGCCGCCATCCGCGCTCGGGCTTGTGGGAGGGGCGGCGGCTCCGTCAGTCGTCGCGCCCCATCTGCTCCTTCAGCAGATCGCCGAAGGAGCCGGTGCGCTCCTCGAAGGCGGCGCCTTGGTCATTGCGCCCGCGGCGTCTGCCGGCCTTGCGCGGGTCTTCTCGGTAGGCATCGCGGTAGTCGGGCTCGGGCTCCATGGCCCCCGCGTCGTCGGCAAGGGACAGACCGATGCGCTTGCGGTCCGGCTCCACCTTGAGAATAGTAGCGCTCACCTGCTGGCCGGTGCTGAGCACCTCCTGCGGGTGTTCCAGGCGTCGGCCTGCGCCGAGCTCGGAGATGTGGATCAGCCCTTCCAGGCCGGGTTCCAGCTCGACGAAGGCGCCGAAGGGCTGCAAACGGGTGACGCGACCATCCACGCGGCTGCCGACGCCGTAGCGGCTGACCGCGTCGGACCAGGGGTCCTTGGCCAGGGCTCGGATGGACAGTGCAATCTTCTGCGGGCGCTTGGGGTCGCCGGTCT
This sequence comes from Thiohalocapsa sp., assembly GCA_028277725.1. GTDB lineage: Bacteria > Pseudomonadota > Gammaproteobacteria > Chromatiales > Chromatiaceae > Thiohalocapsa. The sequence continues at coordinate 76,801 of JANQFX010000060.1, forward strand.
CCTCGATGCGCAGCACCGCGACCTCGACTTCCTGGCCGAGGCTGACCACGTCCTCCGGGTGACGGATCCGGGTCATGGACATCTCGCTGATGTGTACCATGCCTTCGACGCCGCCCAGGTCGACGAAGGCGCCGAACTCCTTCAGTCCGACCACCTTGCCGTTGAGCACCGCGCCCTCCTTGAGCTGCTCTCTCAGGGCCTCAGCCTGGGCGGCGCGCTCTTCTTCCAGCAGGGCCCGGCGCGAGACCACCATGTTGAGCCGCTTGCCGCCTTCGAACTTGGTGATGCGGAAGGCGTGGTGCTGTCCGACCAGCACGGAAAGGTCCTCGACGAAGCGGATGTCCGCCTGTGAGGCCGGACAGAAGGCGCGATGGCCGGCGATGCGCACTTCTAGGCCGCCCTTGGTGGTGCCGGTGAAACTGCCCTCCACCGGCAGGCCCTGGTTGTAGGCGGCCTCGAGCTCGTCGGCGCCATGCGCCGCCTTGCCGTGCTTGCCGCCGAGGGTGATGGCACCCGTCTCGGCGTCGACACTGGCGATCACGGCCTCCAGGGCATCGCCGACGGCGACCGTCAGGTTGCCGTCGTGGTCCTTCAGGTTGGCTGTGTCCATGGTCGCCTCGGCCTTGCCGCCCAGGTCGACGAAGACCTGTTCCTCGCCGACGGCGATCACCTCGCCCTTGACCCGGTCACCGGGTTTGTGTCGCTCGGCGACGGCCTGCTCGGTCTTTTCCAGCTCCCGCATCAGGGCCTCGAATTCGGTCTCGTCTGTCATGCTCGTCTTGGCCTGTCTCGGGGGCCGGTCGGTTGGGCTAAATGTCGTGTTGGAAGCGCTTCGGAAACGGGCGCTCACCCTGTGGGGCAGGATGCCCTGCCGATGTGTGCGGCCGTCCATGCAGAACGGGGCGCTGAAATGGAAGCGGCGCGAGACTCAGGTTCCCTGATTCGCGTTCGCTGGATATCCCAGGACGGCATTGTTCAGCGATTCCCTAGTGCTTGTTGTCGTCTGCCGCAGCTTCCGCGGGCAGGCCGCCGCGCTCCTGGAGCTCGGTGCGGTAGTCGAGAAAGTCCTCGAGATGCGCGACCAGCCGGGCGGCCAGGTCGGCGTCGTCGGTATGAGCCGGACGACCCTCGGCGCGGGCGATGGCCAGATCGGGTGCGACCATTTCCAGTACGACATACGCAAGCAGGCCCTCGGCGATGAGCTGCGCGGCATCAGTACGCCAGTCGGGTCGTTCGGCGCTCAGCGCGTCGCATGCAGCGGGCTCGAGTAGGCCAGCCTGCTCTGCCACCCAGGCCTCCAAAACACGGCGGGAGCTGTCCGGGTCGGGCACGGACCGAAGGCTGGGGTCGGGGCTGGACATGGCGGTGGTCGCCGTCGACAGCGGCGGGCGAGAACTACAGGGTGATTTGGCGGATTCTAACCATCCGTTCCGCCGGGGGCCACCACACAATTGCAAACTAGGGTCCAGTGCATGGTCGCCCCGCCGGCGCGTTCGCGCTCCATACTCGCGGGTCGGACGATAATAGCAGGCAATCTCGACGGCCAAGAGCAGTACGACACCCATCGTCGGCCCGCTCGTCTAGCGATTCACCGCGACCATGACGACGCCATCGAGCCGCTTCGGTATGATCCGACAGGAGCCGTCCACAGGCTCGATGCCGTTTGGAACAGGCCGCGCGTCCGCCTCGGCTTGCTGTCTTCAGTGCCCGGCTCAGGGGCTGCAACCACGCCGCCGTGGCTCTACGATCGATGCTCGAGAACTCATCCGCTATGGATCAACAATCAGCCGCATCCGCCTGGCAAACCAAGCTTGCCTGTCCCGTCTGCCGCGGTGTTCTGGTCCATGCCTCGGATGGCCTGGTCTGCACCAACGCAGTTTGTGGGTGCCGTTTTCCAACGGTCGACGGCGTACCGATTCTGATCAACGAGTCGAACAGTGTGTTCTCGACCGACGACTTCTTGGAGAAGCGTCAAACGACCTTCACGGAACTGAAGCCAGCCTCCGGTAACAGGAGGCCCGGTCTCCTAAGGCGCATCATCCCGTCCAATAGTCGCTCAGTCAGTCGCGGCAACGATGAGCGGTTCTGTCGTGATTACACCGACCCCGACCAGGTCGTGCTGGTCATCGGCGCCGGCGACAAGGGTTACTCAAGCGACGGGGGGGCGAATCTCGTGTACTCCGATGTGCACCTCGGCGAGGGCGTCGACCTGATCGCCGATGGCCATGACCTGCCATTCCAGGACGCCTCGATCGATGCCGTTCTGGCGGTGGCGGTGATGGAGCACGTCGCCGATCCCCAACGCTGCGCGGCGGAGGTTGCGCGCATACTCAAGCCCGGCGGGCGCGTGTACGCCGCAACACCTTTCATGCAGCAGGTGCACATGGGGCGCTATGACTTCACTCGGTTCACGCACCTCGGACATCGGCGCCTTTGGCGACGGTTCCGCGAGGTCGAGAGCGGGATCGCCTGCGGGCCCGGCATGGCGCTGGCATGGGCGTGGCAGTATTTCCTGCTCAGCTTCTCGGAGAACCAGACCACGCGCAAGTATCTGCGTGCCTTCGCGAAACTGACCTCGTTTCCGTTGCCGTACCTCGATGAGTTCCTAAAGCACAAGCGCGGTGCCTATGATGCCGCGTCCGCCTTCTACTTCATCGGTGAAAAGGCGGACACCACTCGGACCGACCGCCAACTGATCAGTGAATACCGCGGCCTAGACAGTCCTTGACGCGGTCCCACGTGCGTCATGCGCGGGCGGCTCGATGCTGCGCTTGGCCATGGCGCAAGTGGTCGGGGTCCGGCAGCTGTGCCTGCTGAGAGGATTGATAGATCCACAAAATATCATTATATTAGCAAAAACTAATTTAAAGGCGTGTGCCACATCATGAACCACCTTCGACTCGACTCCCGGCTGCTGCCGGTACTGGGGCTCCTGCTCGTCCAGCCCGCCTTCGCGGCCGCCGACGACACCGGCCCGGAGACCTCGCCTGCGACGACCCTGGAGACCGCATCGGCCACGCTGTGCACGGTGCCGCGCGAGTACCGGCTCGACGGCATCGTCGAGGCCGTGAACCGCACCACCGTCTCTGCCCAGACCCAGGGCCAGGTGGAGCAGATCCTCTACGATGTCGACGACTTCGTCGAGAAGGGAGATGTCCTTGCGCGCCTGCGCGACACCGAGCACCGCGCCCGCGTGGCTCAGGCCGCGGCGGAGCTCAAGTCCGCGACGGCCCAGCTCGACCGGGCGCGGGACGAGTACGAGCGCGTGGAGGGGCTGTTCGAGCGCAAGAGCGCCTCGGCCAGCGAAATGGACCGGGTGGAGGCCGAGCAGGCCGCCGCGGAGGCCCGTCTGGAGGCGGCGCAGGCGGCGCTGGAGCAGGCCCAGGAGCAGCTCGGCTACACCGTCATCCGTGCGCCCTATTCCGGCATCGTCACCAACCGGCATGTGGAGCAGGGCGAGATCGCCAGCCCCGGTCAACCGGTGATGAGCGGCATCTCGCTGGAGGAACTGCGGGTCATCGTGGACGTGCCGCAGAGCGTGATTCCGGCGGTGCGTGAGATCGGCGAGGTCAATGTCTATCTGCCCGATGGCCAGGTCGTGCAGCCGCATCGGATCACGGTCTTCCCGTTCGCGGATATGGGCTCCAACACCTTCAAGGTGCGGCTCGGGCTCGCCGAACAGATGACCGACCTGTTCCCCGGCATGTTCGTGAAGACGAGCTTCGTCACCGGTGAGAAGCAGGAACTGACCGTCCCGAAGCAGGCGGTCGTGTACCGCTCGGAGGTCACCGGCGTCTATGTGGTCGAGGACGACGGCGACGTGCGCCTGCGTCAGGTCCGCGTCGGGCGCGAGCTGGGCGACGACCAGGTGGTGCTGTCCGGCCTCACCGAGGGCGAGGCGGTGGCCTTGGACCCCATCGCCGCCGGCGTCGCGCTGAAGACCCAGACTCGGGAGAAGATGAAGGCCGGGGCCGACGCTCGGGGGCAGGGTGGTCACGATGGCTGAGTCTGTCCAACCCACCGGCGGCTCGGCCAATGGCTCGGGCGGTGATGCGGCCAACGCCGCGCTCGACAACCCCCAAGGCGTCCGCCTCGGCCTGTCCGGGCGCATTGCGCAGACCTTCCAGAACACCGAGATCACGCCGCTGCTGGCCATCGTGGGCCTGCTGCTCGGGCTGTTCGCGATCCTGGTCACGCCGCGCGAGGAAGAGCCGCAGATCAATGTCACCTTCGCCGACGTGTTTATCCCCTTTCCGGGCGCGTCGGCCACCGAAGTGGAGCACCTGATCGCCGGCCCCGCGGAGCAGGTCCTCTCCGAGATCAAGGGCGTCAAGCACATCTACAGCGTCTCCAGGCCCGGCATGGCCGTGGTCACGGTGCGCTTCAAGGTCGGTGAGGACCGCACCGATGCCATCGTGCGGCTGCACAGCAAGATCATGTCCAACGAGGACTGGCTGCCGCCGAACCTCGGCGTCGGCCGGCCCATCATCAAGCCCAAGGGCATCGACGACGTGCCCATCCTCACGGCAACGCTCTGGTCCAAGGACATGGACATCGGCGCCTTTGAGCTCGGCAAGGTGGCGCACGCGCTGGAGCAGGAGATCAAGCGCGTCGACGGCACCCGCGACGTCTACACCGTCGGCGTGCCGGAGCAGGTGGTGCGCGTGGTGCTCGACCCGCAGGCGCTCGCCGCCCATGGCATCGATCTCACCGATCTGCGCCGCGCGTTGCAGGCGAGCAACAGCATCCGCGACGACATCGGCATCGTCGCCAACAACACTGAGATCCTGGTCCAGGCCGGGACCCTGCTGACCGAGCCCGGGGAGATCGGCGAGCTGGTGGTCGGCCTGCACGGCGGGCGGCCGGTGTACCTGCGCGACGTCGCCGACGTGCGCCGCGGGGCGGAGGAACCCGAGACCTATGTCTGGATGGGCATGGGCGCCGGCTATCCGCCGAAGCTCGCCAAGATGGAGCAGGCGGCCGCCCAGGGAGAGACACTGGAGTGCAAGCTCGCCATGGGCTGCGCGACGCCTGCGGTGACCATCGCCGTGGCCAAGAAGGAGGGCGAGAACGCGGTCGACATCGCCGAGCGCGTGGTGGAGCGCTTCGGTCAGCTCGAGGGCACCTTCATCCCCGATGGCGTCGAGGTCAGCATCACACGCAACTATGGCGAGACCGCCGACACCAAGGCCAAGAAGCTCATCACCAAGCTCGCCTTCGCCACCGGCTCGGTGATCCTGCTGGTGCTCTTCGCCATCGGCTGGCGCGAGTCCGTCATCGTCGGTGTCGCGGTCATCGTCACGCTGTTGCTGACCCTGTTTGCGAGCTGGGCCTACGGCTTCACGTTGAATCGTGTGTCGCTGTTCGCGCTCATCTTCTCCATCGGCATCCTGGTGGACGACGCCATCGTCGTGGTGGAGAACATCCATCGGCACATGGCCCTGTGGCCGCGCCGCAAGATGCTGGAGCTGATGCCAGGTGCCGTGGACGAGGTCGGCAGCCCGACCATCCTGGCCACCTTCACGGTCATCGCGGCACTCCTGCCCATGGCCTTCGTCACGGGACTCATGGGCCCGTACATGAGCCCCATCCCCATCAACGCCTCCATGGGCATGCTGATCTCTCTGGTGGTGGCCTTCGTATTCACCCCCTGGATGAGCAACTTCATGCTCGGCCGGCGCCACGACGCGGCGGCGGTCTCGGGCGAGGGTCATGCCCACCAGGATCAGGGCGGCGACGGCTTCCTGCGCCGGCTGTTCAATGCGCTCATCGGGCCATTCCTGGCCGGCAAGCGCAGCATGCTCAACCGCTGGTTGCTGCTGGCGGGCATCCTGGTGCTGATCGCGGGCTCCATGCTGCTCGCGGTCAACAAGTTCGTGATCCTGAAAATGCTCCCTTTCGACAACAAGAGCGAGTTCCAGGTTGTGCTGGACATGCCGGAGGGGAGCAGCCTGGAGCAGACCGCGCGCGTCCTGGCGGAGATGGGTGACTACCTGAGCTCGGTGCCGGAGGTGTCGGATTATCAGGTGTACGTCGGCACCGCCGCGCCCATCAACTTCAACGGCCTGGTGCGCCAGTACTATTTGCGCGAAGGGCCGCACCTGGGCGACATCCAGGTCAACCTGGTGGACAAGCACCACCGCGACGACAAGAGCCACAAGATCGCGGTCGATCTGCGTGAACCGCTGCAGGCCATCGCCGAGCAGTACGACGGCAACGCCAAGATCGTCGAGATCCCGCCCGGTCCGCCGGTGCTCTCGCCCCTGGTGGCGGAGGTCTACGGCATCGACTACGACGGCCAGATCGACATCGCCAAGCAGGTGCGCGCCGTGTTCGGCGAGACGGCGGATATCGTCGACATCGACGACTCCGTCGAGGTGCCGTCGGACAAGGTCCTGGTGATGGTCGATCGCGCCAAGGCGGCGCGCCTCGGCGTCGAGCAGGCCGCCGTGGCCCAGGCCCTGGCGACGGTACTCGACGGCGAGGACATGAGCTTCCTGCACGGGGCCAACGTCAAGTATGCCGTACCCATTCGCGTGGAGTACGACGCCGCCGATAAGGCCGACCTGGACCAGGTGCTGGCGCTGCGGGTGCGCTCCATGGGCGGGCAGCTAGTGCCCCTGTCGGAGATCGTCGAGGTGGTCGAGACCACCCGCGAGCACAGCATCTATCACAAGGATCTGCTGCCCGTGGTCTATGTCACCGGCGACATGGCCGGCAAGACCGATAGCCCGCTCTACGGCCTGTTCGGCATCGCCTCCCAGCTCACCGACAAGCTGGGCCTGACGCAGTGGACCATGCAGCCACCGGAGAACCCCTACGAGTTCAGCGTCAAGTGGGACGGCGAGTGGCAGATCACCTATGAGACCTTCCGTGACATGGGGCTAGCCTATGGCGTCGGGCTGATCCTGATCTACCTCCTGGTGGTCGCACAATTCCGCAGCTACATCGTGCCGCTGGTGATCATGGCGCCGATCCCGCTTACCATCATCGGTATCATGCCCGGGCATGTGCTGCTGCACGCGCAGTTCACCGCCACCAGCATGATCGGCATGATTGCGCTCGCCGGCATCATCGTGCGCAACTCCATCCTGTTGGTGGACTTCATCAACCAGCAGGTGCGCGCCGGCAGCAGCCTGGAACAGGCCGTGGTGGACTCCGCCATCGTCCGCGCCAAGCCCATTGCGCTCACCGCCGTCGCCGCCATGGCGGGCGCGGTGTTCATCCTGGACGACCCGATCTTCTCCGGACTCGCCGTCTCGCTGCTGTTTGGTCTGTTCGTCTCCACCGTGCTGACGCTGGTGGTGATCCCCGTGGTCTATTACGGGGTGATGAGGAAGCGCGTGGAATGGATAAGGACGGCGACCGGCTGAGGGACGGGCATCACCTATAGGTGCGGGTCGTACCGCACCGCATCCTAGGCACGACAGTTTCCACGTCCAGCAGGTCAGCGAGATCCAGGTGGGTCAGCAGCCGTTGGAGTTCATCCTGGCCGTGCCCGCACGCCACGACGGCCACTTCAACCTAGAAACGGTAGTTGGACGGCCTCCAAGGTGCGTTCCGCGTGGTGTCCAGCAAGGCACAACGAGGTGGAACAGCCATCTATTCCAACGAGTTGTAACGAAGCTGGGCGCCGCGCGGGGCGTGCATTGTCGGCGCTGAAGCTGGTGAATGCTGCTCAGGTTCGTTGTCGTGCAGCGGGCGCGCAGGTTGTTGCGTCTACGCGGCAGGAATTGGTGAGAACCGACCGTTCTCGTTTGAGGATCGGGCGTTGTCAGCTTAGACTCGGGCAGTGACAGCCGTGTAGCCACAAGTCTAGAACGATTTGTGAAGCAAACCCGTTGCGATTGCGGTGTCTACACAGCTCAATGTCTCGCGCGATCCGCACCGGAAACGTCCATGCTTCGAAGGCTCCCCGATCGTCTGTTTGTCTTTTTGTTTCTCTGCGCTTCGTGCGTCTCGGTAGTGCCAAGCGCCCTCGCCTCCGAGCACTGCGATGAGGCCCGGGCGGTTGCGCGGGTCGTTTCTTTTCAGGCCGATGTCACTGTGGACGGGCAATCGGTTCCTTTGGGGGCGCCGATCTGTACCGGGATGGTGCTCCGGACAGGCCCGCTGAGCCGCGCCGGCGTCATGTTACTGGAGGGTGAGACGGTCCTTCGGGTGCATGAGAACTCCGAGATGAGTTTCCAGCCGAAACAGAACCAGCGCTGGTACCTCAACCTGCCGAAAGGCTTGTTGTATCTGTTCAGCCGTGTTCCGGAGTCCTTGGAGGTCGAAACACCTTACGTCAACGGAGGTATCGAGGGGACGGAGTTCCTCGTCTATGCGGGGGCGGACGAGTCCAGGATTACCGTTCTGGAAGGGGTGGTCTCCGCCAGCAACGCATTCGGTCAAGAAACCGTGCGGGGTGGCGAGAGCGTGACCGCGTCCAGGGGCACCGCGCCGCGAATGGCTCTGACCATTCGCCCCGTCGACGCGGTGCAATGGACCATCTATTTTCCGCCGACGCTACCGGAGAACGCCCCCGAAGAAGTCGCCCTTGCGGCCCGTCTGCTGGCGGCGGGGCGGGTGGATGAGGCAATCCGTCAGCTTGAAGCATATCCATCGGACGCATCGGCCCTGTCGGTCAGGACCATCGCCGCGGTGATGCTGAACGACCCGGAGCAAGCGCTTCGGTTCGCGGCGTCCGCCGTGGAGCTGGAGCCGAACTCGGTCGCGGCGCGCATCGCATACTCTTACGCGCTGCAGGCCAGCTTCGATCTGCCGGGTGCGCTCGAACAGGCCGAGCTCGCGGTCGATCGTTCGCAGGACGATGGGCTCGCCTACGCCCGTCTTGCCGAGCTCCAACTGGCCAACGGTCTCTTACGTGCCGCGCGTGTCTCCGCAGAGGAAGCGCAGCGCCTGGCTCCGGATAATGCGCTGGCGATGACAATGAAGGGGTACGTGCTTCTGTCCTCGTTCAGGGCGCGTGCAGCCGCGAGTGCCTTCGAGGGTGCGCTGGGGCTGCAGTCGGAGGACCCGCTCCCCAGGCTCGGTCTGGCCCTAGCGCAGATAAGGCTAGGGCATCTCTCCGAGGGACGACAACAGATGGAGATCGCCGTCGCCCATGACCCCGCGAACTCCCTGCTCAGGAGCTATCTGGGCAAGGCCTATTTCGAAGAGAACCGCTTTCCGCGTGCCGCTGTCCAGTACGATATCGCGAAGCGGCTCGATCCCAAGGATCCGACGCCGTGGTACTACGGTGCATTCCTGCTGCAGAGCGAGAACCGTCCCATCCCCGCCCTGCGCAGTCTGCAAACATCGGTGGAGTTGAACGATAACCGGGCGGTGTACCGCTCTCGCTTCCTACTCGACCAGGACTTGGCCTCGCGCGGAGCTAGCGTGGGTGCGATCTATCAAAGCCTCGGGTTCCCGCGGTTGGCGGAATTGGAAGCGTGGAAATCACTCAGCATCAATCCGGCCAATTCGTCGGCGCATCAGCTGCTGGGTGACAGCTATTCTGTGCTGGAACGTCGAGACATTGCGCGGGACAGCGAGCTGCTTCAAGCGCAGCTTCTACAAACGGTCAACACAACCCCGGTCAGTCCACGGTTGGCGACCGACGGTCTTCGCATTCTGGACGACTTGGGGCTTTCAGGTGCCGGTCTCAGCGATTACAGCATGTTGTTCGACGCCGACGGCGTCAATCTGCAGCTGAGCGGGCTTGTGGGCTCGCAAGGTACCCTCGCAGGATCGGCGATCGCCTACGGTGCATACGGACCTTTGTCGTTCAGTACCGGCCTCATGAACTATGAGACCGACGGGTTTCAACCCAACACTCGCCAAACAGACGAATTCAGGAATCTCTACCTTCAATATAGCCCGGCGCCCTCTACCACATTCATTACGGATCTGCGAATCACCAACCAGGACGCCCAGGCGCAGCGCATCTATGCGGATCTTGAACTCGCCCCCCTGGGGGTGGAAGACAACATCGAGCAGAAGTCTGCCCGCTTCAGCTTCCGCCACCACCTCGCGCCGGGCAATACCGTGCTTGCGAGCTACGCGCGGCAGTGGGCAGAGACGAGTTTGTATCTTCCGCCGGAACCCGGCTACCCTGTAGATTTTAGTATCGTGGACAAAGGCCGCATCGACTCCGGCGAGGTCCAGTACCTCTTGTCCGTCGCCCCGACATGGAATCTGACCCTAGGCGCGCGGCAGTCTCAGCAGGAGATAGATGGGACGCTCGCGATCGCTGGGGTGGAATCACTGCTCGAGACGATTTCCGAGGAAGGTCGAGCAGCCTATGTCTATGGCAATTTGAACCTGCCGAAGACGGTTCGATGGACGCTCGGTGTCAGCGCGGATGAAGTCGACGCGCTTGCGGGCAAACGTTCCACGGTCAATCCGAAGCTCGGCGTCGCCTGGGAGGCGACGGCGAGCACGCTTCTGCGAGCAGCAGCCTTTAGGACACTGCAACCGCTCTTCATCGGCGGGCAGTCACTGGAGCCCACACAGGTCGCCGGGTTCAACCAGTTCTTTGATGGGTTCAACGGGGAAGACGCCTGGAATTATGGTGTCGGTCTGGATCAGCAGTTCTCGAATGGACTCTTCGGAGGTTTGGAACTTGCCCGTCGGGAAATCAAGATCCCCGCCTCGACCTTCATGGAGGATGACTGGGAGCCTCGGGACCGCGAAAAGCTCCTACGGGCGTACCTCTATGCGATTGTCACGGACGACTGGGCGCTCAGCGCGGACTACGCCTTCAGTCGTTACGATCGTCCGAAGGACATGCTTGAGCAGTTCACTCGGTTCTCTACCCACTATCTTCCATTAGAGGCCCGATACAGCGGTTCGGATGGTATTGACGCTCGGCTGCGCGGCACCTTCGTGCATCAGAACTATCGCTATGAGGGTTTCGACGACTACGGGGTTTGGGGTGACCAAGAAGACAACGAGCACTTCTGGGTATTCGACGTCTTCTTCGGTTATCGGTTGCCCAAGCGGATGGGCATAGTCGGAATGGAGGTCCGAAACCTCACCGATGAGAGGATCAACTACCGAACACTCGACCGCGCGACGTCGATCCTGGCGGAAGAACGTCAGGTGCTGTTCGTCACGCGCTTCAACCTCGGTACGCGTTAGGGACGCTGTCGGCCTGACCTTAGGTCCTGATCAGGACCGACCAGCCCTGCCGACGCCACCCCAGACTGCTGGGGCACGCCCATGGTCCACGAGTCGCCTGGCGCAGCATCCTTCGGGGCGTCGGCGTCATCGTTCGCATCGATAGAAATGCCAGTGGATAGGTGTTGCTTCCGATTGCGAATGTGGTTGCTCGTATTGTAGAAACGAAAACCCGGCGTATTGCCGGGTTGGTGAAGACAAGGTGGGTGCGGGCCTCGGGGCTCGCCCTCGGACTCAACGACGCGAGCTAAGGAGAAACCATGGGAAACCTCTTGGTGGAAATCGATGATGAGGGCTATGTCGTCTCACTGCGGGACGTTGACGGTGAGACCATCTCCGCCGACAAGTCGGCTAATGTGACGGACGAGAGCTTGGACAACGTACGAATCAACGCCATACGCAGTTTCCACGTGGTGTTCCACGAGGATCTGGCCACCGGAATGGCGGGGCGTTGCGTGATGGACAGGCGTGGCAGGCGGGTGTGTCGCTAGCCTGGTTCGGTTTGCGATAGGCGGTCGGGCTGACATGACACCAGGCCATGGCCATCTGGATAAACGGCAGAGCTTATGCCTGGATGGAATCTAGGCGGCGCAAGTCCAAGCAGCATCAAGTGTATTGGAGAATGCAATGAATATCGAAGACAAAACCGAGGGCAGCGTCTTTTCGTTGGAGTTCGATTCTGAAGGCGAACTCATCGCTTCGGTTCATCAAGATGAGCGAGGCAAGGTCGATCGGACCTTGGCGAAAGAGCAGGTCAGCCTCACCGATGAGCCGCTGGACGTGACCAAGCTTGTGTCCATCAAGGGCTTCGAGATCATTCACTACGTTGATTCGAACGGTCAATTGCAGATGCGGTGTCATACTCGCTGGTGTCACCACTGCTAGTCTCTCTGCTGCAGGAACGCCGCCGCCGCGGCGTTTCCGTAGCCGGACATCACGCAATCCTGTATGCAGGCGCCAACGCTGCTGATCATCTTCCAGTCGTGTTTCTCCTTCCATTCGGTTTCTGGGACAGGGCGCTAAGCCAAAGTCACTGCACCCACGGCCAACCTGTCCGAGACGAGCTCGTTCCAGACCTCACTCCAATACTTCAAGCTTCCCGCTCGACCGACTTCCTGCCCTAGCGGCTTGACGATTGCTACTTGGCTTGTAGGCTTATGATCGGATCATAGGGTTTGTCGGAGCCTGCCATCGCGCTTCTGCACCGCGCCTGGTAGAACTGGCTCGGTCCGTCGTCTGGGAACAACGCCAACAGTTCGTCAAAGAGTCTCAACGCTCGGGTTAGTTCACCCGCGTTGAGGGCGGCGCAAGCCTCGGAAAACTGCGCACAAAGCCGCAACTGATCCGGTGTTGCCATGTGCATGGAAGACAGGATCTGGTAGATCGTGTAGGGCTCGGTCTTACCCTTGAAGCGGAACTGTCCAATTGCCCGCACGAGCAATTCGTCCAATCCATTCACGGTCGCTGCTGCTGCCAACAATCGCGTTCGCAGGAGTCTGTTGAGGCCTTCGATCCGCGATGCGGTATTGACGGTATCGCCGACCACGCTGTAGGAGAATCTGCCCGCGCCCCCGAAGTCGCCCAACGCGATGGGGCCGCTGTTGATGCCGAGCCTGGTCGGAAACTCGAGTCCCGGATTGACTTGATTGAAGGCGTCGACAGCGCCGCAGATGTCCAAAGCCGCTAGGCAGGTCTGCAGCCTCGACTCTCTGTCGCTGCTGCGGTCGTGCCATAGCGCGGTCATTCCGTCACCGACAATATCGAGGATTTCCCCGCCGTGCCGGGCAACGCAGCCGCCGACAGCCGAGAAGTACAGGTTCGTCAACTCCGCGAGCTTGGCGGGCGTGATGCGTTCGGAAAGTGTTGCGTAGTTCTCGACGTCCGTGCACAGACAGGTCCCCTGGACCTCCTCTGCTGATTCTGACTGTGCATCCGAGATTGCAGATCTCGACGCCACCCACGTAGGCAGGTACTTGTCGAGCGCGCGCTTGGAGCGCCTGTATTGTAGGAGTAAGCCCGTGAAGACGCTCAGCGGTAACAAGATGCCCAGCGGAATCGCGACGGGTAGCCAGAGGTTTGCATACGTGAAGACGAGCTGACTGGCGACGAGATAGAGGGCGCCGATAATGATGACCGCCAGTATCGCCTTGATCCCTTGGAGTAGAGCGAAAGGGCTTAGAAACAGGACGGACAGGAATGCACACGGCAAGGCGAAAGCGACGGGATGGGCCGCACGGATTTGGCTATCCTCGACGAGATTCTGAAAGATTGTGGCCATGACCTCGACACCGAGGATGCGTCGGGCTGGGCCTTGGGAGTATACGGTGTCGAAGTCGTCTTGCGAGTCCGTGGATGTGATGCGGGACCAGCCTGCTCCAACAAACACCGCCTTGCCGTTGAGACTTGTCATTCCACGACAGCCCTGGGAGCCCCTTTCCCATTCCCCGTGGAGCGCTTTGGTGAATGAAATGGTGCATATTGCGCCGCTTCGGCCGTAGAAATTGATGAGATTGATCCGATTGCGGTACTTATCGATCGCCAACGCGGGTAGCGATTGATTACCTCTGCGCTTGTGCCAGTCCACGTGATGTTGGGCGGCAATAGCAGGCATAGAGTACAGATCTTTGCCCGCGACCGACCTCGCCACATGGAAACGAGTCACGCGCATGTTGGCAATGGGCAAGGTGAAGGGCGCAACGGTGCGTGCGGCGCTGGCGAGATCCGGATGGGGCAACTCCGGACGCCGTATCACCACCAATCCGCCGGTCGCGTCCAGGCGTTCCTCCAGAATCTCTTGAAGCAAGACGACATTGCCTGCGCGCGCAATGGCATGGGCGAAGGCGGCGTTGACGTTGCGGTGCTGTTCGATCGCCTTCAGCGTGTCGGCACAATTCGCCATCTGGAGACTGTGCCGACGTGCGATGTCGGTGGACGCCCGTTCCGCTCGAAAGAACACGTCGAAGGCGATGACCGATACACCCTGTCGTGACAGGGCCTCGACCAGACATGCGTGAAGAGTCCTCGGCCAAGGTTCATCCGGGGAGATCCCGAAGGCCTCTGCCGAGCGTCTGTCGACGCTGACGACAACCACGTGGTTTGGTGTGGGGACAGGGCCACGCAACCAGAACAACCAGGTGAGTCCGTAACGCTCCTCGAGCCAGGTTCCGAAGCTCGACACCACCAACAGGCCTCCGAGCAGCGCAAACAGTGCGCCGAAGCGCAGAGTTCGGCGGAGGATCGTTCCGCGCTTTCTTGCTGGAGGGATCATCGAACCTATCGGGATTTCGCAGCTTGACGAATCAACCTGGCGCCATGCAGGACGCTTAGTTGCCTAGCATAGTCTGTGCACCGGACAGGGGTGGTCGCAGTGGCCCGAACGCGACATCCAGCCGTCTTTGGTCCTGTGAGAACCAACGAGCCAGGTGGGCGATGCCGGTCTGGGCAAGCGCCTCACGGCCGCCGCGCGGCAGAGCACAGCGCTCCGACAACGTCGGCACGAGGGCCGGGCATCGTCGGGCTGCGCCGGCATTAGCAGGACCTGCGCCCGCGGCGGCGCGGTCGCGATCCCCGTCTCGGCGCCGACCCCTCACCCTGGCGTCTGATGCCCTGGGCAGTCGATGTCGAAGACCTTGATTGGGCGCTTGCGGCGGATGCTGACGGCGGTCATGCGCCCGCCCCAGACGCAGCCGGTGTCGAGGCCCCAAACGTTGTGCTCGGCGACGTAGCCGAGCGTGGACCAGTGGCCGAAGACGATGCGCGTCTCGCGGCTGGCGCGTCCAGGTACCTTGAACCAGGGCAGGGCGTCGTCGGGCTGGGTGCCGGGCATGCTCTTCTCGTGCAGGAGCAGGCGGCCGTCGGCGGTGCAGTAGCGCAGGCGGGTGAAGCAGTTGGTGATGAAGCGCAGCCGCTCGATGCCGCGCAGGCCCTCGGACCAGCGATCGGGCTGGTCGCCATACATGGCGAGCAGGAAGTCCTCGTGGTCCGGACCGCGCAGTTCCACCTCCAGTTCCGCGGCGCAGGCGCGGGCCTGGGTCAGGTCCCACTGCGGCGGCAGGCCGGCGTGGATCATGGCGAAGCGCTTGTGGTCGCTGACGTGGAGCAGCGGGCGATGTCGCAGCCAGTGGAGCAACTCGTCGCGGTCGGGGGCCGCGAGGACCTCATGCAGCGTATGGGACTTATGGGCGAGCTTCCGGTTGCCGGCGGCGAGGGCGAGCAGGTGTAGGTCGTGGTTGCCGAGGACCACCACGGCCTGCTTGCCCAGGGCCTTGAACCAGCGCAGCACCTGCAGCGAGCCGGGCCCGCGGTTCACCAGGTCGCCCACCGACCAGATCTTGTCCCTGGCGGGGTCGATTTCCATGTGGTCCAGCAGCCGCCGAAACTCGTCGTAGCAGCCTTGGATGTCGCCGACGGCGTAGGTCGCCATGGTTTACTCGATTCGGGTTTCGGCCGATTCGGGGTTCAGTCGATCCGGAGGCCGCTAGCGGCGCCGTCGTTTGCGAAATTTGGGCGCGGCAGGACTAGTGCAGCAGGCCCCGGTCACCCAGCGAGAAGACGGGGATCTGCGCATCGAAGCGGGTGCCGTCGTCGGCCAGCATGTCGTAGGTGCCGTGCATGCTGCCGAAGGGGGTCGCGATCTGCGTCCCGCTGGTGTATTCGAAAGTTTCCCCGGGCTGCAGGTGCGGCTGCTCGCCGACCACGCCAGCGCCCCGGACCTCCTGAACCTTGCCGTCCGAGTCGGTGACGATCCAGTGCCGGTTGAGGAGCTTCGCCGGCACCCGACCTGCATTGCGGATAGTGATGGTGTAGGCAAAGACATAGCGCCCGGCATCCGGGTCGGATTGCTCAGCGACGAAGTCGCTGACCGCGCTGACGTCGATGCTGTAGTGCTCGTCGACTGCCATGAGCTTGTCCTCTGAGTGATCTCTTGTTGTGTTGTTGTCGGTGCTGCCCGGCCGTCGATTCGGCACGCACGGGACGTCGGCCGTCTCGGTATCTCCCTAGGCGAATCCGGTGACGCCTCGCTCGGAGCCGCGGCAGAAGGCGATGATGGCATCGGTCTCAGGCCCGGGTAACTCGTTCTCGGCGCGCTCCAGCGCCTCGGTCAGCCGTAGCCCGGAGCGGAACAGCAACCGATACACCGCCTTGATGCGCGTGCGGCGTGTGGAGTCGAAACCGTTGCGTTTCAGGCCGACCAGGTTCAGGCCGATGATCCTGGCGCGCTGGCCGTTGACCATGACGAAGGGTGGCACGTCCTTCGGCACGCCGCTGACGCCGCCGATCATGACATAGGCGCCGATGCGGCAGAACTGGTGCACCGCCACTTGGCCGGAGACGAACACGTGGTGTTCGAGCTCCACGTGGCCGGCGAGGGTGGCGGTGTTGGCGAAGATGTTGTCGTCGCCCACGGTGCAGTCGTGTCCGACGTGGCTGTAGGCCATGAAGAAGTTGCGGCTGCCGATCCGCGTGCCGGTGTCGTACTTGACGCCATGGCTGATGTTGACACCTTCCTTGAACTGGTTGTCGTCGCCGACGGTGAGCGGCTTGGCCTTGGCTGGCGTGTAGCCCAAGTCCTGCGGTTCCGATCCCAGGGTGACGCCGTGGCACAGGCGGTTGTTGCGCCCCAGGCGCGTCTGGCCGTAGACCCGCACGCAGCTCTCCACCACGCAGCCCTCACCCAGCACCGCACCTGACTCGATGATCGAGTACGGACCCACACGGACGCTCGGGTGCAGCTCGGCGCCGGGCTCGATGATGGCGGTTGGGTGGAGCATGCGATGCGTGGCGTTGGCAGGGTGAAGTCGGAGGGGCGACAGGTGGAGAGGCTGGTGGGGCTCGCCGCCTGTCTGCGGTTGCCTCAGTGCCGGAAGTGACGCATGCCGGTGAAGACCATAGCCATGCCGTGTTCGTTGGCGGCGTCGATGACCTCCGAGTCGCGCATGGAGCCGCCGGGCTGGATCACTGCGGCGACGCCGACTTCGGCGGCCCGGTCGATGCCATCGCGGAACGGGAAGAAGGCGTCGGAGGCCATGACGGCCCCACGGACCTCCAGCCCCGCCTGTTCGGCCTTGATGGCGGCGATGCGCGCGGAGTTCACGCGACTCATCTGGCCCGCACCGACGCCGATGGTCTGCACGTTGCGGGCGTAGATGATGGCGTTGGACTTCACGAACTTGGCCACGCGCCAGCCGAAGAGCAAGTCGCGCATCTCGTCCTCGGACGGGATGCGACGGCTGACGATCTTGATCTCGGTGGTGAGGCCCTGATCCGCGTCCTGCACCAGCAGGCCGCCGAGGACCCGCTTGAAGTCCAGGATCTTGGCCGGCGCGTCGGTCCAGGGCCCACAGGCGAGCAGGCGGACGTTCTTCTTCGCGGCGACGGCGGCGGCCGCCTGTGCACTGATAGACGGCGCGATGATCACCTCGACGAACTGCTTGGCGACGATGGCTTCGGCGGTCTCGGCGTCCAGCTCACGGTTGAACGCGATAATGCCGCCGAAGGCGGATTCGGGGTCGGTGGCGAAGGCGCGTTCATAGGCATCCCGCAGGCTGTCGCCGTAGGCGACACCGCAGGGGTTGGCGTGTTTGACGATGACGCAGGCGGGGCCGTCGGTGAACTGCTTGACGCACTCGAGCGCCGCATCGGTATCGGCGATGTTGTTGTAGCTGAGCTCCTTGCCCTGCAATTGCTCGGCGCTGGCAACGGATGCAGGCACGGCCTCACGGGCGCCGTAAAAGGCCGCCTGCTGATGCGGGTTCTCGCCATAGCGCATGGCCTGGCGCTTGCGGAACTGCAAATTGAAGGTGCGCGGCAGGCCTTCGGGCTTGCCCTCGGGGTGCTCCACGATGGTGCCCAGGTAATTGGCGATGGCGCCGTCGTAGGCGGCGGTGTGCTCGAAGGCCTTCACCGCGAGGTCGAAGCGGGTGGCGTCGCCCACGGCATCGCTGTTGCGGGACATCTCCTCGAGCACGAGCCCGTAGTCTGCCGCGTCGACGACCACAGTGACCGCCGCATGGTTCTTCGCGGCCGCGCGCAACATTGCAGGACCGCCGATGTCGATGTTCTCGATAGCCGTGGGCAGGTCGCAGCCGGGCTTGGCGACGGTCTCCTCGAAGGGGTAGAGATTGACGATGACGAGGTCGATGGGCTTGATCTCGTTTTCGTGCATCACGCCGTCATCCACGCCGCGGCGGCCCAGGATGCCGCCGTGCACGCGGGGATGCAGGGTCTTGACCCGTCCGCCCATGATTTCCGGGAAGCCCGTGTGCTCAGAGACCTCGATGACGGGGATGTCCGCCTCGGTGAGCAGTTTCGCGGTGCCGCCGGTGGACAGGATCTGAACGCCGCGCTCGTGCAGCGCGAGCGCGAAGTCGGCAACGCCTGTCTTGTCGGACACGCTGATCAGGGCGCGGCGGATGGGATTCATGGCTGTTTCTCTGGTCCGGTTCTCTGCATCTGGCAGATGGTCTGGGCTGGCGATTCGCGTCGGAGGCGATGATCCGGGGCACAGGGTCGGCCAATCGGTCTGGGAGGCAGACCTGCTGACCGACGACAGGTGTTCGATGCGGCTTGGCTAGTCGTCGCCGCTGTCCTCAATGGTCAGCGTCGGCGCGGTCTGGTGTCGCCGTCATTACAGCGATGCCGGTGCGGTGTTGGGTCGGGATTGCCCGGTGCCAGCAGTGGTTGGTCGAGGATTATGCCACCGCGACGGGGACCTCGCAGGAGGTGTGTCGTCGTCGTGGACGACGGCGTGTCGGCCGTGCGGCTGTCGCCGAGTGCTGCCGCGCCCAAGTTCCGCAAACAACGCCCGCCGCTGGGTGCGTCCGAATTGTGTGTTTGTTGTCGTGATCGATTATTTGTCAAGACTTCCGCGATGGTGGCGATTGTGATCAGGATTTCGACAACGACGACGAGTCGATCGTGCTTGTCGGACTATGGCGCCGTCGTACTAGGCGACATGGAGCCCGGTCAGGCGCCCGACGGCGGTTCGGCGGCAGCGTAGGCCGCCAGCTTCTTGCGCAGGGTGCTGCGGCTGATGCCGAGTATTCGAGCGGCGAGGGACTGATTGTTGTCGGTGCTCTCGAGTACGGTCTCGATCAGGGGTCGTTCCACCTCATCCATCACCATGCGGTGCAACCCCTCCACACTGTGATCCGCCATGTTGTTCAAATAGGCGGTGACGGCGTTGCGGACACATTGGTGGAGGGGCTCTTGTCGAGTTGTCTGGACCACGGTCAATCTTTCCCGGTTCGCTGTGGGTTCTTCCAAGTCGGCACGCTGTGCTGATTGTGCGTTGCTCATGCGACCTCCCCCCAAGGCTCCTGAGCCGATGCCTCGGCGGAACGACGGTCCTGGGCCCATTGCCGCGTGGTGTCGAATAGCGCGGAGACCAATCTCATCTGTTCCTGCGTGGTTTCGGCGCGATTGATGCGCGTCAGCCATGCAAGGCGGGGCTCTCGTGCGAGGTCTGCGCGGGCGCGCAGGGTCCAGCCTATGTGCTTGCGGGCGATGCGCACGCCACGGGCCGGGCCGTAGAAGTCGTATAGGGCCGCCAGGTGCCCGAGCAGGGTCGAGCGAATCCACTCGGCATCCGGCTCCGGCAGGTGTCGGCCGGTTTCCAGGTAATGGGCGATCTGCCGGAATAGCCAGGGGCGGCCTTGGGCGGCGCGCCCGATCATCAGGGCATCGGCACCAGTGGTTTCCAGCACCCGGCGGGCGCGCTCGGGGCTGTCGATGTCGCCGTTGGCCACCAGGGGCAGGCGGGTTGTCTCGCGTAGCGCCCGAAGGCTCTCGTATTCCGCCTCCCCATGATACCCGCAGGCGCGGGTGCGGCCGTGCACCGACAGCAGGGCGATGCCGGAGTCCTCGGCGATCCGGGCCACGCGCGCCAGATTGCGGGTTTTGGGAGACCAGCCTGTGCGCGTCTTCAGCGTCACCGGAACCTCGACGGCGCAGACCACCGCCGCGAGGATGCGCCCGACCAAGGGTTCATCGCGCAACAGCGCCGAGCCGGCGGCCACCCTGCAAACCTTCTTGGCCGGGCAGCCGAGGTTGATATCGATGATCTGCGCACCCTGGTCGACGCTCGCGCGGGCGGCGTCGGCCATCCAGGCTGGATCCGCGCCGGCGATCTGCACCGCGATGGGTGCAGGTTCGCCGCGGTGGTCCGCACGCTCACGGCTCTTGCGAGTGCCTCGGAGCGCTGGATTGGCGGAGACCATCTCGGACACCGCGAGGCCCGCGCCGAGGCGGCGGCAGAGGTCGCGGAAGGGGCGGTCGGTCACGCCCGCCATCGGCGCGAGGATCAAGCGATTCGCCATGCACACCGACGTCTGGCCCGAACCGATGCGCAGGGGCGACAGGGCATCGACGGGGGTGCTGCGGGTCGATGGGCCGGAGCAGGTGCCTTGGGGCTCGGGATAGGAGGGCATAGTGGCACCGGCGTCGGGGTGAATGACCTGGCTGATTCTAGCCAAACTCCGAGTCTTTGGGCGTTGGCGAGGAGGGAGCTCGGATGACAGGGCAAGGGCATTTCCCTCCCGCTGTCCCCGAAGGCCGGCGGGCGGCCGATCGAGCCGTTGTCCTGCGGCAGGCAGGCCCCGGTCGGGAACGGCCGAGAAGGATATCAGGAACGACGCGGCAGATGCGCATCCCGGTCAAGACTTCGGTGGTTTTGGCGCCCTCGGCTCGTTGCGAGGGCGGCTTCGACTCAGCGCCGTCGGCCGGTGAGCAACGCCCACTCTTCCCGCGTCTCGGCTGGCTCCATGACGAAGCGCTCGGCGTAACCGTCTGCTACCCGAGCCGCCTGATGGCTCAGGATGCCGGATAGTCCGATGGGGGCCGCCGATCGTGCCAGGGCGGCCAGGGTGGGTGCCAGTTCCAGGAGCGGACCGGCGAGGATGTTCGCGACGACGACATCCGCCGGAGTTGCCTCGACCTGGTCCGGGCGTGCGACGCGTAGGCGATCGCGCACGCCGTTGCCGACGGCGTTGTCGATGCTGGCCTCGAGCGCCTGCGGATCATGGTCGACGGCGAGCGCGGAAGCGGCGCCGAGCTTGAGCGCGGCGATGGCCAAAATGCCGGAGCCGCAGCCATAGTCCAGCACCTGTTTGCCGACGAGGTCGAGTCCGTCCAGCCAGCCGAGACAGAGCGCGGTGGTCGGATGGTGGCCGGTGCCGAAGGCGAGCCCCGGATCGAGTTCCACGATGACACCGGCCCAACCGGGCGTATCGGCGTGCTCCGGTCGCTGACCACGCGGACAGATCCAGAGCCGGCGGCCGAAGCGCTCGGGTCTGAATTCATCCAGCCAAACACGCTCCCAGGGGCGGTCGTCGAGCGGCGTGATCACCGGCGGGGTGAGGCTCCGCAGTGCAAGCGCGTCGCAGGCGGCGCGGGCGGCCATGGCGCCGGCGTCGTCATCCGAGAACAGGGCCGTCATCCTGACCTGCGCCCAGAGGGGCAAGGTGCCGGGCGCCGGCTCCCAGACGCCGCCCGCCGCCGGTTCGAGCGGCGTGGCGTGCCCACCGGGTCCGAGGTCGGTCGAGGCCAGCGTGTCGTCCGCCTCGTCGATGGTCACGGCCAAGGCGCCGTGGCCTTCGAGCTCATCCTCGACCCACGGCGTCTCATCCCGTGAGACCGTTAGGGACAGTTGCAGCCATGCCATCGCGGGTGACCTATACGGGTGGCGGCGTCCTGCCTCGGACAGGAGACGCCGATGGATCGGCGCCTGCCTAAAGGCCGAGCTTCTTCTCCAGGTAGTGGATGTTCGCGCCACCCTGTTGGAACGCAGAGTCCTTCATGATTTGGCGTTGGAGCGGGATGTTGGTGTCGATGCCCTCGATCACCGTCTCGCGCAGTGCGTTGCACATGCGGGCGAGGGCGGCGTTGCGGTCCTCACCATGCGCGATGAGTTTGCCGATCATGGAGTCGTAGTAGGGCGGTACGACGTAACCGGCGTAGATGTGCGTATCGATGCGGACGCCTGGACCGCCCGGGGCATGGAACTCCTCGATCCGTCCGGGGCTTGGTCGGAAGGTCTCCGGGTGCTCTGCGTTCAATCGGCATTCGATGGCGTGGCCCTTCAAGCGGATGTCCGACTGGGCATACCGGAGTCGCTCTCCGGACGCGACGATGATCTGTTCCTTGACGACATCGACACCCGTGATCATCTCGGTCACTGGGTGCTCGACCTGCACGCGGGTGTTCATCTCGATGAAATAGAACTCGCCGTTCTCGTACAGGAACTCGAAGGTCCCGAGACCCCGGTAGCCGAGCTGCGAGCAGGCGGCCGCGCAGCGCTCGCCGATGGTGGCGCGCTGCTCCGGCGTGATGCCGGGGGCGGGCGCCTCCTCGACCACCTTCTGGTGGCGCCGCTGCATGGAGCAGTCGCGTTCGCCCAGATGGATGGCATTGCCGTGGTTGTCTGCCAAGACCTGGAACTCCACGTGGCGCGGATTCTCCAGGTACTTCTCCATGTACACCACGTCATTGCCGAAGGCGGCCGCGGCCTCGGCCTTGGTCAGCGAAATGGCGTTCAGCAGCGTGGCATCGGAATGGACCACGCGCATGCCACGTCCGCCGCCGCCGCCGGCCGCCTTGATGATGACCGGGTAGCCGATGTCGCGTGCGAGTTCCAGGGTGCGCTTGTTGTTGTTGTCGATGGGCCCGTCGGAACCCGGGACACAGGGCACGCCGGCCTGCTTCATGGCCTGAATGGCCGAGACCTTGTCGCCCATCATGCGGATGGTGTCGGGCCTGGGGCCGATGAAGACGAAACCGGAGCGCTCGACGCGCTCGGCGAAGTCGGCATTCTCGGACAGGAACCCATAGCCCGGGTGTATGGCCACGGTGTCCGTGACCTCCGCGGCGCTGATGATGGATGGGATATGCAGGTAGCTGTCGCGCGATGGTGCGGGGCCGATACAGACCGATTCGTCGGCGAGCAGCACGTGCTTGAGGTCGCGGTCCGCCACCGAGTGCACCGCGACCGTCTTGATGCCCAGTTCCCGGCAGGCGCGCTGGATACGCAGCGCGATCTCGCCCCGGTTGGCGATGAGGACTTTCTCGATCATTCGATGACGAACAGCGGTTGGTTGTATTCCACCGGCTGCCCATTCTCCACGAGGATACGGCGCAGCGTCCCGGCTTGCTCACACTCGATCTGGTTCAGGATCTTCATCGCCTCGATGATGCAGAGCGTGTCGCCGATCTTGATCGGCTGGCCTTCCTCGACGAAGGGTTTGCTGCCCGGTGACGGGGACCGATAGTAGGTGCCGACCATCGGTGAGCGTATCAGGGAATCTTCGTCGAACTCCTGGCCCGACTCCGAATCGGCTCCCGAGCCGGATGCGGCGTCGGCGACCGGCATGGGCGAGGCGGCCGCGGGTGCGGGCGCGGCCTGCGGCTGCATCATCATCTGCATCGGCGTGCTGGCGTGCCGGCTGATGCGCACCGATTCCTCGCCCTCGTGGATCTCGATCTCGGCGACGTTGGATTCTTCGAGCAGCTCGATGAGCTTCTTGACCTTGCGGATATCCATGATTTGGCTAGTGTCAGCGCGTCAGCGGTTGTGCTTGGTCGGACCGGCTGCGGCCCTCGAGTCGGTGCATGGCCGCGGCGAGCGCCAGCTCGTAACCCAGGGGGCCCAGGCCGCTGATGGTGCCCTCGGCGATGTCGGAGAAATACGAGTGGCGCCGGAACGGCTCGCGGTTATGCACATTGGATAGGTGGACCTCGATGAACGGGAGCCGCACCGCCAGCAGCGCGTCGCGGAGCGCGACACTCGTGTGCGTATAGCCGGCGGGGTTGAACAGCGCATAGGCGATGCCGTCGGCTCCGGCCGCGTGGATCATGTCGATGAGTTCATGCTCCGCGTTGCTCTGTCGCAGCGATAGCTGATGCCCGGCGGCTGCGGCGATGGCGGTCAGCCGCGCGCCGATCTCTGCGAGGGTCTCGCGTCCATAGGTGTCCGGCTCGCGGGTGCCGAGCAGGTTCAGGTTGGGGCCGTTCAGGCAGAGGATGCGCGCCATGCGGGTCGGACGGTTGGGATCGGTGTGTAGCCGGCGACCGGCGCTGGTGTGAGCCGGCGGGTCGGAGCCGGGCTCGTGTGTCAGGATTTCGCTCGGAACTGGCGGCAACATCCCCGAACGGATGACATCTGCCCCAGATGGAACCAGCAGATACTGTAAGGGAAAGTGGCGCGGATTTCAAAACCCGCGTGCCGCTGGTTCGCCGCAGATCGCGGCCACTTGGACCCGGATCAGCCTGATTCCGGCGTCACCAGCGGAAGAATGTGTTTGCGCACCTGGGTTGCGGTCAGCTCGCCGGTGTGCTCGTACACCTGGCGGCCGACCGGGTCGAAGACGACGGTGAAGGGCAGGCCCTGGGTTCGGTTGCCGAGGCGCTTGGAGAGCGCGACGGCGTCGATGTTGCCCAGCAGTACCTGATAGTCCACGGCGTTGACGTCCAGGAATTCGCGCACGGCGTCCGGCTCATCGATGGCGATGCCCACCACGACCAGCCGGCGTGCATCGGTGCCGCGCTGCAGCTCGTCGAGCATCGGCATCTCGCGCAGGCAGGGCGGGCACCAGGTGGCCCAGAAGTTGACCACCACGACCTTGCCTGCCCAGCTGGCGCTGGACACCTCGTGGTTCGCGAGGTCCGGCAGGCGCAGGTCTGGCAGCGTCTCCAGGCGGCCATCGCCGGCGCGGCCGACGAGGTCGATGTCGCGCTCGACAAACCAGCGTTCGCCGAATAGCGCCGCGCCGATGCTGAGCGTGCCGGCGAGGATGGTCACCACCAGGACCTTGGCGGGGTTCATGGGGCGATCTCGCGCAGGTGGGCCGCGAACTCCGTCGCCGGCACGAAGCCGACCAGACGATAGCCGCGCAACTCCTCGCCGGAGGCGTCGAAGAACATCATGGCGGGCGGGCCGGGTAGGCCGAAGCGCCCCTGCATCAGCGCCTTGTCATCGGCATCGTTGGCGGTCACGTCCGCCTGTAGCAACACGAACTTGTCCATGGCGGCGACGACCTCGGGCTCGGGGAAGGTGTAGCGTTCCATCTCTTTGCAGGACACACACCAGTCGGCGTAGAAGTCCAGCATCAGGGGCTTGCCCGCCGCGCTGGCGGCGGCGACTTCGCGGTCCAGGTCCTCGACGGTCTTGATGCGCTTGAATTGCGCGTGTGCCGCGGCGGTGCCCCCACCGCCCGCGGGTGTCAGCCCGCGCAGCGGCTGGATGGTGTCCTTGCCGCCGGCCGCGGCGCCGACCAGCATCAGCACGCCATAGACCAACAGCGCCAGCCCGATGGACTTCCAGAGCTTGGTCCAGCCGCCTGACTCGGCATTGAGCGCCGTCAGCGCGCCCATGTAGACGCCGGAGGCGATGAGCAGCAGCCCCCAGAGGAGCATGGCCACGGCGGCGGGCAGAATGCGCTCCACGAGCAGAATCGCCACCGCCAACAGGAGCACACCAAATACCGCCTTGACCGCATCCATCCAGGCGCCCGCGCGCGGCAGTAGCTTGCCGGCCGAGGTGCCGATGGCGAGCAGCGGTGCGCCCATGCCGAGCCCGAGACCCAGCAGCGCGAAGAAGCCGAGCACCGCGTCACCCGTCTGACCGATGAAGATCAGCGCCCCCATCAGTGGCGGTGCCACGCAAGGGCCCACGATCAGTGCCGAAAGCGCGCCCATGATCGCTGCGCCGGCGAGGGTGCCGCCCTCCTGCTTGTTCGATACCTGGGTCAGGTAACTCTGCAGGCTGCTGGGCAACTGCAGCTCATAGAAGCCGAACATGGACAGGGCCAGCGCGATGAACACGGCCGCGAACACGGTCAGCACCCAGGGGTTCTGGAAGGTCGCCTGCAGGTTGGCACCGAACATCCCGGCGATGACGCCGACCACCGCGTAGGTCAAGGCCATGGCCATGACGTAGGCGAGCGATAGGAAGAACGCCTTTCGGGTGGTGATGCTGTCGCCCTGGCCGGCGATGATGCCGGACAGGATCGGGATCATTGGGAAGACGCAGGGCGTGAAGGCGAGCAGTAGCCCGAGTCCGAAGAAGATGGCCGTCGCACCGATGATGCCGGTGCCGGCGAGTCGTGCCGCGATCTGGTCCTGTTCAGAAACCCGCACGGTCTCCGCGCCGGTCGCCTCGCCCGACTGAGAGTCAGTGTCGCCCAGATCGCCGGGTTCCATCGCAATCAGCGCGACCGTCTCGGCGGCGGCCGGCAGGGCCAGCTCGATGCGCTCGGTGACCGGCGGGTAGCAGATGCCCCGGTCCGCGCAGCCCTGGAACTTGGCGACCAGGGTCGCTGTGGTGGGCGATTCATCACCCCGCAGCAGCGGCACCTCGACGTCGACCTGACCGTGGTAGATGGCGACGTCGCCGATGCTGCCGTCGGGGCGCACGGTGTCGGACTTGATCTCGGCCTCGGGGAGCTCGAAGGTGCCGATCTGGACGTTCTCCGAGTCCTCCAGCGAGAGCTGTATCTTTTCCTGATAGAGATAGGTCCCCGGGGCGATCCGCCAGCCGAGTGCGAGGCGATCCGGGCCGTCGACGGCGGCGGTCAGTTCGAAGGCCTCCTCCGCCGGCAGGATGTCGTCCTCCATGCCGAAGCCCATGGACTGTCCGCCGCCGGTCAGCGCCTGGGACAGGCTTTGGGGCGCAGGGGACGAGACCGATTGGATTCGAGATTCTGGTGCTGCCGCCGGCTCCGCGGTGGCGACCGCGGCGAGCCGGGGTAGCTCCAGCAGGATGCGCTGCTTCTGCGGGGGGTAGCAGAGACCCGCATCGGCGCAGCCCTGGGACTTGGCCTCGATGGCGATGACGGAGCCGCTGTCCGCGCTCCGCTCGACGGGCAGCGTCGCCTCGACCCGGTCGCGGTAGATCTGGACCTCGCCGAAGAACTCGTCCTGTTTGGTCTGTGCCGGCGGCAGATCCGGGCTGCCGAGTTCGATCTCCGGGCTTTCGCTGGCGAAGCGGAACTTGCTCCGATACATGTAGTAGCCGGGCTCGATGTCCCAGCTCACCGTAACGCTGTCCGGGCCGGCGGCGGCGCCTGAGATGCGAAAGGCCTGATCCGGCTGCAGGAACTCGTCCTCCGCGACCGCGCCGGTCGGGCCGACGAGGCCGATGGCCCCGAACAGGGCCAGGGCCAGGGTCAGCGCCAGGCTAGGAATCGGGTTCAGGCACGGCGCGCCGCGTCGCTGCCAGTGGTGGCGGATCGGCTCGCGTCTCGTGTCGCGGTCTTGGATCGCGGGACGAGCGGGGCTCATTCTGCTGTGTCGATGCATTGTCTAACCCAGTTCAGGTAGGCGTCGTGTCCATCCGTGACGGGGTGGGCAATCACTTCCGGCACATCGTAGGGATGCAGTTGGCGGACGCGTTCGGTCAGGGTGCCGAGGCGCTCGCGCACGGTCTTGATCATCAACAGGACCTCGCTGTCGCGCTCGATTCGCCCCTGCCAGCGGTATAACGAGACCAGGCCCGGGATCAGGTTGATGCAGGCCGCGTGGCCTTCCTCGATCAGCGCAGCCGCCAGCGACTCGGCTGTCCCGCTGTCCGGACAGGTGCAAAAGGCGACATGGACGTCCGCTGGCGAGCTGTTGGACATATCGATGGACTTGGGGCTCCGATCAAGGCGGTGCGCGAGAGATAGGGGCACCTCGAAATATTCGAGGTGCCCGTACGGGGCAGGATGCCCCGCCATTTTTCAAGCGCCCAAGCGCTTGAAAAATGGAGCGAAGCGGAAACCGCGTTTTCGCTTCGCGTCTTGAGAAATCGCCAGGACGGCAAATTTTCAAGGTCCCCATAAGGGCGCGACGGGCGGACCGGCGACCCTAGATGCGGGTGCATAGCCTAACGGAATTCGCCATCGGTGGCCGGGGAGGATTGAAACCCTCCAACCCGGACAAATGTGGGTCCTTTCAGGCTACGCCCGCGCAACCCCATGGGCCTCGTTCGGCCGCCTCCTTTCTCGACTCCAAGACCCTTCCTATGTGGCTTTTCCTTCTTCTGTTCGTCTGCGCACCGCTGGTGGAACTCTATGTGTTGATCCAGGTGGGGTCCGTGATTGGAGCGCTGCCGACCATCGCCTTGTCCGTACTCACCGCGGCCATCGGCGGCATGTTGGTGCGCGTCCAGGGGCTCGGCGTCATCATGCGAGTCCGCGACAGTCTCGACCGGGGCGAGGCCCCTGCGCTGGACCTCATTGATGGTGCAGTGCTGCTGCTCTGCGGCTTCGCCTTGCTCTTGCCCGGCTTCGTCACCGACGTGGTGGGCTTCCTGCTGCTCGTCCCGCCGCTGCGCCACGCGCTGATCCGTCGGTATATCAAGGTCATGCCGGTGGTGCCTGTTGGCGGCGCAGGCGCGCCCGAGCAGCCGCGCATCATCGACGGCGAGTACCGCCGGGAAGACTGAGCCTCTCCACCTTCGCGCCATCGCTTCCGTCCCGGCTGCCCCGGCGGGCGGCGGTAGCGCGGCTCTCATGCGGGTGCTCTGCAGCGCTGCCCGCATGGCCCCGGCCGGTCGCTTGCAGCCGCAGCGCCGCTCCGTTCCCGTCGCATCGTCGCCCGACCGGTGTCGAGCCTCGCTCGATCGCGACGTGCAGAAACCCGCGAAAACCCGACTTGACAGCCTGGCTCTCGGTTCTATTATTAGCAGCCGCTAAGCCT
>JANQFX010000106.1 GCA_028277725.1 Thiohalocapsa sp.
GGATTGAGTTCGATGTAGCGCTGACAGAGCAGCAGGTAGGTTTCGGCCTGAATCAGCGAGGATTTGTAGCGGCCATCCCACAGGGTGCCGGTGCGCCCGTAGGCGCGATTAATGTACTGCACGTAGCGGCGACCAACGGAGATGAGCAGTCGCGGCACGCCCGCGGCGTGCTCGGGCGTCAGCAGCAGGTGGACGTGATTCGTCATCAGCACGTAGCCGTGCAACCGGCAGTGCTCTCGCGCCAACGCCTCTGTCAGCCAACCGAGATAGGCGAGCCGGTCTTGATCCTCGAAGAAGCAGGCCGCCCAGTTGTGTCCGCGCTGCACGATGTGTAACGGCAATCCGTCAATATGAATGCGTGTGCGTCGAGGCATGTCCTAAGCCTAGCAGAAATTGAGCCTGGCCCCTTTTTCGGGCCCCTTTTTCGTGCCTTTTTCTCTTTTTCTCTCCTTTTTCTCCTGCCCTTTTCCTGCCTTTTCCTGAGGCCGGTGTCTTCTCCCTGTCTTTCCTTTGCGTCGTTGCACCTCTGCGCGGGCTTCTGCTCGAAGGGCCGAGTGCAGTTCGGCGATTCCGGGCGGGCTCACCCCGCTGGCCGGGCCGGACCTAGCGGCTGAGTTCGGCCAGCCGCAGGGTGCGGTCGAACAGGGGCTCCAGCGAGGCGTCGTGGCTGACGAAGATCAGGGTCGAGCCGGCCGCCGCGCATTCGTCGAACAGCAGTTGCACGAAGGTCTTGCGGCGGTTGGCGTCGAGCGAGGACGTGGGTTCGTCGGCGATGATCAGCTCCGGCGCGCCCATCAGGGCGCGGGCGGCGGCGACGCGCTGCTGCTGGCCGACGCTGAGCTTGGGGACGGGCTGGCGGAGCAGGGCGGGTTCGGCGAGGTCGAGGTGGCCGAGCAGGCGCTTGGCCTCGGCGCGCAGGCCGGTGCCGCGGGCCAGGGCGCGTCCGCGGCGCAGCGCGGAGAAGCGGCAGGGCAGGAGGACGTTGTCGACGATGCCGAGGTAGGGGATCAGGTTGAACTGCTGGAAGATGTAGCCGACGTGGTCGGCGCGGAAGCGATCCCGCGCCGGACCGGACAGGGTCTCCAGCCGCTCGCCCAGCACCCGCACGCTGCCGGCGCGGGGCAGGGTGACGCCGGCGAGCAGGCCGAGCAGGGTGCTCTTGCCGCTGCCGCTCGGGCCCTCGATGAACAGCCGCTCGCCGCGGTGCACGCGCAGCTCGTCCAGGGCCAGGGTGTCCGGCAACCTGCGGTGCCAGCGAAAGCGCAAGCCGTCCAGAGCGACCACCGGCCCGACGTCCCGCATGGCGTCCGCGTCCGGGCTGTCCGGCATGGCGTTCGGGCTGTCCGCGCCCATGGCGTCGGCGCTCACAGGTCCAGCAGATGGCGCTCGGCGGTGAGTTCCGCGCCGCGCTGGCCAGCGGAGGTAATGAGCTGCACGCGCAGCGACTCGGTGCCGGGGAAGACCTCGAATACGCGCACATCGAGCTGGTTCAGCGACACCGGGTTGGCACAGGTGAAGGCCCACTCGCCGTGACCGTCGGCGTGGTGGTCGTGGTCGTCTTCGTGGCCTGCCTCGTGCTCGTGCTCCTCGTGCTCCCCGAGGTCGAGCGTCACCTGGCTCGAGATCTGCACGCACTCCGCCTCCGCGTTCGGCACGAACAGGGCCGCGCCGTCCTCAAGCTGCTCGCGGGCGGCGGTGATGGCGGCACGCTCCTGCGCGTTGTGCGGCGGGTGCTCGAAGCCCACCAGGTTCATTGCCGGGCTGGTCAGTTCCACCAGCAGGGAATCGGCATCGATGGCGACGTTGAGCTGCGCGATGCCGTGGACATGGGTGCCGTGCTCGCGGTGGGGCTCGCGTTGTTCGTGTTGGGGGTGCGCGTGGTCGTGTGCATGCTCGCCCGCGATGGCCGGTAGCGCCAGGCTCGCCAGCGCGGCGATGGTGGTCAGGGTGTGCGTCATCGACATGGTCGTGTCCTCTGGGCGTACGGAGCGGGTTGGGTCAGCGGTCGTTGCGGCGCTTGTCCGAGCAGTCGGAGCAGGTGCCGAGGACCTCGACGACGGGGCGGCTCGGCTGGAAACCGGTCTCCTCGGCGGCGCTCTGCAGGCTGCCGGCGATGGCCGCGTCCTCCAACTCCGCAACGCAGCCGCAGCCGGAGCAGATCAGGAACTGGCTGGCGTGAGGATGCTCCGGGTGGGTGCAGCCGATGTACGCGTGCAGTGTTTCGAGTTTGTGCACCAGGCCCTGGGCCAGGAGCCAGTCCAGGGCCCGATACACGGTCGGCGGTGCGGCTTTGCCACCGTCGCGCACCTGGTCCAGGATCTCGTAGGCACCCACGGGGCGCTCCGCGCGGCAGACCAGCTCAAGCACGCGGCGGCGTTGGGCGGTGAGGCGCACGCCGCGCTCGGCGCAGAGCGATTCGGCGCGGGCCAGGGCTGCGGTCAGGGTCTGTTCGTCCATCAGTTTGCGAGGTCGTTGTGGGGTGGGCTCGGCACGGGGTTGGTGTCAGCCGCGCTGGAGGCGCCCGAGGCGTCGGCGCAGCCCGGCGGCCAGGGCCGAGACCAGATACAGCGCACCGGCCAGCAGGATGATGGTCGGCCCCGGCGGTAGATCCGGCGCGTAGGACAGGGCGAGTCCGCCGCTGGTGAGCCCGGCGCCGAGTAGCGTCGCCGTGGCCATCATGCCGGTGATCGAGTGGGTCCACTGGCCCGCCATGGCCGCCGGCAGGGTCAGCAGCGCGATGACGAGAATCAGGCCCACCACCTGGATCATCAACACCACCGTCAGGGCCACCAGCACCAGCAGCAGCAGGTACAGCGTGGAGACCGGCACGCCGCGCAGGCGCGCGAACTCTTCGTCGAAGGTGACGGCGATGAAGTGGCGATACAGCAGCCCCACTGCCAGCAGCAGGGCCAGATCCAGCGCCGCCATGAACCAGAGCTCCCGCGTCGGCACCAGCAGGATGCTGCCGAACAGGAAGCTCATCAGGTCCGTGGCGTAGCCAGGCGTCTGCGAAATGAACAGGATGCCCACCGCCATGCCGATGGCCCAGAGGGCGCCGATGGCCGTGTCCTCCCCGGTGCGCCAGGCGAGCCGCACCCAGCCGATCAACAGCGCCGAGACCACGGCGGCGCCGAGGGCGCCGAGCAGGGGGTCGAAGCCGAAATAGGCGCCCGCGCCCATGCCCCCGAGCACCGAGTGGGCGATGCCGCCGGCGAGGAAGCTGATGCGCTTGACGACCACGAAGGGGCCGATCAGCCCGCAGCCGAGGCTCGCCAGCAGCCCGGCCAGCAGCGCCTGGCGCAGGAAGGGCTGCTCGACGACGGCACTCAGGAACTCACCCATGCGCCGCCTCGTGTGCCTCGGCGGGCGGTGGATGGTCGTGATGGATGTGCCTGACGTCTTCGCCATACAGGGCGCGGATGGTTTGCCCGTCGATGGCGTCGGTGGTGTGGCAGATCAGGGTGCGGTTGAGGCAGGCGACGCGGGTGACATAGCCGGAGATGAAGCCGATGTCGTGGGACACCACCAGGATGGTGAGCCTGCGGTTCAGGGCAGCGAGCAGCTCGAAGATCTCGCCCTCGATGCGCTGGTCGATGTTGGCGGTGGGCTCGTCCAGGATCAGCAGCTCCGGCTCCGATGCAAGGGCGCGGGCCAGCAGCACGCGCTGCATCTGGCCGCCGGAGAGGGTGCCGATCTGGCGGCCGTGCAGGTCCGCCGCCTCCACCTCCGCCAGTGCGGCGGCGGCGGCGTCCCGGTCCGTTCGGCGCCAGCGCCCGAGTCGCAGGCCCGGGCGTTCGCCCTCGCCTGCACGCCGCTTGCTCGATAGGCCCAGGCCGAAGCGGCTCATCAGCACGACCTCCTCGACGCTGATGGGGAAGTCGCGGGAGAAGCCGGGATACTGCGGCACATAGCCGATGCGCCGTCGCGCCCGCCACGCCGGCTCCCCGAGCACGCGGATGCGGCCGCTGCTCGGCTTCAAGAGCCCCAGGATCAGCCGCAGCAAGGTGCTCTTGCCGCCGGCATTGGGCCCGACGATGCCGAGGAACTCACCGCTGGCGACGCGCAGGTCGACCCCCTGCAGCACCGGCGTGGCGGCGTAGCTGAAGGACAGCTGCTGGATGTCGACCGCCGCTGCCGTGCTCATGGCGCCGGTTCGGGTCTGCCGGCGATCAGGTCCGCGAGCCGGTGCAGGCTTCCGGCCAGGTCCGTGGAGAGCGGGTCCACCGACTCGACCCGGCCATCGATGGCCCGGGCCACCTGTTCCGCGGCGCGCTGGTCGAATTGGGGTTGCACCAGGATAACCTGGGCCTCGTTGGCGCGGGCCTGTTCGATGAGTGCGGTCAGGCGCCGTGCGCCTGGGGCCTTGCCCTCGTGCTCGATGGGCACCTGCGTCAGCCCGTAGGCATCGGCAAAGTAGCCCCACGCGGGATGGTAGACCAGAAAGCTGCGCTGCTGCAGCCCTGTGAGGCGGTCCGTCAGTTCGGCATCCAGCGCGGCCAACTCCGCGTCGTAGGCGGCCTGGTTGCGCCGATAGGTGTCGGCGCCTTCGGGGTCCAGCTCGGTCAGGGCGTCGCGGATGGTCTCGGCCATGTGTCGCACCAGGCGCGGGCTGGTCCAGACGTGAGGGTCCATCGCGTCGTGCTCGTCGTGCCCGTGCTCGTCGCGCCCGTGCTCATCATGTTCGTGTGCGTCGTTGCCGTGCCGCTCCTCACCATGCCCATGCGCCTCGTGGCCATGGTCCTCATGCGGCCCATGTGTGTGCGCCTCCTGCGGGCGCAGATCGATGCCGTCGCGCAGGTCCAGGACCGGCATGTCGGTGTTCGCGGAGCGGATGCGCTTCATCCAGGCGTCCTCGAAGGGGACGCCGATGCGCAGATACAGGTCCGCGTCCGAGAGTGCGGCGATCTGCCGCGGCGTCGGCTCGTAGGTGGCCGGGCTCTGGCCCGGCTGGACCATGGTGTGCACGCGCACCCGCTCGCCGCCGACGCGCTCCGCGAAGGCCCGCTGCGGCAGCACGCTGACGAACACATCCAGAGGTTCCTGCGCCGGAGTGTCGGCCCGTGCCTGCAAGGGCGTGAGCCCCCAGGCCAGCAGGGCGAGCAGCAGTGCCAGGCTCATGTTGTGCCCCAGACCTCGCTGTTCTGACGCGCGAGAGAGCCCGGAACGGGGGGCAGGCCGCATCCGCGTGGTACGGATCGGTTGTGCCGGGTACAAGGTGTCTGCTGGGCTGTGCATTGGAATCTCTCGCTCAGGTATCGCAGGCTCAAAGACGTAACTGTATAACGATCGCATTCGCGCTGCCTAGAACGATGCCCCATACCATGCCGACGGAGACCAGGCCCTGAGGGCAGTGGCACTGGCCATCGGCGAGGGTGCCCGCGACCAGGATCTGCCATATCGAGCCAGGGCGGAGGGCCGCGATCGCGTCGTTGTGGGTTGCGCCTGTCGTCCTCCGGGCCTTTGGCCTGATCGGGCACCGAAATTCCCAGGGTCACCCCTACATCGACACAGATCCACCCGCACCAACCACCGAGCCCGCTGACCTCCACCATGCGTATCCTCGCCGTCCTGCTGCTGTTCGTCTCCGCCGTGACCACCACCGCGAGCGCGGCGCCGGGCGTCATCGTGGCCGAGGTGCGCGAGGCGCCCTGGGCGGATCGCACCGAGGCGCTCGGCACCCTGCGGGCCAACGAGTCCGTGGTCATCACCGCCAACGTCACCGAGACCATCTCGGCCATCCACTTCGAGGACGGCGAGCGGGTGGCTCGGGGTGACTTGCTGGTGGAGATGACCAGCGCGGAAGAGAACGCGCTGCTGGAGGAGGTCCGAGCCCGAGTCGCCGAGGCGGAGCGCCAATTCCGGCGGGTGCAGTCGCTGGTGTCCAGCGGCTCGGCGTCGGTCTCGCTACTGGACGAGCGCCGACGCGATCTGGACACGGCGCGCGCCTCGCTGGTGGCCGTCGAGTCCAGGCTCAAGGATCGGGTGGTGAAGGCGCCCTTCGCCGGCGTCGTTGGACTGCGCAACATCAGCCTAGGCGCCCTGGTGGAGCCGGGGGACACCATTACGACCCTGGACGACGACCGGGTCATGAAGCTGGACTTTCCGGTGCCCAGCGTCTTCCTGCCCTCCCTCGCGCCCGGGCTCGCCATCGAGGCGGTGGCCCCGGCCCTGGGCGGGCGCGTCTTCGAGGGTGGGATCGGCAACATCGATACTCGCGTCGATCCGGTCACCCGCTCGGTGCAGGTGCGTGCGCTCATCCCCAACGACGACCGGCTGCTGCGGCCGGGGCTCCTGATGCGGGTGGAATTGCTGCGCAACCCCCGCGACGGCCTGGCCATTCCGGAGGAGGCGTTGATGCCCCGCGGCGAACGGCAATACGTGCTGGTGCTGGCCGAGGGCGAGGACGGCGAGACCCTGGCCGAGCGTCGCGAGATCGGTATCGGTGCGCGTCGACCGGGGCAGGTGGAGGTCGTCTCCGGGCTCAGGGTGGGGGAGCGGGTCATCACCCACGGCGCGGACAAGGCCAAGCCCGGCGAGGCCGTGAGCGTGCTCGCGGTGGACGACGGCTCCCGGTCGTTGGCGCAGATGCTCGCGTCGGAGTCGGCGGGGATCGAGGGCGACGGCGGAGAGGGAGCCGACGCGGCGGCCAGCGCCGGAGCAAAACCATGATCCTGTCCGATGTCTCCGTGCGTCGCCCGGTGTTGGCGACGGTGCTGTCGCTGCTGCTGGTGGCCTTCGGTCTGGTGGCCTTCGACCGTCTGCCGCTGCGGGAGTACCCCGACATCGACCCGCCCGTGGTCTCGGTGGACACCGTCTACCCCGGCGCCGCCGCCAATGTGGTGGAGACGCGCATCACCCAGCCGATCGAGGATCGCATCGCCGGGGTGGAGGGCATTGAAACCATCGAGTCCGTGTCGGAGGACGGTCGCTCCAAGATCAACATCGAGTTCGACATCAGCCGCGACATCGACGGCGCCGCCAACGACATCCGCGACCGGGTGTCGGGCATCCTGGACCAGCTGCCGGTGGAGGCGGAGCCGCCGGACATCCAGAAGGTGGACAGCAACGAGGACGTCATCATGTGGCTGAACCTGGTCAGCGACCGGATGACCGTGCCGGAGCTGACCGACTACGCACGCCGCTACCTGGTGGACCGCTTCTCGGTGCTGGACGGCGTCGCGCGGGTGCGCATCGGTGGCGACCAGACCTATGCGATGCGCGTCTGGCTGGACCGCAACGCCCTGGCCGCCCGCGGGCTGACCGTCGCCGACATCGAGGCCGCCCTGCGCGACGAGAACGTGGAACTGCCGGCGGGCAGCGTGGAGTCCCTGAAGCGACAGTTCAGCGTGCGCACCGAGCGCAAGTTCCAGACCCCGGAGCAGTTCGCGCGCCTGGTGGTGGCGCGCGGCGAGGGCGGTTACCTGGTTCGGCTCGGCGACGTCGCCCGCGTCGAACTCGGCACCGAGGAGGACCGCACGGTGTTCCGCGGCAACGGCGTGCCCATGATCGGGCTCGGCATCATCAAGCAGTCCACCGCCAACACCATTGCCGTCGCGGACCTGGCCAAGGCCGAAATGGCGCGTATCAACCCGACCCTGCCCGAGGGCATGGCCATCAAGCAGTCCTACGACACCTCGGTGTTCGTCAAGGACGCCATCAAGGAGGTCTACAAGACGCTCAGCATTGCCATCGGGCTGGTGGTGCTGGTGATCTTCCTGTTCTTAGGATCCGTGCGGGCCATGCTGGTGCCCGCCGTCACCGTGCCGGTATCGCTGGTCGCCACCTTCACGGTGCTGCTGGCGCTCGGCTTCTCGGTCAACATCCTCACCCTGCTGGCGCTGGTTCTGGCCATCGGTCTGGTGGTGGACGACGCCATCGTGGTGCTGGAGAACATCCACCGGCGCATCGAGCACTACGGCGAGACGCCCCTGGTGGCCGCCTACCGCGGCACCCGGCAGGTGGGTTTCGCGGTCATCGCGACCACCGTGGTGCTGGTGGCCGTGTTCGTACCCATCGCCTTCCTGCAGGGGGATGTCGGGCGCCTGTTCACCGAGTTCGCCCTCACCATGGCGGCGGCCGTCGGCTTCTCGACCGTCGTCGCCCTGTCGCTGTCGCCCATGCTGGCGTCCAAGATCCTGCCGCCCGCGCAGGGCGACGGTGTGCGGCGGGCGAGTCTCAGCGCCGGGGTGGACTGGGTGTTCGACCGAGTGCGCCGGGGCTACGGCGTGCTGCTGCGCTTCTTCCTGCGGCAGAAGTGGCTGGTGATGCTGCTGTTCGCGGCCACCGTTGCCTGGGCCTTCTGGCTGTTCGAGCAGATCCCGCAGGAGTACGCCCCCGGGGAGGACCGTGGCGCCTTCTTCGTGCTGGTGAACGGGCCCGAGGGCGCGTCCTTCGGCTACATGGAGGCGTACATGGACGAGATCGAGCGGCGCCTGCTGCCCTACGCCGAGTCCGGCGAGGCCATGCGCGTGCTGATGCGCACGCCGCGGGGCTTCGGTGCCGGCGAGGTCTACAACACCGGCATCGTCATCATGGTGATGGCGCCCTTCGGCGAGCGTCGCTCGAGCTTCGTGGTGATGGATGAGATCCGCGCCGAGCTGTCCGATCTGCCCGGCGTACGCGCCTTTCCGGTCATGCGCCAGGGCTTCGGCGCTCGGATCCAAAAGCCGCTCCAGTTCGTCATCGGCGGCGGTACCTACGAGGAGCTGGCCGCCTGGCGCGACCGGCTGCTGGCCGAGATCGACACGTCCAACCCGGGCCTCGTCGGCATCGACTGGGACTACAAGGAGACCAAGCCGCAGCTGCGCGTCGAGATCGACTACGACCGCGCCGCCGATCTGGGCGTGACGGTCAGCACCATCGGCCGCACGCTGGAGACCATGCTCGGCTCGCGCAAGGTGACCACCTACATCGACGCGGGCGAGGAGTACGACCTGATCTTGGAGGGCGAGCGCGACGCCCAGCGCACCCCGGCGAGCCTGGCGAACATCTATGTCCGCTCCACCCGTAGCGGGGAGCTGATCCCACTCTCCAATCTGGTGCGGGTCACCGAGATAGCCGACTCCAATGCGCTCAACCGCTACAACCGCCTGCGCGCCATCACCATCGAGGCCAATCTGGCCGACGGCCTGGCCCTGGGCGATGCGCTCGCCTACCTGGAGGGCCTGGTGGCCGAAAACCTGCCGGAGCAGGCGATCGTCGACTACAAGGGCCAGTCGCAGGACTTCCGCAGTTCCGGCGGCGGCATCCTATTCGTGTTCCTACTCGGCGTCGCCGTGGTCTACCTGGTGCTGGCCGCACAGTTCGAGAGCTGGGTGCATCCGCTGGTGATCATGCTCACGGTGCCGCTGGCCATGGCCGGCGCCCTGTTCGGGCTCTGGATCACCGACCAAACGCTCAACATCTACAGCGAGATCGGGCTCATCATGCTGGTGGGCCTATCGGCCAAGAACGGCATCCTCATCGTCGAGTTCGCCAACCAGCTGCGCGACCAGGGCAGGGCCTTCCGCGACGCCCTCATCGAGGCCGCCGACGTGCGCCTGCGGCCCATCGTCATGACCGGCATCACCACCGCCGCCGGCTCCATCCCGCTGCTGCTCAGCACCGGCGCCGGCGCCGAGACCCGCGTCGTCATCGGTACCGTCATCCTCGCCGGCGTGCTCTCGGCCACCGCATTCACGCTCTTCGTCGTGCCCGTGGCCTACGACCTGCTGGCCCGGCGCACCGGCTCGCCGGGGGATGTGGCGCGGCGGTTGGCGGAGGAGGAGGGCTTGGCGTCGTCTGCGGTAGCGGGCACCTCGCCACGCTAGGCATCCCTCGGATGCCTACGGAAGACGCCGCATCCCTCCTCCAGTGTGCATCTGCCGGCGCGCCGGTGTCACCGACCTGGTGGCGCGGGGCTTCCGTCTCTTCGATAATCCGGCCGGATCGCCGACGCGCAGGACAACGGATGCGATCCGCGGCCAGGGGATCGCCGCGCCCATCTTGGGCAAACAAGAGTCAATCAGGTTTGCGATCGCAGATCCTGACTATCGGCCGAAACAGGCTTGGGTTGGCCGACCAGGCTGCGCTGGTCAAGCCGAGGGGCGGGAGCGCCCGGACATGGCAGGCTTCGACGGGGGCAGGGTTGGAGTCGCCAACGTCAGCCGGCGACGCAGGGCGGCAGCTCGCAGGGCTGGCCGGGCGCCAGGTCTGCGGACACACAGGCCAGCGAGTCTTCTTCGAGGAGTTGTTCGGCGAAGTCGGAGCAGCGACCGCAACAGGTCGCGAC
This sequence comes from Thiohalocapsa sp., assembly GCA_028277725.1. Classification (GTDB taxonomy): domain Bacteria; phylum Pseudomonadota; class Gammaproteobacteria; order Chromatiales; family Chromatiaceae; genus Thiohalocapsa. The sequence continues at coordinate 10,271 of JANQFX010000106.1, forward strand.
CTTGAGCCTGGTCTGGAGGCATTCCAAGGAACGGGCGCCTTCACGGCGGGCGGCTCGGATCTGTCCGTCCGTGACCTTGTTGCAGAGGCAAACGTACATGGCTGAAGACCCTGTTCGGATTGGCTACGAGCTGGAACATACATGCAATAAGAATGATTCGCAATCATTTCCATTTGTGCATGCCCAAGGCTCGCCGCAGCCGTGGCTGGCGATCGTTCCCCCGCGTTGGGGACGGCCGAGCCGCGATTTCCATGGGCTGTTGAGGTTCGGCGCTTGACCATGTGCGTTCAGGGCGCATGTTGTCTGTCAGATTGGTCGGTGGCCTGAGGGCCCCTCGGCAAACCGCCCCGCGCTCGGGCGCCGGCGCGACTCGCCTCGTCTTTCGATTTCCCCCTACTCCGTCACCCAGCACCTCAAGGAGGCGCGCTTTGCAAGGCGACAACCCTATTCTGCAAGCCCTGAATCTCTGTCTCAAGGATCAGCTCACGGCCATCAACCAGCTGTTCCTGCACGCGCGCATGTCCAAGAACTGGGGCCTGCACGCGCTCGATGCCTACGAGTACAAGCGCTCCATCGCCGCCATGAAGATGGCCGACGAGCTGATCGAACGCATCCTGTTCCTGGAGGGGCTGCCGAACCTGCAGGACCTCGGCAAGCTGCTGATCGGCGAAGACGTGCCGGAGATGCTCGGCGGCGACCTGACCATGCTGACGTCGATGCGCGCCAACATCCAGGACGCGGTCGAGCTCTGCGAGACCCACAAGGACTACGTGAGCCGGGACGAGCTGACGGAAATCCTGGAGGAGGTCGAGGAGCAGATCGACTGGATCGAGGCGCAGCAGTGGCTGATCGGCAACGCCGGTCTCGAGAACTACTTGCAAGCCATGATGGGAGACGACGCATGAAGGGCAGCCAGAAGGTCCTCGACCACCTGCAGAGCCTGCTCAACTGCGAGCTGGCCGCACGCCACCAGTACCTGGGTCACTCGCGCAAGTTCCGCGACTGGGGGCTGCACAAGTTGGCCGATCACCTGGATCACGAGTTGCAGGAAGAGGCCGAGCACGCCGACACGCTCATCGAGCGCATGCTCTTCCTAGAGGCGGAGCCGGATTACAACCAGGTGGACAAGGTCAACATCGGCAACGACGTCGAGCAGATGTTGAGGCTCGACCTGGACGTGGAGTACGGTGTTGCCGCCGCGCTGAAGGAGGCCATGGCCACCTGCGAGGCGGAGCAGGACTACGAGACCCGCGACATCCTCCTGCAACTGCTCGACGACACCGAAATGGACCACGCCTGGTGGCTGGAGCAGCAGCTGCGGCGCATCCGGTTGGTCGGCATCCAGAACTACATCCAGTCGCAGATGGGTGAGGAGCCGCCGGCCAAGCCAGAGTGAGTTGCGGCACCGAGCATGCCCGACGTCGCCTCTAGGCGGGGCTCCTTGGAGGCGGCCTTCACCCATAGGTGACGAGTTCCACTCAGTTCACGTCTTGGCGGTTTCCGCAACTGCCGCGGTCCTGCGAGTCCGCTAGAATCTCGACCTCGCACACGTAGTTCCTCAGGGCTGAAATGAAGGTTCTAGTCACCGGTGGGGTCGGTTACATCGGCAGCCACACCTGCGTCGAGCTCCTTGGCGCCGGTCACGATGTCGTCGTCGTCGACAATCTCGAGAACAGCAAGCGGACCGCGCTGGTGCGCGTCGGCCACATCGCCGGGCGCGAGCCAGACTTCGTGCAGGCCGACCTGCGCGACGCGCAGGCGCTGACGGCCCTGTTCCGTAAGCATATGTTCGATGCGGTGATCCACTTCGCCGGGCTCAAGGCGGTGGGCGAGTCCACGCGCCTGCCGCTGGAATACTACGACAACAACATCGGCGGTACCCTGACCCTATGCCTGGCCATGGCGGAGGCGGGCGTCAAGCGGCTGGTGTTCAGCTCCTCGGCGACCGTCTATGGCGACCCGGCGTCGGTGCCCATCCGTGAAGACTTCCCGCTATCCGCCACCAACCCCTACGGCCGTTCGAAGCTCATGATCGAGGACGTGCTGCGCGATCTGCACGCCTCCGACCCGGTCTGGGACATCGCCTTGCTGCGCTACTTCAATCCGGTGGGCGCGCACCCGAGCGGGCGCATCGGCGAGGACCCGAACGGCATCCCCAACAACCTGATGCCCTTCATCGCGCAGGTGGCCGTGGGCAAGCTGCCGGAGCTCAAGGTCTTTGGCGACGACTACGACACGCCGGACGGCACCGGCGTGCGCGACTACATCCACGTCGTCGATCTGGCGCAGGGCCACCTCGCTGCATTGAAGTGCTTGGCGGATGCACCGGGCCTGGTTGCCTACAACCTCGGCACCGGGCAGGGCTATAGCGTGCTGGAGATGGTGCGCGCCTTCGCCGAGGCCGCCGGGCGCGAGATTCCGTATCAGATCGTCGAACGCCGACCTGGCGATATCGCGGCCTGCTACGCGGACCCGTCGCTGGCGGCGGAGGAACTGGGCTGGCGCGCGCGCTTCGGGGTTTCGGAGATGGTGACCGATCATTGGCGCTGGCAGAAGGACAACCCGAACGGCTTCGCATGAACGCGCCCGTCTCCACGGACTCCTGGCCCGGCAAAGAGCCGGTGCGTGTCTTGCAGGTGGTGCACGGCCTGCCGCGCGGAGGCCTGGAGAACGGTGTCGTCAACCTGCTCAACGGGCTGCCCGCCTCGGACTTCGACCAACGCGTTGCCTGCCTCGACAACCGCGGCGAGATGGCCGGGCGAGTTGCCTCCCGGGTGCCCATCGATGTGCTGGATCGGCGGCGTCACGACGTCGCGCTGCCGCTGCGGCTGGCCCGCGTCATCCGCGACATGCGCCCGCACGTGGTGCACTGCCGCAACTGGAACACCTGGGCGGATACGGTGCTCGCGCATCGGCTCGCCGGGCGGCAGGGGTCGCTGGTGTGGTCGTTCCACGGCTTTGCCGACGGACACTGGTTCCCGGCGCGACGGCGCATCGCCTCGCGGGTGCTGGCGCTGGCGACCGATCACCTGTTCGCGGTCTGTCGCGATGCGGCGCAGCGCTTCGCGACCCTGAGTCGCATTCCCATCGGTCGTTTCGAGGTGCTCTACAACGGCGTCGATTGCCGGCGCTTCGCGCCAAGCCGGGAACGCGAGCAGCTGCGCAAGCGCCTCGGCATGCGGCCCGGCGAGCTCGTGGTACTGACCGTCGCCGGGCTCGCGCCGGTCAAGGGCCATGCCCAGCTGTTGGAGGCTGCGGCCAAGGTGTTGTCGGTGAGCGAGCGTCGGGTTCGCTTCCTGTGGCTCGGCGAGGGCGCGGAGCGGGGGCGGCTGGAGGCGCGCGTCAATGCGCTCGGGTTCGGCGGCCGGGTGCAGATGCCCGGGGGTAGCGACCGCGTGCCGCAGTTCCTGGCGGCGGCGGATGTGTTCGTGCTGCCCAGCGAGCTGGAGGGTATGAGTAACGCCATCCTGGAGGCCATGGCCAGCGGGTTGCCCGTGATCGCCCACGCCGTGGGTGGCAACCCGGAACTCGTGGACCACGAGCATACCGGCCTGCTCTGCGAGTACGGCGATAGGGACGCCCTGGCCTGCGCCATTGCGCGGCTGATTCACCATGACGACGAGCGCATGGGCATGGGCGATGCCGCGCGGCGGCGGGCGGAGCAGATCTTCTCGCTGGAGGCGATGCTGGTGCGCTATGCGGACTTCTACCGGCACGTGGTGCCAGCGACGGCGTACGCCAGCGCGACGGCCAGCAGGGGCGTCGGCCGGACTGTGGGGCGATGACCGGCGACACCCGCCGCCCGCGGGTGCTGATGCTCGGGCCCCTGCCACCGCCGGTGGGTGGCATGGCGACGGTGGTGAGCAACCTTCACCGGGCCCTGGCGCCTAGACTCGAGCTGCGCGTTCTCAATAACGTCAAGACCACCGCCCGCGACCGCAGCCTGCTGCAGGGTATCGGTGCGCAGCTGAGACTCTTGGCCCGCCTGGGATGGCAGTGTCTGGCCTGGCGCCCCGCGGTGGTACACATCCACACCTGCTCCTGGTTCACCTTCTGGCGCAACGGCGTCGACGTCCTGCTGGCGCGGCTGCTGCTGCGTCGGGTCGTCCTGCACATCCATGGCGCCCAATTCCATCACTTCCTCGGCGGACTCACCGGTACGTCCGCCTGGTTCGCGCGTCGGCTGCTGCGTGCGGCGCAGCGTGTCATCGTGCTCGGAGAGGGCTGGCGCGATGTGCTCTCGGGCTGGGTCGACCCGGTGCGCATCGCCGTGGTGCCGAATGGCGTGCCGTCGGGTGGGCAGGTCGAGCCGTCGCCGACGGGGCCGTTTCGGATTATTTGCCTCGCGAACTACGAGGTGCGCAAGGGCCAGGAGGACCTGTTGCGCGTGGTCGCGCGGCTCGATGCCGCCCGACCTGTGCGCCTGGAGCTGCTGGGGTTCGAGGCCGAGCCCGGCCGACGGCAGGCGCTGCTGGACCTGGCCGCCGAGCTGGGCCTGGCGCATGTGGACATCCCGGGGCCCGTGACGGGTAAGGACAAGGAGGCTCGGCTCGCCGCGGCGCACTGCTTCTGCCTGCCGTCCTATGACGAGGGCCTGCCCATGTCGATGCTGGAGGCCATGGCCATCGGGCTGCCGGTGGTGGCGACGCGCGTCGGCGCGATTCCGGAGGCGGTCGACGAGGTACGCGAGGGGCTGCTCTTCGAGCCCGGTGATGTCGACGCGCTGGCCACTCACCTTCAGCGGCTCATCGATGACCCCGCCGCGGCCCGGGCCATCGGCGCGGCCGGCCGGGCGCGGCTGATGCGGGATTTCAGCCTGGAGCGCTCGGCGGAGCTCGTGTTCGAGGTCTACCGCGCGCTCGACCACTGAGGCAAAGCGCAAGACAGATCGGCGCTGGCGATAGCCGTCACTGGATTGGGCAACTCACTCGCTAACGCCAGCGCGCCGCCGCGGCATCGTCGCTCTCGCGTGCGTCGACCCAGCGCTCGCCGCCATCGGTCTGCTCCTTTTTCCAGAACGGGGCACGGGTCTTGAGGTAGTCCATCAGAAACTCGCAGCCGCGGAACGCCTCACCGCGGTGGGCGGCGGTGACTGCCACCAGCACGATGGGGTCTTCTGGCCGCACCCGGCCGACCCGATGCACGATGCGCACGGCGTCGAGCTCGAAACGCCGCGCCGCCTCGCGCGCCATGTCCGCCAGTGCGGATTCCGTCATCCCTGGGTAGTGTTCCAGGGTCATCGACTGCACCGAGGCGCCGTCGTTGCGGTCGCGCATCAGGCCGACGAAGCTCGCCAGCGCGCCGGTCTCGGGGCGTCCGCGATGCAAATCCGCCTGCAGTGACCAGGGGTCGAAAGGCTGGTCCAGGACGCGGATGTCGATCTTGCACATGGCCTACTCCGCGGGTCGATGGGGGGCCAGATGTCCGGGGTCGATGTCGGGATGATGGACGGAGTTGAGGCCGGGCCGAAGGAATGCCCTGGCCTTGCCGGCGGCCTCAGGCGTCGCCATGCTTCCGTTCATCCGCCGTTGCGCGACTCGAGCCCGCGACTCCGCTGTGGCCTCCGTCCCCGACATGGTACCGCCGATGACACCGCAGCGACATCCGCTCACGGGCTGGCACCGCCGACTGTTGGACTGGCTCTGCGCAGGGCGAGAAGACTATCGCGCGTTCCAGCGGCGCAAGGCGACACGCGTCCACCGGGCGAATCAGACGATCTGTCTGGTCGTCTGGCTGGTCGCGGCGCTGCTGTTGCTGTTTTGCGGTGGACCGGGTTGCCTGTTGACGCTCGGACTGGTCGCGACGTTGATCTGTTTCGGCGTGCTGGACCCGGACTGAAGACCGTACCGCCATGACGCCGAGACGCCATCCTTGAGCGCCGTGCGTCCAACCCTCGGCCTGCGCGCCGCGTCACTGCTCGTGGTCGCGAACATGATCGGAACCGGCGTCTTCACCACCCTGGGGCTGCAGGCCGTCGGCGTCCAGGACGGCGCGGCGCTGCTGCTGCTTTGGCTCCTCGGCGGCGGTATCGCCGCCTGCGGCGCCCTGGTGTATGCCGAGCTGGCGGCGGCGCTGCCGCGCTCCGGTGGCGAGTATGTCTACGTCTCGCGCATCTTCGGTCCGGCGCTGGGCACGATCGCGGGTTGGGTGTCCGCCACCGTCGGCTTTGCTGCGCCGGTGGCCCTGGCGGCCATGGCCTTCGGTGACTATGCGGCCACCGTGGTGCCGGTTGCGCCGACACCGCTTGCCGTCGGCGCCGTGGTGGGCATCTCGGCGCTGCACGCCTTTGATGTGGCCCTTGGGGCGCGCTTCCAGGTGCTGATGACGCTCATCAAGGTCGGCGTCATCCTGCTGCTATGCGCGGTGGGATGGGGCGCGCCGGTTGCGACGGGTTCGCTCTCGCCGCTGCCCGACGGCGGGACCCTCGGTGCGGTGGCCTCGCCGGCCTTTGCGCTGTCGCTGGTGTATGTGTCCTACGCCTACTCGGGCTGGAACGCCGCAACCTATGTGGCGGCCGAGGTCCGCTCGCCGCAGCGGCTGGTGCCGGTCGCGTTGTTGCTCGGCACAGGGCTGGTGACCGTTCTGTATCTCCTGCTCAACCTGGTCTTTCTGCGCGCTGTGCCGCTCTCGGAGCTCGCCGGCACGGTCGAGGTGGGCGCGTTGGCCGCCCGGCACTTGTTCGGCGAGTCCGGCGGGCGCCTGATGAGCGGTATGCTGTCGGTGCTATTGCTATCCACCATCAGTGCCATGTTGCTGGCGGGGCCACGGGTGGTGGAGGCCATGGCAGAGGACAGTCGGGGGCTGGGCCTTTTCGGTGCGCGCAATCGGCGCGGCGCACCAACACGGGCGGTGCTCTTCTCCCTGGCGCTTGCGCTGTTGCTGATCCTGACTGGGACCTTCGAGGCGGTGCTCGCCTTCGCCGGATTCACGCTGATGCTGTTCTCGCTGTTGACGGTGGTCGGCGCCATCCAACTGCGCCGCACGGAGCCAGACCTGCCGAGGCCCTTCCGAATGCCCTGGTATCCGTTGCCGGCGCTGCTGTATACGGTCGCCACAAGTGCGACGCTGCTGGTGGTCACCTGGTCGAGCCCCTGGCCGGTCTTGGCCGGGCTGCTCGTGCTGGCAGGCTGGTACACCTGGTTGCGCCGGCGCTAGATCGTGCGTCGGGTCCCCTGCGGCGTCGGCCGCCAGGCCAGTCGGTGACCCGAGGCCCCCGCTTTGCCTGGATGTGAACCCTCGTCGGGCGGCTGGTCTAACCCCACTGCGGCGGTGCAGCCGAGTCGGTGAGCACGCAGACGTTTGACCTTGCGCCCATGTGGTGCATAGTTAGGCGACAACAGCACCAGGACATGGCCGCCGCGGCGGCGACACCGCCCGGCGCCGGGAAGGGCCGCTAGACCGACTCTTGTTGGCGCGGAGCTTGCAGAACGTTCTGGGTGTTGCAATGTATGACCATACAACTAGGACGATGACCGCGCGTCCAGACGACCTGACCAACTGAGGTGTGCTGAATGTCGATCTTCGAGCGCTACCAAGCCCGCTACGAGTCCTCCCGAGAGGAGGACATGAGCCTGCAAGAGTACTTGGATCTGTGTAAGACCGATCCGATGGCCTATGCCGGTGCAGCGGAGCGTCTGCTGGCGGCGATCGGCGAGCCGGAGCTCATCGACACCCACAACGACCCGCGTCTGAGCCGCATCTTCCAGAACAAGGTCATCAAGCGTTACCCGGCATTTGCCGACTTCTACGGCATGGAGGAGTCCATCGACCAACTGGTCTCCTACCTCAAACACGCGGCCCAGGGGCTGGAGGAAAAGAAACAGATCCTCTATCTGCTCGGCCCCGTGGGCGGCGGTAAGTCGTCGCTGGCCGAGAAGCTCAAGGAGCTGATGGAACGCGTGCCCTTCTACGCCATCAAGGGCTCGCCGGTGTTCGAGTCGCCGCTGAGCCTGTTCTCGCCGGAGGAGGACGGGCCGATCCTGGAGGAGGACTACGGCATTCCCACTCGCTGCCTGCGCACCATCATGTCGCCTTGGGCGGTGAAGCGGCTGCAGGAATACAACGGTGACATCACCAAGTTCCGTGTCGTCAAGCTCCACCCGTCGATCCTGGAGCAGGTGGCGGTGGCCAAGACCGAACCCGGCGACGAGAACAACCAGGACATCTCGGCCCTGGTTGGCAAGGTCGACATCCGCCAGCTGGAGCACTTTGCACAGAACGACGCCGACGCCTACAGCTATTCCGGTGCCCTGTGCCGTGCGAACCAGGGCCTGATGGAGTTCGTCGAGATGTTCAAGGCGCCCATCAAGGTGCTGCATCCGTTGCTGACGGCCACGCAGGAAGGCAACTACAACGCCACCGAGGGCCTGTCGGCGATCCCCTTCCAGGGCATCATCCTGGCTCACAGCAACGAGTCCGAGTGGCAGTCCTTCCGCAACAACAAGAACAACGAGGCCTTCCTCGACCGCGTGTTCATCGTCAAGGTGCCGTACTGCCTGCGGGTCACCGAAGAGAAGCTCATCTACGACAAGCTCCTGCGCCACAGCTCGCTCAACCAGGCGCCCTGCGCTCCGGGCACCCTGGAGATGATGGCCCAATTCTCGGTGCTGACGCGTGTCAAAGAGCCCGAGAATTCCAGTGTCTTCTCCAAGATGCGTGTCTACGACGGCGAGAATCTCAAGGACACCGACCCCAAGGCCAAGTCGGTCCAGGAGTATCGCGACTACGCCGGCGTCGACGAGGGCATGTCCGGCATCTCGACCCGGTTCGCGTTCAAGATTCTGTCGCAGGTGTTCAACTTCGACCACACCGAGGTCGCCGCCAACCCGGTCCACCTGCTCTACGTGCTAGAGCGGCAGATCGTGCGCGAGCACCTGCCGCCGGAAATCCAGGATCGCTACTTCGGTTTCCTCAAGCAGTACCTGGCGCCGCGCTACGCGGAGTTCATCGGCAAGGAGTTGCAGACGGCCTACCTCGAGTCCTATGCCGAGTACGGCCAGAACATCTTCGATCGCTACGTGACCTACGCGGACTACTGGATTCAGGACCAGGAGTATCGCGATCCGGACACCGGCGAGATGATGAACCGCGGCGCGCTGAACGAGGAGCTCGAGAAGATCGAGAAGCCCGCCGGCATCTCGAACCCGAAGGACTTCCGCAACGAGATCGTCAACTTCGTCCTGCGCGCCCGCGCCAACAACAATGGTGCGAACCCGCGCTGGACCAGCTACGAGAAGCTGCGTGTGGTGATCGAGAAGAAGATGTTCTCGAACACCGAGGAACTGCTGCCGGTCATCTCCTTCAACGCCAAGGCCTCGGCCGACGATAAGAAGAAGCACGAGCAGTTCGTCGACCGCATGGTCGAGAAGGGCTATACGCCGAAGCAGGTTCGGCTCCTGTCCGAGTGGTACCTGCGGGTGCGTAAATCGCAGTAGGCCGATGAGATCGCCGACGCAGCGGCGTCGGCGCCTTGTGGTGGCAGGGTCGACCGTTAGCCGCTGCAAAAGAGACGCCCGGTAGTAGCAAGCTCAGGTGCGTCGCCGAGCGGTTTTTGGGGCGCTTCTGCGCTCTTGGTCGTGCTTCGCCGTGGAAATACCGAAGCCGATTGAGTTCTCTGCCGTAATCGTGGTTATCGTTGAGCATGCGACGAACACGATTACGACAACGACAACGACAACGAAACAAGACGAATGGTCGCAGGACTTCTGCGGCGCCGCACCAGACGCTCGCCTACCGGACTCGACAGCAACCGCGCAAGCCCATGTCCCATTTCATCGACCGGCGTCTGAACGCCAAGAACAAGAGCACCGTCAATCGGCAGCGCTTCCTGAAGCGGTACAAGAGCCAGCTGAAGCGCGCCGTGTCCGATGCGGTCAACCGGCGCAGCATCACGGACATCGACGGTGGCGAGCAGGTCGGCATCCCGTCCAAGGACATCTCCGAGCCGATCTTCCACCACGGACAGGGCGGTACCCGCGACATGGTCCACCCCGGCAACAAGGAGTTCGAGGCCGGCGACCGCGTCCAGCGTCCGGAGGGCGGGGAAGGCGGTGGGTCCGGCCAGGGCCGGGCCGGCAAGGGCGGCAAGGGCGAGGACGACTTCGTCTTCGAGCTGTCGCGTGAGGAATTCCTCGACTTGCTGTTCGACGATCTGGCCCTGCCGAACCTGGTGCGCAACCAGCTCGTCGGTACCACGGAGTTCAAGACCGTCCGCGCCGGCGTCACCTCCGACGGCTCGCCGAGCAACATCGACGTGGTGCGCTCGCTGAAGGGCGCCATCGCCCGTCGCACCGCCCTCGGCGCCCCCTATCGCGGGCGCATCCGGGAACTGGAGGCGGAGCTGGAACAGTTGTTGGCCGACGGCGTGCCCGACACGGACGCGCGGGTCGTCGCGCTGCGCGAGCAGATCGATGGGCTCAAGACCCGCATTGCCGCGCTGCCCTTCATCGATACCTTCGACCTACGCTATCAGGCCTACACCAAGCAGCCCGAGCCGACGAGCAAGGCCGTGATGCTCTGCATCATGGATGTCTCCGGTTCCATGGATCAGGTGCGCAAGAATCTGGCCAAGCGGTTCTTCATTCTGCTGTACCTGTTCCTGCAACGGAACTACGACAAGATCGACGTCGTCTTCATCCGCCACCACACCATCGCCCAGGAGGTGGACGAGCAGGAGTTCTTCTACTCCCGCGAGACCGGCGGCACCGTGGTCTCCAGCGCCCTGAACCTTGCCTACGAAGTCATCAGCGAGCGCTACGACTCCAGCAGCTGGAACATCTACGCCGCGCAGGCATCCGACGGCGACAACTGGGACTCGGACTCCACCATCTGTCGTGATCTGCTCATCAATCGCCTGATGCCGTTGATGCGCTACTACGCCTATGTCGAGATCACGCCGCGCCAGCACCAGAGCCTCTGGTATGCCTATCAGGACGTCAGGGCGGCGCACCCGCACTTTGCGATGGAGGAGATCGGCGGCGCCGACGACATCTACCCCGTGTTCCGCGAGCTGTTCAAGCGGCAGGAAGCCTGAAGAAGCGTGGAGTTAGAAGTTGGAAGGGGGAAGTCGAGAGGAGTGTCTCGCTGACGCCTCCCCGTTCTTCCGAAGCCGACCCCTTGAGTATTCGCGGCCGATATGACAGAGAAACTGATTTCCGACTCCTCCGAGTGGAGCTTTCCGCTGCTGCAACGCTTCGACAAGGAGGTCGCGCGCATTGCGCACAACGAATACGGGCTGGACACCTACGCGAATCAGATCGAGGTCATCTCCTCCGAGCAGATGATCGACGCCTACTCCAGCGTCGGCCTGCCCATCAACTACCACCACTGGTCCTTCGGCAAGCAGTTCGTCTCCACGGAGCAGACCTACAGGCGCGGGCAAATGGGCCTCGCCTACGAGATCGTCATCAACTCGGACCCCTGCATCGCCTACCTGATGGAGGAGAACACCCTGCCGATGCAGGCGCTGGTGATCGCGCATGCTTGCTATGGGCACAACAGCTTCTTCAAGGGCAACTACCTGTTCCGCACCTGGACCAGCGCGGACGCCATCATCGATTACCTGGTGTTTGCGCGGAACTACATCGCCGAGTGCGAGGAGCGCCATGGACAGGGCGAGGTGGAGCTGCTGCTCGACTCATGCCACGCGCTGATGAACTATGGCGTGGACCGCTATAAGCGCCCGTCGCCCCTATCCATGGCCGAGGAGAAGCGGCGTCAGGCGGAGCGTGAGGCGTACCTGCAGTCACAGGTCAACGACCTCTGGCGCACCCTGCCGGTGGAACTTGCCGGCGACGGCACGAGCAGTCGCGAGCGTCGCTTCCCGGAGGAGCCCCAGGAAAACCTGCTCTACTTCATCGAGAAGAACGCGCCCCTGCTGGAGCCCTGGCAGCGCGAGGTCGTGCGCATCGTCCGCCGCATCGGCCAGTACTTCTACCCGCAGCGCCAGACCCAGGTCATGAATGAGGGCTGGGCGACCTTCTGGCATTACACGCTGTTGAACCGACTCTACGACGACGGCTTCGTCACCGATGGCTTCATGATGGAGGTGCTGCAGTCGCACACCAACGTCGTCTTCCAGCCGGACTTCGACTCGCCCTACTACTCCGGCATCAACCCCTACGCGCTCGGCTTCGCGATGATGCGCGACCTGCGTCGCATCTGCGAGCAGCCGACGGACGAGGACCGCTACTGGTTCCCGGACATCGCCGGCGGCGACTGGCTCACGGTGCTGGACTTCGCCATGCGCAACTTCAAGGACGAGAGCTTCATCGCCCAGTACCTGTCGCCGAAGCTGATGCGTGAGTTCCACCTGTTCCAGGTGCGCGACGACGACCGCGAGGAGACCTTGGAGATCACCGCCATCCACGAGGAGGCCGGCTACCGCCAACTGCGCCAGGCCTTGGCCGAGCAATACAACCTGGGCAACCGCGAACCCAATATCCAGGTCTACGACGTCGACCTGCGTGGCGACCGTTCCATGACCCTGCGCCACTATCGACACAACCGCCGACCCCTCGGCGACAGCCTGGACGAGATGCTGCTGCATATCCGCCGTCTCTGGGGCTTCGATGTGCGCCTCGAGTCCGTGGACGAGGACGGCCGCGTCCAGCTCATCGGCGAGGCCTGACGCCCGCCGCTCCCGAGCGGGGCTTACCGAAGAGTCTGTACGACCAGATTGCGCTTGCCTGTCGGTTCCGAACCGACTGCGGCACTATGACGGCTTCGGTATAGTGCACGTATCTCTTTGTCATGGCTTGGATTCGGTGCGACAGGCACCGGCTCCGGCGTCGAGGTCTCGGATATGATTCAGGCTCATTCCACCCTCCCGCTGGCGGCAGCACTGCGAGGGTCTTCGAGCGCCGCCGTGCAGCCCGCCCCGGGACGTCCATCGCTGGCGGGCGGTGCCCGGGCCGCACTCGTTGTCCTGGGCCTGCTGCTGGTCGGCGGTGAGGCGATCGCCGATTTGCGCTCGACCCTGTCGCCCTTCATCCCCGCCGCCGACATAGATCGTGAGGTCGTCGTCGACGCGGACGCCGAGCCCGAGACGCCCCAGCGGCAGGGGCAGCCGGCACGAGAACCGGAACCGGCGCCCACGCCTGTCCGCATCAAGACGGGTGAAGCGTCCATACGCCCCTTCTCCGAGCGGCTGCTGGCGGAGTTCTACGCGGCACGCGACTATCAGCCGGCCTGGGCACCTGAGCAGGCGCAGGACATGCGCGACCTCGCCCGCGAGAGCCGCTTCGACGGCTTCCTGCCCTCGGACTTCCACGCCGAGGCCATCGCTTCGATCATCGACACCGGCGCCCTCGACAGCAGCGATCCGGCGGTGCGAGAGCACGCCGAACTGCTGCTCAGCGACGCCTTGGCTCGCTACGTCCATCACTTTCGCTATGGCAAGCGCAATCCGAAAGAGGTCAACCGGGCCTGGACCTTCGTGGATCGCGGCGACGCCGGGCAGCTCCAGGCGGATATGGCCGCGGCCCTCGTCGGGACTTCCGGTCTAGGGGCGGCCTTGGCCGCCCGGCTGCCGAATCCCGACTTCTACCGCAACCTGAAGACGGGCTATCGGCGCTACCTCGACATCGTCGAGCGCCGGGGCTGGACGGAGGTCCCGTCCGGCGCCAACCTGAAGGAGGGCGTCAGCGATCCACGGGTGCCACTGGTCCGTGAGCACCTGCGGGTGCTCGATGGCTACGATCCGGGATCGGTCACCGAGCCCGAGCGCTATGACGAGGGGCTCGCCGAGGCAGTCAAGGGTTTCCAGCGACGTTCCGGACTCGGCGCTGATGGTATCGTCGGCCCAAACACCCTGCGGGCCTTGAACAAGCCCCTGGATGAGCGTCTGACCGCGATCCGCGCCAACCTCGAGCGCATGCGCTGGCTCTACAACGACCTCCCTGATGACTATCTCTTCGTCGACCTGACGGCCTACGAGCTCTATCTGGTGCGCGGCGGCGAGGAGGTCTGGCGCACCAAGGGCGTCATCGGCACCACCGAGAATCAGACGCCGATGTTCCGCGACGAGATGGAGTACCTGGTCTTCAACCCGACCTGGACCGTCCCCCGCTCCATCGAGAAGAAGTTCAACGGTGTGCCCAAGGGCTACAAGCGGGTGCGCAGCGGCGGCCAGTATTACCTGGTGCAGCAGCCGGGACCGCGCAACGCCCTCGGCCGCGTCAAGTTCATGTTCCCCAACGGTCATGCCATCTACCTGCACGATACACCGTCGCGCCACCTGTTCAGCCGTTCACAGCGCGCCTACAGCCACGGCTGCGTGCGGGTGCACGAGCCGCTGACCCTGGCGCAGCAGGTGCTGAACGAGCCCGCCTGGAGCGAGGGAGAGATCAACCGCGTCGTGCGCCGCGGCAGTACGCGCTGGGTGCACCTCGATGAACACCTGCCGGTCCTGCTCTACTACCTCACGGCCAAGGCGGACGACGAGGGCCGTGTCGGTTTCCGCCGCGATGTCTACAACCGCGACAAGCGCCTGATCGCCGCGCTGGACAACCCGGCGGACCTCGACGGGCGCATCGTGTTCGCCGAGCCGGAGCCACTGGAGGTCACCCCGTCGGAAGGCCCCGCGACGCCATCAGAGGACGAGGGAGATTCCCCGCATGTTGCGGCTGCCGATGGCGGCGAAGAGGGCATCTCCGAGTCCGTCACCGACGAGGCATCTCCCTTGCAAGCCTCGGAATCGCTGAACAGGGTCGAGCCCGCGGCGACGCCGCCGATGGATCCAGCACCCGGCGACATGGAGGCGGCCGTCGACTCGGACGACGAGGCGCAGGCGCCGTCGCCAGCCGTCAGCTCCGAGCCCCTGCCCACCTCCTCGACCCGCCTGCGTGAGCTGCGCATGAGCCTGGATGCCGCGGGCCGATTCCCCGGTGCCGAATTGGTCACGGCGCCGTCGCCGGTGCCGGTTCGGCTCGATCTCAGGCCGCAGGTTTCTGGCTTCACCGTTCCAGACTCGGTCCTCGAGCCTACGGGTGAGGCCGGCATGCAACCTCGTCCTATGCCGAACGGGAACGCCGCACCGCACTTCGACCCCGCGGTCTGGCGGTTGCCCGCCGACTGACCATCTCCCCTTGCCCTGGGGTTTGCCGGCGCTTCCGCCACCCTCGTTGGAGGCCGATCGCCCCCTGCCCCGATGGCATCGCATCGACGACCGGCACCTGGTGTTTGCGGCGGATTCGCAAGCGCAACAGCAATGCCACGTGCTCCGTCTAGGATCATGCGCGACGGGCTCGCGTATTGAGCTACCGCGGGTCGCATCCTGGGGTCACCGTCGCCCAAACCACCGGAGAATGCGATGTTGCCCGTGATCGATCTACTGCTGCTGACCCTCTGTCTGAGTGCCCTCTTCACCGTACTCGGAGTCGTTGGCCTCGCCCTGGAGCAGGGCGTGCCGATGCTGGCCCGACGTCCCCGCCGGGGGCGCGCTACGCGGCCCTCCAGGACTCAGCGCCGCATGGCTCGTCCGCGCCGTCGCCGAGGGACCGCGGCGCGCCCCGGGCTCGCCCGCAACGGGTAGGCGCCGCCCAAAGTGTCGGGATTATCCTAGGATTATCGAACCCAGTCATATGGCGCCCCGCAACAGCTTTGCCCTCGTCGGGCCAATGAATCGAATCACATCGATGCTGTCGGTCGCCGTCGTGCTGCTGCTCGCGGCCTGTGCGCGATCGGATGATCCGACCGCCCCGCAGCCGAAGAAGGTCTACAAGGATGCCTTCGAGACGCCGCTGGCGCAGGTCGCGCTGGAGGCCGACGGCGGCAGTATCGTCGGCGCCTACGACGCCTGGCTGCGGCTGTTGCCCGAGGGCCAGATCGTCGCGAGGTTCGATGCCGACTATCGGCCCGTGGACTGCGGCCCACTGCGGGCGTATTTCGCGCCGAAGCTGGCGCTGGAGGGCCTTGCTTTGGCGGACTCGGCACTCAGTTGCCGTGAGTACCGCAATGCCGATCTGCCCTTCGAGAATGGGCGCTGGATCGCCGAGAACACGGCCACCGGGCGCCTGCACTACCGCATCTGGAAGTTCCGTTGAGCCGGTATCGCGGAATCGCGGGCGGAGTTTGGACAGTTGGGTCGATTGCTCAGGTGGCTTGCGGGCCGCCGACCATCAGCAGTTCCATCAGGGCCTTTTGCGCGTGCAGCCGGTTCTCGGCCTCGTCCCAGACCACGGACTGCGGGCCGTCGATGACCTCCGCCGTGACCTCTTCGCCGCGATGCGCCGGCAGGCAGTGCATGAACAGGGCGTCGGGCCGGGCCGCGGCCATGACTTCGGCGTTCACGCAGTAGTGCGCGAAGGCTTCGGCGCGGTCGTCCTGCTCGCTTTCCTGACCCATGCTCGCCCAGACATCGGTGGAGATGAGGTCGGCGCCGCGCGCGGCCTCGACGGGGTCGCGCACGACCTCGCAGCGGTCGCCGAGTTGGGCCAGCAGCTCGGCATCCGGCTCGAAGCCCTCGGGACAGGCGACACGCAACTCGAAGTCGAATAGTCTCGCGGCGTTCATGTAAGAGTGACACATATTGTTGCCATCGCCCACGAAGGCCACACGACGACCGCGGATGTCACCGCGGTGCTCGACGTAGGTCTGAACGTCTGCCAGCAACTGGCACGGGTGGAAGCGGTCGGTGAGACCGTTGATGACGGGCACGGAGGAGTGTGCGGCGAAGCGCTCGACCTTGTCGTGGTCGAAGGTACGGATCATCACCGCGTCGACCATGCGCGACAGCACCCGTGCGCTGTCCTCGATGGGTTCGCCGCGGCCGAGCTGGGTGTCGCGCGGCGACAGGAACAGCGCATGGCCGCCGAATTGCACCATGCCGGCCTCGAAGGACACCCGGGTCCGCGTCGAGGACTTCTCGAACACCATGGCGAGGGTGCGGCGCTTTAGGGGCTGGTAGTCTACCCCGGCGCGGAGCATGCCCTTGAGTTCGATGGCGCGCTGGATCAGCGTCTCGGCCTCGCCCGCGGAGAGATCGAGCAGGGTCAGGAAATGGCGTGGCTGTGGCGGCATCTGTGCCTCCCCGGTGTGGCGTCGCGCCGCGCCCGTCGTCGCGGAGCGAGCCGTTACATCTGTGTCGGACGTCGGCGTCAGCCGGCAGGCTGCCCGTCCTGTTGCAGGAATGCGCGCACCAGACGCGCCACGCGCGAGGCGATCTGATCGGCCTGCGCGTCGTCGAGAATCAGCGGCGGCAGCAGGCGCACGACCCGCTCGGCGGTGACATTGATCAGCAGGCCGTCGGTCAGTGCTTGGGACACCAGCTCGGCGCAGGGGCGGTCCAGCTCGACGCCGATCATCAGCCCGCGACCGCGCAGGTCGACGACGCCGTCGACTCCGTCAAGGGCATCGCGCAGCCCCGACAAGATCCGCTCGCCGAGTTCCGCGGCGCGCTCGGGCAAGGCGTCTTCCTCCAGGGCATCGAGCACGGCATTCGCTGCGCTGCAGGCGAGGGGGTTGCCGCCGAAGGTGGAGCCGTGCGAGCCGGGACCGAGCACCTCCGCCGCCTCGCCGCGCGCCAGGCAGGCACCGATGGGTACGCCGTTGGCGAGCCCCTTCGCGAGGGTCATGACGTCGGGCAGGACGTCCTCGTGCTGGCAGGCGAACATGCGTCCCGTGCGGCCCATGCCGGACTGGACTTCATCGAGCATGAGCAGCCAGCCGTGGCGGTCGCAGAGCTCACGCAGACCGGTCAGATAGCCAGGGCTCGGCGGTACCACGCCGCCCTCGCCCTGGATGCTCTCCGCCAGCACGGCGACGAGGTTGGGCCGATTCTGTGCGGCCGTCTCGACCGCGTCGAGGTCGTCGTAGGGGACGCGCACGAAGCCCGACACCAGCGGCTCGAAACCCGCCTGCGCCTTTCGGTTGCCGGTGGCCGTGAGGGTCGCGAGGGTGCGGCCATGGAAGCTGTTCTCCATGACCAGGATTTCGGGACGCTGGACGTCGCGCCGGTTCGCGTGCAGGCGTGCCAGCTTGATGGCCGCCTCGTTGGCCTCCGCGCCGGAGTTGGCGAAGAACACCCGCTCCATGCCGGCGGCGGCGCAGAGTCGCGCGCCCAGGGCCTCCTGGCCGGGGATCTGGTACAGATTCGAGACGTGGACCAGGCGCCTGGCCTGCTCGCAGAGCGCGTCGCGCACGCCCGGGTGCGCGTGGCCGAGGCCACACACCGCGATGCCGGAGAGGGCGTCGAGGTAGCGGTTGCCCTCGGAGTCCCATAACCAGGCACCCTCGCCGCGCTCGAAGCGTACGGGGAGCCGCCGGTAGGTGGCCATCAGATGGTCTGTCATTGCACCCCCAAGCCCTGGTCGGAGCCATAAAACGAAAAAGGCGGCCCGCACCTACGCGGTGGCCGCCCTTTGCGAGCTGACGATCAGAATCCACGGACGCCGGATGTTGCGGTGGCCACGGGATCGGGTTGATCTGGCTCGATACGCACTCCAGCGAAGCCTAACAGGATATCAAGGGCAGCTCGCTCGCCGCAAGTCGTGCATGGGGCCGCGTCGGTGTCTGCTGGTGGCAGGAATCCCGCGCTGCTAAGCTCAGGCGACCCAGAAAGTGCGTGCGTGTCCAACCGCGCCCGCGCCCGTTCGAGGGGCGTCCATAGGAATGCTGGGCGCTGCCTCCACGACCGGCTCGATATCATGCCCGATACCGCCCGAAGGTGTACTTTGGCACTGGCCCTGCTGTTGAGCATGGGCACCACCGGCGCACAGCCGCCGAGTGTCTTGCGCGTGGATGTGGCCGAAGAGCTCGAACGGCTGGCCGGCGAGTACGGCTTCGACATTGTGGGCGAGGAGCACCTGGCCGAAGCCGAGGGGCGCGCCCAAGGACGCGACGCCATGGAGCGGTTGCGTGCGCTGCTGGAGGAGTTCGATCACATCATCGTCCAGGGCAGCGGTGGCGACATCGAGCGCGTGATCGTGCTCGGCGTCACCCTGCCCGGTGCGGTGCCGGAGGCGAACGAGCCGCTGGTCGCCATCGATGGGGAGGCGCCACCCGATGCGCCCATCGAACTCCCCACCATCCGGCGCGGTAGTCAGCACTCGGTGCGCGTCGCGCTGGAAGGCGAGGGCGGCAAGCGTCTGGCGCGGGTTCTGTTGATCGATACGGGCGCGGACACCTTGGTACTGCCCTCGTCGTTGATCGACAACCTGGGCGTGGATGCTTCGTCTCTTCAGGCGCGGGAGGTGCAGACGGCCAACGGACGCACCGAGGCGCGCATCGGACGGCTCGCGGCCGTGTGGCTCGGTTCGAGGCGCATTACGGATGTCGAGGTGTCCTTTCTCGACGACGACAAGCTCGGCGGGTCGGGTCTGCTCGGTATGAGCGTGCTCGGCCGCTACCAGATGACCATCGACGACCAGGACAACCGCCTGATACTCACTGCGCGCTGATCCGGTTGGGTTGTGTGGTCTCCGTCGCTGGCCGAAGACGCACTGCGGGGTCCTGGCGATAGAAGGACGCGAGTTCGGTGTAGACGTCCGGGTAGACCGCGCGCAGGCGATGCGGGAGTTCGAAGAACAGCTCGCTCACCACGGCGAAGAACTCCGCGGGCGAGGTGGCGCCGTAGGGGTCGATCACGGAGAGATCAGGTGCGGCGTCGGCCTGGCGGCAAAGGTCGTCGTAGGCGCGCCCCAGGCGGCTCGCCCAGCGCGCGCTGCTCATGTCGGCGTGCAGGGGTGGGTGGCCGTTGGCCGTGCCATCGAGTAGATCCAGTTTGTGCGCCATCTCGTGGACGACGACGTTGTAGCCATCGCGCTGTTGACCCTGGAGGGCGTCGTTGAGCGACAGGATCACTGGCCCTCGCTCCCAGGCCTCTCCGCTCTTCGGCTCGTCATCGATCCAGATCAGCCCGTTTTCGTCCATGACCTCGCGCGCGGGCACGAACTCGTCCGGGTAGACGATGACGGCAGTCCAGCCGCGGTACCAGTCCAGGTCGAGCCCCAGCACGGGCAGCGCCGCTTGAAGCGCCAGGAGCAGTCGTGATTCGTCATCGAGGCGTGCGCCGCCGGCAGGCTCCAGGCGTTTGCGGTGCAGGAACCCGGCTGCGAGTTCCATGAGCCGGTGCCGGTCCGCGTCATCCAGGCCCGCCAGCAGCGGCAGGCCCGCGCCGACGCGCCGAAACAGCGCCGGGTCGATCTCGGCGTTGACCTGGGCTGTACGGCGGCGCTGCCACCAATGGCTGATGGTGTCGATCATGGCTCGTGGCTGAGGGAGATGTCGGTTCTAGCGCTGCCGCGCCCGAGTTCCGCAAGCAACGCCCACCGCTGGCCGTTTCCGATTCCTGTTCGTTTTCCTGCTTCGTTGTCGTAATCGTCACCCCAATCGCCACCACCGCTGAAGCCTCGACGAGTACTCGACCACGACGACGCGTCGAACCTACTCGTCGTACTTCGGCACCGTTGTCCTGGGTGGACCAAGGGCTGCGGCTTGGACGGCCCAGTTGGCGGGCACTTGGCGTGCATCATGGTGCCACGCGGCACGCGGGCTATGATGCCCGATTCGGTCTTCGTCGCCAGCCCACAGGTGAAGCATGAGCGATCAGGAGCTAGACGCCCGCAGCAGTCCCAGCGGGGCTGCGGTGCTGTTCGATATTCTCCAGGAGCAGGGGGTCGAGGTCATCTTTGCGCACACGGGTGGCGCAGTCATTCCGCTGCATGTGGAGATGAATCGCCGTCTACGTCGCCGACAGCGGGTGCCGCGTGTCATCATGTGCCGCCAAGAGCCCGGGGCCGGCCATGCGGCCGAAGGCTACGCGCGGGCAAGCGGCCGCGTCGGCGTGGCCTTGGCCACTTCCGGCCCGGGCGCCACCAATCTGATCACCCCCATCGCCGACGCTTACAAGGATTCCATCCCAACGGTGTTCATCACCGGGCAGGTGCCGAGCTTCGCCATCGGCAGCGATGCCTTCCAGGAGGTGGATACCGTCGGTCTGACGCGGCCCATCACCAAGCACAACTACCTGGTCAAGGACGTCGCCGACCTACCCTGGGTGCTGCACGAAGCCTTCGAACTCGCGGCGTCTGGGCGCCCGGGGCCGGTCCTGGTCGATATCTGCAAGGACGTGCAATTGGCAACGTTGGAGGAGGCGCGTTTGCCGCGCGTGCGTCATCGGGTGAGTGTGCCCTTCGACGAGGCGCGGGCACAGGCCATCATCGACGCCGTCCTCAGTGCCGAGCGGCCTGTGATCAAGGCCGGCGGCGGGGTCATCCACGCCGAGGCGGCGCCGGCGCTGCGCCGCTTCGCGCAGCACTTCGACGTGCCCGTGGCCACCACCTTCAACGCCCTGGGTGCGGTGCCGCTCGACGCCCCCTACACCCTCGGCATGCCTGGCATGCATGGCAGCGTGCCGGCCAACTATGCCCTACGGGAGGCGGACCTGATCCTCACCCTCGGCGGGCGCTTCGACGACCGCGTGGCGGTGCGCGGATTCGCCGACGGCAAGCGCATAGCGCACGTCGACATCGATCCCAGCGAGATCGACAAGGTCATCCGAACCGATCTGGCGTTGGTCGCGCCCCTGGGCCGATTCCTCGACTACGCCCTGGACACGGGTCGGCGCGGAGCGCACGGCGACTGGATGGCGCGTATCGCCGAGTGGCGACGGCAGATGCCGCTGCCCTATACGCCTGGCGACTACATCAAGCCGCAAGCCGTCATCGAGTGCCTGTCGGAGCTGACGGAAGGCAACGCGACGCTGGTCACCGGTGTCGGCCAGCACCAGATGTGGGCGGCGCAGTACTATGGCTTCCGGCGACCCAGGCAGTGGGTCAGTTCTGGCGGGCTCGGCACCATGGGCTTCGGCTTGCCGGCGGCCATCGGCGCCTGGTTCGCGCACCCCGAGCCGCCGCCCGGCCACCAGGTCGTCCTGGTGGACGGCGACGGCAGCTTCCAGATGAACATGCAGGAGCTCGCCACCGTCGTCGCCAACCGCATCCCGCTGAAGATGTTCGTGCTCAACAATAGCTTCCTGGGCATGGTGCGGCAGTGGGAAGACATGATGGACGACGGCCATCATCACGAGACCTGTCTCGCTCGGCAGTGGGACTGCGACGCGGACTGCACTGCGGTGGACCAGAACTGCCGTCGTCAGCTGCCCAACCTGAGTGCTCTGAGCTCGGTCTATCCGCACCTCGAGACCTCCCGCGTACGACTGCCCGGACAGTTGCGCGAGGTGGTCGCGCAGGCCCTGGCGACACCAGGTCCCGTACTGGTGGATGTCTGGGTCGACAAGGCCGTGGACGTGCTGCCCATGGTGCCGCCCGGACAGCCGCTGGGTGCGATGATCGAATCCTGAGCACGGTGCGTGCGGCCCGATGCGCGGCGAGTCGATGCCACCGTTGCGCCGTGATTCGGTTACACTTTCAGGGTCTATGGCCTTTTTTGCCCGAGTCTCGCCGAGCGCGGCGCCACCCATCGCGGACGGCCAATCGCGTGCGGGCGGATGCGTACGGGCGCGTGATCGTGGACGGCCCGAAGGACGTTGCCGTTCCCGCGCCGCGCTCGATGCCTCGAACGACAAACGATGAAAGAGATCCGATGGAGGATGCTCCGTAATGACTGCCTTTTCCAAACTGCACGCCCAGAATCATAAGATCACAGAACTCTCAAACGTCTTTCTGTATCTGGTACAGAACCGCGAGCTGTGTGACACCGAGACGGCCTGTGACGTCTTCTTCGAGTACACCGCCAAGGTCAAGGAGCACATCGAACTCGTCGACCGGGAGCTATGCGGCAAGCTCATCTCCTACCCGGACCAGGGTGTGAAGAACACGGCGGACCGATTCCTGTCGGGCTCCACGGAGATCAAGCGCATCTTCAACCGCTACCTCAAGGACTGGTGCAGCGAGTCGAACCGTCGGCTCATGATCCGCGACCATGCCGAGTTCTTGGAAGAGACGGAGCAGATGTTCGCTCTGGTGCTGGACCGCATCCAACGCGAGACCGAACACCTGTATCCGCTGATCCGCAAGGTCGAGGAGAAGGCGGCGGCCTGATCGATCGCTCGGCGGCGTGTTCGCTCGTCGCCGGGCCATATGCTCCTAAGCGTCTCTTTGGCGCACAACCGGAGTCTGGAAGCGTCGGCCCCCGACCAAGCCTGCGAACGGTACGGCGTTTTCACCGGTCCAACAAGTGCTTCCGATCGTCCTGCTCAGCCCGATTTCGACGTCCCCGTCCGGTCATATTTCTGTCATCTGCTAAGCTTGAGTCACTGGTGACCGCGGCCGTGCCTTCCGCATAGGTCGCATTGACCCAGAAGCGACTGCCGGCGTCGTGGCGGCCCCTTGCCGATCATGCGCGCCGTGCGGTCTTTCGCTCCAGCCGGCCCGTCGAAACAGCCTGGGCTGGGTGGGGCTCGCAGAACGATGGAGGTTTCCATGGCCTTTCCCCTGATCCCCTTTGCCGCCGGCATTGCGGTGGGTTCGCTCGCCACCTTCGGCGCCACCGATAAGTCGTTGCAGCAGCGTGCCGTCAAGGCGACGGATGCCGCGCTGGCTCAGGTGCGTGCCGGTGCCGACAAGGTCGCCGCGATGATGCCACGGATCAAGCGTAGCGCGGCACAGGGTGCCGAGGCGGCGGTGGAGGCCGTCGAGGAGGGCGCCGAGCAGGCCAAAGCGGTCGTCGATGAGGCGATGCAGAAGGCCAAGCGCACGGCGAGCGAGGTCGGTGATAGTGTGAAGAAGTCGGTGGAGACGTAGTCGGGACGGACGGCGCCGGGCGAATGCTCGGCGCGCCTTGGCCTGTTCAGGGTCTGATGCCCCGCCCCTTGAAGCGGATCCGAGGGACAGCAGATCGCGCAAGGTCTGCCATGCAACTCCGGATACTAGGATCATGAATCGCGCCAAGCTGAACGACTCGCAGATTGCCGATGCCCTGTCGGCCCTCAATGCCTCCGCCAAGTCACCCTGGACGGTCGTCGACGGCAAATTGCACAAGGAATTCCAGTTCCGTGACTTCAGCGAGGCCTTCGGCTTCATGGCCCGCGCCGCGCTCGTGGCGGAGGCCATGGACCATCATCCCGAGTGGTTCAACGTGTATCGCCTGGTGCGAGTCGATCTTGCGACCCACGACGCCGGCGGCATCACCGAGCTCGACTTCGCGCTAGCCGGGCGTATGGAAACCGTCGCCGGCTAGCGGGCTGCTGCCCGGTAGGACGCGACTCAGTTGCTCGACGCCAGGCCCGCCAGCCGCCGGCGGACGAACTCCGGCTGTGCCAGTGCGGCGGCGTGGATGTCGGCGTTGTAATACTCGTTGTCGGGTAGGGCGTCGGCCTCGGCGCGGCGGAAGTCCGGCATCGGGGCCCGCACGCTTGCCATGGTCGCGCTCCACCAGCCGGATGGATAGATGGTTTGCGGGAAGAATAGCGGCTGTACTGCGCCGAAACCGGCCCGGTCGAGGTCCTGATGCATGGCCGCGATGATGTCCAGGTGATAGAGCGGTGATTCGCTCTGCTGCACCAGCATACCGTCGTTCGCCAATGCGCGACGGCAGTCGCGATAGAAGTCCAGCGTAAACAGGCCCTCCGCCGGTCCCACGGGGTCGGTGCTGTCGATGATGATGACGTCGAGGCTGCCCGCCGATGCGGCGCCGATCCACTTGATACCGTCATCGAACAACAGCTTGGCCCGTGGATCTCGGCTGCAGGCGGTGAGTTCCGGAAAGAAATCCTCTGCCACCCGGGTGACGCGCTCGTCGATGTCGATCTGCGTGGCCTCTTGGACGCCATCGTGCTTGAGCACCTCGCGCAGCGTGCCGCAGTCGCCACCGCCGATGATGGCCACGCGTCGCGGGGCCGGGTGGGTGAGCAGCACGGGGTGGGCAAGCATCTCGTGGTAGAGGAAGTTCTCGCGGCTCGACAGCATTGTGAAGCCGTCGATGACCATCAGGTTGCCGAAGTGCTCGGTTTCGTAGACGGCGATGGTCTGGAACCCGCTGCGTTCCTGGTGCAGTTTGCGTCGGTAACGCAACGAGAAGGCGCTGCCGGCGATGTCCGCGACCTCGGTGAACCACTGTTTGTCGTCGAGCACATGCATGGTCTCTCAGCCTCGCGCCGGATCAGCGCGGGTAGCGGTCGTCGAGGTTCGCCGGGCAGAGCACATCGCGCATGATGCCGATCAGCTCCAGCAGCTGGTGGTTGCGGATGCGGTAGTAGATGCGGTTGGCCTCCTTGCGGGCGACCACGATGTTCTTGTTGCGGAGCTGCTCCAGGTGCTGGGAAATATTGCTCTGCGAGGTGCCCGTGCGCTCGACGATCTCGCCGACGGAGAGCTCCCGGTCGCCTAGGGAGCAGAGGATCTTCCAACGCAGCGGGTGGGCCATGGCCTTCAATGCCATCGCCGTCAGGGCCGTGTCTTCCTCCGAAGGGCCGGCGGACGGGTCGTGCTGCTCTCTTTCGCTCATGAGTACCACCACTGTCTGACTTCGGTGGGCGCCCTTGGGGTCGGGCGTCGATAATCGGTTGTCGGTTCTGGGCGCTACGGCGAAGCCATCCCTGCCATTGATGCGCCGGCTAGGCCTCCGAAGGCGTACCGCGCCCGTTCGGGGGGAGCGCGCGGTAGGCGGCCAGGTTCTCGACCCGGACATAGCCGCTCATATCCTTGGCGATGCAGATGATCTCACTGATAGCACCGGCTGCGTCCTTCACGGCCGTGCGCGAGAACAGGATCGGCACCCGCGCCCCGTCCTTGGCGATGAAGCGCGCCTCGATGTTGGCGAGCGCGCCGGTGCGGATCAATGCCTCCAGCCAGGTTCCCATGAAGGCACCGGCCTCTTCGTCTCCCTCTTCCTCGAAGACGTCGCCGATGGAGAGGCCCACCAGGTCTGCCTCCGCATAGTCGAGCATCGCGTAGGCCTTGGGATTGGCGGACTTGATGATGCCCTCGGCATTCAGCACCAACAACGCCTCGCCCATGTAGTTGATGATATTGGACAGGTGTTGTCGTGCCTGTTCCAGTGCTGCGGTACGCTCGGCGACCTTGGCCTCCAGTTCGGTGTTCAGTGCCCTTTCCTTGGCAATAAGCCGGAAATAGGTACTGATCTTGTTGATCAGAAGATTGTCGTCGATGGGCTTGAGCAGATAGTCAACCGCACCAACGGCGAATCCGCGCCGCTGGAACTCCTCCGACTTGAACGCGGCGGTCAGGAAGATGATTGGGATGTCGCGGGTGCGCTTGCGCAGCTTGAGCAGCGACGCGGTCTGGAAGCCGTCCATCTCGGGCATCTGCACATCGAGGATAATCAGGTCGATATCCCGATGCTCCAGCGTCGAGTCGATGGCCGCGCGCCCGGACGAGGCCTCGAGCACGGTCGCGCCCAGGTGTTTCTCAATCAGCTTGCGCAGGCTATAGAGATTGTGCGCGTGATCGTCGACGATCAGGATGGTATAGCCTGAGCCGGGATGTGTGACATCCGTCTTGGAGGCCATCATGCGGTTTCCCGTGCTGTCGCCGTGTCGATGACGGTTTGCAGTATGGTCGAAAGCTGTGCCTGATCCAGGGGCTTGGCGAGGAAGCCGCCGGCGCCCGCCTCAAGGCATTGCCGCTGCTGGGCGTCGTCCAATTCGCCGATGACATAGATCGGCGGATGATGGTCTGCCATCTCACTCAGAATGCGCTCGATCGTAGCACAGGTCTCGCCTGGTGATAGGGAGGCCGCCAGGAGCAGCAAAGTGCAGTCGGCTTCCTCCTGCAGGGTCTCGATGGCCTCATCGGCGTCCGCCGCCGTCTGTACGCGTACGCCGAGGGTCTCCAGTTCCGAGGTGGCGGTGACCAGGCATTGCACGTCGCGCTCGACCAGCAGCACCCAGTGCTCGTCCTCTTGCTCGGTTGTGGGCGTCGGGCCCGTTGCCGGGGGCTCCGTCGGTGCAGTGTTGGCCGTGGCAGTCTCGCCGAGTGGGACAGTAGCCTCGGGTTCGGCGTATCCTGGAGTGCTTGGCTGATCCGGGGGTGTCGCGTGGTCGTCCAGGATTTCGACCGAGTCCACGTTCTTCGGGTCCAGCACCAGTGGCAGGCGCAGCGTGAACCGAGCGCCCTGTCCAAGCACGCTCTCGACCTCGATGGAACCGCCGAGCAGTTGCGCCAGTTCGCGGCTGATGGAGAGCCCCAGCCCGGTGCCGCCGTAGCGGCGTCGCGTGGAGCCATCCGCCTGTTGGAAGGCCTCGAAGATGATGTCCTGCTTGCTCGGCGCTATGCCGATACCCGTGTCCGAGACACTGATGGCGAGCGGGTGTCGGGTGTCGCCGGCATCGACGTCGATACGAACGCCGCCGTTGTCGGTGAACTTGGCGGCGTTGGAGAGGAAATTCTTCAGAATCTGCCGCAGCTTACCCCGGTCCGTGTAGACCTGCCTCGGTGCCTCCATGGTCAGCTCCAGGGTCAGGGTCAGGCCCTTCGCTGCCATCGGCGGGCGCATCAGGTCGGCCAGTTCCGTCAGCGTCGGCTCGATCTCGACCCACTCGAGGCTCACGGTCACCGAACCGGCCTCGATGCGGGAGATGTCCAGGATGTTGTCGATCATGGTGCGCAGGTCGCTGCCGGCCTCGTTGATGACCTGCGCCTGGCGGCGCTGCTCGGTGTCCAGGCCCGACTCCTGCTCTGAGAGCATCTTCGACAGCAACAGGATGGAGTTCAGCGGTGTGCGCAGCTCGTGGCTGACATTGGCCAGGAACTCGGACTTGTACCGGTTGGACTGCTCCAGCTGGTGCATGTGCTCGCGCTCCGTCGCCAGGCGCTCGGCGTGGTTCCGGGCCAACTCGTTCAGCTGCCGGCCGACGGCGTAGACCTCCTTCGGCCCCGTCCAGTCGAAGCGTCGCGGCTCCTTGTCACGGAGGATGGACTCGATGCCGCTGGTCAGTTCCTGGCCGAAATGCTCCGCGCGGCGCGCCAGCCAGCGGGCCATCAGCAGTACCACGAGCACCAGTACCAGAACGATCGACAGCACCCGCAGCATCAGGGCGTTACGGAATTGCTCGATGGGCGAGGGGTCCACGGCGCGACCGACCCATAGGGGCTCGCCGTTCTCGGTCAGGAACATGGGCACCCAGAGCAGCGGCGGGCCGTTGTGGTTCTTCCAGAGCGCGAGCTTGCCGTCGGCGAAGATGGGCGCCAGGCCCGGCAAGTCCTCGAAGGCGCTCTCCGCGTCGGTCAGGGGTTCGCCGGCGCGCAGATAGCTGCCGTCGTTGGTGACCCAAAGGGTGTCGCGGTAGTACTGGGCGAGGCCGCCGACGTCGATGGTCATCAGCAAGAGACCAGGCGGCAGGTCGTTGCCGGCGCGCTCGCCCACCGGACTCGCCAGTTGCAGGGTCATGAGCTGCCGCGGGTCGCCGGTGGCCGCGAAGGGGTTGATGCGGATGCGGCTGACGATGACCTCGCCGGCCTTGAGCTTGGTGCCTGCGTTGACGAAGCCGCGGCTCGGCGGCTCGGGCGGGATCTGTGCGGGCTGCCATTGCGAGGTCGCCGCGTCGCGGAGCAGCCAGAAGCGCTCGTTGCCGGCGGCGTCGACGAACAGGATTTGAATCACATCAAGCTGATCCGGCAGCATCTGGTTGATCCATCCGGTGTAGCGGGCGCGGGCGCGGTCGATCTCGTCCTCACTGCCGTTCTGGCCGAGGATGACACCGGGTTCCGGCAGCTTTGCGAGTAGGCGGATCATCTCGTCGCGGCTGGCCAGGTGTTGATCCAGGTCGCGAAAATCTGCGCGCAGGTTCTGCAAATAGGCCTTCTGGTAAAACAGCGCCGTGCGATCGAGGACCAGGGGCAGGTTGATGACCACGGCCAGGATCAGGGGCACGAGGCCGAACAGCAGCAGCAGCAGCAGGATGTAGTAGCGGAGCTTCACGGCGGACTCACACGCGGCTTCGGTCGGCATTACCATAGCGGCCAGGCACGCGTCGGGGAACAGCGGCGTACGCGTGCCATGTCCGAGTACTGAAGCGCCGGAGCTCCGCAAATGCCAGCCACGACTTGCTGCTTCCCGGCTCCTGTCCCTTTGCGTTTTCGAGTACTCGCCTAGACCCCCGAGGTGGTGGTGAGTGTGATCTCGACAACGACGAGGGGTCGAGCGTGTTGGTCGTACTTCGGTGCCGTTGTACTAGCGGTCGTATCCCCTCGCAGCCCCATCCCAGGACCTCCGACCCACCAGTGACCTTCGACCCGAGTCCCTTGTCCGCGGCACCTCGCAACGCCGATGAGGGTAGCCTGCGGCTGCTCTATCTCGACGATCAGCTGGTCGCCGTGGATAAGCCGCCGGGGCTATTGGTGCATCGTACGCGGCTCGCGGACGAGCAGGACGTGCTGTTGCAGCGCCTGCGACGCCGGCTCCGCAAACGGGTCTATGCCGTCCATCGGCTCGATCGGCCTACCTCGGGCGTGCTGGTGTTCGCGCTCACGCCCGCGGCCGCGCGCCACCTGTCCGGTGAGTTCGAGGCGCGCCGGGTGATCAAGCGTTACCTCGCCGTCGTGCGCGGATGGTCGGACGCGGCCGGCCATATCGATTATCCGCTTGCGGACGACGAGGCCAGCGCCGCCGCGCAACGGCTCCCGCGGGAGGCCATCACGGACTACCAACGCCTGGCGATCGTCGAGTTGCCCGTCGCCGTGGGCCGCTACCCGACGAGCCGCTATGCCCTGGTGCGGGTCATACCGCACACCGGGCGTCGGCATCAGATCCGCCGCCACTTCGCGCACATCCGCCACCCGTTGATCGGTGACACCACGCACGGCGAGGGGCGGCACAATCGCTTGTTCCGCACCAGCTACGGACTGCATCGGCTCCTGTTGCACACCCATGAGCTCGACGTCCGTCACCCCGATGGCGGCACCCTTCAGGTCATGGCGCCCCTGGACGACGATTGGTCGCGGCTGCTGAGGGATCTTGGATGGGCGTCGCTGGACACCCTCGGGGGAGGTGGGCAGGGCGACAACGAGGCCTATTGACCCCGTCGCCCTGACCCCTTGCCCGAGGTGTCAGAGGTCCCGCACCAGCTCGAGTACGCGCGCCGCGTGACCCTTGGGTTTGATGTCGTAGAGCGCGTGGCGGATGACGCCGTCGCGACCGATAATGAAGGTGGTGCGCACGATGCCCATCTTCTTGACGCCGTTCTTTTCCTTTTCGCGCCAAACCCCGTAGGCGTTGCAAACGTCCCCATCCGTGTCGGCCAGCAGGGTCACACTGAGGCCGTACTTGTCGCGGAAGGCGCCGTGGCTGGCGCAGGTGTCGCGGCTGATGCCGACGAGATCGGCGCCGGCCTCCTGGAACTCCTCGTGCAGGTCCGTGAACTCAAGCGCCTCCATGGTGCAGCCCGGCGTGTCGTCCTTGGGATAGAAGCAGAGCACGAGGTTGTTCTGCGACCAGAGTCGGGTGATGTCGACCCGCTCCATATCCGCATCGGGCAGTGTGAAGGCCGGGGCCTGATCACCGGGTTGCAGCATGTTTCCCCCTTAGAGACGGTTGTGGTTATCTCGGGCGGCAGGTTGCCCGTCGTGGGCCCAGCGCGTGCGGCCTCGGTGTCGAAGTCCGCGGGTGGGGCATCGCGCGGAATGTAGGCAGGTGCCGGGCATGCGTCAACCGCAAAACACCCAGTTTGCCGGAGGGATTGGGGGTCGCGCGATGCGCTGGACAGGAAGTGCCCGCCTTCGGGGTGTAGCGACACGGCGCGGGCATGACTGGCTCGATGTAGTCAGTTCTCGCGCACCGGCGCCCGCGCCGGCGTGCGGGGCGTGCCGGTGCTGGGTGTTGTGGTGGGCCTTGCGGTTGGGCTCGGGTCGGCGGGCGGGTTGTCCTCGGTGCCCCCGGCGACGTCAGCCTCGATGGCGTCGCTGGTGGGTGGTAGGCGTACGCTCGCCACGGTGCCACCGCCGACGCGGCTGCTGAGGTGGATTTCCATGTCGTTGGCCACTGCGAGCTGCCGGGCCACTGCGAGTCCGAGCCCGGAGCCGCCGGTGCGGCGGTTGCGCGAGCGCTCCAGTCGGTAGAAGGGGCGGAACACCGCGTCGCGCTCCTCTTCCGGGATGCCGGGCCCGCGGTCGAGGACGAAGATCACGGCGGCACGGTGGCTACAGTCGAGCCGGACCTCGACTGGCGCCTGGCTGTAGCGCAGCGCATTCTCGATCAGGTTGCCGAGGATGCGTCTCAGGGAGATGGCGTTCACCGCCTGGTGGCAGGTGTCGCGCGCCTGCCAGACGATGCGCGGGCGGTTACCGACGACCTCGCTGACCAGGCGGACCAGGTCGAGCAGGTGACGCTGGCCGGCGCCGAGGGTGCTGCCCAGCTCCACCGCCTGGCTGATCTGGGCGTTCATCTCCTCGAGGTCGCGCTCCATACGTGCCTTGAGCTCCGCGTCGGTCTGCTTCGGCAGCATCTCCAGCGCCAGGCGCAACCGGGTCAGCGGGGTGCGCAGGTCATGGGAGATGCCGGCGAGCAGGACCGTGCGGTCCGCGAGCAGCTCGCGCACCTGCTGGCTTGCCTCGTTGAACTGCCGCGCCAGGCTGGCGAGCTCGCGCGGACCGCTCTCCGGCAGCGGTTCTGGGGAGCGGCCCTTGGCGACTTCCTCGGCCGCGTGGGACAGCCGGGTTAGCGGTGAGGTCACGCGTCGGGCCAGCACCGAGGCGGTCACCACCAGCAGCACCAGGGCCATCAGCGAAATGATGACGACGCCCTGCAACGGCTTGGTGCTGATGCGATCGCGCGGGAAGCCGGCCCAGACTGGGCCCTGGGGCGTCTCCAGGTGAACCCAGAACCAGCGCTTGCCGTCGATGCGGTTGCTCTGCATCTGCACCTCTTCCGCGGTGCGTTTGCTCAGCGCCTCGTTCAGTCGTAGCACGTAGGGAACGAAGAAGTGACGAAGATCCTCGGGGGGGTCGTCGTCGTTGCGCAGCCACAGCTGGTAGTCCTCGAGGAGCCGCGCTCGGTAGTCGGCGCGGATGTCCTCCGGCAATTGGACCAGGGTCCGTGCGGACAGCTCCATCAGGGCCGCGAGATCTGCCGTGGAGCGCTGCACCACCGGGATCAGTGCGTAGTAGACGACGGTGGCGAAGGTGACCAGCGCGAAGCTGCCGAAGGTCAGCACCAGGGTTAGCAATACCCTGGCGAACAGTGACGTCGGCAGCAGGGGGCGCAAGGGTTCAGGTCTCGGCGTCCGGGGTGAACATGTAGCCGCGTCCCCAGACGGTGCGGATGTAGCGTGGCTGCTTCTTGTTGGGCTCGATCTTGGCACGCAGCCGCGCCACCTGCACGTCGACGCTGCGATCGAAGGGGTTGCGCTCGTAGCCCTTGAGCAGGTCCAGCAGCCGATCCCGATGCAGCATCTGGTTGGGATGGTCGACGAAGATCTGCAGCAAGTCGAACTCGCTCCCCGTCAACGTGACCGATTCGCCGTCGCGGAGCAGCTGTCGCGCCTTGGCGTCGAGCCGGTAGGGGCCGAAGCTGTTGCGCTCGCAGCGATCGGCTTCCGGCGTCGGTGTGCGTCGGCGCAGCACGGCACGGATACGCGCCAACAACTCGCGGGGGTTGAAGGGTTTGGCCAGATAGTCGTCGGCGCCCACCTCGAGCCCGACGATGCGGTCGATGTCCTCGCCGCGGGCCGACAGCATGATGATCGGCGTGTCGTCGCGGGTGCGCAGCCGGCGTGCGAGGGTCAGGCCATCGTCGCCCGGCAGCATCAGATCCAGTATCAGGAGGTCGGCCTGGTTGTGTTCGAGCCATTCGAACATCGCCGTGCCGTCCTCAGCGCCGCTGACGTCGAAGCCCTCCTGGCGCAGGTATCCGGTGAGCAGTTCACGCAGCGAGGCGTCGTCGTCGACGACCAGGATGCGCGTGAGATGTTCGGCCGTTGGGGTCATGGATGCACTTGGACAGGCTGCGCCGGTTGCGTTCAGGGGTGCGCCGGCGGGTTGCTGGTGGGCCGCGCACCGTATCGCGACCTGCTCTGGGTCTAGGACGGTCTCCGACCAGAAGCGAAGCGGACGCGGCGTCGGGCATCGGGCTGTAACAAATTGTCACAAACTCCGGTTGGGTCGACACAACTGGGTATCACGCTGCGTTGATAATCAGCGCCAGGCGCGGCGGAAAGCCGCACCGACGACGCGTGTCGCGTCGCCTGTGATCGCGGGCCGCCGGGAGTCGGCCGAGCAGGTCGAGTCGCGCATTCCGCTAGGCCAAGCCTACCGCAGTTGAGACTAATGAAGGCAGTACCATGAGCTTCGACGCATTGACCATCAGCGGCGTTTTGGCCGCGCTCGTCAGCACGGGCTTCATCGTCGGTGTGGTCCGCAACAACGGGCGGGCAGGCGTAGACACGAAGGACAGCTCTCGGGCCGGCGTGTCGCAGCAGACGCGGGCGAAATGAGTGCCGTATATCCCCTGGTGTTTCGGTAGTCGCGGCGGCGAGGATTGCATCGGGCCACGCGCTCCGTGTCGGGCCCCGCGTAGCGGCTGACGAGATGCAGGCCGACGAGGTGTAGACCGAGGAACGGCGGCCCGAGGAGATGAGACTGGCGCGCCCGACGACTGCCGGCACGAGCCCATACCCGGTCGAGTCATCGGCGCCACCCTAGCAAACTACGGGGCATTACGCCCCGCACGGGAGAAGTCGATGGATCGACCTTCGCCTCATCACATTGCAAATCGATTTCTGGGCAGCAAGCCAGTTGGCCGCCCGGCAGTACACAGCGCTGCCGAGGCGGCCTCTTTTATGTTGGGTTCAAGTAACGCCTCTGACGGCGCCGTTCGACGTGCCTTCGTATGAACTGCCTTTGCGCCGGCTGAGTCAAACCGCTCGTGCAGTGCTGGGACCGGCCTGGTTGTCGACTGGACTACCGGGTAGCGGAGTCGGTCACGCGATCGGTTCCGGCGAGCCTGTGCGCCCCGTCGTGCGCTTCGGACACCTGGCTGGCTCGGTCGGCTAGGCCCCCTTTCAGCTCCGCGACAACGGGCCGACTGCATCAGCTGTATCGGGCCGGCAATGCCTCGGTCAGCAGTTCGATCACGTCTTCTAGTGTCTTCCGCACTTCTTGGGTGATGGCACGCGTATCGAGATCGGTGAATCCGCCGTCCCCCCGAAACATGTCCATGGCGCCGCTCAGGGTGTCGGGTGCGAGGTCTAGGTGGCCGAGATCAGTATCTGGATTGGGTCGGATGCCTTGGTTCATCTGTTATGCGCCCCCCGCGCATCTTTGGGAAAACCCGTACTTCCACTCCACGCGCATGCTAACCCAAGATCCAGGCCTTTGTCTGCCGAACTTGGTGCGCGGCCGTCGGCTTCTGGGGCGGGCGCATATCTCGGGCGCCTTGTTCCTATCTTGCTGATCTTCCAGATCTTGGGGGGCGGAACCACTGCAGATGCCAGCGGCTCGGTGGCCGAGCGCGGGCGGACCGCGCGCGGGTTCCCGGTGTCAGCGTCGCCGGCCCTGCACCCGCAGCCGGAGCGCATTCAGACGGATGAAGCCGGTCGCGTCGCCCTGGTCGTAGGCACCCGCGTCCTCCTCGAAGGTGGCAATGGATTCGTCGAACAGGCTATTGGTCTCGGAGCGGCGCCCGACCACGAGCACATTGCCCTTGTAGAGCTTCAGGCGCACCTCGCCGTTGACCACCTGTTGCGTCTGGTCGATGGCGGCCTGGAGCATTTCACGCTCCGGGCTGAACCAGTAGCCGTTGTAGATGAGCTCTGCGTAGCGCGGCATCAGCTCGTCCTTCAGGTGCGCCGCCTCGCGGTCGAGCGTCAGGGACTCGATGGCGCGATGGGCCTTCAGCAGGATCGTGCCGCCGGGGGTCTCGTAGCAGCCGCGGGACTTCATGCCGACATAGCGGTTCTCGACGATGTCGGCGCGGCCGATGCCGTGCTCGCCGCCGATGCGGTTCAGCTCCGCCAGGACCTCGGCGGGCGTCATGGCCCGGCCGTCGATGGCGGTGACGTCGCCGTGGGTGAAGGTCAGCGTGACCTCCGCCGGCATGTCCGGGGCATCTTCCGGGGCGACGGTCCAGCGCCACATGTCGCCGCCGGGCTCCACCCAGGGGTCCTCGAGGTCATATCCCTCGTAGGAGATGTGCAGCAGATTGGCATCCATGGAGTAGGGCGACTTGGTGCCGTCGCGTTTCTGCTCGATGGTGATGCCGTGTTTGGCCGCGTACTTCATCAGCTTCTCGCGGGAGAGCAGGTCCCACTCCCGCCAGGGGGCGATGACCTTGATGTCCGGGTTCAGGGCGTAGGCGCCGAGCTCGAATCGGACCTGGTCATTGCCCTTGCCGGTGGCGCCGTGGCTGATGGCGTCGGCGCCGGTCTCTGCGGCGATTTCGACCAGGCGCTTGGCGATCAGTGGGCGGGCGATGGAGGTGCCGAGGAGGTACTCGCCCTCGTAGATGGCGTTGGCGCGGAACATCGGGTACACGAAGTCGCGCACGAATTCCTCGCGCAGGTCGTCGATGTAGATCTCATTGACGCCGGCCGCCTGCGCCTTGGCGCGCGCCGGTTCGACCTCTTCGCCCTGGCCGATGTCTGCGGTGAAGGTGACCACTTCGCAGTCGTACTCCTCCTGAAGCCATTTCAGGATGACGGAGGTATCCAGCCCGCCGGAGTAGGCGAGCACGACTTTCTTGGCAGCGGGACGGGACATCGGGGACTCCTCGGATTCGACGAAACCGAGAAGAGTATAAGTGGTCGAATGGGGTTGGCGTCTCTCCTCGCGCCATGATGTCCAGAACTGCCACGCCCAAGGTCTGCAAACGATGCCTGGCGCTGTCTGCTTCTCGATCGTGTTCGTTGTCGCAATCGTAATCGCCAGCACCGCGGAGGTCTCGACGAGTACTCGATCGCGACGACGACAACGAGTCGAGTCTGTTTGTCGTACTCCGGCGCCGTTGCGCTAGGTTGGACGAGGCGGGGCAGCCGACGCTCACGCGGTGCGAGCGCGATCCAATAGGAAATCCCCGCCCTGCCAGTCGGGGCTGGCAGGATCGAGTTGAGGAAGCTTGGGTTCGGGCCGGAGTGGCCCAGAGGCACCCTCCCTGAGCAAGCGCCTTGAGGCGTGGCCGGGCGGCGACCTTACGAACGAGACATCCGCCGAGCTGGCAGCGCATGCAGAGAAAATGGCGCTCCCTAGGGGATTCGAACCCCTGTTACCGGCGTGAGAGGCCGACGTCCTAACCACTAGACGAAGGGAGCGGAAGTGCATTCGGGAATCGCGTATTATACGCAGAACCCGGCTCTACTCAAGCTTTCCGGTGATGCGCGCCCAAACCTGCCGGATGGGCGCCTAACACCACCGCCTCGGAACCAATAACCGCGCCCGCACTCCCTTCCCCTTGTCCGTACCAGCCCAGACCGAACCCCTGATCGTCCCGCGGCCGGAGCACAGTGTCTCCCGCAGCAACATCAGTCCGAATGCGCTTAAGGTGCTCTATCGCCTGCGCGACGCCGGCCACGCCGCCTACCTGGTGGGCGGCGGTGTGCGCGACCTGCTGCTCGGCCATGAGCCGAAGGACTTCGACATCGCCACCGATGCCACCCCGGAGCAGGTCCGGCAGGTGTTCCGCAACTCCCGGCTCATCGGCCGGCGCTTCCGGCTCGCGCACGTCTTCTTCGGCCCCGAGATCATTGAGGTCGCCACCTTCCGCGGCAGCACCATCCCTGCCGGTACGGACGGCACCGACGACGACGCTCGAAGGGCTGAGAACGGCATGATCCTGCGCGATAACGTCTACGGCACCATCGCCGAGGACGCGTTGCGCCGGGATTTCACCGTCAATGCCCTCTACTACAACATTGACGACTTCTCTCTGGTGGACTATGCGGGGGGCCTCGAGGACATGGAGGCCGGACGGCTCCGGCTGATCGGCGACGACGTCGAGGCGCGCTACCGGGAGGACCCCGTGCGGATGCTCCGGGCCGTGCGTTTCGCCTGCAAGCTCGGATTCGTCATCGATGCCGGCTGCGAGGCGCCGCTGCCCGAGCTCGCGCCCCTGCTCTCGGAGGTCCCGGCGGCGCGGTTGTTCGAAGAGGCCCTGAAGCTGTTCCAAGCGGGTTACGGGTTGCACGCCTTCGAAAAACTGCGCCACTACGGCCTGTTCGAGCAGTTGTTCCCGGCCACCGAGGAATGCCTGTCGCGGCAGGAGCATGAGTTTCCGGTGACCTTCGTCAGTCGCGGACTCGACAACACCGATCGACGTATCCTCGACGGCAAGTCCGTGGTGCCTCAGTTCCTCTTCGCCGTATTGCTGTGGGAGCCGGTGCGCCTGCGCTACCAGGAGCTCTTGGAAGAGGGTGCCTCATGGGCGGATGCCATGGCGCTGGCCTCGCACGAAGTGGCTTCGGCACAACAACAGCACGTCGCTATCCCGAAGCGCATCGGCATGCCCATGCGGGAGATTTGGGCCCTGCAACCCCGGCTGGAACGCCGTCAGGGTCGCAGACCCATGACTCTGATTGGACACCCCCGTTTTCGGGCCGCCTACGACTTCTTGCTGCTGCGGGCCGAGGCGGGGGAGGTCGATCCAGAGCTTGCCCGGTGGTGGACCGAGTTCCAGGACGCCAACGCGGATGGGCGCGCCAAGATGGCCAGTGCCGGCAAACGCAAGCGCCCGCGTCGGCGACGCAAGCCGAAGCGGGCTCAGGGCGAGGGCGCCGAGGCCGCCGCGATTCAGCGGGCGGGTGCCGGCGGTGACGGGGGTGGTCGCAATGACGGCTGAGCCGCATCCGGTCGCCCATGCGCACCCCGTCGAGGAGACCGCCTACATCGGCCTCGGTGCCAACCTCGACGACCCTCGCCGGCACGTCGAGACGGCCGTGGCCGAGCTCGCCCGGCTGCCTTCGACCCGGCTCGCTGCCACCTCGGCGCTCTATCGCACCGCGCCCCTGGGACCGGCGGATCAGCCCGACTACATCAACGCCGTTGCACGTATCGAGACACGACTGACGCCCCAGGCCCTGCTCGCCGCCATGCAGGCCATCGAGCGCCGGCATGGCCGGGTACGCAACGGCACCCGCTGGGGGCCGCGTACCCTGGATCTGGATCTCCTCACCTTCGGAGATCGGCAGATCTGCTCGAGCGGTTTGACGGTGCCCCACCCGGAGATGCACCGACGGGCCTTCGTGCTCGTGCCGCTGGCCGACGTGGCGCCGCGGGGGCTGTCGGTGCCGGGGCGCGACCAGCTGGCAGCATTGCTCGCCAAGGTGCCACGCGACGGGGTCGCGCGGCTGGCGTCCATGGATCTGCGGCCCCTGGCGGATCTATGTGCGACCAATGAACACGGCCCTGCCGGCGGCGGCCCGGCCGCACAAGGCATGACAGGCACCGATCCCCTATGCTGACGCGCTCCGGTGCGGCGCGAGGTCGAAGCGTCGGGTCCCGGGGTATGTTTCGGGCTCGGGCCATCGGGGGTGGCAACGACCGACCTATGACCAAGGCCCCGTAACCAACCGTCTCTAAGAGTAAACCCAACCGGAAACCGATCATGACCGGCGCGCCTATCACGAACAGCTCCTTGGAAGCGATGAAGAGCGGCGGCGAGCGTATTGCCTGCCTCACCTGTTATGACGCGGCCTTCGCCAGCGTCCTCGAGGGTGCCGGCGTCGAGGTGCTCCTGGTGGGCGACTCCCTCGGCATGGTCCTGCAGGGCCAGCGCACCACCGTCTCGGTGACGCTGGACCATATGGTCTACCACAGCGCCTGCGTCAGCCGTGTCGCCCGGCGCGCGCTGGTGATGGCGGACATGCCTTTCTTATCCTATGCCACCGAGGATCGGGCATTGGCCGCCGCCGAGCGCCTGATGGGCGAGGGCGGTGCCGCGATGGTCAAGCTCGAGGGTGGTGGCGAGCTGGCTCGTACCGTCGCGCGCCTGACCCGCTTCGGCGCGCCCGTCTGTGCGCACCTCGGACTCTTGCCCCAGTCGATACATCAGCTCGGCAGCTATCGCTATCAGGGCAAGGACGACGCCGGCGCGGCGCGTATCCGGGACGACGCCCTGGCGCTCCAGGACGCCGGCGCGTCCTTGCTGGTGCTGGAATGTGTCCCTGCGTCCTTGGCCGGGGAGTTGGCCGCGGAGCTGACCATCCCGGTCATCGGCATCGGTGCCGGTGCGCGCTGCGACGGCCAGGTGCTGGTGCTGCACGACATGCTCGGGCTGCTGAGCGGCAAGGCACCCAGATTCAGTAAGGACTTCCTTGCCGAGCCGGGCGCGGGTCCGCTCAGCGTCTCCGCGGCCGTGCGGCGCTATGTGGACGCGGTCAAGTCCGGCGGCTTTCCGGGGGCGGAGCACACGCTGGCCTAGGACTGCCGCGCCCAGGGTCGGCACACAGTGCCCACCGCTGGCTGCTTCCGCATCGAGTCGAGCGTGGTTGTCGTACGTCGACGCCGTTAGCGCTGGTGTGGCACGAAAGCTGCCGTTCGTCGCCCCCAGGCGCCCCGACAGGATGCAACCGCACTGGAGACAGGATCGAAGCATGATCACCCTGCACGACATCCCCGCGCTGCGCGCGCAACTGGCCGACTGGCGCCGCACCGGTCAGCGCATCGGTCTGGTGCCGACCATGGGCAATCTGCACGCCGGGCACATCGCCCTGGTGCGCGCGGCACTGAGTCGGGCGAATCGGGTCGTGACCACGGTCTTCGTCAACCCGCTGCAGTTCGGTCCCGGCGAAGACCTGGACGCCTATCCCCGCACCCTGGCGGAGGACGCGCGGCGGTTGAAGGAGGCGGGCAATCACTGCCTGTTCGTACCAGCGGAGTCCGAGCTTTATCCCCGGGGGCGCGATGGCCACACCTGCGTCGAGGTGCCGGGGTTGTCCGCGGAGCTCTGCGGCGCCAGTCGCCCGGGGCACTTCCGCGGCGTCACCACGGTGGTCGCGAAGCTGTTCAACGTGGTGCAGCCGGACGTCGCGGTGTTCGGCCAGAAGGACTACCAGCAGTTGATGCTGATCCGGCGTATGGCAGCGGATCTGGATTGTCCGGTCGAGGTTGTCGGCGAGCCGACCGTGCGCGAGCCGGACGGTCTGGCGATGAGTTCGCGCAACGGCTACCTCACCGCCGATGAGCGCGCGCGGGCGCCGGCGTTGCATCGCGTTCTGGTCGAGGCCGCCGAGGCGATCGGCGCGGGCCGGGAACTGGCTCGGACGGAGCAGCGGGCCATGGCCGCACTGGCCGAGGCAGGGATGAGGCCGGATTATCTGAGCGTGCGTCGGCAATCCGACCTGGGCCACCCCGGTCCGCGGGATGGGGCGCTGGTCATCCTTGCTGCGGCCCATCTCGGCCGGGCCCGCCTCATCGACAACTTGGAATGCAGTCGGCCGACGGGGCCGTGAAGCCATTGAATCCGTGCCGCCTAGTCTCGTCCGCGGCGACGATTTGGGTTGCGGCTCGGGCGTCTAGGTTGCGAGAATAGGAATATATTGCACCGCAGCATAACCGCCCGTCCCAATCACCAATGTGGCGGACGGGCCGCGACTGCGCCACTGAAATGACCCAGGTCGTTGCTCGTGCGGCGGCCACAGAGGAGTAAGCCACCCGATGCAACTGACCTTGCTGAAGTGCAAGCTGCACCGCGCCTGCGTGACCCATGCGGAGCTGGACTATGAGGGCTCCTGCGCCATTGACGAGGACCTAATGCGCCTCGCCGGTATCCGCGAATTCGAGCAGCTGCACATCTACAACCTCGCCAACGGCGAGCGCTTCACCACCTACGCCATCCGCGCGGAGGCGGGCTCGCGCGTGATTTCGATCAACGGCGCGGCCGCGCACAAGGCGCAGCCGACCGACCGCGTCATCATCTGCTGCTATGCGGCCATGACCGAGCAGGAGGCGGCGCTGTTCAAGCCCAGCCTGGTCTACTGCAACGAGCACAACCAAGTCACCGGCACTAGCGACGCCATCCCCGCCCAAGCTGCCTGACGCAGGCCGCCGACCGCGGGCGGTCGCAACCGGCCGCCCGACCAAGCAGGGCGCCGCCGCGCCGCCTGCCCTGAGCGCTCGATCGGATCTGCCGTCGAGCGGCCCCAACCCGACAGGGCGGCCGTCCTGGCCGTTCGCGTCGGCGCCCGAGCCGGCCCATGCGTCCCCGCGGCGATGCCGACTGCCGCCGCCCCTCCCCGGGGATCGATCCTCCGCGACCTCCATCGGCGGCCCTTGGCCGTCGATGGAGGTCGGTGGTGGTTTGTCGTGTCCCCTGGCCTACACTGATCCCGCGAAGCACCGAAGACTACCGTGAGGAGCAGCATGGCCAAGAACAAGAAAGACACGACAGCCAATAAGATCGAGCCGGATCAGGACCCGGGGGCGAGCCACACTCCCTCTAGCTTCGCGACGGACTGCCTGGATGCATTGCGCCTCGCGGTCGGTCGCGAGCGTGAGGATGCCACGCCCTACGACCGCTACCTGGCGCTGGCGACGGCCATCCGCGGGCGCCAACTCGATGCCTGGCTCGACACCGAGGCGCGCCGCCGGGACGCCAGCGCCAAACGCGTGCACTACCTATCGCTGGAGTTCCTGGTCGGCCGCTCGCTGCAGAACGCCGTGCTCAACCTCGGCCTCGAGGGCGAAGCCCGCGTCGGCATCAATGCCCTCGGCATGGTGCTCGAGGACGTGTACGAGGAGGAACATGATGCGGCCCTCGGCAACGGTGGGCTGGGTCGGCTGGCGGCCTGCTTCCTGGACGCACTGGCGACCCAGGGCTACCCGGCGGTGGGCCACGGCATCCGCTACGAATACGGGATGTTCCGCCAGGAGATCCGTGACGGTGTGCAACTGGAGCGTCCAGACAACTGGCTCTACCGCGGTAACCCCTGGGAGACGCCCCGGCCGGACGAGCGCGTCGCCGTGGGGTTCGGCGGCCATGTCGAGTACCACACCGGCGATGACGGTCGGCTCCAGGTCGTCTGGTCGCCGGCCACGACGGTTTGGGCGGTGCCCCATATCACCCTGGTCCCGGGGTGGCGCAACGGCGTATCGAACCCGCTGGTGCTCTGGGATGCCGCGTCCAGCGACGACTTCAACCTCGGCTACTTCAACGACGGCGACTACATCCGCGCCGTCGAGGACAAGGCCCACGACGAGACCATCTCCAAGGTGCTCTACCCCGGCGACGCCAATGCCGCGGGCAAGGCCCTGCGTCTGAAGCAGCAGTATTTCTTCGTCGCCGCATCCTTGGCCCGCATCCTCAACGAGCACCTGACCGAGGAGGGGGCGCTCGATACGCTGCCGGAGCGGGTCGCCATCCACCTCAACGACACGCACCCGGTGGTGGCGATTCCGGAGTTGATGCGGCTCCTGCTCGACGAGCACGGCTTCGGCTGGGAGGCGGCCTGGGACATCAGCACACGCACCTTTGCCTATACAAACCATACGCTCATGCCCGAAGCGCTCGAGCGCTGGGATGTCGGCCTGTTCGGCGGGCTACTGCCGCGCCACCTGGAGCTCTGCTACGAGATCAATCGACGCTTCCTCCGGGAGGTGTCCCAACGTTGGCCCAGGGATGGCGAGCGCCTGGCACGCATGTCCATTTTCGAGGGTGGAGAGGGTGACAAGCGCATCCGTATGGCCAATCTGGCACTGGTGGGGAGCCACAGCGTCAACGGAGTCGCGGCGCTGCACTCGGAACTATTGCGGCGCGATCTGTTCCGCGATTTC
The DNA here is from genome assembly GCA_028277725.1 of Thiohalocapsa sp. Lineage (GTDB taxonomy): Bacteria > Pseudomonadota > Gammaproteobacteria > Chromatiales > Chromatiaceae > Thiohalocapsa. The sequence continues at coordinate 52,882 of JANQFX010000106.1, forward strand.
CACGAGCTCTGGCCGTCCAAGCTTCGCAACATCACCAACGGCGTCACCCAGCGGCGCTGGCTGCGGCAGGCCAATCCGGCCCTGGCGACGCTCATCACCGAGGCCATCGGCGAGCGTTGGCTCACCGATCTGGAGGCCCTGACCGAACTCGTTCCGCACGCCGAGGACGCGGCCTTCCGCGAGACCTGGTCCGGTATCAAGCGGCTCAACGCGCATGTGCTGGCGGAGTACGTGTCCGATCGCATCCAGGTCGACATCGACCCGGCTAGTCTGTTCGACGTGCAGGTGAAGCGCATCCACGAGTACAAGCGCCAGCTGATGAACGTGCTTCGGGTGTTGGCCCAGTATCTGCGCATCAAGGACGACCCCAACGGCGATTGGACGCCGCGCACGGTCCTGCTCGCCGGCAAGGCGGCACCGGGCTACTGGGCGGCGAAGGAGATCATCCGACTGACCAACGATGTCGCCCGCTTCATCAACGCCGACCCGGCCACGAACGGGCTGCTGAAGCTCGCCTTCATTCCTGACTACGGCGTGTCGCTGGCCGAGCGCATCTTCCCGGCGAGCGATCTCTCCGAGCAGATCTCCACCGCCGGCACCGAGGCATCCGGCACCGGCAACATGAAGTTCGCCCTGAACGGCGCCCTGACCATCGGTACCCTGGACGGCGCCAACATCGAGATCGCCGAGGCCGTCGGCGCCCGGAATCTGTTCATTTTCGGCCTGTCCGAGCCCGAGGTCCGCGAGCTGCGCGTGGCCGGCTACCGCCCGCGGGACCATGTCGAGTCCAACGCCGAGATCCGCCGTGTGCTGGATCTGGTGATCTCGGGGGCGATCAGCGACGGCGACGCGAGTCGCTACTCGGCGCTGATGGACAACCTATTGGACTGGGATCCCTATTTGGTCCTGGCCGATTTCGCCAGTTACTCGGATGCCCAGGACGAGGCCGGGCGTTGCTTCAGTGACAGCGAGCGATGGACACGCATGGCCATCCTCAACGTCGCCCACATGGGTCGCTTCTCGAGCGACAGGTCGGTGCGGGAGTATGCCGAAGGTGTCTGGGGGATCGCTCCCCTGGAGGTGTAGGACTGTCGCGCCCAAGATCGGCAAACGGCGCCCGCATTTGACCTGGCGCACCAAAACCCCCGTCTCCGCGCCATCTCCATCCGCGAGTGGCCCGGGCATGCGCGTGCCGCGTTGACGGGCGCAAGCCTGGTGTCTATCTTCGTTGACACTCGCAGAATTCAAGCGATCTTGACACTCCGGGCGCGTGCCTGTCGAAGGCTTCCCCCTGAGCGTCCGTGCCCCAATCGCCAGCGTGGAGATCAACGTGGACGTGTTGCAACGCATCGAGCAGGCCCTTGCAGCGGCCCTGGAACTCGGCATTGCCGAGGATGGCCCGCCCCAACTCGGCCAGGCGGTGCGGCATGCCGTCATGACGCCTGGCTCGCGGGCGCGTCCGCGGCTGGTGCTCGCGGTGGCCGCGGCCTGCGGTGACGACGCGCCGGAGGTCGCGGATGCGGCGGCGGCGTCGCTGGAGTTGCTGCATTGCGCATCCCTGGTGCACGACGACATGCCGGTGTTCGACGACGCGGACACCCGTCGCGGCCAGCCCACGGTGCACAGGCTTTTCCCGGAGCACGGCGAGCAGCTCGCGCTGCTCACCGGTGACGGGCTCATCGTGCTGGCCTTCGAGAACCTCGCCTGGAACACCCGGCGGTACCCGGAGCGGCTGGGCCCGCTGACCCTGATCATCTCCCGTGCGGTCGGCGTCGGCCACGGCATCGTCGCCGGCCAGGCTTGGGAGTGCGAGACCGGCATCGACCTGACCCAGTACCACCGCGAGAAGACCGCGGCCCTGTTCTCCGCGGCTACCCAGTCCGGGGCCGCCGCTGCGGGCCGGAACCCGGCGCCCTGGCGCACCCTGGGCGAGAACCTGGGTTTGGCTTATCAGGTGGCCGACGACCTGCGTGACGTCGCCGGCGACGCCGCCGACATCGGCAAGCCCACGGGGCAGGACGCCACCCATGAGCGCCCCAGCGCCGTCAGAGAACTCGGCGTCGACGGCGCCCTGGCACGGCTGCACGAGCTGCTGAACGGCGCCATCGAGTCCATTCCCGAGTGTCCAGGGCGCGACGAGCTCGCCGCCATGGCGCAGGCGGAGATGGATCGGCTGCTGCCGGAGGGCCTACTGCGAGGGGCTTGAGGGCACGGCGAACAGGTTCAAGAGCCGGGCGCATTGCCGCGCCCTTCCACGTCCCCTCACAGCACCAAGGGTACCAAGCCCGTGTCACTCCCATTCATCGACCGATGGCGTTCCTGGCGCGATGCCATGCTCGCGAGCCCGGCGTTCCAGCGCTGGGCGGCGGATTTCCCGCTCACCCGCCCCGTGGCGGCGCGTCGCGCCCGTGGGCTCTTCGATGTCACCGCCGGCTTCGTCTATTCGCAGATCCTCTTCGCCTGCGTCGAGCTGTCGTTGTTCGACAAGCTGGCGGAGCGCGCGCGCACCGCCTCCGACCTCGCGCCCGAGATGGACATGGACTTGGTCGCAGCCGACCGGCTCCTGCGGGCGGCGGTCGCCATCGACCTTCTGGAGCGGCGCGGTGTCAATGCCAAGGGCGAGGTCCGCTATGGCCTCGGCAAGCTCGGCGTCGCCATGCCGGGTAACCCCGGCATCGCCGCCATGGTGCGCCACCACCGCATGCTCTACCACGACCTCGACGACCCGCTCGCGCTGTTCCGCGGCGAGTTGGCGGAGACCGAGCTTGGCCGCTACTGGTCCTACGCGGGGTCCGAACGGCCCGCGGCCGATGGCGACGATCGGGTCGCCGAGTACAGCACCCTCATGTCGGCCTCCAGCGGCTTCGTCGCCGAGGATACCCTGGATGCCTATTCGCTCAAGGACCATCGCTGCCTGATGGATGTCGGCGGCGGCGAGGGGCGCTTTCTGATCCACGCTGGACAGCGCTGGCCGCACCTTCAGTTGATGCTGTTCGACCTGCCCGCGGTGGTCGCGCGGGCGGAGAAGAACTTCCTAGAGGCCGGCATGGCCGAGCGTGCGCGCATGGTCGGCGGCGATATCAAGGCCGACGGCCTGCCCGAGGGTGCCGACATTATCTCGCTGGTGCGGGTCATCCTCGATCACAACGACGATGGCGCGCTCGCCATTCTGCGTGCCGCCCGCCAGGCACTGCCGCCCGGCGGCACCCTGCTCATCACCGAGCCGATGTCCGAGACGCCCGGCGTCGAGCCCGTCGGCGATGCCTACTTCGGCCTGTACCTGCTGGCCATGGGCAGTGGTCGCACCCGTCCGCCGCGCGAGCACCGGACCATGCTCGAGACCGCGGGATTCGGCGACATCCGCCTGGTGCGCACCCGCCGGCCGCTGCAGACGCGGGTGGTCGTCGCGAAGGCGGTTTAGCCCTGCACAGCGCTCTCGTTAGGGTCCGAGTTGACCCGTGTCTGTTGAGTGTAAATTTGTATTGACATCGCCGTTGGTCAAGCTAGACTGACACTAAGTTGGCCGGGGCGTTGCTCCGGCGCTCCGCAGTTTCAAGGCTGATCCACCCAGACGCTGCCCTGTCCTCGAACTCGTGACCCGCACCGACTCAACCACTGCCCGGACCGCGACTTCCCTCGTCGCCAAGGCCGTCGTGCTGCAGGAGCCGCGCCGCCTTTCGGTGCGCGAGCTCGCGCTGACAGCGCCGACTGCGGCCGACTGCGTAGTGGATATCGACTTCAGCGGCATCAGCACGGGTACCGAGCGTTTGCTCTGGAGCGGTCGCATGCCGCCGTTCCCCGGCATGGGTTACCCGCTGGTGCCGGGCTACGAGTCCGTCGGGCGCGTAATCGAAGCGGGTGCTGAGAGCGGCCTCACGGTAGGCGACTGGGTCTTCGTCCCCGGTGCGCGTTGCTACGGTGAGGTCCACGGACTGTTCGGCGGTGCCGCGTCGCGCGTCGTTGTGCCGGGCCCTCGGCTATTGCCGGTGCCGGATGGGTTGGCCGAGCAGGGCGTGCTGCTGGCGCTGGCCGCCACGGCGCAGCATGCCGTCGCAGGCGGCGCAAGGGCGCCGGAGCTGATCATTGGCCACGGCGTGCTCGGCCGCTTGCTGGCACGCATCGTCATCGCCGGTGGCGGGCAGCCGCCGGTGGTCTGGGAGACCAACCCGCAGCGCGCCGACGGCGCCATGGGTTACGACGTCATCGCCCCGGACCAGGACGAGCGCCGCGACTACAACGTGATTTTGGATGCGAGCGGCGACTCGTCGCTGCTCGACAGCCTCATCGGGCGCCTCGCCCGCGGCGGTGAGATCGTCCTCGCCGGCTTCTACGAGGAGCCCATCAGTTTCGACTTTCCGCCCGCTTTCATGCGCGAGCTGCACCTGCGCGTCGCGGCGGAGTTCAAAGAGCCGGACATGCTCGCCGTGCGTGATGCCCTGGCCGATGGGCGCCTGTCCTTCGACGGCCTCATCACCCACCGCAGTCCGGCCACCGACGCCGCCGAGGCGTACGAGGTGGCCTTCAATGATCCGGCTTGCCTGAAAATGATTCTCGATTGGAGGGGTGCGAATGGGTAACTCAGCGGCCAATACCGCCGTCAACGTCGGACTGCCGGAGCAACCGGCGGCGATGTTCGATGCTGCCCAGACTGCGGGCAAGCACACGCAGATCATCGCGATCTACGGCAAGGGCGGGATTGGCAAGAGTTTCACGCTCGCGAACCTGAGCTACATGATGGCGCAGCAGGGTAAGAAGGTGCTGCTCATCGGCTGCGACCCGAAGTCCGACACCACCACGTTGCTCTTCGGCGGCAAGGCCTGCCCGACCATCATCGAGACCAGCGCCAAGAAGAAGGCCGCCGGCGACGCCGTCACCATCGGCGACGTCTGCTTCAAGCGCGACGGCGTCTTCGCCATGGAACTCGGCGGACCCGAGGTCGGCCGCGGTTGCGGCGGGCGCGGCATCATCCATGGCTTCGAGTTGCTGGAGAGCCTCGGCTTCCACGAGTGGGACTTCGATTACGTCCTGCTCGACTTCCTCGGTGACGTGGTCTGCGGCGGCTTCGGTCTGCCCATTGCCCGCGACATGTGCCAGAAAGTCATCGTTGTCGGTTCCAACGACCTCCAATCCCTGTACGTCGCCAACAACGTCTGCTCCGCCGTCGAGTACTTCCGCGGCCTGGGCGGCAACGTCGGCGTTGCCGGCATCGTCATCAACAAGGACGACGGCACCGGCGAGGCCCAAGCCTGGGCCGAGCAGGCCGGCGTGCCCGTGCTCGCGGCCATCCCGGCCAACGAGGATATCCGCCGCAAGAGCGCTGCCTATCAGATCGTCGGCATGCCCGGTGGCGAGTGGGCGCCCTTGTTCGAGGCGCTTGGCACCAACGTCGCCGAGGCCCCGCCGATGCGACCGAAGCCCCTGTCTGCGGACGCCCTGCTGAACCTCTTCTCCAGCGATGAGGTGGGCCGCGACGTGGTGCTGGAGCCGGCCACGGTCGAAGATATGTGCGGCAAGTCGAGCCTCGACAAGCCGTCCCTCGAAGTCATCTACGACGACGTCTGAGCGGGCAGCGATCGATGCAGGCCAAGGTCCTCTACATGTCCCCCGGCGATGAGCGCCCCGATCGGGTCGGCGACGAGCCGGTTGCCGCCGCGCGGTCCGCGCGGGCATCGGATTCCGCCGACGTTGCGCCACCCGCCGGAGACGGCGTCGGTTGCCACGCCGGTGCCAACGAGTTACGCCGAGCCGCGGAAGCCGCGGGTCAGAGCGAGTTGCTGCAACGCCTTGCCACCGACTATCCCACCGGACCCCATGATCAGCCCCAGAGCATGTGTCCGGCCTTCGGGTCGCTCCGCGTCGGACTGCGCATGCGTCGCACCGCCACCGTGCTCTGCGGCTCGGCGTGCTGTGTTTATGGGCTCACCTTTACGAGCCACTTCTACGGCGCCAAGCGCTCCGTGGGCTATGTGCCCTTCGACTCCGAGACGCTGGTCACCGGCAAGCTCTTCGAGGACGTGCGCGAGGCCGTGCACCAGCTTGCCGATCCTGCCAAATACGACGCAGTCGTCGTGACCAACCTCTGTGTCCCGACGGCCTCCGGTGTCCCGCTGCGCTTGCTGCCGAAGTCCATCGACGGCGTACGCATCATCGGCATCGATGTGCCCGGCTTCGGCGTGCCGACGCATGCGGAGGCCAAGGATGTGCTCGCAGGCGCCATGCTCAAGTATGCCCGCGGTGAGGCGGAGCAGGGTCCGGTGGCGGCCCCGCGTCAGGGTCGTAGTGATAAGCCGACCGTGACGCTGCTCGGCGAAATGTTCCCGGCCGACCCGGTCGGTGTCGGTATGATGCTGGAGCCCCTGGGGCTCGCCGCCGGCCCGGTCGTGCCGACCCGTGAATGGCGTGAGTTGTACGCTGCGCTTGATTGCGCCGCCGTCGCCGCCATTCACCCCTATTACACGTCCTCGATCCGTGAGTTCCAGGAGGCCGGTCGCCGCATCGTCGGCTCCGCGCCGGTCGGTCACGACGGCACCGCGGCCTGGCTGGACGCCATCGGCGAGGCCTGCAACGTGCCGGCCGCCAGGGTGGCGGCCGCGAAGAACGCCTTCCTGCCGGCCATCAGCGGTGCGCTGTCTCAGGCGCCCGTCGACGGCACCATCACCGTCTCCGGCTACGAGGGTTCCGAACTCCTCGTCGCACGCCTGCTCATCGAGTCCGGCGCCCGTGTGCCCTACGTCGGCACTGCCGCCCCCAGAACCCCTTGGTCCAAGCCGGACCTGGAGTGGCTGGAGGCCCGCGGCACCACGGTGCAATTCCGTGCCGCGCTGGAGCAGGACAAGGCCGCCGTCGATGCCGTCAAGCCGGATCTGGCCATCGGCACGACCCCGGTGGTGCAACACGCCAAGCAGCAGCGCATCCCCGCGCTCTACTTCACCAACCTGATTTCTGCGCGCCCGCTGATGGGCCCGGCCGGTGCCGGCTCCCTGGCCCAGGTGGTCAACGCCGCGCTGGCCAGCCGCGAACGCTTCGACCGCATGAACGCCTTCTTCGAGGGCGTCGGCGACGGCGATAGCGCTGGTATCTGGGATCGCATGCCCGAGCCGCGTGTGGCGCAGAAGGGCGCCAAGGGGAGTGTCGGTACGGGTACGTCCGGCAAGTCGGGCGGAGGTCGCGGCTGATGCTGATCCAAGACCTCGATCGTGCCGGCGGCTACTGGGGCTCCGTGTATGTCTTCACTGCGGTGAAGGGCATGCAGGTCATCATCGACGGCCCCGTGGGTTGCGAGAACCTGCCTGTGACGGCGGTGCTGCACTACACCGATGCGCTGCCGCCGCATGAGCTGCCGGTGGTGGTTACGGGCCTCGGCGAGCAGGAACTGGGTCAGGACGGTACCGAGGGCGCCATGCGCCGCGCCTTCGCGACACTCGACGAGACCAAGCCCGCCGTGGTGGTGACCGGCTCGATTGCCGAGATGATCGGCGGCGGTGTGACACCTTCGGGCACCACGATCCAGCGCTTCCTGCCGCGCACCATCGACGAGGATCAGTGGCAGAGCGCCGACCGCGCCATGGTCTGGCTCTGGCAGCAGTACGGTACCAAAAAGGGCCGTGCACCCAAGCCGCGCGCCCGCAAAGAAGGCGAGAAGCCGCGGGTCAATCTCATCGGCCCGATCTACGGCATGTTCAACACCTGGTCGGATCTCGCCGAGGTCCGCCGGCTGGTCGAAGGCATCGGTGCCGAGGTCAACATGACCTTCCCGCTCGGGACGCACCTCGACGACATCCCGCGCCTGGTGGATGCGGACGTCAACATCTGTATGTACCGCGAGTTCGGCCGCAAGCTCTGCGAGGCGCTGGACAAGCCCTATCTGCAGGCCCCTATCGGCCTGCACAGCACGACCAAATTCCTGCGCGCCTTGGGGGAACTGCTGGGTCTCGATCCCGAGCCGTTCATCGAGCGCGAGAAGCACACCACGATCAAGCCGATCTGGGACCTCTGGCGCTCGGTCACGCAGGACTTCTTCGGCACCGCGAGCTTCGGCATCGCCGCCACCGACACCTATGCCCGCGGCGTGCGGCACTTCCTCGAGGACGAACTCGGGTTGCCCTGCAACTTTGCCTTCGCGCGCCGACCCGGCCACAAGCCGGACAACGACGCGGTGCGTGCGGCCATCCACGACAACACGCCGCTGATTCTCTTCGGCGGCTACAACGAACGCATGTACCTCGCTGAGATCGGCGGGCGCGCGGCCTACATTCCAGCCTCCCTGCCCGGGACCATCATCCGCCGTCACACGGGTACGCCGTTCATGGGCTATGCGGGCGCGACCTACCTCATCCAGGAGGTCTGCAACGCCCTGTTCGATGCCCTGTTCAACATCCTGCCCCTCGGCACCGAGCTGGACCAGGTGGATGCGACCCCGTCGCGTCTCGCGGCAGAGAACCGTCAGCTGCCCTGGGACGCCGAGGCCAAGCTGCATCTTGATCAGCTACTCGAATCCTATCCGGTGCTGACGCGGATCAGCGCGGCCAAGCGGCTGCGCGATGCGGCCGAACAGGCCGCCCGCGACGCCGGCGAGGAGCAGGTGACGATTGCGCGTGTCCGTCAAGCACGTGACGCGCAGAGCGGAGGTCGTGCCGCATGACGATTCGCATCCCCAATCGGATACGCATCGCCGCGGCTCGGCACCGTGAATCCCGGCCACAGGGTGCGGATGCGTCGCGGCGCACCCTGCGAGCCGATCCTTCGCCAGGCCAGTCCGTCTCGCGGTGCGGGGCGGTCCCAGCGTCCGGGATCTCAACGGATCGCGGCGACCCGCAGCGCACACGCGCCGCCGGCCTGACGGCCCTTTGAACCTCACTGGAGGGTTATCCCATGGCAGACGACAAGAGCATGAGCGGACTTTCGGAAGAAGAGGCCCAAGAGTTTCACGGCATCTTCACGCAGAGCATGGCCGGTTTCGTCGGTGTTGCGGTGTTTGCGCACCTGCTGGCCTGGCTGTGGCGCCCCTGGCTGTAATCGCCGGTTGAATACGGTCTCGCACGGCCCCGCGCTTTGCACGTCTGCGCACCGATTCGCCACAAAGTCACCTTAATGGGCGTCGCCAGCAAGTACTTCGGTCATAGCCGAGGCCATTGATCACTGTCTCGGTCGCCAACGGCCACTCCGCGGCGACGCAACCTGCACAATACCTCTCAAGTGGAGAGCAAATATGAACGCAAGTCTTTACAAGATCTGGCTGCTCATTGACCCGAGGCTGGCCCTTTTCGGTCTGGCTGGTTTCCTGGCCGTGCTCGCGCTCGGTATCCACTTCATCCTGCTCAGCACCGTCGACTTCAACTGGCTCGAAGATGGTATCCCGGCAGTGGAAGTTGCGGCACCGGCCGCCGTGCCGCAGCAGATGTAGGGGCCTGACCAGTTGACGAAGCGCGCGGCAGAGGCCGCGTGGTGTCGTCCATCTCGCGACGTGGGTGCTGCTCCCTCGGAGCGGCATCCAAGCAGAGGAATTCCTAATGGCCATGCTGAGTTTTGAGAAAAAATACCGCGTTCGCGGCGGTACCTTAGTGGGAGGAGACCTGTTTGACTTCTGGGTGGGGCCGTTCTACGTCGGCTTCTTCGGGGTCACCTCGGTCTTTTTCGCCACCTTGGGTACGCTGCTCATCGTCTGGGGGGCCGTCATGGGGCCAACCCAGAACATCTGGCGCATCAACATTGCGCCGCCTGACCTGAGCTACGGGCTGAATATGGCGCCCCTGGCCGAGGGTGGGCTCTGGCAGATCATCACCATCTGCGCCATCGGCGCCTTCGTCTCTTGGGCGCTGCGCCAGGTGGAGATCTCCCGCAAGCTGGGCATTGGGCTGCACGTGCCCTTCGCGTTCAGCTTCGCGATTTTGGCCTATGTGACGCTGGTCGTGATTCGTCCGGTCCTGATGGGTGCGTGGGGCCACGGCTTCCCGTACGGCATCTTCAGTCACCTCGACTGGGTGTCGAACGTGGGCTATCAGTACCTGCACTTCCACTACAACCCAGCCCACATGCTGGCGATCACGTTCTTCTTTACGAACGCGCTCGCGTTGGCACTGCACGGTTCGCTCATCCTCTCGATGGTGAACCCGCATGAGGAGGGCGACACGATCAAGCTGTCCGAGCACGAGAACACCTTCTTCCGTGACCTCGTCGGCTATTCGATCGGCGCGCTCGCCATCCATCGTCTGGGCCTGTTCCTCGCCATCAACGCTGCCTTCTGGAGCGCGGTCTGCATCGTGCTGAGTGGCCCGTTCTGGACCAAGGGCTGGCCGGAGTGGTGGAACTGGTGGCTGCAAATCCCCTTGTGGTCATAAGAGGACACCGACATGGCCGAATATCAGAACATCTTCAACAAAGTCCAGATACGCGAGCCTGGTTACCCCGGCGTCGCGTTGCCCAAGGGCGATCTGCCCCGTCTTGGTAAGCCGATCTTCAGTTACTGGCTGGGTAAGATCGGCGACGCTCAGGTCGGCCCGATCTACCTCGGCTTCGCTGGTACCGCATCGTTGGTCTGTGGCTTCATCGCCATCGAGATCATCGGCTTCAACATGGCCGCACAGGTCAACTGGAGCCCCATGGAGTTCCTGCAGAACTTCTTCTGGCTGGCGCTCGAGCCGCCTCCGCCCTCCTATGGGCTCAGCTTCCCGCCGCTCGGCGACGGGGGTTGGTGGCTGATCGCGGGCTTCTTTCTGACCGCCTCGATTCTGTTGTGGTGGCTGCGGACTTACCAGCGCGCAATAGCGCTCGGGACCGGCACGCACGTCGCTTGGGCATTTGCGGCCGCGATCTTCTTCTACCTGACGCTCGGTTTCATTCGGCCGATTCTGATGGGTAGCTGGGGTGAGGCGGTGCCGTTCGGTATCTTCCCGCACCTGGATTGGACCGCGGCGATCTCCATCCGCTACGGCAACTTCTACTACAACCCGTTCCACGCGCTCTCCATCGCGTTCCTGTACGGCTCCGCAGTGTTGTTCGCCATGCATGGCGGCACGATCCTGGCGGTGTCCCGCTACGGCGGTGACCGTGAGATCGACCAGATCACCGATCGCGGCACCGCATCCGAGCGTGCGATGCTCCTGTGGCGCTGGACCATGGGTTTCAATGCCACGATGGAATCCATCCACCGTTGGGCCTGGTGGTTCGCCGTGTTGACCGTCATTACCGCTGGTATCGGTATTCTCCTCACCGGCACTGTCGTCGAGAACTGGTACCTCTGGGGTATCAAGCACGGGATCGTGGCGCCCTATCCGTCTGAGCTCACGCTCCAGGATCCGAGCCTCATGCAGGGGGTGTCGCAATGAAGACCCTGAACGCCAAGTCGCTTGCTCTCGCGGCCATCGGTGCAGCCGCGCTGATCACCGGCTGTGAGGTGCCGCCCCCCGAGGTGGTGCAGAACGGTTACCGCGGTCTGCAGATGCAGACCATCTACAACGCGGAGGACCTGCGCGAATCGCTGGAGGCCAACGTGCCACCCGAGCCGATCCCGGCGGCGGTGCCCGGTGGCCCGAAGGCGAAGGACGTCTACAAGAACGTCCAGGTCCTGGGCGAACTGACCATCGCCGAGTTCAACCGTCTCATGGTCGCTCTGACCAACTGGGTGGCCGGTGACGCAGGCTGCTACTACTGCCACGTCAACGAGGGCTTCGAGTACGACGGCATCTACACCAAGGTGGTGTCACGGCGGATGATCCAGATGACGCAGGACGCCAACGCGAACTGGAAGGACCATGTCGCGGACACCGGTGTCACCTGCTACACCTGCCATCGTGGCCAGCCGGTTCCCGAGTACGTCTGGGTCACCGATCCGGGTCCTCGCCAGCCGTCCGGCCTCGCGCCGACCGGGCAGAACACCGCCGCCAAGTCCGTGGCCTATACGTCGCTGCCCTATGACCCGTTCACGCCGTTCCTGATGCAGGACAATGACATCAGCGTTATCGGCCAGACCGTGCTGCCGCAGGGCAATCGCAAGTCCATCAAGCAGGCCGAATGGACCTACGGCTTGATGATGCACATGTCCGAAGCGCTCGGTGTGAACTGCACCTACTGCCATAACAGCCGTTCGTTCTACTCCTGGGATCAGAGCGCGCCGCAGCGGACCACCGCCTGGTACGCGATCCGGCACGTGCGGGAGATGAACAACGAGTACGTGATGCCGCTCTCGGAGATCATTCCCGCGAGTCGCAAGGGTCCGCTGGGTGACGTGTACAAGATCTACTGCACCACCTGCCACCAGGGTGCTTACAAGCCGCTCTACGGCGCACCGATGCTGAAGGACTATCCGTCACTGGCACAGCCTCTGCCGGAGGGTGGGCTTGAGGCGATCCGTGCGGCCAAGGAGGCCGAGGCAGCTCCTGTCGAGGCGGTTGAGGAAGCCGAGGTGGTCGAGGAAGCTGAGGCGGTTGAGGAAGCTGAGGCGGTTGAGGAAGCGGTGCCGGAGCAGGCCAAGGCCGAGGCGGTGGAAGCCGCCGCGCCGACCCCTGCCGAGGAGCAACCGGTCCAGGAGGCGGCGGCGGAGCCCGCCGCGGCACCAGCGGAAGCAGAGGCGGAGGTCAGTCCGCAGCCGGAGCCAGCGGCGGAACAGCCCGCACCTGGCCCGCAGCTGCGGTATCCGCCGCCGAGCATGATGCAGTACCCGCCGGCCCCGTTGCAGTACCCGCCGGCTCCGGCCCCACGCTAGGACGGAAGGCGGCTGAAGGCAACAGACCAGGACCTCACGGGTGACGGATCACCCGGTCCAAACCGGTTGTCGGCATCGCCGACGACCAAGACTCGACGAACAGAGGTAATACCCATGGCTGACAACAAGAGCTTGAGCGGTCTGACCGAAGAAGAGGCCCAGGAATTCCACGGCATCTTCACCCAGAGCATGACCGGTTTCATCGGCGTTGCGCTGTTCGCGCACGTGCTGGCCTGGCTGTGGCGTCCCTGGCTGTAAGCCGAGGCGACTCACACTAACCCCTCCGGCGGTACTTTACCGCCGGGGCCAATATCCTCAGTGGAGGGAACTCATGCATCGAATCTGGCAATGGTTCGAACCGCGGCGCGCGCTGATGGGGCTGGTCAGCTTCATGTTCGGGCTGGCGCTGCTCATCCATTTCATGCTGCTGGCGTCTCCGGACTTCAACTGGATCAACACGGGCGAGGGCATCACCGCACCAGCGTCCAACATGTCGGCGATGCCGCCGGCACGCAACCTTAACTGAAGACTGCCCTTGTCGGCCGGCGCCCGGGCAACGGGCCGCCAGTCGTAGGAAGCGCGCCCTCGGGCGTCGCAAGGTTGGTCCCGACGCTTCAGGCGTCGGAACGCCCCTCGGGCAACCCCGCCGCGGGGACTGAAGCGGTAACGGCCATTCCGGCCGATCGAGCAAACTGGAGGTAATCCATGGCTAATGAGAAAAGCCTGTCCGGCCTGACCGAAGAAGAGGCTCAGGAATTCCACGGTATCTTTACCCAGAGCATGAGCGGGTTCGTCGGTGTCGCGGTCTTCGCGCACCTGCTGGCTTGGCTGTGGCGTCCGTGGCTGTAGAGGGGTTTGTCCCTAGGCATCCTGTGAAACATCGCGGGTAGCTGCGTTGCGCAGTGCGAATTCCCGCCCCAATACTTGGAGATTACTCATGCATAAGATCTGGCAGATTTTCGATCCGCGCAGGGCTTTGGTCGGCCTCTTCGGCTTCCTGTTGGTTCTGGCGCTGCTGATCCACTTCATCCTGTTGACCAGCGTCGATTTCAAGTGGCTCTGAGGAGCGTTCTCGGCATTGGCCGTCCAGCGGGCGGCCAATGCACGTTTCCTGTCATGTGAGTGCCTCGACTCGGAGTCGGCCGGTCAAGGCCCGAGGTCGTCGTTGCTGTTAGGCGGAGTGGTTCTCGCCAAGGATCTGCCCAGTGACGGGCGCAGCGACGGCGCACATGCGCTCTACGTGTATGTCACGGTTCGCTCCGGGTGAGCTGTGACTGCGCGCATCGATATTCGTGATCCTGGCGTCGGAGATTCTCCGGTTCGGACTTCGAAGTCTTGTCCCTCGTCAGTAAAGCCCATGCCGGCGGCGCAGAGCGGTGGGCCTGTTTGACGGTGGGCAAGTTGAGGGCTGCTGCTGCGACGCCGGTTCTTCTAGAATGAAGCCGTCGAGCCTGGGCTTGCTCTAGTGTTTGCGGGCTGACGATCACCCCGAGGCCAAGACGCAGATGCGCGACGCAACGCTTTCAGCCGCACCCTCCCGCTACCCCCTCCTAAACGGCATCGACAGCCCGGCGGACCTACGCGGTCTGGAGCCCGAGGCCCTCGAGCAACTCGCGGACGAACTGCGCGGCTACCTCATCGACAGCGTCTCG
>JANQFX010000010.1 GCA_028277725.1 Thiohalocapsa sp.
TGCCGACCTGCGCTGCTTCCCATCGCTCGTTCCCCCCACTTGGATTGAGTGCGGGGTGAACTCTGCCCGATCGCCCGGCGCATGGGCAGGTGGGGTTTGTGGAGCGCTTACGCCTCAACGTCACGGCCCAGTTTGATTCCTGCGGAGAATTCTGGCCTTGAAAGGGTATTCTCGAAGTATGGGTTAACCATATGAGCTTTCAAGAAGTCCTCGAAAGCTTGCTTCGTGCGAAACTCGGGCTCGTTGATCACTGGCTTAGGATTATCGTTACCGGCTGCCGACGTGACCAGCGTCAACAGCCGCGCGCATGGCGCGTTTTCGCGCCAGTTAATAACGTGGACAATTGGTAGGCATTTTCGTAGGTCCGAGAGAGTCTTGGGGTCAAAGCGTGCATCCACGCCGAGAGCGACGACCAAAGCATCGTATTCTTTGTCTAGCACAGCCAAGGTCGCCGTATAACGAAAAAAGGAATTGTCGGGGACGCTGCCCCTGCTCAGAATCTGCGACAGTGGAACATGCCAGAGAAGCTTATATCGACCGATTTGGAGTTTTTCTTGGAGGAGAGCATGGCAGTCTATTTCTGTATCCGTCAGGAAGGTTTCTTTGGCTTGCGCCCAAAGGATCGGTTTTTGCTCCAAGTCGTCGAAGTCGTCTTGGTCGCCACAGGGAGTCTCCAAGCCAGACAGCGATCGGAAAAAGTGGATCACCCATTGTTCAGCACTAGGATCAGTAGCCCTTAGTTGCTTGAGCGCGTCGTTCTCAGCCAGTCTGTCGCCGTTCCACGCCAATGGGAATTGGCATTTGCCCCGCGCCTGTTTGACTTCTATTACAAAAGGCATCCAATCTCCTGGCTTCAGCTCTAGCGGCTGATACATTACGTACTCAGTGGCGTCCTTGACAACAGAGTATTTTTTGTGATTAATGGTGCAAGTCTTCATCTGTCTAGTGCTCTTCGATTTGATGGAC
This sequence comes from Thiohalocapsa sp., assembly GCA_028277725.1. Classification (GTDB taxonomy): domain Bacteria; phylum Pseudomonadota; class Gammaproteobacteria; order Chromatiales; family Chromatiaceae; genus Thiohalocapsa. The sequence goes on from JANQFX010000010.1 coordinate 967, forward strand.
AAGATAGCAATCAACAAGAGGTAAGGCGGCGCTTTCTTTCTGGGATGGGGAGTAAATAGCCGAGTCTACGGTCGCTGGAACACGTCGAGCATGGAGTTTATTGCCAGTGGGGAGGGGGGGGTTACGCACAACTAGGACGCCGAGGGTCCGGGGTCACCATTTAGCTGCCCCCTGGATGACCTATGAACCCAGGATGACCCTGACCCCGAGCTGACCCCGAGCCTGACCCTTTCTCTTTCTCCTTCTCTTCAGTCACTGGCCGAGTCCTTCTTCCCAGCCGCAAGCGATTGGCGAACGTCGGTACACCGGGCATGCGCGTCGGAGCGCCTGCGTTTGAGTGTCTGAACGACACTGAAGCCGATGGCGAGCACCGTGATGGGTATGACGAAACCGAGCATCGCCACCTCGAAGCTACGCGTAAAGGCCGCATCGGTGGCACCCAGCGCGAGATACACCGTATAGGCGACGAAGTAGCCGACCATGACGCCGCCTTCCAGACGCGTGATGCGGCAGCCGGTGAAGAACAGCGGGATGCAGAACAACGCGGTGGCGATCATGATCGGTAGATCCAGGGTCAGCACGTCGGGGTGAACCGGGATGCCACCGGGTGCGATCAGGGCGCCGATGCCCAACACCGCCAAGATGTTGAACACATTGCTGCCCACGGCGTTGCCCACAGCGATATCCCCTTCCCCGCGCCAACTCGCCAGGACGGATGCCACCAGCTCCGGAAGCGACGTGCCGATGGCGATGATGGTCAGGCCAATGATCAGTTCGCTGACGCCGAAGAGCCTGGCAATGTCGCCGGCACCGGAGACCATGGCCTGCGCGGCGAGCACCAGCAGCACCAACCCCGCAGCCACCAGCAGCGCCTGCTTGAACAAGCGGCCCGCGCCGCCGCCCTGTCCTTCAGTCCCGGCGGCGACAGCCTGGGTAAATTCCGCCTGCACGTCGTCTGGGTCGGTCTTGCCCTGCATCAGGGTCCAGACCAAATAGACGCAGAGCGCCAACACCATGACCAGGCCGTCGAGCCGCCCCACGCGGCCGTCCAGCGACAGCAGCCAGAGCGCCGCCGAGCACGCCAACACCACTGGCAGATCGACCTTGATGATGCGGCTCTTGACCGTGAGCGGCGCAATCAAGGCCGCGGCACCCAGGATCAGCAGGATGTTGGCGATATTGCTGCCGACCACGTTGCCCACCGCCAGCGCCGGCGCGTCGGCCAAGGACGCCTGCACCGTCACCGCCAGTTCCGGCGCACTGGTGCCGAATGAGACCACGGTGATGCCGATCACCAGCGGGCTGATGCGCGCCGCAATGGCTAGGCCGGAGGCGCCCCGCACCAGCAGTTCACCACCGACCACAAGGCCGATAAGACCAATCAGGATGAGCCCGGCGGCTTGCAACATGTCCAACCTTGTCTTGCCCCCGACTGCACTGCGGCCTTACCCAAGCTAGGTTGCCATTCTAACCATAGGGTGGGCAAAGCGGTGGGATGGGCAAAGCGCAGCGTGCCCGCCCCATCAATTGGCCATCATCAAAACGAACACCCATGGTCCCGCCACCTAATGCTCCCCCCAAAGGATCTCGCCGACCCGGCTCAGGTCGTAGCCGCCGAGTTCGTCGGCGATCTTGCGGCAGGCCCCGGAACCGAGATGCCTGAGCAGGTCTTGGAACAACCGCCGGAACCAGACCTCACGCGTCAGGGCGAAGTCGAAGGCCTCGACCCCCAGGGGAACGAAGTCCAGGCCGGCCTCGATGGCGGCGGCCCGCACACCGGGCGCGACATCCGCCTGGTCGAGCACCAGCGCCGCTGCGGCCTCGCGCTCCGACAGCGCGGTGCAGCTGGTGTTGAGGACGTTGATCCAAGCGCTGGTCCGCCTGCCCAACTCGAGCAGGAACCGCTGTGACCCGGCGCCCGCCTGGCGTTGCACCCAGCGGAACCGGGACTGGGTGAAGTACTCGACGTCCGAGGACTGGCGCAGCAGGCCCGGTCGCAACATGAGGCCCTGCTCGCGGGTGAAGGCCCGCACCAGGACCCAGTTGCGGTGCTGCGGGTGCTGGCGCAGGAGCGCCGGGTGCCGGGTCTGGCTCTCCTCCGCCGGCCCCCAGTGCAGGGCGCTGACGTCCGTTCGGCGTGCCTGCAGCAGCTCCAGGCCGAGGCGCGTACCCGTGGGCGTGTAGCAGACTTGGGCGTGGATATCCAGATCGCGGGCCAGGGCGGTGATGACGCGATAGAGCAGGGGATCATCACTGCCGGAGATTAGCAATCGGTCGGACAGCAGCCCACCGTGGGCCGACTCCAGCATCCATCGGTCCACCAGCTCGCGCGGGAACATCCATTTGCCCGTGACCTTGGTCGCCGGGATGCGCCCCTCGTTCACCAGGGCGTAGACCTTCTTCTCGTTCAGATTCAGGTAGGCCGCGACCTGCTTCACGCACATGAAGGTGCCGTCCTGTTCCCAGGCGGTCGGCGGCGACGTGGGCGCTGTCATGGCTGTCACTCCGAGGCCTCCGTAGGTGGGGGCAGGCTGTTCGAGCTGGTTGTTCGGCCCGGTCCCGGGCGGTCTAGGCGCCGGCTGCACGAGCCAACCTGTCGCGCCGGCCCCGATTATCGGACCTGGCCCGCGCCGGCACCGCGTCGAACTCGATCTGCTCGGCCCCGTTGTAGACGAGAAAATGGGTGCCCTTGGCACGCGCGATCAGGGTGACACCGATCCTGCGCGCCAGTTCGAGTCCACGGTGTGTGACGCCTGAGCGCGACAGGAGCACGGGTATGCCCATCTGCGCCACCTTGATGACCATCTCGGAGGTCAGCCGGCCGGTGGTATAGAAGACCTTGTCGGCGCCTTCGATGGCGTTGAGCCACATGTAGCCGGAGATGGCGTCGGCGGCGTTGTGCCGGCCCACGTCCTCGACGAACAACTCGATCCTCGGCGCGGTCGTCGGCTCGCCATCGCCCCCCTCGGACCCCAGCGCACAGAGCGCGCAGCCATGCACGGCGCCGGCGCGGCGGTAGACCTCGTTGTGGGCACTCAGGGCATCGAGCAGCCCGTAGATGCTCGACTGGCGCAGCCGCACGGCGGGCAGACGCAACCGATCCAGCCAGTCGCTGATGCGCCCGAAGACCGTGCCCTGCCCACAGCCGCTGGTGACGGTGCGGTGCTTGAGCTTGGCCTCCAGATCGCTGACGCCGTCGAAGGTGGTCACGGCACAGGACTCGGTCTCCCAGTCCACCTGCACGGAGTACACCGATTCCAGACAGGGCACGAGGCGTTGGTTGCGCAGGTAGCCGAGCACCAGAAGCTCCGGATGGGTGCCGAGGGTCATCAGGGAGACGACCTCGCGCTTGTCGATGAACAACGTGAGCTGCTGCTCCCCGGCGATGTGGCCCTCCCGCGGCTCGCCGAACTCGTCCATGGCCACCACCGCGTGGGACGGCTTCAGACCGGCGACCGAGAGGATCGGCGCGTCATGGTCATCGACGTCATCGCGGGTATCGCGTGCAAGACTCTGCATTGAGACCTCCCGAGCTCAGCCCCCGGTGGCGTTCATGTGGCGGAAGATGATGGGCTGCTCGGTCAGGTCGAAGTCGTGCCCCCTTGGCTTGATGGACATGGCCGCGCGGATGGCCTGCTTGACCCGCCCGTCGTCACCGGGGTGGGCGCGTAGGGTGCGGCGCAGATCGGTGGAGAATTCCTGCCCCAGGCACAGCAACAGCCGCCCCTCCGCGGTGACCCGCACCCGGTTGCAGTCACCACAGAAGTTGTGGCTATGGGGCGAGATGAAGCCCACCCGGGTGTCCGTGCCGGCGATGCGCCAATAGCGCGATGGGCCGCCGGTGGACTCGGTGGTGGGGATCAGTTCCAGCCGCTCGGCGAGGTCGCGCCGGATCTCGTCGCTGGAGTAGTAGGCCTCGGCACGGTCGTGGTCGCCGATGACACCGAGGGGCATCTCCTCGATGAAGCTGATGTCGAGCCCGCGGTCCACGGCGAAGCGCACGAGGTCGGTCGCCTCATCGTGGTTGCGGTGCTTGAGCATCACGCAGTTGAGCTTGATGCGCGCGAAGCCCGCCGCGCGGGCCGCGTCGACGCCGGCCAGGGTCTGTGCCAGCTCGCCCTTGCGGGTGATGGCTCGGAAGCGCTCCGGCTTCAGGGAATCCAGGCTGATATTGATGCGCGTGACCCCGGCCGCCTTGAGCGCAGCCGCATACCTCGGCAGCTGGGTGCCGTTGGTGGTCAGGGTCAGATCACGGATCCCCGGCAGGGCGCCGAGCTGTTCGAACAGCCAGAGCACGTTGCGCCGCACCAGGGGCTCGCCGCCGGTGATGCGCAGTTTGGTGACGCCGAGCTCGCTGAAGCAGCGCCCGAGCCGGGCGACTTCCTCCAGGGTGAGCACCTGCGCCCGCGGCAGGAAGTTCATGTCCTCCGCCATACAGTAGACGCAGCGCAGGTCACAGCGGTCGGTGACCGACAGGCGCACATAGGTGATGTGCCGACCGAAGCGGTCGATCAGCCTGTCGTTCGGGTCCTGGTCGGCGGATGGTGCATGCAGCATGGCGTTGGCTGATTCCTGGAAGCTACACGGCAACCCCGGAATCACCCGATCGTTGGGTCGCCTTCGTCGGTCTGGGGGTCGCCTTCGTCGGACTGACCGACGCGGTGACCGATTTCTGGTCAAGCGGGTCAGCAAGAATCGTTCCCGCACCCGCACGAAGCCCGTTGTAAGCGCCCGACCTCGCGCCTCCTTCGTCGCCCCGAGCGACGCCGCCACGGCGCGGCAGGCCAGGCACGCACCCCTCACCTCGGAAGAGACGAACCCAGAGTCCGCGCAAACCCGGAACCCGAGGCGCCAGACCGGACAAACTGACGCAAAGCACGGGCCGCGGCAGCGACAAACTGTCGCGCCCACCGCTGTCCCGTTGTGGCCTTCGCGGCCTCCGTAGCCGGGGCAGAGCAACGCGTGCCCATCAGACTGTGGAAAGCGGGCGCTGCGCTTTGCCCATCCTAACGGGGACACGCACAAGGTCTGGTTGGTCGCAGGGTAGGCAAGCGCAGTGCCGGCCACCCCGAAGCAGCGGCGGCGTTTGGACGCTGGTACGCGTCTTGCTGTGCTCGTGGGATCCCAGACCCACCACGAACGCCCAAGCCGTCGCAGCCGCCATGTATGCCAGCCCCACGTCCGCCCGCTCGACGAGCGATTCCACGAGAACCGACGGACCCGATATCGCGCCGCCGCCGACACGATTTCCGGTCAATGTGCTCATGGAGCGGCGCCGGGTCAGCGGCAACCGCTGGGTCACGGACAGCTGGCGCGCGGTCGGCGTCACCGTAGGCGGCACCAGCATGTCCGACAGCAACCGAGCGGACTGCCGAGACGCCGAGACAGGAGCGACACCGACCGTCCCCGTGCCCGTCGTCGAGGGCCCGGACGCCGCCCAGTACCTCTGGCCAGGGTTGCACGTGGAGCTCTTCGTCGACGAGGCCGAAAGCTATTACCACAACCTGATGGTCGGCACGCCGGGCTGCTACATCGTCACCCGCTCCGACCCCGACGGCCTGCCGCGGCCGGTGATCGTGAGCCTGAGCTTCGATGCCGGCCAGGCCTACCTGGAGGGTGACGAGACGGTGCACGCGGTGCCCCTGCCTCCGGAGCTCTATCGCGCCGCCGAGGCCTTCGTACTCGCACACTATGTGCCGGAGAAAAAGAAGAAGCGTAGGCGGCAGGACTGGAAGGCCCAGCAGCAGCCGGCCCCGGAGCTGCACCAGGACACCGACCAGGAATCGCGCCAGGCCGGCCACTCGAATCCGGATCGGGGGCAGCGGCATGCCTGAGCAGAGCGACAGGGCGCAGCCCCGCGCCCTGGACGACCAGGCCGACGGCGACTTCCTGAGTCGCTGGTCGCGACGCAAGACCCGGGCACGCCTGGGCAAACCGCCCCTCACCTCCACCCCCGAGGACACGCTCGGCGACCAGCGCCCCGCGTCCAGCCCGGACGAGAAGGCCCCGCCCTCGACGGCGGAGCCGGCCACCGAGCCAGACAAGATCGCCGAATCGGTCCTCACCGACGCGGACATGCCGCCTTTGGACACGCTCGGACCGGACGCCGACTACTCCGGCTTCCTGTCGCCGGGCGTCTCAAGGGACCTCCGGCGCCGGGCCCTGGCCCAGCTCTTCCGTAGTGCCAGCTTCAACGTCACCGACGGACTCGACGACTACGCCGAGGACTTCACCCGATACACGCCGCTCGGCGACCTGATCACCGCCGACATGCGCCACGCGCTCGGGCAGGAGCTGGAGCAGACGACCGAAGCCGGCGACGACCCATTGCCAGGCTCAACAGAAGCGACAGGGGGGCCGGCCGCGACCCGCGAGGTGCTGGCCGACTCCACCGCGCCCCACACCGACGCTGATACCGCAACCGGCACCGCACCAGCCGACCGAACCGACCCGCTCCCCCGACGGCCAGCAGGACAGCAAGCAGACTCGCCAGCAGATCAGCCAGCAGACATTGGGGACCCCCAAGATGATGCAGAACCCGCCCCCCGAGCAGGCGCCGAACAACCGGCACAACACCAACCCCCGGCCGCCGGTGCCACCTGACGCGATCACCCCCATCGCCCTGTCCGACCCGCGCCGAGCGGCACGCCAGGCCCTGGCCGGCACCCCCGTCGACCCCACCAGCCTGATCGAATACACCGCCGGCGAGCGACTGCTGGTCATCGGCGAGGACCACCGACGCATCGAGTACGCCGTGCGGCAGGCGGCACCGCTGCAGGCCCGGGTCCTGTGCCTGGTCACGGACAAGGCGAGCCATCGCCCAATCGCCGGCGCCACCACCTGGTATGCGTCGCGCGCAACGGTGCAGCTCTCCGGCTGGCTCGGCGCCTTCCGGCTGCGGCTCGCCGGACAGGCCGACGACGAGATCCTCTTCGACCAGGTGCTGGACCTCACCAACCAATCGCTCATCTCGGTCGAGCTGCCGCCGCCCGGCTATCTCGCCGCAGGTCCAGACCAGCTCGACCAGCAGCTCGACGATGGGCTCGCGACCCTGAAGGACCTCACCGGCCGCTTCGAGAAGCCCAAGTACTTCCAATACGACCCGAACATCTGCGCGCACGGCATGAAGGGCGCCACCGCCTGCACCCGCTGCATCGATGCCTGTCCCGCGGGCGCCATCACCGGCCTGGTGGATCGGGTCTCGGTGGAGCCGCACCTGTGCCAGGGGGGCGGTGCCTGCGCCACCGCCTGCCCCACCGGGGCCATGACCTACAACTACCCCAGCGTCGAGGACAGCCTGGAACGGCTGCGGCGCATGCTCCGCGCCTACCGCGAGGCCGGCGGCAAGGCCCCGATCCTGCTGCTGCACGACAGTGAGCGCGGCACGGCACTCGCCGACGATCTGGTGCGGGCCGATACCCGGACCGCCCGCCGGCTGTTGCCTTTCGCGCTGGAAGAGCTCGCCAGCCTGGGTCTGGAGGCCTGGCTCACCGCCCTGGCCTACGGTGCCTCCGCTGTCCGCCTGCTCGGGCATACCGATATTCCACAGGCCTCGCGAGCGGTCATCGACGACCAGCTCCTGACCGCTCGGACCATCATCGGTGGGCTCGGGTATCCGGCGAGCGCCCTGGGCTGGCTTGGCACCGAAGGCGTTGATGTAGACGAACAGGGCCCCGGTGCGGTGATGCCCGAGCTGAGCCCCGCTCGGCATGCGGCGCGCGGCGGCAAGCGGCAGATCCTGTTCCAGGCCATCGACCACCTGCACGAGCAGAGCTTCCAGGAGGTCCAGGGCGACGCCCTCCCCCTGCCCGAAGGTGCCCCGCTGGGCAACGCCCTGGTCGACGAGAACGCCTGCACCCTATGCCTCGCCTGTGTGACCGTTTGTCCCGGCAAGGCCCTGCAGCACGGACAGGATGTCCCACAGCTTAGGTTCCGTGAGTCCAACTGCGTCCAGTGCGGACTGTGCGTGCAGTCCTGTCCGGAGGAGGCGATCCGGATCGAGCCGCGACTGCTGCTGGATGCCGACGCCCGCAACGCCGTGCGCCTGCTGAACGAAGACAGCCCGTTCCACTGCGTCCGCTGCGGCACCGCCTTCGCCACCCGCTCGGTCATCGGGCGCATGTCGGAACGCCTGGCGGATCACGCCATGTTTGCCACGCCCGAGTCCCGCCGTCGGCTCCAGATGTGCGGCAACTGCCGCGTCGCCGACATGATGCAGTCCGGCGAGATCTAGGTCCGCCGGTCGCTCCGCCGACAACTGCTTGGTCGAATCGACGACTTTCACTCCCTTCTTTTCCCTGCGACCTGGCGCAGGCGTTGCTCAAAGCAATGGACAACGACGATATGCCCAATCGAACCATGAGCCCCCCAGCCGCAGCCCTGACCACGACGGCCGACTCCTGCTCCATGCCGGAGCCGATCGCCGCACCCACCGCTCAGACCCCGACCGCTCAGAATCAGAACCTGGCCGCGCGGAGCCTGGCCGTCGCGCAGGGAGAGTCCTCGGCCGAGGATGCCGCCCGCGCCGGCGTCTATGCGTTGCTCGCGGCCCTGCTGCGCGACGTGCCCGACGAGCAGCTACTCGCGGCGGTGCGCGGGCTCGACTCATCAGGTGGCCGCGACGCCTTCACGCAGGCCTGGGAGCGCCTGCGACTGGTGGCGGCGAGCGTTGACCCGAGCGCGGTGGATGAAGAGTACCACCAGCTCTTCATCGGCCTAGGTCGCGGCGAGCTGGTGCCCTATGGCTCCTGGTACCAGACCGGCTATCTGATGGAACGGCCCCTGTCACAACTGCGCGACGACCTCGCCGCCCTGGGCTTCGAACGCAGCTCGGACGTGCGCGAGCCGGAGGACCACGTGGCCGCCCTCTGCGAGGTGATGTCGGCGCTGGCCGAGGACCCGAGCGTGGACATCGCCGATCAGCGAGCGTTCTACGAGGCACACCTGGGCACCTGGGTCGGGCGCTTCTGGCGCGATCTGGAGCAGGCAGAAGCCGGCATCTTCTACCGCTCCGTGGGCCGCCTGGGCGTCGTCTTCCACGAACTAGAGCAGCGCTTCCTGACCATGGCGGCCTGACCCAACCACCCGAACCGACCGTCGAAACGCGTCGGCTCACACACGAGCACACGAGCCTGTTAACAGCACCGACCAGCGAGACCCGCACGATGCAATCAGACAACACACCGACGACCGACCGCCGCCGCTTCCTGAAGTCCGCCGCCACCGCCGGCGCGGGCGCCGCCACCCTGGCCCTACTGCCCGGCCAGGCCGCCGCCGTGAGCGACACACCGGCGCCCGTCGACAAGCCCAGCGAGGGCTACCGCAAGACCCGACACGTCGCCGATTACTATGCCTCGGCCCGGCTCTGACCGACTGGGGCTCTGACCACCTGGAACGGTGGCTGGCAATCACTGCCCCGAACCGCCCCGAACAGACGACCGCCCAAAGGCCGCACCCAAAGACCGAGGCGCCCAGCGCGCCCGACTCGCAGCACCATGACGGTCCAGCGAGGCCGTCGAACGACGACGAACAACGATGCCCCACGCCATACGCAGTGGGGCCAGAGGAGTGCACCGATGAAACTGACCAAAGTCGCCTCGAGCCCCCGCGGCGCCGCCGCCATCTCGCAGTCGGCAGCCCATACCGGCGTCGCCCTGCGTCGCCGCGACTTCCTGCGCAACTCGGGCCTGCTCGCCGGCGGCACGGCCATCGCCGCCGGGCTGGCGCCAAAAATGGTAAAGAAGGCCCAGGCCACCGACGCCCCCGCCCCGGCCGGCGGCGAGACCAAACAGGTCCGCACCGTCTGCACCCACTGCTCGGTGGGCTGCGGCATCTATGCCGAGGTCAAGAACGGGGTCTGGAGCGGGCAGGAAGCGGCGCTCGATCACCCCTTCAACCGCGGTGCCCACTGCGCAAAGGGGGCATCGGTCCGCGAGCACGGCCACGGCGAGCGCCGGCTCAAGTACCCGATGAAGCTGGTGGACGGCAAATGGAAGCGCATGGACTGGGAGACGGCCCTCAACGAGGTCGGCGACCAGATGCTCTCCATCCGCGAGCAGTCCGGGCCCGACTCCGTCTATTGGCTGGGCTCGGCGAAACACAACAACGAGCAGGCCTATCTGTTCCGCAAGTTCGCAGCGCTGTGGGGCACCAACAACGTCGACCACCAGGCCCGCATCTGTCACTCCACCACCGTCGCCGGCGTCGCCAACACCTGGGGCTACGGCGCGATGACCAACTCCTACAACGACATCCACAACTCCAAGGCTATCCTGATCATCGGCGGCAACCCCGCCGAGGCCCACCCGGTGTCGCTGCTGCATGTGATGCGCGCCAAGGAGCGCAACAACGCCCCACTGATCGTGATCGACCCGCGCTTCACCCGCACCGCCGCCCATGCCGATCACTACATCCGCATCCGCCCCGGCACCGACGTACCCGTCATCTACGGCATGCTCTGGCACATCTTCCAGAACAACTGGCAGGACGACGCCTTCATTGCCCAGCGTGTCTACGGCATGGACGAGATCAAGGCGGAGGTCGCCAAGTGGACACCGGACGAGGTGGAGCGCGTCTCCGGCGTGCCGGAGGAGCAGATCTACCGTGCCGCCAAGCTGATGGCGGACAACCGCCCCGGCACCTTCGTCTGGTGCATGGGCGGCACCCAGCACACCATCGGCAACAACAACACCCGCGCCTACTGCAACTTCCAGCTGGCGCTAGGCAATATGGGCGTGTCCGGTGGTGGCACCAACATCTTCCGCGGCCATGACAACGTGCAGGGCGCCACCGACCTGGGCGTGCTCTCCCACACCCTGCCCGGCTACTACGGTCTCTCGGAAGGCGCGTGGAAGCACTGGGCGGGCGTCTGGGACCTGGATTACGACTGGCTCAAGGACCGCTTCGACAGCGCCAGCTACGACGACGGCAGCGGCAACCAGGTGCCGCCGATGAACAGCAAGGGCATCCCGGTGTCGCGCTGGATCGACGGCGTGTTGGAGGACAAGGTCAACGTCGCACAGCAGGACAACGTGCGCGCCATGGTGCTCTGGGGCCACGCCCCGAACAGCCAGACCCGCGGCCCGGAGATGAAGAAGGCCATGGAGGAGCTGGATCTGATGGTGGTCATCGACCCCTATCCCACCGTCTCCGCCGTCATGCACGACCGCACCGACGGCGTGTATTTGCTGCCGGCCTGCACCCAGTTCGAGACCCGCGGGTCGGTGACCGCGTCGAACCGTTCCATCCAATGGCGCGATCAGGTCATCGAGCCGCTGTTCGAGTCCCTGCCGGACCACACCATCGCCTACAAGCTGGCGAAGAAGCTCGGCTTCGCTGACGAGCTGTGTAAGCACATCCCGGTGGAGAACGACGAGCCGAACATCGAAGACATCACCCGCGAGTTCAATCGCGGCATGTGGACCGTCGGCTACACCGGCCAGAGCCCGGAGCGCCTGAAGGACCATCAGCAGAACTGGCACACCTTCGATTTCACCAGCCTCAAGGCGGTGGGCGGCCCGGCCGACGGTGACTTCTACGGCATGCCCTGGCCCTGCTGGGGCACCGCGGAGATGCGCCACCCCGGTTCGCCGAACCTCTACGACACCTCGGTACCCGTGGCCGAGGGGGGCTTGTGCTTCCGCGCCCGCTTCGGTGTCGAGCGCGACGGCGTCAACCTGCTGGCGGAGAACTCCTATCCGGTCGGTTCCGAGATCGAGGACGGCTACCCCGAGTTCACCGCCGACATGCTGAAACAGCTCGGTTGGTGGGACGATCTGACCGACGCCGAGAAACAGGCGGCCGACGGCAAGAACTGGAAGACCGACGTCTCCGGTGGCATCCAGCGCGTGGCCATCGCCCACGGCTGCGCCCCCTTCGGCAACGCCAAGGCCCGCAGCTACGTCTGGACCTTCCCGGACCCGGTACCGATCCACCGCGAGCCCCTCTACACCAACCGCCGCGATCTGGTGGAGCAGTACCCCACCTACGAGGACCGCAAGTCCTTCTACCGTCTGCCGACTCGCTACGCGTCCATCCAGGCGACGGATTACTCCAAGGACTACCCGCTGATCCTGACCAGCGGTCGCCTGGTGGAATACGAGGGCGGCGGCGACGAGACCCGCTCCAACCCCTGGCTGGCGGAGCTGCAGCAGGACATGTTCGCCGAGATCAACATGCGCGACGCCAACGATGCCGGTATCCGCGACGGCGGTGACCTTTGGCTGGAGACTCCGGAGGGACGCATCAAGGTCAAGGCGCTCGTAACCGAGCGCGTGGCGCCCGGCGTGGTCTTCACGCCCTTCCATTTCGGTGGCCACTTCCAGGGCAAGGACCTCCGCGACAAGTACCCGAAGGGCGCAGACCCCTACGTGCTCGGCGAGGCCTGCAACACCGCCTTCACCTACGGCTACGACTCGGTGACGGCCATGCAGCAGACCAAGTGTTCACTGTGCAAGCTCTCGGCGGCTTAAGCCACTCGATGGCCCCAGAGGTGGACGACGCTGTGCTGGTCCACCCGACGACACTGCCGCCCTCGAACACGATTGCCCGCGCGCCGGCATAGGGCACGACGGGCAATCGAAAGACATCTCCGGAGATCCACCATGGCCCGAATGAAATTCTTCTGCGACGCAGAGCGCTGCATCGAGTGCAACGGCTGCGTCACCGCCTGCAAGAACGCCAACGAGGTGCCCTGGGGCATCAACCGTCGTCGTGTCGTCACGCTCAACGACGGCGAACCGGGCGAGCGCTCCCTGTCGGTCGCCTGCATGCACTGCTCGGACGCCCCCTGCCAGGCCGTCTGCCCGGTGGACTGCTTCTACCAGACCGAAGACGGCCTGGTGCTGCACGACAAGGACATCTGTATCGGCTGCGGCTACTGCTTCTACGCCTGTCCCTTCGGCGCGCCCCAGTTTCCGAGCGAGGGCGCCTTCGGCTCCCGCGGCAAGATGGACAAGTGCACCTTCTGCGCCGGCGGCCCCGAAGAGACCGCCAGCGCCGAGGAACAGCGCAAGTACGGCGCCAACCGCCTGGCCGAGGGCAAGCTGCCGGCCTGTGCCGAGATGTGTGCCACCAAGGCCCTGCTGGCCGGCGACGCGGACGAGGTGGCCGACATCTACCGCGAGCGCGTCGCCTATCGCGGCGCCGTCGGCATGGCAACCGGCTGGGGCGTGGGGTACGGCAAGCCCGGCATCCGCAGCAACACCATCGACCTGACGGGCAAGGCCGCCGGCCGCGATTGATGGGTGGAACCGCTACGACGCACGGCCCGCCGCTCATAGCAGCTAGCTTCGTAGGGTGGGTCGAGCGAAGCGGACCCACCATGGCCGTTCATGAAACATCTCCGAGAGACCCGCTGCCGATGTCGAAACACCGCCGCTACCGCCGCGCCCTGCGCTGGTCACTGCTCTTGCTGGCGCTTGTCCTGGTCCTGCCCTTGGTGCCCTATGCGGTCGCCGCCGGTGGGACCCAGTTCAACACGCCGGGCGTCGAGCTCTGGGACGCCGTTCGCGCGCGGGTCCAGGGGCCCATGCGGACCCAGGTCGAGGGCGTGCAGAGCAACCAGCTGATCAACTACTGGGGCGATCAGTGGCGGCTGTTCCGCTCCCAGCTCCTTGTGCCCATCGGCGCCGTCATGCTGCTCGCGATGCTGGGCATCATCACGGTGTTCTACCTGGTCCGGGGCCGCATCGAGATTGAGGGCGGACGCTCGGGCGTCCTGGTGCCGCGCTTCTCGGTCAATCAGCGCGTGGTCCATTGGCTCGCCGCCACCGTGTTCATCGTGCTGGGCCTCACCGGGCTGGTGCTGCTCTACGGACGCTATGTGTTGGTACCGCTGCTGGGCCCGGAGGGCTTCGGCGTCACGGCGTCGGCCTGCAAAGAGATGCACAACCTGTTCGGGCCGCTGTTCCCGGTGGCTATCCTGGCCATCATGTTCTCCTTCGGGCGCGGTAACTCCTTCCGCGGCATCGACTTCCAGTGGTTCCTCAAGGCCGGCGGCCTGTTCGGCCACGCCATGGCGGACTCCGGCTACTACAACGGTGGCCAGAAGACCTGGTTCTGGCTCACGGTGCTGTTCGGCATCGCCATGTCGGTGACCGGGCTGATCCTGGTGTTCCCGAACTTCGGCCAGGGTCGCGAGGCGATGGCCGTCGCCCATGTGATCCACGGCGTCGTCGCGGTGGGCTTCATCACCGCCTCCCTCGGACACATCTACATCGGCACCCTGGGCATGGAGGGCGCGGCGGAGTCAATGACCAACGGCTACGTCGACGCCGCCTGGGCCAAGGAGCACCACAACCTCTGGTACGCGGAAATGGAGCGGGCCGGCATGGTCGGCGTATCCCCGAACACCATGGAAGAGGTCAAGCGCCACGACGACCGCGACTTCCGCGGCTTCGGCCAACCCCTCGGGCGCCGCGAGCCCCTCGATCCCACCGTCTCACCGCCGAATCGAGGCCCAACCGGGGGCGGCATATCCCCCGCCGCCACCCCGAGCGCACCCAAGGAATCCACATGAGCAGCATTGCAGCCTTCGTCGACGGCCCCTTCTGGTATTTCTCGCTGACCGTGTTCGTGGTCGGCGTGCTGTGGCGGCTCATCGGGCTGCTCAGCATGCGCGGCAACAAGGAGCTGAGCCAGCCCCGCGACTCCGCCACCGGCGGCGTCATCCACTCGGTGCTGTCCCGCTTCATCCCGGTGGCCGGTTCGCAGAGCCGCATCCGGGTGCGCACCGTCGCGAGCTACCTGTTCCACATCGGCCTGTTCCTGATCCTGATCTTCGGCGCACCCCATGTCGCCTTCTACGAGAGCCGGATGCTCGGCTTCGGCTGGACGCCCATGCCCCAGTGGCTGTTCTTCCTGGTCTCCGCCATCGCCTTCCTGGGACTGATCGTGCTCTGGTTGCACCGCATCATGTATCCGGTGACGCGCAGCGTCACCACCGCGTCCGACCACATCGCCACCGGTCTGGTGTTCTGGGTGATGCTGACCGGCTGCATGGCGCTCGGCGAGTCGTCGGAGTTCCTGCGCGTGCTGCATCTGTTCATGGCCGAACTGCTGCTGCTCTACTTCCCGTTCAGCAGCCTGATGCATGCCTTCTACTGGCACGTCGCCCGCGCCCATACCGGCGCCCACTACGGGCGGCGCGGTGTGAAGGTGTAAGTGCAGACCCGGGAAGGCTAAGACCTGGTCCGGCCTTAGGGTGGATAAGCGCAGCGCCGTCCACCGGGGCAGGCGCAAGAATCGGTGGACATCGAGCCAATTCGTCGAAGACATCTCGCGCAGAGGCGCAAAGCCGCAGAGGAAAGAGAGAAGAATAGAGCGCTCACAGATCAAGCATGAAGCCGCGGATGTCGGAACGCTTCATCCTAGAATGAGTAATTAACCACGAAGGACACGAAGCGCACGAAGAAGAACACGAATAAAGACAGAGAGTGGGCGCGAAACCTCACCTCGACCTTCTTCACCCTGTGGATGAATGCACGAACCGTCGTATACCATTGACCTCCTTCGTGTTCTTCGTGCTCTCCGTGGTTCAAGTACCAAATGTAAAGTAAAAAGACGCCGTCGGCATAACCGCGCTCTTCCCTTTGCGTCTTTGCGTCTTTGCGTCTTTGCGTCTTTGCGTCTTTGCGTCTTTGCGTCTTTGCGTCTTTGCGTCTTTGCGTCTTTGCGCGAGTGATTTATTCGTCTGAATGGAGTCGCCTAGCCAGACGTCGAACCCGTCGTGCGGACCAAGGACCGGCCAACGAACACCGGGGCCAACACGGGCCCCCAACCAAGATTCCAAAGAGGTCCTCGCCATGTCCGTCGATATGGACACTTTCCGCGGCTTCGCCGACCAGATCGCCCAGCTCGGCCGGATGGCGGAGCCGGTGGACCTGCCCGACGACGAGCGCGTCGCCAGGGTCAAGGCCGAATTCGACGCCAAGCTCAACCAGACCCGGGCCACCTACCTGGAGAGCTGTGTGCACTGCGGCGTCTGCGCCGAGGCCTGTCACTTCTTCCTCGAGACCGGCGACGCCAAGTACGCACCGGTGCGAAAAATGGACCTGCTGCAACGCCACTACCGGCGCGAGCACTCACCGATGCGCTGGCTGTTTCGACTCTGGACCCAGGAGATCACGCTGGACGACCTGATGGAATGGCAGGAGCTGGTCTACGACAGCTGCACCGAGTGCGGGCGCTGCATGCTGGTCTGCCCGATGGGGATCGACATCGCCGACGTGGTCAACGTCACCCGCCGGGCCTACGCCCGTGCCGAGCTGGTGCCGGCCGAGCTGACCGCCATGGAGCAGGAGCAATCCCAGAGCGGCAACATCTTCCGCACCGGCCCGGACGACCTGCGACGCATCGCCGCCGAGTTGGAGCAGGAGGGCATCCCGATCCCCATCGACAAGGAGAAGGCCGATTATGTCCTGGTGACCTCCGCCATCGAGATCCTGCTGTTCAAAGACGCACTGCGCGCGGCCGCCCGGGTCATGAATCACCTGGGGTACGACTGGACCGTGCAGAGCTGTGCCTTCGAGGGGGCCAACTTCGGCATGCTCTCCGGCTACGAGGACGTGCAGGCCAAGCTCACCAACCGGCTTATGGGCGCGGCGGTCTCGGTGGGCGCCAAGACACTTATCATCCCCGAGTGCGGCCACGCCTACCCCGCCGCGCGCTGGTACGGCGCCAACGCCCTGGGCACCCCCCTGCCCTTCGAAGTCCTGCACCTGTCCGAGTTCCTGGGGCGGGAGGTCCGCACGGGCAGGCTGAAGCTCAAGCCCATCGACGGCAAACGCACCGTCACCTACCACGACCCCTGCAAGGTCGGGCGCATCGGCGGTGTCTTCGACGAACCCCGCGCGGTGCTCCAGGCCATGGGTATGCGGCACCGCGAACTCCCGGACCACGGTGTCATGAACTTCTGCTGCGGCGGCGGCGCCGGCAACTTCCTGCTCAACCGCGCCGAACCGCTGCGGCAGAAGACCTTCGAGCTCAAGAAGCGCCAGACCGAGTCCGTCGGCGCCGAGGCCCTGGTCACCGCCTGCTCCAGCTGCCGAATGAGCTTCCTCGGCGCCGCCGACGCCAGCGGCGGCTGGGATCGCCCCATCGAGAGCCTGGTGGAACTGGTGGGCGAACACTTAGGCGATGGGCTCGGGGAGCAGAACGGGATTGAAAGGGCTGTTCCTGATCGATCCCTCTAGTCCTCCAGGACATGAACCTAGAAAGAGCAGTTGACCGCTGCGTCGCGCATCTAGGCGCCTGAGTTGCTTGAAGGACAGCAAGCAAATCGGGACGCACCCTCAGGGTGAACGGCGCTACGGTCGCCAGGGCACGCCGCCCGTCCCATGTCTGCATCATCTTACGATCGAGATTTCCACCGTTGGACCCAAGAGCAGGCCCAGCTCCTGCGCCGGGGACAGCTCGCCTGCGCCGATGTCGATCACCTCATCGAGGAGTTGGAGGCCATGGGTGCGCGCGACTCATTGCCATCAAGGAAACCAATCTCGACGACGACAGCTTTCCGTCGGCATGCCCCTTCGACCTCGACGAGGTCATGACCGAAGACTGCTATCCAAGACTACTGACCCATTACGCGGCCCCACTGGCACAGAGACGCGAACACGCAGGGACGGAGAGGTAATCGCGTGCGTCAGAACAACCCCTCGAACGGCTGCACCGGGACGTCGTCGCCGGGTGCGACGCCGCCGCATTCGGGCGGGAGCACGATGAAGCAGTTGGCGAGGCTCATGGACGTGAGGATGCCGGAGCCCTGCTTGCCCGCCTTCCTCACCTGTGGGCCGGCGTTGGCGGGGTCGTCACTCGGCCGCAGGATGCCGCGCAGGAACTCGGTGCGCCCCGGGCGCTTGGCGATGCGCTCCAGGGATGTTGCGTGGAAGGTCATCGGGGTCAGGTTCGACTCCCCCATCAATCGGCGCAGCGCCGGCTGGACGAACTGGTAGAAGGTGACCATCACCGCCACCGGGTTTCCGGGCAGGCCGAAGAACCAGGCGCCGCCGAGGCGCCCGAAGGTGAGCGGCCGACCCGGCTTCATGGCGATCTTCCAGAAGGCCAGGGTGCCGAGCTCACCCAGGACCTGCTTGACGCGGTCGGCCTCGCCGACCGAGACGCCACCGGAGCTGAGGACCATGTCGCAGTCGCTCGACGCCTCCCGCAGGACCTCGCGTAGCGCGGCGGGATCATCCCGCACGACGCCCAGGTCTCGGGTCTCGACACCCAGCCCATGCAACATCCCGAACAGGCTGTAGCGGTTGCTGTCGTAGATCTGGCCGTCGGCGGGGGTCTCGCCGACGGAGCAGAGCTCGTCTCCGGTGGAGAAGAAGGCGACCCGAGGGCGCCGACGCACCGGCACCTCCGCCCGACCCAGGGAGGCCAGCAGGCCCAGGTCGGCCGCCGTCAGTCGCCGGCCGGCGGGCAGCGCCACCGCACCGCGGCGCAGGTCTTCGCCCGCCTGGCGAACGTTCTGCCCGGGGCGCTGGCCCGGCGCCAAGAGCACATGGCCGGGCTGGACAGACCGGCCTGAGTGAGGGCCCTGCGCCTTCTCCTGCATGACCACGGTGTCGCAGTTCAGCGGCATGGGGGCGCCGGTCATGATGCGCACGCAGTCGCCCTGCCCCACGGCTCGGGGGTAGGGGCGCCCCGCGAAGGCCTCGCCGACGACCCGCAGCTCCGCCGCGCCGCGGTCGTCGAGGTCCGCGCCCCTCAGGGCGTAGCCATCCATGGCCGAGTTGGTGTGTGCCGGCACATCGATGGGGGCCGGGACGTCGTCGGCGAGCACGCGACCGATGGCGGCGCGCAGCGGCAGAGACTCGCGCTCGATCAGGGGTTGGATGTCGTCCAGCATGCGGCGCCGCGCGGCCTCCACCGGCAGACTGTCAGGGCCTGCCGCGTCCGCGCAGCTCGGCAGGTCCATCGGAACGGGCGTCGTCATGCGCTTCGGCTCCGTCGCTCCTTGGGCTGCCCGGTGTCTCGGTCCGCGCTGTCGAGCCGATCGGCCTTCGCGTCCGGATCGGCGATGGGGATCACCTCGGCCTGCCCCTCGCCGGGGCGCGGCTGCGGGCTCAGCTCGCCCTGCGCCAGGCGCAGGTGCAGGTCCGACATGGTCTCGAGCCGGCGGGAGGAATGACTGCTGACGATGAGGCCCAGGCCCTCCGCGCTCAGGCGCGCGATCAGGTCCAGGCAGGTCTGGCGGGCGTTCACGTCGAGATTGGCGGTGGGCTCGTCCATGAACAGGAAGCCGGGCCTGGAGATGAGTGCCCGGGCCAGGGCGACGCGCTGCCGCTCTCCGCCCGAAAGCCCCCTGGCGCACTGATCCGCCATGCCCTCCAGCCCGCTCCAGCGCAGGGCCTCCAGCACCCGGGCGCATTCCCGCCGACGCTGCGACCAGGGCAGCGGGTAGGCGGCGTTGTCGAACACGGTGCCGTCGAACATGTAGGGCGTCTGATGCAGGTAGACGGTGTGGCGCCGGAGTCGGGTCTTCATGGAGCGCCAGCCCTCGCGCCGTCCGTTCAGTAGCATGACGCCGCCGTCGGCGCGTTCCAGCCCGGCCAGAATGCGCATCATGGTCGTCTTGCCGGCCCCGTTGGCACCGGTGAGCAGGAGCAACTGGCCGCTGCGCAGCCGAAAGTCCAGGCCATCGAACAGCCGCTTGCGCGGATAGGCTTTCCGCAGCCCCTCGCACCCCACCTCCATGGTCGTCATGTCCTGACGGCCCCCCTGCCCTGGAACAGGCTCAGCGACGCGCTGAGCAGCAGCGCGAGCACCAACAGCACCAGGCCCAGCGCGATCCCCTGGGCGAAGGCGCCTTTGCTGGTCTCGAGCGCAATGGCGGTGGGGATGTTGCGGGTGTAGTGCTGGATATTGCCGCCCAGCATCATGGACGCGCCGACCTCGGCGATGATGCGCCCGAAGCCCGCCGCCAGCGCGGCCAGCAGCGCGAACTTGACCTCGCGCGTGACGGAGACGACGGCACGCAGCCTGCTGGCGCCGAGGGTCAACGCGGTCTCCCAGGCCCGCCGGTCACCGCCCTGGTAGGCGGAGTGCCCCATGGCGACCAGAACCGGCAGGCTCAGCGCGATCTGCCCCAGCACCATGGCGTCCTGGGTGAACAGCAGACGCAGATCCCCGAGGGGGCCCTGGCGCGAGAGCAGCAGATACAGGGTCAGGCCGACGACCACCGCCGGCACCGACAACAGGCTATTGAAGACGGTCACCAGCAGGCGCCGACCGGGGAACTCGGCGTAGGCCAACAGAAAGGCCAGGCCGAAGCCCAAGGGCAGGGCGATGAGGATCGCCTTGACCGATACGGAGACGGAAACCCAGATGATGGCCCAGATCTCCGGGTCGCCGCTGAAGAGCAACGCCAGCGCCTCGACCAGGTTGGCGGTGAGGTCGTTGTTCACGCTTGCCTGCTTGTTGCCTATTGCTTACTGCTGAGGGCCGAGGTGCACTCCGGTGTGAACAGGCGTTCACCCTGTACCCGAAAGCCCTGGATCAGTCGGCAGGTCTCCAGCGAGGTGAGCCAGTCGCTGAAGGCCTTGGCGCCTTCGGTGTTGGCCTGTGCGTGGTGCTCTGGATTCACCGAGATGACGCTGTAGGGATTGAACAGGGCCGGGTCGCCCTCGGCCAGAACTCGAAGGTCCAGGTTGCCACGGTAGGCGAGCCAGGTGCCGCGGTCCGTCAGGCTGTAGGCCCGGAGCTCATTGGCCATCTGCAACACCTTGCCCATGCCCTGCCCGGCGGCACGATACTCGGGGTAGTCGGGGGTGACACCGGCCTCGCGCCACAGCGACAGCTCCTTCTTGTGCGTACCGGAGTCGTCCCCGCGGGAGACGAATATCTGGGTCGCGCCGCGGATGCGCGCGAGCGCGGCGGCGGCGTTCTCGGCCCCCGCGATGCCGGCCGGGTCGTCCGCCGGCCCCACCAGCACGAAGTCGTTGTGCATCACCGGTCGGCGATCCACGCCAAAGCCGGAGTCGACGAAGCGCGTTTCCGAATCCGGTGCATGTACCAGCACCACGTCGACGTCGCCATCTTGCCCCATGCGCAGGGCCTTGCCGGTGCCGACCGCGATCACATGGACCTGATAGCCGGAGTCGGCCTCGAAGTCCGGCAGGATATGGTCCAGCAGGCCCGAGTTGGCCGTGCTGGTGGTAGTCGCCAGCCGCAGGACCTCCTCCGCCTGGGCGGCGCCTGCGGGCGGGAGGAAGAGGCTGAGACACAGCAGGCTGAGCAGGATGCGCATGGGAGACTCTTTCGGGCCTTGGATGGGCGACGGCGGCGCGCCGTCGGCGAGGTGTGGTCCGAACTGAAGCAATTCCGATACCAGGGAGGGTCGGCCCGCGGTCTGCTGGCATGGATCAGCGCGCCTTCGCGTCCCGCGCCCTACTCGGGCTTTGGCGGACTAAGGCGTCATCCCTTCCCGCGCCCCCGACGCGGCGCAGCAGACCTGGGGCAAAATGACTCACGTGCGGAGCGCGGCTGAGACAAAAATTCTATGTCGATAAAGGCGTCACCGCTCATGCGCCTCATCCCGAGACAGGGGCGCAAAAGCCGTGATCTGGAGAGGGTCCCGCATCCGACGAGCGATAGCTCCCGCTTGCGCCTCGTCCGCCGGCGCTGAACGGACGTTGGACCGGGGCCTGGTTGGGTGGCCGTTCGACCCCGCGGGTCGCCTCAACTCCCCTCGCAGGCCGGCGCTGGCAGCGCGCAGTGGTCGGCGCCGCGGCGGCAAAAATCGAAGCAGGTAACCAGCCGGCCCTCGAAGGTGGCATCCACACTGAGCGCCGCGCTGCCGGTGTCTACGCTAAAGCCGGGCTGGGTCTCGGGGGACTGACCTACCATCTCGATCAGCTCCGGCGGATACTCGATGTCCAGCTTGACCCGCATCGGATAGTAGCCGTCGAGGAAGCGTCGCATGTAGGGACCGTTGCGCAGTCGGAAGCGGCCGTCGCCGAGGTCGTACAGGGCCTGACTCTCGCCACGCACGCAGAGCAGCGCGTCGTCGCCCACGTCCTCCAGTTGCACGCTGTGGCCCTCGACCCAGGCGCGACCAATATTGCGGCTGGACTCGATGGTCAGGTCGCGGATGCCGTCAGCGCGGTAGAGGATCTGCACGGCGGGCACCGCGTCCAGATTCTCGTGGCATTGCTCCAGGGTGACCCACCCCCCGGCGAGACTGGACTCGGAGATCCGGATACGGTTCAGGTGGGCGTGCTTGCCGACGGCCGCCGCCGCGGGCAGAAATCGCAGCTCGCCATCGCTGACGGCCGCGACCTGCGTCATCAGGTCCGGTTGATCCCGGGCCCAGTCCGGCCAGTCATCATCGCCCTCGTCCGCCCCAACACCGCTCGCGCCCGCCAGCAGGGCAAGCGCGAGAATCCCCTTATGCCATGGCTTCAAGTCCATTGTCGTCACCCCCCGTCCAACTTGTTAATGGGAGAACGTTGGACGGAGCGCCGAGGGTTTTCAAGCCCTCTGCGGCAACGGTTGGACGGCTCGCTATACTGTCGCCCCGCCGGCCGGGGGTCGCGGCTGGACGGCACCCCGTAGAATTCGAGATGCCGGCGCGGCCCCCAACCGTCCCGCCCACGCCACCGCACGTCACCGCGACAACATACCCGCCATGATCGAAATCGAATACATCGTCAAAGACCGAAACGGAGTCGAGAGATTGCGCACCGCCGACAAGAAAGCCGCCGACGCCTACGACCGGGTGTTGGAGAACGCGGACCGCCTGGCACAACTGCTGCGCGATGACGACATCCTGCCCGGGCTCGCGGACGGCGACATGGAAGAACTGACGATCTACCTGGCGCAGAACGCCAAGTCCGTCGAGCGCGTGCTCAAGGGCAAGGAGCCGGAACCCAAGCCAGCGGCCGAGGCCAGCGCCAACGGCACGGCCAGCGCGGACGGTGGCAAGGTCACCAGCCTGAAGGCCGCCGGCTGATGCGCGTCGCCATCGCCGGCGCCAGCGGTTTCGTCGGCACCGCGTTGGCGCCGGAACTGGCGGCACGGCATGAGGTGGTGGCGCTGACGCGATCTCCGGCCCGCGCCGCGCTGCCGTCGTCCGTGCCCGGCCTCAGCTGGCGACACTGCGATCTGTTCAGCGCCCCGGCCGTCGACGAGGCACTGGCCGAAGTCGACGCCGCTGTCTACCTGGTGCACTCCCTGGCACCCTCTTCCCGGCTGACCCAGGCCCAGCCCCGGGATATGGACTTGGTGCTGGCGGACAATTTCGCCCGCGCGGCGGCCGCCAACGGCGTCCGGCACATCGTCTTCGTCAGCGGCGTCATGCCCCGCAGCTTCCGCTTCTCGCCGCTACTCTGGAGCCGACGCGAGATGGAGATGGTGCTCGGCTCCCACGGCACACCGGTAACGGCGCTGCGCGCGAGCCTGGTGGTGGGGCCCGGCGGCACGGGGCCGGACCTGTTGCTGGACCTGGTGCGGCGCCTGCCGGTGCTGCTGCTGCCGCCGAACTCCAGCTCCCGTACCCGGCCCATCGCGCTGCGCGACCTGGTCCGCGCCATCCTCGTCACCCTCGGCCGTCCGGCGGAGTTCAACGGCGCCTTCGACATCGGCGGCGCCGAGGAGCTGAGCTACGAACAGATGCTGCGCGACACCGCCCAAGTGCTCGGCCTGCGCCGGACCTTCCGGCGCGTACCGCTGATGCCGACACCGCTTGCCGCCGTCACGGCTCGAATGGTGAGCGGTGCGCCGGGGGAAATGGTCGGCGCCATCGTCGAGAGCATTCCGCAGGACACCGCGATGCAGGACAACCCGCTGCAGCGCATCATCGAGCCCGACGCCATGCGCTTCTCGGACGCACTGCGCGCGAGCATCGACCCGGACACCAAGCGCCTCAAGCCCAACCCGCGCCAGCACATCCGCGACGCCGACACCCACCTGATGCGCGAGCAATCCCTGGTGCGCTCCATCCAGCGCGTCATCCTGCCGCCGGGTCAGACCGCCGCCTGGGTGGCCGGCAACTACTTCCGCTGGCTCGGCCAGTGCTGCTGGCCCCTGGTGCGCAGCCGGGTGAACGACGCGGGAGCAGTGGGGGTCTGGATTCGATTCCTGCCCATCAAGCTCCTCACCCTGACCCTCGACACCGAGGCCAGTTCTCCACATCGGCAGGTCTATGCCATCTCGGGCGGTCTGCTCGCGCGTCCGAATGCCGCGGGACGGCCGCGGTTCGAATTCCACACCCTGCTGGGTGAGCGCTACACCATGACCGCTATCCACGACTACGCGCCGGCCCTGCCCTGGTGGCTCTACAGCATCAGCCAGGCGGTAGGGCACATCCTGGTGATGCGCCGGTATCAGGCGCGCCTGGCGCGACTGGCGCGTTAGATCGGCATGCTGGCCATCTGTCTCTACCTGATGTTCTCCAAGCGGGGTTGCATCCGTTAGGGAGAGGAGGACAGCAGGCCGGAGTTCAACTGAGATGGAGCAGTTGGACGATCGTCAGGGTGCGTCCCGCGGGCCTGATCCCAAATTGGCCAGCGAGGCACAACGACTAGGATCATCTGCTAGTGGAATACCTGGTGATCGATCGCCCTGCTTGCCGCATTCATCGTGATAGGCCCCTTCGGCTTTCTGATGAGCCTATTCGTCACCCATTGGGGGAATAACTCTGGAACGTCTGGCCCATGGGCTTCTCGACCGCCAACCAGGAAGGCACCACTGCCTGGCAAGGCGGATGGACCATCTTCTACTGGGGCGAGTGGAGCGCTTGGGCGCAGTTCGTGTTTCAAGCGCCCAAGCGCTTGAAAAATGAAGCGAAGCGGAAACCGCGTTTTCGTTTCGCGTCTTGAAAATTGCCAGGACGGCAATTTTCAAGGTCCCCTTGAGCCGCTTACTGCGGGGCTTCCTGCCCCGCACGGGCATCACGCAGGCTTCGATACACCAGCATCGCTGGCGGGGCAAATGGCCCCTGTATGCTCAATCACGCGATTCCCTCAGAGTGGAGCCCATCATTTCCTCTGGACTTCGATGGGTGCATGTCGGTTCAGAATTTCTTCGATTTCCGCATCGGCCGTATCCGGTGCCATGACCTGCACTTGGCACTTCTCCTGGCTGACTCGGATCTCTTCCTGTGGAATGCCTGTGGAGACGAGGTCGTTGCGCACGTTTTCAAGGGTGTCCGTCGTTGCGTAGACGGCCGTGATGATTTCTGTCATTGCTGTCATTACCCCCTGTCGTGGAAGTCATGGACAAGAGCTCGATCCGCAGACCGGCATCACGCCCATTGCTAGTGTAGACCAGAAACAACATCGCGAAGCTCAGATCGACGATAGATGACCCTGTCCGAAACCGATCGCACGAAACGCCCGCGACGAGAATCCTGCACCGATCGGACGTCGCGTCGTCCACCCAGGTCAGGCCCGTGCAGCAGGCGAGGATCAGGCGCCGATCCGCTTCAACGGCACGCCCGCGCGCAGTCGCTCCTCCAGGTCCTCGAGCGACACCTTCTTGGTCTCGGGCGCGAACAGGAACACCAGGAAGAGCCCGGCGACACAGCTCACGGCGAAGCCGTAGAAGAGCACCGCGCCGCCGATCTGGTGCAGAATGATCTCGCTGTACTGGACCACGATCGCGGTGAACACCCAGTTCGCGATGGTGGTGATGGTGACGCCGATCTCGCGGCCCTCCAGCGGGAAGATCTCGGCGCACATGATCCACACCACCGGCCCGAGGGAGATGGCGAAGGCGCAGATGTAGGTCAGCACCGCGCCGACCATCAGCACCTGGCCCAGGTCGCCGAGGTCGCCGCCGCCCTGCTCGTAGCGGAACACGGACGCCACGGCGAACAGCATGACCGCCATGACCGCCAGACCGAGATAGAGGATCGGTTTGCGCCCCCAGCGGTCGACAAAGGCCACCGCCAGGATGGTGGTGAGCATGTTGACGAAGCCGACAATGACGGTCGCCACCGCGGCGTTCTGGATGCCGGCCTTGGCGAAGATCTCGGTGGAGTAGTAGATCACCGAGTTGATGCCGGAGAGCTGCTGCAGTGCCTGCAGCGCGATGCCGAGCAGCAGCACCTTCCAGAAGAAGCCCTTGCCGAACAGGTGCAATGCCTTGCGGTCCGCCTGGCCGAGGCTGGTCTGCATCTCGGCGAGTTCCGCGTCGACCTCCTCCCGGCTGGCGCGGGTGCGCTCCAGCACCGCCCGCGCCTGGTCCTCGCGGCGCTTCAGCATCAGCCAGCGCGGGCTGCGCGGCAGGGTCAGACCGGCGAGCAGCATAACGATGGCCGGAATCGAGATGATGCCGAGCATCAGGCGCCAGGAGTGATCCTGCCCCTGGAACGCGATCTGAATGCCCGCGTTCGACACGAATACCAGGAAGATGCCGATGGTGATCATCAGCTGATACATGGCGATGATGCCGCCGCGCATATGCGTCGGCGCGATCTCGGACAGATACAGCGGCACGACGAACGCCGCGGTGCCGACGGCCAGGCCGAGCAGGATCCGGCTCAGCAGCAGAATCTCGTAGCTCTGGGCCGCGGCGCCGATCAGCGTGCAGGCGGCGAAGGCCAGGGCCGCGAACAGGATGGTGTTCTTGCGTCCGAGGATGCGCGCCACCCAGCCGGCGATGAAGGCTCCCACCGCGGCGGCCCAGGCGAGCACGCCCGAAAAGAAGGCGCCCTGGTCCGTGGTCAGTCCAAGATCTTCCCGAATCAGCGGCAGCGAGCCGTTGATGAAGCCCTGGTCAAGGCCGAACAGCAGCCCGCCCAGGGCGCCGATGAAGGCGATGACGGCGACCTTGCGGACAACGTCGGGCGCCGCCTTGTAGCGCGCGGCGAAGGTGTTCTGTGGCCCGCTCTGCGGTTCGTTCAGAGCATCGGTCTCGGAATCTCTTTGATCAAGCGTCATGGGCTGCCCTCCCCGACCGGTGGTGATGCCGCCCATTGCGAGCGGCTCGTTCTCGTCGTTCTAACGGACTCGGTGGCCGTCCCGCCATCGGACGGCGTCGCGGGCGCCGGTGCAGCCGGTCAAGCTCCCCCGCCGTCGGCGCCCGCCTGCTCCATTGAGCGTTCGCCCGGACGCTGCCAGGCGCGGCGGCCAAACAACGCAAGGATACCGGACCAAAGCAGGCCCAGGTCTGCCAGTGTCCCGCGCTGCCCGGCGTAGAAGGCATCGCTCATCAGGCGCTCCTCGAAGGGCGCGTCCACAGGCAGATTGAGCTGGGTCGGGCCGATGAGCCCGACCGGTGCCTGGTCGCGCACGCGCTGCCAGTCCTCGGTGCGCGCCTCCGCCTCCTCGGGGGTCAGCGGGGAGACGCCCACGGGTCGCAGGTCGCCGCTGATCAGAGCCAGCAGCCGCGGCAGGGTGGCGAGCACCGGAATGCCGGTGTCGATGCGCCAGGCCGTGAAGGCGTAGTCGGTGTCCGAGGCCACGACGCGCCCGGCGACGCTGGCGTGGGCGCGATTGCCGATCAGGACCTCGCGCCGCAGCAGGCCACCCTTACCCCCGGCATCTGCCTGGCCTCCGCCCGACTCCAACGCCGCGGCGATCAGCGCGACGAGCCACAGCGGCAAGGACAAGACCAGCAGGAGCACACCGAGGAGCCGGTCCAACACCCCACCCGCCTTCCACGTTGCCTCCTCTCCGCCGAGGCGTCCGAGCAGGAAGGCGTCGGCGATCTTGAGCACCGCGCCGGTGTCGACGCGGATGAGCAGGTCCTGGGCAACGATGGCGTTGTTCACGGCGACCAATTCGCCGATGTAGCTGTGCGGCAGGATGACGCTGTCCGAGACCGTCGCTGCCCGATCCACCACCACGTCGCGGCAGATGACGGCCTCACCGAGCAGTTCCGCCTCGGCGCTGACGCGGCTGTTGTCGCCGATATAGGCCTGACCCTGGCGCAGGCTCCGCGGTGCGATCACGGCCCGGCGGCCCACCTTCAGGCCGAGCGCCAGCTCCCGGCCGTCGGCGCTGAGCCCCGGAATGCGCCCGGTCACCAGGTCGAGATTGGCACGGTGGTACTCCGACAAGGTATCCAACAGATTCAGCGGGACCTCGGTCAGGTCCACCCGCTCCAGACCATCGACCTCGGCCGGCGCAGCCGGCGCCGACCAATGCAGCACGTCCAGCAGCGCGCGGGCATCGGCGTGCCCCGGCCGCAACAGCAATAACGATGCGCGTGGGTCGTCCGTCAAACCGATCAGGGTGCTGCCCGACAGCCCCTGGGCGGCCTCCAGGAAGGGGCCGACACTGGGCGCCGCCAGCAGGTCCGCACGCAGCACCAGCAGCGGTTGGTCGTCGCCGATGTTGATCCGAGGCCAGATCGCGCTCGGCGCCTCACCGCCGCGGCTGAGCGCGAAGCGGAAGCGCGCACCCCAGCGCTCGCCATGGCCGAGCAGAGCCTCGAGCTTGTCGGCGTGGTCGCAAAGGACGAAGACGCAGTCCGTGACTCCGGCGCCGATGAGTTCCTCCAACCGGAACCGGACCAGCGCCTGGTGGGCGATGGGCAACAGGGCCGGTGCATAGCGCCCGTCGAGCGGCGCCAGGGCCGCGGCGGGCCGATCGATGAAGATCAATGCGCGCATAGCTCAGGTGCTCCTCCCGGCAGGGCGCCGGCGTGGCGGGGCTGCGGATGGGTCGACGAACGGGACATCAATAGGCACCGGTCCCGAACAACAGTGCAGGGACGGTCTTGAGCAGAATCTTGAGGTCCGTCCAGAACGACTGCGACTCGATGTACTGGACATCCAGTTCCACCTGTTGGTCGAAGGGGATCTCGGAGCGACCGGAAATCTGCCAGATGCAAGTGATGCCGGGGATCACGTCGAGTCGGCGCCGGTCGGAGAGTGAATACTGGTCCACCTCCGCCAGGACCGGCGGGCGCGGCCCCACCAGCGACATGTCCCCTCGCAGCACGTTCCACAGCTGCGGCAGCTCATCGAGGCTGGTCTTGCGGATGATCCGCCCGACCTTGGTCACGCGCGGGTCGTTCTTCATCTTGAAAATGACGCCGCCGGCCATCTCGTTCTGCTTCATGAGCTCCGCCTTGCGCGCCTCCGCGTCGACGTACATGGAGCGGAACTTCCACATGGTGAAGAGCTGACCCCAACGTCCGACCCGCTTCTGGGCAAACAGGATGGGCCCTGGAGACTCCAGCCGGATCGCCAGGGCGACGCCGACGAACACGGGCACGAGCAGCACCATCAACACCGCGGAGGCGGCGACATCGAACAACCGCTTGAGCAGGTAGGACCCGCGCACCACGCTGGTCCAGAGGGCGCGCTTGCCGAGCATCTTCAGACGCTGCCGGGCACTCAGGGCACGGGGGTTGCCGTAGCGCTTGATCAGCAGTTCGTGTCGGCGTTGCGCGTCGGCGTCGGTACTCATGTCGCGGCTCCGGGGGTGGTATCGGCGGTTCCCGCTCCGGGCGGCAGCTCGAAGCGTTCCGGGTTCAGGCCCTGGCGCCAGACGCGATACAGGAACAACGGGTTGCCGATCAGATACCGGCGCCACATCCGGCCCGGCTCCTGCAACAGGCGGTAGGCCCATTCCAGGCCGATCTCGCGCATCCACACCGGCGCCCGCGGGATACGGCCGGAGTAGAAGTCGAACAGGCCGCCTACGCCCATGCGCACGGCGGGTCGCAGGGCGTCACGGTGCTCCTGCAGCCAGAGGTCCTGGCGCGGGACACCGAAGGCGACCAGGAGGATGTCCGCGCCGCTCGCATTGATGGCCTCGACAACGTCCCGCGCCTCTGCCGGCGCGAAGTAACCGTCGCGCGTACCGGCGATGCGCAAGCCGGAATAGCGCCGCTGCATGTTCTCCGCCGCCGCTTGCGCAATGCCGGGCCGCGCGCCGAGCAGATACAGCGAGCGGCCCTGCTCCGCCGCGGCGGCACAGAGCAGCGGGAACAGGTCGGTGCCGTTGACGTTCTCGCGCAGCGCGACGCCCTGCATGCGGCAGCCGATGTGGATGCCGATGCCGTCCGGCAGCACGCGCTCGGCGGCGAGCAGCGCGGCGCGGTACTCGGTATGTCCCCAGGCGATGTTGAGACAGTCCGGGTTGACGAAGGCCACCTGCTGCACCGGCGCACCCGGTGCGCTGACGTCCATGAGCCAGTCCACCGTCTCGGCCATGGTGGTGTTGAGGATCGGGATGCCGAAGAAGTTGAGCATCGGCGGCGCCTCCAGTTCCCCGCCACCGCCGCCGAGCAGGTCGCCGACCAAGGAGCGGGCGGCGAGGCCCAGGTCTCCACGCACCGACTGCTGGTAGACGAAGTCCCGATCCAGTGCGGTCTCCTCGACGTGGGCGATACCGACCTTACTGCGCACGCGAAAGGGTGAAACCAGCCCGGGTCGGACCAGGAACCGCACCGCGTCGCTCATCGGCACGGCGGCGGCCTCGGTCGGCGTCAGCGGGCGCGGGCCGACGATGGCCAGATCGCCCTTCAGCACGCTGAACCAGACCGCCAGCCCACGCAACGGCCCGCGGCCGGCGAAACGCAACCGATGAATGGGTGAGCGATAGCGCCCCAGCAGCACATCGAACTCGAAGGGCCGGCGGACCTGCAAGAGACTGGCGACGACCCGCAGCAGCAGCAGCGGCGAGGTCAGCAGCAGGACCAGCAACGCGAGCACGATGTCGATGGCCCGGGGCAGGGCGTCGACCAGGAAGCGGCCGATCGGGACCCATGCGCGCTGGACGGCGAGGCGCCATCGCCCCCGCCTGCGCTGACCGAGCGGCCCGGGAATTCGAAGCTCCTGTCTCCTCATGATGCGTCGCCGTTCTAGACCCCGAAGAACCCGCCGTCCAGCAGGTGCCGAACACATGCCCCCGCACCGTGGCCGGCCGCGAGCGCCGCCACAAGGACCGACCCACGCCATGGCGATCGGTGAGGGCACGAGGGGCAATCCGGCCCACCGTAAGGAGAATCGACCCACAGCCGAATTGCCGGGCCCATCTTGCGGCATCGCCGGGCGGCTGCCAAGCCTGAACGCGCGGTTGACTCAGGGCCGATCGTCAACGGGTTGGGGCTCGGGAACGAGCAGCTCCGCGTCATCGTGCCGAGGGCTGTTGACGCGCCGCGAGACTGGGTCCAGCAGCCAACCGGCCGAGGCCGCAGGCCGCAGCAGATCATTGAGCACCGGCGCCTCGCTGGTGGGGTCGAGCCAGGCGTCCATGTCCGCGGGGTCGATGATGACGGGCATCCGCTCGTGCACCGGCGCAATGGCCCTGTTCGCATCGGTGACGACGATGGTGCAGGACTGCACCGGGTCGCCGTCCAGCGGCTGCCAGACCTCCCACAGGCCCGCCAGCAGCAGCGATGCCCGGCGCTGCCGGTGGATGAAAAAGGGTTGCTTTGCGGCCTTGGCAGCCTTGTCGGCGTCGGCGGGCGCCTGGCGCCACTCGTAGAAGCCCTCCGCCGGGATCAGACAACGGCGCCGCTTGAATGCGGCTCGGTAGGCCGGCTTGGTGGCGATGGTCTCGGCGCGGGCATTGATCATGTTGTAGCGGCGGTTCGGGCCGCCGCCGGAGGTCGAGCCGGGGGTCCAGCTGGGAATGAGGCCCCAGCGCAGGGCCGTCAGCTCGCGACCGGCGGCGCCCCGACTGGCCCGAATGGCGAGTACGGGCCGGGTCGGCGCGACGTTGAAGCTCGGCCGCCAGTCACCTAGGCCGTCATCGTCCAGCTCCGCCGCATAACGGCTGGCGTAGAGTTCGGGGTCTGCGTGCTGGACGAATCGGCCGCACATGGCGTCGAGATTCCGGGGCGTACCCTTTCAAACCAGAAGGGACAGGGCGCCAGACAAGATCGCGCCACAGGTCGGTGCCGTCTCGCAGCTCGGCCACGAAATGGCACGATGCACATTGTCCTGAAGCGCCGCGGCGGCCAGGCCAGGAACGAAACCGCCGCCCGCTTCCGACTCGACGTCAGCCACGCTCCATGAGCACGCGCAGATCGAGGATGGCCGCATTGGCGCGCGACATGTAGGACGCGAGCACCAGCGAGTGGTTGGCCAGCATGCCGAAGCCGTGACCGTTCAGCACGAAGGGCGATCGGTGCTGCACCGTGGCGTATTCCAGGTCGCGGATGATCTGCTGCATGGAGACCTCGGCGTTCTTCTGCTGCAGCACCGGCGCGAAGTCGTCGGCGATGGCCTTCATCATGTGCAGCAAGGCCCAGGAGTAGCCGCGGGCCTCGAAGAACACGTCATCGATCTCGTTCCAGGGCGTGCGCTGGACGGTACTCCCGTCGCCGGCGATCGGTTGCTGCGCCGTATCGCCGGCACCGAGGGCCGCGACCAGCTCGTCGTCGCCGACACTCGCGGATAGCCGCTGGCCGTAGCTGCCGAGCCGCTTCTCGACCACCATCAGGTAGGCGCGCAGGTTGTCCGCACGGGCGTAGAAGCGCGCCTGTCCCCCGCCCGACGTGAGGTCATCGAGATAGCCCTGGAGCGCGACAACGCCCTGCTTGTACTCTTCTTCGGCGGAAGGCAGGAACCAGGCCTCGGCGTCGAAGTTGAACTTGGAATCGGCGTTCTTGAGATCCTGGTTCTCGATGGACTGGGTCTGGGATCGGCTGAAATCGTTGCGGAGGGCCCGGATGGAGTCGCGCAGCTCGGTGAGCAGGCCGTATTCCCAGGACGGCATGTTGTCCATCAGCACACCGGGCGGCGTCACGTCATTGCGCAGGTAGCCGCCGGGCTTGTGCAGCAGGGTGTCCGCGACTCGGATGACCGTCGCGACCGTGAGCGCGCCCGGGGGCAAGGTGTCGGCGTCCTGTTCGGTCAGCGCCGCGGCGCTGGTCCTTACGTCGAACTTGGCGGGCTGGAAGGACCACCAGAGGCCGAGTCCCATCAGGACGATCAGCAGCAGCCCGACGATTGCGCTGCCCCAGCGCAAAGCGCCGCCGTGATCCGACGACTCGCCGGACGCCGAGGTCGGCGGGTCTTCCGCATCAGGGAGCGGCGCAGCCGGGTGTGTGGCCTGTGTCGGCGCCGCTCCGCCCTTCCCGCCGTCACGCAGGATCTGGTCGGCGTCGCTCAAACTGTCGGAGCCCATCGTAGTACCTCGATTCGATTCGCTTGGGTGTGATAGTGGGGGTTGCATGGTCGCATGACGGCGCTTCCGTCTCGTAGTGATCCCGTACACTGGGCGTCGCGGGCCGACCGGAGATCCGAGACGTTGCCGCGTTTCGCGCGAACCTGGCGCCAAAACACCCCCTTTGCAAGGGATTCGTGATGTTGCAGGATGCGCTCCCGTCGGCGGACGACGGAGCTCAAGTCGCGTCTCGCTCGGAGTGAGTGCCAGTCCAACGGCGCCCCGACCCACGACAAACACGCTCGACTCGATGTCGTCGGTGTTGTCGTCCTCGCAATCAAGTCCTCGTCGAGACGTCCGCGATGGTGTGGCGATGACGATCACGATTACACAACGAAAGCGATCACGAAAGCGATCGGGAAGAACACAGGGTTAGACGGAAATTCTGGGCCAATGGATATGGAAATCGCCCCGACACCCCAAATTTCAGCTCGCAGCCAGCGACATCACCGAAGCGGACCACCGAGGACAGCCACCATCGACACCGACCACCGCACAGGCCAGCGCGACTTCGTCGTGTCCTGGATCGTCCGACTGGGGCTCTTCACCCTGCTCTGGCTGGTCCTCGCAGGCACCCAGCCGGTGTCCTGGGTCATTGGCGTGCCCTTCATCCTGCTGGCGAGCCTCGCCGCCGCGCGCCTGTCGCGCCGGGTCGGGTCCGACCCGAGGCCGCTGGGCATGCTGACCTTCGTGCCCTTCTTCCTGTGGGAATCGGTACTCGGTGGCATCGACGTCGCACGACGGGTGCTGACGCCGAGGCTGCCCATCGCGCCCGCCATCCTCACCTACCGCACGCGGTTGACCGATCCCGCCGCCCAGGTAGCCTTCATGGACAGCATCAGCCTGCTGCCGGGGACCCTGAGCGCGGACTGCCGCGACGACCTGTTTCAGGTCCACGCGTTGGACGGACACGCCGATGTCGTCGACGGCTTGACCCGCCTGGAACGCCGCGTAGCGGTGCTGTTCGGACAAGAGTTGTCGGGCGAGCCCGAATGGCAGCTGCACTGGTGCGACCCCAACGATTCGGTGCGCATCGCCCAACGGCTCGTGGAGACCCAGGGCGTCGAGGCCGCCCCGGACCCCAAGCTTGGGATGCCCAACGCGCGGGCTTAGACAGTCGGCTGTAACCCGTCGCCCCCACACCGCCGCCCCAGAGACGCAACCCATGGCCATCCCGACCATGCCCGAATTCCTCCTCGGCGCAGCGCTCTTGCTGCTCGCGACCATGTCCGCCGGGCTGTGGCGCATCGTCGTCGGCCCGACGCCGCCGGACCGCATGATGGCAGCCCAGCTGCTCGGCACCTCAGGCATCGCCGTGCTGTTGTTGCTGTCCCTGGCTCTCGAGGTGCCGGCGCTCTTGGATGTCGCACTCATCTTCGCCCTGCTTGCCGCCGTCTCCGTGGCCGCCTTCACGCGTCGGCGTGTCGGCAAGGATCAGGCCTGAGCACCCGCTCCGCGGCCTGCGGGCCCCAATCAGCACGACCCTCCAATGGATAGTCTCCAACAGGTCATCGCCGCCCTGCTGATCGCACTGGGCGCGCTGTTCTTCATCGCCGGCACCGTCGGGCTGCTGCGTCTGCCGGACCTCTTCACCCGGCTGCATGCACTCACCAAGGCGGACAACCTGGGCCTCGGGCTGATCATGCTCGGCCTGGTCGTCCAAACCCCCGATGTCTTCTATGCCGTGAAGCTGGTGCTGCTCTGGGTGCTGGTGATGGTGTCCGGCGCCACCGGTGCCCACCTGATCGCGAAACGTGCGCTGCGCGACGACGGCGAGGATCTGACATGACGACCCTACTGATCCTGTTCGACGTGCTGCTGCTCGGCACCCTACTGGCGCTGGCCTTCGCGGCCGTGCTGAGCGTGGAGCCGCGCCGGGCGGTGATGCTATTCATCGCCTTCGGCCTCTGGCTGTCCCTGGTGTGGGCGCGGATGCAGGCGCCGGACGTCGCGCTGGCGGAGGCCGCCATCGGCGCCGGACTCGGCGGCGCCTTGATGCTGGCGGCGGCGCGCCGAGCGGCACGGGTGCGCCGCAGCGAGGCGAACGGGAGCACCATGCCGTGACCAAGGACCCTGGCCGAAGCGGGGCCGACGCCCGGAACGACGCGGCCGCGGCGGCGCGGGCGGCGGAGCGCGACCGTGACCTCAGCCTACTGCTCGCAGTGCTGCTGACGCTGATCGGCATCGCACTGCTGGGCATCTATTGGCTGGCGCTGAATGAGGCCGAGGGTCCGCGACTCGCGGACCTCGCCCTCGGCCTGGTGCCACGCACCGGGGTCGACAACCCGGTCACGGCGGTCCTGCTCAACTACCGCGCCTACGACACCCTGATGGAGCTGGCCGTGCTGCTGGCGGCGCTGCTCGGCATCTGGTCCCTGGGACCGGCGCCCGCGGGCTTCCAGCGCTCCGGGCGCGCACTGGCCGCCATGGTGTCCTGGGTGGTGCCGCTGCTGATCCTCGCCGCCGGATACATGCTCTGGGTCGGCGGCTACGCGCCCGGCGGTGCCTTCCAGGCGGGCGCCCTGCTCGGCGCCGCCGGGGTCATCGTGCGGCTCGCCGGCGACCCGTCCGCGGGCCTGCCGGGCGAGCATGCCCAGCGGGCGCTGTCGGTGCTCGGCGTGCTCGTCTTCGCCCTGGTGGGGCTGGCCCTGCTCTGGCTGGGCGATGGCTTCCTGACCTATCCGCCGTCGCTCGCCAAATGGCTGATCCTGCTCATCGAGTCCGCGGCAACCCTGGCCATCGGTGTGGCGCTGGCGGCGGCCTATGTCGGCGGTAGACCTGCAACTGCGCCCGCATCGACGCTCGCATCAGGCAAGGCGGGTGCCCGAACCGAACCGACCGGCGAGGGCAACTGACGCATGGGGGCGCAATTCCTGTTCGGCGGGGTCGGCGTGGTGTTGTTCGTGCTCGGCCTCTGGTCGTTCTTGGTGCACGCACCGCTGCTGCGCAAGGTGATCGCCCTGAACATCATGGGCTCCGGCGTGTTCCATGTGCTCATCGCGGTTGCCTATCGTGGCGACACGGCCCCGCCCGATCCGGTGCCGCATGCGCTGGTGCTCACCGGCATCGTCGTCGCCGTCAGCGCCACGGCCCTGGCGCTGACCTTCGGCGGGCGGCTCATGGACATGGACAAGGACGGGACCGATGACGCCTGAATCCGCGTTCGATTCGGCCGCGCTCGACAACCTGCTGGCCGCACCACTGGTACTGGCCATCATGCTGCCGCTGCTCGGCAGCGCCCTGACGACGGCCCTGCCGCGGCTCGCGCCCCTGCTCGGAACCCTCATCGCCGTCGGTACGGCGGGCGCCGCGATCTGGACCACGGTTGCGGTCTGGACCCGGGGCCCGATCCACCTGGTGCTCGGTGGCTGGGACCCGTCCCTCGCCATCGCGCTGCGGGCGGACGGCATGGCGGCGGCTTTGGTTCTAATGGCCAACCTGGTGGGGCTGGCCATCAGTGTCTACGCCCTCGGCTATTTCCGCGCGCCGGATCGGGCCCAGTCGTTCTGGCCCCTCTGGTTGCTGCTGTGGGCAGCATTGAACGGGCTCTTCCTCGCCGGCGACCTCTTCAACCTGTACGTCATGCTGGAACTGCTGGGGCTCGCCGCGGCGGCCCTGGGCGCGCTCACCGGCAGCCGCGACGCCATCACCGCCAACCTGCGCTACCTGCTGGTCGGCCTGGTCGCATCGCTGACTTACCTGTTCGGTGTCGCGTTGCTCTATACCGCCTACGGCACCCTCGACATCGGCCTGCTGTCCAGCGCCATCGCGGCGGACGAACCATCGCCATTGGACGCCGCGGCGCTGACCCTGATGGTCGCCGGGCTGGCCATGAAGTCGGCTCTGTTCCCGCTCCACTTCTGGCTGCCGCCGGCGCACGCCAGCGCCCCGGCGCCGGTGAGCGCGGCGCTGTCCGCGCTGGTGGTGAAGGCGGCGTTCTACTTGATCCTGCGGCTCTGGCTGGACCTGTTCGAGCCCATTCTGGACCTGTCCGCGTCCATGCTGCTCGGCCTACTCGGTGCCGGCGCCGTCCTCTGGGGCTCCTGGCAGGCCCTGCGAGCGGAGCGCCTGAAGCTTCTCGCGGCCTACTCCACGGTGGCACAGATCGGCTATCTGTTCCTGTTCTTCCCGCTGCTCGCCGCAACGCCGCCGGGGCCGAGTCGTGACAACCTGCTCGCGGCGCTGTTGCTGATGGCCTTGACCCACGGCTTCGCCAAGGCCGGCTTCTTCATGGCCGCTGGGCTGGTGCAGACGAACGCCGGTCACGATCGCATCGACGACCTCGGCGGCACCGCCCAGCGCCTGCCGGCGACCACCTTCGCCATCGCCCTGGCGGGCTCCGCGCTGATCGGGCTACCCCCGAGCGGGAGCTTCATCGGCAAGTGGCTGCTGATGCAGGGCGCCATCGAGACTGGCCAGTGGTGGTGGGTGGTGGTCGGTACCCTGGGCACGCTGTTGTCGGCGGCCTATATCTTCCGCGTGCTGAGCCGCGCCTTCGGCCTCGAGCCCACCCCCATCAAGTTCGTCACCGATGCCCGCGCCGAGGTACCGGCGCTGATGCTGTCTCTTGTCTCCGTGGCGGTCCTCGGGCTCGCCTCCGGTCCGCTCTGGACCTTGCTCGGGCTCAATGCCAGCGGAGGCGGGGCATGAACAACTCTCTCGCCACACTGCTGCCGGGCCTGATCGTGCTCAGTTCCATGGTGCCCGGGGCGATGATCTTCCTGGTGCGGGAGGAATCGCACCTCCTGCGCACGGTGTTGAACCTGTTCGGTGCCGTGCTGAAGCTGCTGCTGGTCGGCGTGATGGTCTGGGCCGTCTGGCAGGGCAACGAGCTCGAGAGCCGGCTGGTGATCGCGCCCGGCCTGGAGCTGGTCCTGCACGCGGATGCGCTGTCGGTGCTGTTCGCGACGCTGTCGACGGTGCTCTGGCTCATCACCACCATCTACGCCATCGGCTATCTGGAGCATTCGCCCAACCGATCCCGCTTCTTCGGCTTCTTCAGCCTGTGCGTGTCGGCCACGGTCGGCATCGCGCTGGCCGGCAATCTGCTCACCTTCGTGATCTTCTACGAGATCCTGACGCTCGCGACCTACCCGCTGGTGGCCCACCGCGGCACGCCGGAGGCGACCCGCGGCGCCAAGATCTATCTGGCCTACACCCTCACCGGCGGCCTGCTGCTGCTGGTGGGCGCGGTCTGGCTGCGCACCCTGACGGGCCCGGTGGACTTCGTCGAGGGCGGCGTGCTCTCGGGCATGCCACCGGAGCTGCACGGGCAGCTGATCGCGATCTTCGCGCTGCTGCTGGCCGGCCTCGGTGTCAAGGCAGCCATCGTGCCCCTGCACGGCTGGCTGCCGCAGTCCATGGTGGCGCCGGCACCGGTGAGCTCGCTGCTGCATGCGGTCGCGGTAGTGAAGGCGGGCGCCTTCGGCATCGTACGCGTGGTCTACGACGTCTATGGCGTCACCTTCGCCTCGGAGCTCGGACTGCTGGCGGTACTCTCGGTGTTGGCCTCCGTCACCATCGTCTATGGATCGCTGATGGCGATGACCCAGGACGGGCTCAAGACACGGCTCGCCTACTCCACGGTCAGCCAGGTGTCCTACATCGCCCTCGGCGCATCGCTGCTCGGCCCCGTCGCCACCATCGGCGGCCTGGTGCACCTGGTCCACCAGGGCATCATGAAGATCACGCTCTTCTTCTGTGCCGGCAACTATGCCGAGACCCTCGGCGTGCACAAGGTCAGCCAAATGGACGGCGTCGGCCGACGCATGCCCTGGACCACCCTCGCCTTCACCGTGGGCGCCCTCGGCATGATCGGTATCCCGCCCATCGCCGGCTTCGTCAGCAAGTGGTATCTCGGCCTCGGTGCCGTCGAGGCCGAGCAGCACTGGGTGCTGCTGATCCTGGCCGCCAGCACCATGCTCAACGCCGGCTACTTCCTGCCCATCCTCTACCGCGCCTGGTTCCGGCCGCTGCCCGAGGCCTGGCCGAAGGAGCATGTATTCGACACCCGGTTCGAGACCATGGGCGCGCTGCTCTGGCCGCCGGTGATCACGGCGGTGCTCTGTCTGGTGGCGGGCCTGCTCGCCGCGGCGCCCTTCAGCCCGCTGGAGTGGGCGCAACTCATCGCGAAGCGGGAGTACGGACTGTGAGCGGACACCTGGACGACACGACCGACCGGGGGGGCCGCCGATGACTCACTGGCTGCTGCTCGCAACCTGGGTCTGGCCGCTGTTGCTCGCGCTCCCCGCCTCGGGGTTGCGGCTCCGGGGCGACTGGTCCAACCGCGAGACCGCCGCGGCACCGGCCCGGCATGTCCCCTGGGTCGCCCTAGGCGCCCTGCCCGCGCTTGCCGCCGCCGCACTGCTGCCGCTGGGCACGGAATTGGCGCTACCCTGGCTCTTCCTCGGCACCTTCATGGGGCTCGACGAGACGTCCCGCATGTATCTGGCGTTCACGTCACTGGTGTGGCTGGCCGCCGGCGCCTACGCGGCCTTCGGCGAGCGCGGCAGCAGCGCCAACCGCGGCCGCTTCGATGCCCTGTTCCTGAGCGCCATGGCCGGCAACCTCTGGCTCATCGTCGGCCAGGACCTGTTCAGCTTCTACGTCGGCTTCGCGATGATGGGCATCGCCTCCTACGGCCTGGTGATCCACGACGGCACCGTGCCGGCGCTGCGGGCGGGCAAGGTGTATCTGGTGATGGCGCTGCTCGGCGAGGTGGCGCTGTTCGCCGGACTGGTGCTCCTAACCTCGGACACGGGCACGACGCGCCCGTCGCCGGTGGACCTCACCGATCTGTCGCCCTTGACCATCGGCCTGCTCCTGGCCGGGCTCGGCGTCAAGGCCGGTATGGTCCCGCTGCACCTCTGGCTGCCGCTGGCCCACCCCGCGGCTCCAGTGGCAGCCAGTGCGGTGCTCAGCGGCACCATGATAAAGGTCGCGCTGCTCGGCTGGATCAGGTTCCTGCCCGTCGGGGCCGTGGCACTCACGGACTGGGGCGAGGCGCTGACCCTGATCGGGCTCGCCACCATGGCCCTGGCCGTGCCCGTCGGTCTGGTCCAGCGCGACCCGAAGACCATCCTGGCCTACTCGAGCATCGCCAAGATGGGCCTCTTGATGCTGGTGCTCGGGCTGGCCCTGGCCCAGCCGGACCTGGCCCCGCTCGGCGTCGCCGGCGTCGTGGTCTACGCGGCCCAGCACGGGCTCGCCAAGGGCGGGCTGTTCCTCGGCGTCGGCATGCGCAAGCATGCCGCGGCCCGCGGGTCCATCACCCAGGCGCTGATCCTCGCCGCCCTGGTCTTCCTGGCGCTGGCCCTGGCAGGCGCACCGCTCACCAGCGGTGCCGCCGCCAAGTACGCCCTCAAGCCCGCCGTGGAGGGCGCGCGCTGGGCCTGGATCAGCACCGCGGTCGCCATCGCCTCCGTGGCCACGACCCTGCTCATGGCGCGCTTCATCTGGGTGATCAGCCGCACCGAACCCCACGACGAACCGGCCTGGGTCTGGCCGGTGGCCGCCTGGTCGGTGCTGATCGCCCTCGTCGCCCTGTTCCCGTTTGCGGTGGGCGAGCCGGAGAGCTGGCTCAGCAACGCCGACACCGTGGGCGTCGGCGTCGGCATCGCTGCCGTGGTGGCACTCTTCGCCGCCCAGCGCCCGCACGTGCTGGCGCCGCTGATCGGGCTGGTGCCGCCGGGCGACCTGCTTGCCCTCATCGGGCCGCTGTTGGCGGCGCTGCAGCAGATGGGCCGACACCTGCTCGATGATCTCGGCCTCCTCTGGCGGCATCTGGACGCGACCGCGACCGCCCTATTCATGCGCCTGTTCGGCAGCGCCGGAGGAGACAGCGAGCGCGGTCTGCGCCAGTGGCCCGTCGCCGGCGCCCTGTGGGTCGGCATCGCCGCCGCCCTGCTGATCCTGCTGCTGGCGCAGCAGCCGTTGGTGGCGGGCTGAAGCCGCGCGCTCCGCGGCGAGTTGGGTCGGGATAGAATGCCGGCCATGCCGCCGCACCTCTGAGCATCGCGAGTCCCGCCATCCCACCGTGTCCGCCGCCGTCCCGACCGCCGCCTCCCAAGCCACCCCCGTCGCCGACCTGCTGCGGGAGATCCGCTTCGCCGAGCGCCATGTGCCTGGCGCTTTCGACCCGCGCCGCCTGACCGACATCCAGTGGCGGGCCGACGCCTGCACACCGGGCTCCATCCTCTGCTTCCAGTGCCTGGACGACGGCCGCGACGACGCCGAGCGCTATCGGCGCTATCTTGCGGAGCGTCCCTTCGCGGCGCTGGTCATCAATCGGCGCATGGACTGCTTCGACGCGCTGACGGAGAAGGCGATCTTCGTCACGCGGCCGGGCGACTACGGGCGCGCGGTCGCGCGCCTCTGCGATGCCTTCCATCCGCTGCCGATGGGGCACTGGCGCATCGCCGCGGTCACCGGCACCAACGGCAAAACAACCACGATCAAATACCTGGAGTCCATGCTCGTCGCCGCCGGCGAGCGGGTGCTGAGCGTCGGCACCCTGGGCCTGTCGCTCGACGGCGTCGATCAGGGCGTGACCGGTTTCACCTCGCCGCCGCTGGTCGAACTGCGCCGGCTACTCGCGGAGTACCAGGACCGTGCCGACGTGCTGCTCACGGAGGCGTCCAGCCACGCGCTGGACCAGGGGCGCCTGGCGGGGCTGCGATTCGACGCCGCCGGTTGGACCAACTTCTCGGTGGATCACCTGGACTACCACGCCACCGAAGAGGCCTATTTCGCCGCTAAGGCCCGCATCCTGGAACAGCTGGCCGAGGCCACGCCGCTGCTGGTTAGCTCCGCGGACGTCGAGGCGCGGCTGCGACGGCTGCATCCAGATGCCCCGCTGGTCCCACCGCCCGCCGCCGAGCTGAGGCCCGACGCCCTCGCCGAGCGCCCCTTCCTGAGCCTCGCCTACAATCGGGCCAACTACGCGCTGGCGCTGGCCCTGGCGCTGGCCATCCGCCCCGATCTGCCGACGCGGCCCTGGCGCGCGCTGACGGCCGTGGACGGCCGCTTCGAGACCTTTGTGTACGGCAACCGGACGGTCGTCGTGGACTTCGCGCACACCCCGGATGCGCTGGAGAACGTGCTCCATGCCATCCGTGACGCCTTTCCAGGGGCGCACCTGACCGCGCTGTTCGGCTGCGGCGGCAACCGCGACCGCTGCAAACGCCCGCTCATGGGCGCCGCCGTCTGCGCCCACGCCGACCACGTCATCCTCACCTCCGACAACCCCCGGTTCGAGGATCCGGACGCCATCATCGCGGACACCCGCGCCGGCATGGCCGGCTGCGCCGACGAACCCAGCATCATCGTCGACCGCGCGGACGCCATCGCCGCCCTCTTCGACCGGCTCGCGGCGGCGCCCGCGGACCAGGTGCAGGTCGCGCTGATCGCCGGCAAGGGCCACGAGCGCAGCATCGACCGAAACGGGGAGAAGACCTATTTCAGCGATCAGGACGAGGTGGCGCGCAACGCCGCGCGGCTTGGCTGGAGCGCTTCGTGACTGGTGGCCCGTGCCGAGTCGGTCCGCTTGATCAGGCCAGTCTGCTCGGCTCGATCGCGCTCGCGGCCATGATCGCCCTCGTCGGCTGCTCCAGCGGCCGGCAGGACGCGGGGCAAACGGGCATCAGCGCCTGCATGGACCCCGTCGAGGCCCGTTCCGCGGACATTCGCCGCAACCTGGGCGCGCTGCGCGGCGCACCCATCTGTTATCGGCGACAGACCGTCAGCGAGGGGCCCTTCCAATGGGTGTTCCATGTGTTGGAGCACACGAAGGCGCCGAAGGGACCCTTCTGGGTGGTGCCGCACGACAATGAGAACGCTGCCTTCGATGCCGGCGTGCACGCCGTGCTGACCTACGGCGGCGGGCTGCTCGCCGTGGACAGCAGCGGCAACCGCACCCGTTACGGTCAGGACCCGAACCGCAATTTCAGCCGGAGCCGCTCGGAATCACGCCTGTGCAGCGGCCAGCGCCGGGCGGCGCCGCGCTATACGGCGGCCATTCTCGGCCACTACCGCGGCCGATCGGGCCCCTATCTGGCGCTGCACAACAACCGCAACGGCCACGCCGGCAACGGCGGCAGCGGCAACCTGTCCATGGCCCTCGCCGGCCGATCGATCACGAGCTGGCCCGGCGCCGCCGTCGGCAGCCCCGCCCTGCGCGACGAGGACAACCTGGTGTTCATGGCCGACCGCCACCCGCCAGGCACGGACGCGAACACGCGCCGGCGCATTGCGGCGCTCAACCGCGCCGGACTCAACGTGATGCACAAGGAGGTCACGGACCGCAGCTTCGACTGTTCGATGTCCGACTTCGTGGCGCGCCACCGGCTCGGCGACTACTACAACATCGAGGCCGAGCTGGGCGCACGCCGCACCCAGATCGAGATGGTGGACCGGCTCATGGCCAGCATCGGCATCCGCCCCCTGCGGCGCGCGGCGGCGAATCCCTTCCTGGACTGATGTCGAACCAGCTCAGCCGCATGCTCTACTCCACCCCGGTCGGACTGCTCGCCGGCGTGGTGCTCGCGCTGCTGCTGCCGGGCGGTGCGCCCTATGTCGCCTGGGCGGGGGATATCTTCCTGTCGCTGCTCAAGGTGCTGATTCTGCCGCTGGTGCTGTTCTCGGTGTTCGCGGCGCTCGCGACGGGCGCGGACCTGAAGCGGTTGGGCACTCGCACCCTCGCCTTCTACCTGGCCACGTCCGCCTTCGCGGCGGTGGTCGGCACCGCCATGGGCTGGCTGTTCTCACGCGGCATCGCGCCCGGGGTGATGGCGCTGGAGCAGGTCAACGCGGAGGCCGCGGGCTTCAGCGTCGATCGATTGATCGGCAACTTCGTGCCGAGCAATCTGTTCGCGTCCCTCGCCGACGGCAATATCCTGCACATCGTCGTGCTGGCGATCTTTGCGGCCTTGGCGTCGCGGGGGCTGCCGAGCGCGCAGCGCGGCCTGCTCCGCGACGGCGCGGACGCCGTCAACGCGCTGCTGATGCGCATGCTCTCGCTGATCCTGCTGGCGGCGCCCATCGGCATCGCCGCGCTGGTCTACGGTAGCCTCGCCGGCATGGACTGGCAGGCGGTGTTCGCGCTGCGGCCCTTCGTCTGGGCCGTGCTGGCCGCCGCCGGCCTCCACGCGATGCTGTTCCTGCCACTGCTGTTGCGTCTGGGCACCGGCCGCTCGCCGCTGCGCTTTCTGTACCAGGTGCGCGCGGCGCCTACGACGGCGCTG
Source organism: Thiohalocapsa sp. (assembly GCA_028277725.1). Classification (GTDB taxonomy): domain Bacteria; phylum Pseudomonadota; class Gammaproteobacteria; order Chromatiales; family Chromatiaceae; genus Thiohalocapsa. The sequence goes on from JANQFX010000010.1 coordinate 45,284, forward strand.
GCCACCGCCTCCAGCTCCGCCACCTATCCCGTATCCAAGCGGGTGCTGGAGGCGAACGCCGGCGTCGACCCGGCCACCACCAGCTTCACGCTGCCCCTCGGCGCGACCCTGAACATGGACGGTTCGGCGCTGTATCAGTCCATTCTGCTGATCTTCATGGCGCAACTCGCCGGCATTGAGGTCACGGCCGCGCAGGCGCTGTTCATCGTGCTGTTGACCATGGCCTCCAGCGCCGGCACGGCCGGCATCCCCGGCGGCGGTATCGCCATGATGGCCTTCATGTTGGACCTGCTCGGACTGCCGGAGACCTATCTAGCGCTGTACCTCGTCGTCGACCGCTTCTTCGACTACCCCATCACCGCGCTCAACGTCTGGGGTGACCTCATCGTCGCCGCGCTGGTGGACCGACACACCGACGCACACAAACCAGCACCCGGGTGAGCCACGACGGCTGCCGACGGACGTCGCGACCGAGCGAGGACCGCCGTCCGGCTCGGACACGCCGACCTCGACGGCCTTGTCCCTGTTTGCGTTCAGGGCCGCGCTTGAGATCCATCGGGTTCATGCCCGCGGCAACCGCCTTCAGACCCTCGCGGACCATGGCCTGGGCCAGCACGGTGGCGGCGCTGGTGCCGTCACCGGCGCACCGTACACATTGCAAGCATACTCTGATGCTTGCAGAGGACGACACCCTGACGTCAGACTAACGCTCAACCACCCGTCGCTCGCCCCCAACCTCGGCAACTGGCGCGCCGCACAGGCCATCCCAAACGCACAGAAGCGGCTCGTGTGCTGGAAGATTCTGAGTCAGCGAACTTCGGAGAACAGACCCATGCAGGCGATCACAGTCCAGGATGCAGAGACCCGTCTCAAGGCCCTCATGGACGCCGCTCAAGCCGGTGAAGACGTGTTCATCTCGAACGGAGAAGCCGGCATCGTGCAACTCGTGCCTTGCCAGGCTCCAACATTAGCCCAGACCGGTGCACCACGCCGACCTGGCCGCCTGCGCGGCAGGATCAGGATCGGCGACCAGTTCGACGCCGCGGACGACGCAATCGCTGACCTGTTCGAGGACGGGGCGTGAGCGGTAGTCTGCAACTTGTGGGCGTGATCGAGGAAGAAGGATTCACCTTGTTGAGTATCACCCCGATGCACGCCGAGAACGCCGCCGTCCTCCCCCCGCATCATCGCGACCCTTTCGATCGGATGCTCATCGCGCAAGCCGCCTGCGAGCGCCTACGCATCGCGACGGTGGATGCGCGCTTTGAGGACTACGGCGTTGAGCTCGTGTCAGCGAACCTGGGCCGCGCCCCGTAGCGCGCCGAAGAGTTTCGCTTTCAAGAGCTTACGGCACGCTCAAGCATCTTTTCGGCGCTCCTCAAGCCCAGCGCCAGGAAACGATCTTGCAGTGCGATAGCCCGATGAATCAGATCCGCGTCGTTGCTTTCGTCTGCTTCGCGGAGGATTTCCAACATGGCTGCGGCTATCGCTTCGTCGTCCATCCAAATTCGATGACGGTCGAACTCTTCCAGCTTGGCGGCCAGCTTCTCCAGCAACTGCAGCGTCGATCTCGGATCACGGCGTGCGGACGACGTTATCCACTTCGACAGCCGATGCGAGTGCTGGCTTCGCTGAGGATTGATGCAATCGATAAACCGTTCCACCAGGCGCAGATCGGCAGGCTGATACCCCAGCTTACAAGTTACATCGGACTCAGAGATCAGCACTGCTTCGGACTCCTCGGCGCGATCCGAGACGCGCATGAGTCCGGAGCGGCATGCCGAAGCAAAGCTCAGATTGCCGATGTTGGCTGACAACACGGCGGCGGCCCCTTTCCAAAGCGCGACTCGATCCAGCCCTGTCAAGGCTTCGAACAGGCTGCCTTCGTCGATATGGCCGTACAGCAAGGCAAGGCGCTTAGACGTGACCATGTCCCGTCCGCAGGGCCAGGTGCCTCGACGAGCATTCGCTCAAGGCTATGCTCATGTTCTGGTTTGTTCTGCGGCCAGGACGATTGCCATCTTGGCTGGAGGAAGGTTGTGCCAGCGACAATGACACAACAGCCCGACGCTCCAGTGAAGCAGCTTGGCTTCTCCACAAAAAAGCCCCGCCGAGGCGGGGCTTTTGGGGGTCGGCATCCTTGCCGGGCTGACCCGGCGCCGAGGCGGCGCCGGTCGGATTCCAGGGCTTACATCATGCCCATGCCGCCCATGTCGCCCATGCCGCCGCCGGCCGGCATCGGCGCTTCTTCCTTCGGCTCCTCCGCGACCATGGCCTCGGTGGTGATCATCAGACCAGCCACGGAGGCGGCGTTCTGCAGCGCGGTGCGGGTGACCTTGGTCGGGTCGAGGATGCCCATCTCGACCATGTCGCCGTACTCGCCGTTGCTGGCGTTGTAGCCGTAGTTGCCCTCGCCGTCGGCAACCTGGTGCAGCACGACGCTGGCCTCGGCGCCAGCGTTGCTGACGATCTGGCGCAGTGGCTCTTCCATGGCGCGCAGCGCAATGCTGACGCCGACGTCCTGGTCGTGGTTGATACCGGAGACGTTGCCTTTGATCTTGGTCAGGGCGCGCACCAGGGCGACACCACCGCCGGGGACGATGCCCTCTTCCACCGCGGCACGCGTGGCGTGCAGGGCGTCTTCGACGCGGGCCTTCTTCTCCTTCATCTCGACCTCGGTCGCGGCACCGACCTTGATCACGGCGACACCGCCGGCGAGTTTGGCCAGGCGCTCCTGGAGCTTCTCACGGTCGTAGTCGGAGGTGGTCTCCTCGATCTGGGCACGGATCTGCTCGCAACGACCCTTGATCTCCTCGTCCTGACCAGCGCCGTCGATGATGGTGGTCTCTTCCTTGCTGATCTGCACCTTCTTGGCGGAGCCCAGCTCGTTGAGGGTGGCCTTCTCGAGGTTCAGGCCGACTTCCTCGCTGATGACGGTGCCGCCGGTGAGGATGGCGATGTCCTGCAGCATGGCCTTGCGGCGGTCGCCGAAGCCGGGGGCCTTGACGGCGCAGACCTTGATGATGCCGCGGATGCTGTTGACCACCAGGGTGGCCAGGGCCTCGCCCTCGATGTCCTCGGCGACGATCATCAGCGGACGGCCGGCCTTGGCGACGGCCTCGAGCACGGGCAGCAGATCACGGATGTTGGAGATCTTCTTGTCGTGCAGCAGGATGAAGGGGTCTTCCAGCTCGGCGGTCTGGCTCTGCTGGTTGTTGACGAAGTACGGCGACAGATAGCCGCGGTCGAACTGCATGCCCTCGACGACGTCCAGCTCGTTCTGCAGGCTCTTGCCCTCTTCGACGGTGATGACCCCTTCCTTGCCGACCTTCTCCATGGCGTCGGCGATGATCTCGCCGATGGAGTCGTCGCTGTTCGCGGAGATGGTGCCGACCTGGGCGATCTCCTTGTTGTCGGAGCAGGGCTTGGACAGGTCGGCCAGCTCGGACACGGCGACCTCGACGGCCTTGTCCATGCCGCGCTTGAGATCCATCGGGTTCATGCCGGCGGCGACCGCCTTCAGACCCTCGCGGACCATGGCCTGGGCCAGCACGGTGGCCGTGGTGGTGCCGTCACCGGCGACGTCGGAGGTCTGGGAAGCGACTTCCTTGACCATCTGCGCGCCCATGTTCTCGAACTTGTCGGACAGCTCGATTTCCTTGGCAACGGAGACGCCGTCCTTGGTGACGGTCGGCGCGCCGAAGGACTTCTCCAGGACGACGTTGCGGCCCTTGGGACCCAGGGTGACCTTGACCGCATTGGCCAGGACGTTGACGCCATCCATCATGCGGTTACGGGCGTCGGAGGAGAACTTGACTTCTTTTGCACTCATGGTGTGGTGACCTCGATATTCGATTCAGGAAATGCGGTGTCGCTCTGCGGCTCGCTCAGGGCGGTTCACTCAGGGCGGTTCACTCAGGGCGGCTAGCTCAGCGCGGCGGGCTCAGGCCCGGAGGACCCAGTTGATCCGACGCAGCTTCAGGATTCGACGACGCCCATGATGTCGTCCTCGCGCATGACGAGGAGTTCTTCGCCGTCCAGCTTCACCTCGGTGCCCGAGTACTTGCCGAACAGCACACGATCGCCGACCTTCACGTCCAGCGAACGGTGGTCGCCGTTGTCCGTGATCTTGCCGTTGCCCACGGCGATGACCTCGCCCTGGATGGGCTTCTCGGTGGCGGAGTCCGGAATGACGATGCCGCCTGCGGAGGTGCGCTCCTCCTCCATGCGGCGGACGACGACGCGGTCATGCAAAGGACGGATGTTCATCTGTGGTTTTCCCTCAGCTCAATGTGGTGTCGGGTACGGGACGATTGAGCGCTCTGCGCCGCTTGGCAGGTTGCCGGTCGGCGTGTTAGCACTCAGGCTTAGCGGCTGCTAATAATAGAACCGAGAGCCAGGCTGTCAAGTCGGGTTTTCGCGGGTTTCTGCACGTCGCGATCGAGCGAGGCTCGACACCGGT